>NZ_JACVBK010000030.1:0-255 GCF_014852325.1 Pseudomonas sp. PDM01
ACTGCTTCTGATTGTATAAAGCTTAGAAATGAGCATTCCATCGTGATGGTGGTGAATGTTGATTTCTAGTCTTTGGCTAGATCGTTCTTTAAAAATTTGGGTATGTGATAGAAAGATAGACTGGATAACACTTTCACTGGTGTTTATTCAGGCTAAGGTAAAATTTGTGAGTTTAATCGCGAATTTTCGGCGAATGTCGTCTTCACAGTATAACCAGATTGCTTGGGGTTATATGGTCAAGTGAAGAAGCGCATA
>NZ_JACVBK010000031.1:0-255 GCF_014852325.1 Pseudomonas sp. PDM01
GCCCGGTCACCCTCAGCGGCCTTGACGCGTATGGCGGTGAACTGACCGTCTACGAAAAAAACCTCACCTACGGCACCGACCCGGATGCTCCGGCCCTGACCCAGACCGGCACCTTCAACGTCAACGCGCCGGATGGCCTGCTGACCCTCACCGTGGGCGGCATCGCCGTGGTCACGGCGGGCGTGGCGGCAGGTTTCCCGCAATCGAGCGAGACCGACACCGGCGCGATCTTCACCATCACCGGTTACAACCCGG
>NZ_JACVBK010000032.1:0-231 GCF_014852325.1 Pseudomonas sp. PDM01
AATTGCCCGTGAGGCTTGACCATATAACACCCAAGCAATTTGACTACTCGAAAGAGCATCAGATTGCGGTGTGTGAAGACGCAATGAACCGAAAGTTCGAGAGCAACACACAAACTATCGCATACCCGATTCGCTGGAACGTCGTAAGACGCGTCAGCTCAAGAATTTCTTGACGACCATAGAGCATTGGAACCACCTGATCCCATCCCGAACTCAGCAGTGAAACGATGC
>NZ_JACVBK010000033.1:0-231 GCF_014852325.1 Pseudomonas sp. PDM01
TTGCCCGTGAGGCTTGACCATATAACACCCAAGCAATTTGACTACTCGAAAGAGCATCAGATTGCGGTGTGTGAAGACGCAATGAACCGAAAGTTCGAGAAGCAAACACACAAACTATCGCATACCCGATTCGCTGGAACGTCGTAAGACGCGTCAGCTCAAGAATTTCTTGACGACCATAGAGCATTGGAACCACCTGATCCCATCCCGAACTCAGCAGTGAAACGATGC
>NZ_JACVBK010000034.1:0-231 GCF_014852325.1 Pseudomonas sp. PDM01
GCATCGTTTCACTGCTGAGTTCGGGATGGGATCAGGTGGTTCCAATGCTCTATGGTCGTCAAGAAATTCTTGAGCTGACGCGTCTTGCGACGTTCCAGCGAATTGGGTATGCGATAGTTTGTGTGTTTGCTTCTCGAACTTTCGGTTCATTGCGTCTTCACACACCGCAATCTGATGCTCTTTCGAGTAGTCAAATTGCTTGGGTGTTATATGGTCAAGCCTCACGGGCAA
>NZ_JACVBK010000035.1:0-226 GCF_014852325.1 Pseudomonas sp. PDM01
GTGATGCTGATAATCTTGTTGACTATCAGTCTGACTCCACAAGCACCCACACGAATTGCTTGATTCAGTTGTTAAAGAGCGGTTGGTTAAGATCTTTCGTCTCAACCGAGGCGCGCATTCTACAGCGTCCTCTGTATCTGTCAAGCGGTTATTTTCAGAAGTTTTCAAAGTTTCCTTTGCAACTTCAACCACTTGCGCTTCCGATCTCTCGTTAGCGGGAGGCGAA
>NZ_JACVBK010000003.1:0-651616 GCF_014852325.1 Pseudomonas sp. PDM01
AAGTTTCCTTTGCAACTTCAACCACTTGCGCTTCCGATCTCTCGTTAGCGGGAGGCGAATTCTACAGCGTTACTCGCTGCTGTCAACACCTCTTTTTCTCCGCTTTCGACCGAGAAGATCGAACCGTTAAAAGAGCCACACAACACCGCTCTTTCAACTCCTTCTGGGCTTCGATGACCTGAAGCAACTCACTGCCGAAAACTGCGTAACTCTTTGTTTACCAAGGAGTTTTCCGTTTCGACTGCGCCGGAAGTGGGGCGAATTATAGACTTCCAGAATCTGCCGTCAACACCTATTTTCACATTTCTGTCATACGGGTCAAAAAAGCCCGAAAACACGAAGACCGAGCCCCAAGGGGCTCGGCCTTCTTCCCTTCTACTTACAAGCTAGGGAATGCGAATTGCGATGCTTCATGGCTCGCACGCTGTGGCCAGCGCTGAGTAATGGCCTTGCGACGGGTGTAGAAGCGCACGCCATCCGGGCCATACGCATGCAGATCGCCGAACAGCGAACGCTTCCAGCCGCCAAAGCTGTGATAAGCCACCGGCACCGGCAACGGCACGTTGACGCCAACCATGCCGACTTCGATCTCATCGCAGAACAACCGCGCCGCCTCGCCATCACGGGTAAAGATGCAGGTGCCGTTGCCATACTCGTGATCGTTGATCAGTTGCATCGCCTCTTCCAGGCTGTTCACCCGGACAACGCACAGCACTGGCCCAAAGATCTCTTCTTTATAGATACGCATCTCTGGCGTGACGTTATCGAACAAGCAACCGCCCAGGAAGAAACCTTCTTCATGACCGGCGACGCTCAGACCACGACCATCCACGACCAGGGTTGCACCGGAGGCAACGCCGTCTTCTACATAGCCACTGACTTTGTCACGAGCCTGACCGGTAACCAACGGCCCCATGTCCAGACCACAAGTGGTACCTGCGCCAATCTTCAATGCCTTGATCTGCGGAGTCAGCTTGGCCACCAACGCATCGGCCACCTGGTCGCCAACACACACGGCTACCGAAATCGCCATGCAACGCTCGCCGCAAGAACCGTACGCCGCACCCATCAGAGCGCTGACGGCGTTATCCAGATCCGCATCCGGCATCAGCACCGCGTGGTTCTTCGCGCCGCCCAGTGCCTGAACGCGTTTGCCGCGCTTGGTGCCTTCGGCGTAGATGTATTCGGCAATCGGCGTCGAACCGACAAAGCTCAACGCTTTGACTTCCGGCGCTTCGATCAGCGCGTCCACTGCAGCCTTGTCACCATGCACCACGCTCAACACGCCTTTCGGCAGACCGGCTTCCAGCAACAACTGAGCGATCAACAGCGTCGAGCTTGGATCACGCTCGGAAGGTTTGAGGATGAAGCAGTTGCCGCAGACGATTGCCAGCGGATACATCCACAGCGGCACCATCGCCGGGAAGTTGAACGGAGTAATACCGGCGACCACGCCCAATGGCTGGAAGTCCGACCAGGCATCAATGTTCGGGCCGACGTTACGGCTGTATTCACCCTTGAGGATTTCCGGTGCCGCACACGCGAACTCGACGTTCTCGATACCGCGCTTCAATTCACCGGCAGCATCTTCCAGCGTCTTGCCGTGTTCTTCGCTGATCAGTTGGGCGATACGTGCTTCGTTCTGTTCCAGCAGTTGCTTGAAGCGGAACATTACCTGCGCACGTTTGGCCGGCGGAGTATTGCGCCAGGCCGGGAACGCAGCCTTGGCCGAGTCGATGGCTTTCTGGATGGTTTCGCGGCTGGCCAATGGCAGTTTGTGAATCGCCTGGCCAGTAGACGGGTTGAACACGTCGGCCGTGCGACCGTCTTCGGTCACCAGTTCACCGTTGATCAAATGCGGGATAAGGCTCATGCGGGGCTCCAGAAAAGTTGTCCACAGGCGCCCGTCAACGGGCGCCTCTATATAGAAGGGGAAATCAGTCGATTTTGTTCAGCACTTCGCCGACCGCGTCAAACAGACGATCAAGGTCTTGCGGCTTGCTGTTGAAGGTTGGGCCGAACTGCAGGGTGTCGCCGCCGAAGCGCACGTAGAACCCGGCTTTCCACAGTGCCATGCCCGCTTCGAACGGACGCACGATGGCATCGCCGTCACGAGGCGCGATCTGGATAGCACCGGCCAGCCCGTAGTTACGAATGTCGATGATGTTTTTCGAGCCCTTCAGGCCGTGCAGTGCATTTTCGAAATGCGGTGCGACGTCGGCCACGCTCTGCACCAGGTTTTCCTTCTGCAGCAGGTCGAGTGCGGCAAGACCAGCAGCGCAAGCCACCGGGTGCGCGGAATAGGTGTAGCCGTGCGGGAATTCCACGGCGTACTCAGGCGTCGCCTGGTTCATGAAGGTCTGGTAGATCTCGGAGCTGGCAATCACTGCGCCCATCGGGATCGCACCGTTGGTGACTTGCTTGGCGATGCACATCAGGTCCGGGGTCACGCCGAAGCTGTCAGCACCGAACATCGAACCGGTACGGCCGAAACCGGTGATCACTTCGTCGAACACCAGCAGGATGTTGTGCTGATCGCAGATCTCGCGCAGACGCTTGAGGTAGCCTTCAGGCGGAACCAGCACGCCAGCGGAACCGGCCATTGGCTCGACGAATACAGCGGCGATATTCGAAGCGTCATGCAGCTCGATCAGTTTGAGCAACTCATCGGCCAGAGCGATACCGCCCTCTTTTGGCATGCCGCGCGAGTAAGCATTGCTCGCCAGCAAGGTGTGCGGCAGGTGATCGACGTCCATCATCGCCTGACCGAAGATTTTGCGGTTGCCGTTGACGCCGCCGAGGCTGGTGCCGGCGATGTTCACACCATGGTAACCACGGGCGCGGCCGATCATTTTGGTTTTGGTCGCCTGGCCTTTCAGACGCCAGTAAGCGCGGACCATCTTCACCGCAGTGTCAGCGCACTCGGAACCCGAGTCGGTGAAGAACACGTGATTCAGATTGCCCGGCGTCAGGTCAGTGATTTTCTCCGCCAGTTGGAACGACAGCGGATGACCGTACTGGAAGCCCGGCGAGTAATCGAGCGTGCCCAGTTGCTTGGCAACCGCGTCCTGGATTTCCTTGCGGGTGTGCCCGGCGCCGCAGGTCCACAGACCGGACAGCGAATCGTAGACCTTGCGACCCTTGTCGTCCGTCAGCCAACTGCCTTCAGCCGCCACGATCAGTCGCGGATCGCGCTGGAAATTTCGGTTGGCGGTGTAGGGCATCCAGTGAGCATCGAGCTTGAGCTGGCTGGCCAGGGAGTTCGGGGCGTTTTCAGGCAAGTTCATGGGCAAAACCTCGCAAGGCAATAAGCGGCGTGGAGATGAAAAGCGTTCTTGCAGCTAAATTGCCACGGGGATAAAGTCGGTGAAATCCAACTTTTCTAACGTTCAGTCAGGCCAGCGCTAAACTATGAGCACTCGACGCCCCGATCCGCTGGCACAAGTCAGCGACTTTGATATCCGCTTGCTGCGGATTTTTCGCAGCGTGGTGGAATGCGGCGGTTTCTCGGCGGCGGAGTCGGTGCTCGGGATCGGCCGCTCGGCGATCAGCCAGCAGATGAGCGACCTGGAACAGCGCCTCGGCCTGCGCCTATGCCAACGAGGTCGCGCCGGGTTTTCCCTGACCGAAGAAGGCCGCGAGGTGTATCAATCGGCATTGCAGCTATTGAGTGCGCTGGAAAGTTTCCGCACCGAGGTCAACGGCCTGCACCAACACCTGCGCGGCGAATTGACCATCGGCCTGACCGACAACCTGGTCACCCTGCCCCACATGCGCATCACTCACGCGTTGGCGCAATTGAAGGAGCGCGGGCCGGACGTGCAGATTCAGATCCGCATGATCGCGCCCAATGAAGTCGAGCAAGGCGTGCTCGACGGCCGCTTGCATGTCGGCGTAGTGCCGCAGGCAAGCGCCCTGTCGGGGCTGGAATATCAGCCGCTCTACAGCGAACGTTCGCTGCTGTATTGCGCGGTTGGTCATCCGTTGTTTTATGTCGACGACAAACAACTGGACGATGAGCGCCTCAACAGTCAGGACGCCATCGCCCCGACCTTCCGCTTGCCGGCCGAGATTCAGGCGCATTACCAGGCACTCAATTGCACCGCCAGTGCGTCAGACCGCGAAGGCATGGCGTTTCTGATTCTCACCGGGCGCTACATCGGTTACCTGCCGGACCACTACGCCAGCCTCTGGGTGCAGCAAGGGCGCTTGCGTGCGCTGAAACCGACAGCACGGTTTTATGACTTGAGCCTTGCATCGGTGACACGCAAGGGACGTCGCCCGCATCTGGTGCTGGAAAGCTTCCTCGAAAGCCTGGCCGCGACCCGTTGAACAACCGAAGAAACTGTGGGAGCGAGCCTGCTCGCGATGGCGTCAGTTCAGCCACCATCAATGCTGAATGTTAAGCCGCCATCGCGAGCAGGCTCGCTCCCACAGGGATTTTGGTGGTCAGGTTTTATCGTGTCGGGACTTGTCTGGAGCCTGTGGTTGCGCTATCAACGCATTGGTTGCACCCACCCACCTGTTCGGAAGTGCCTATGACCTTTGAAGTCCCCGCTCACGGCGGCAAACCTGCCAGCCGCATTCGTCAGAAGAACGAAGAGACCATCATCAAAGCCGCCGAAGACGAGTTCGCCCGTCACGGGTTCAAAGGCACGAGCATGAACACCATCGCCCTGAATGCCGGGTTGCCCAAGGCGAACCTGCATTACTACTTCACCAATAAGCTGGGGTTGTACGTGGCGGTGTTGAGCAACATCCTTCAGTTGTGGGACAGCACCTTCAACACCCTCACCGCCGAGGACGATCCGGCCGAAGCGCTGACGCGCTACATTCGCGCCAAGATGGAATTCTCCCGCCGCCAGCCGCAAGCCTCGCGAGTCTTCGCCATGGAAGTGATCAGCGGCGGTGAGTGCCTGACCGAATATTTCAACCAGGATTACCGCGCCTGGTTCCAGGGCCGGGCGGCGGTGTTTCAAGCGTGGATCGACGCTGGCAAAATGGACCCGGTCGACCCGGTCAACCTGATCTTTCTGTTGTGGGGCAGCACCCAGCATTACGCCGACTTTGCCACGCAGATTTGCCGGGTCAGCGGCCGCACCAAGTTGACCAAGCAAGACATGGAAGACGCCGGCGACAACCTGATCCGCATCATTCTCAAAGGCTGCGGCCTGACTCCAGCCATTTAAGACTCTTATGCCTTTTACCCTCAGCGACTTTTGCGAATACCGCGAAGAGATTCGCAAAAGCCGCTTCATCACCTTCGCCGCACCGATCAGCAGCCCTGCTGAAGCCCAGGTGTTCATCGAGCAGCACAGCGATCTGAACGCCACGCACAATTGCTGGGCGTGGAAACTCGGTGCCCAATACCGCAGCACCGATGACGGAGAGCCTGGCGGCACCGCCGGGCGCCCGATTCTGGCGGCCATCGATGCACAGGATTGCGACCAGGTCGCGGTGCTGGTGATCCGCTGGTATGGCGGCATTCAACTCGGCACCGGCGGCCTCGCCCGGGCGTATGGCGGCGGCGCGAACAAGTGCCTGCAAGCGGCACCGAAAATTGAGCTGATCAGCCGCGTACCGCTGAGTTGCGCCTGCGGGTTTGGCGAACTGACGCTGGTGAAACTGCGGGTGGCCGAACTTGGCGGGTTGGTCGTGGAGGAAACGTTCACGGCCAACGGTGTGGAGCTGAAATTGGCGATGGGCGAAGCGCAGATCAACACCCTGCAAACGCAACTGGCCGATTTGAGTCGCGGGCGCATTCTGTTGCAGCGCTGAGCGCACCAACAACGCTCAACGCCCTTCCATCGATCCCGTGTATTTGCCCACATCTACTGTGCACCCGGCTGTGGATAACCTGAGCACATACCGCTGTAACCCTTCTGTCATGCGGCTTTGCGGGCATTGCTCACTTTTTGTCCAATACGCCTTCAAAAAGACTAAATCCACGTAAAAACAATCAGTTAGCGTGGTTTATCGCCTTTAGAAGAAAGCCGCTCAGTGCTTATGCCCGAGCTTTGCGCTTGCGCACAAATACTGTGGAGCAATCTGTGGATAACCCGTTCATGGCTGGCGCGACCCCATATCCGGCATGGCTTGCAAAGGGTTGCTCGTTTTTTGACCAAATCGGCCTGCGCAAAACCGGAGCCTGATCTACTGCTTCGCCCTTATGTGGTGCTGCGTCGGGATCGAAATGTGGCGAAGCGGCGCGCCCGATGCCTTGGCCGGCAAGCATTTTCAATTTTCCTGACTCAATGGCCAGGAAATTGCTTTATCCACAGGCACAACTCCATCGACCCGAGCCTGTCATGCCCAACCCCGTGCCGATCCCCGACCAAACGCCTCGCCTGCAACTGCGCAGAATCAGCAAACGCTACCCGGGTTGCCTGGCCAACGATGCCATCGACCTGAGCATTGCGCCCGGCGAAATCCATGCGCTGCTCGGCGAAAACGGTGCGGGCAAAAGTACGCTGATGAAAATCATCTACGGCGTCACCCACGCTGATTCTGGCGAAGTGATCTGGCAAGGCCAGCACGTGACCATGCGCAACCCGGCTCAGGCTCGCGGTTTGGGAATCGGCATGGTGTTCCAGCACTTCTCGTTGTTCGAAACCCTCAGCGTGGCGCAAAACATTGCGCTGGCGATGGGCGCGGCCGCCGGTACACCGAAACAACTTGAGCCAAAAATTCGCGAAGTGTCCCGGCGCTACGGCATGGCATTGGAACCGGAGCGACTGGTCCACAGCCTGTCGATAGGCGAACGCCAGCGGGTGGAAATCATTCGGTGCCTGATGCAGGACATCCGCCTCCTGATTCTCGATGAACCGACCTCGGTGCTGACCCCGCAAGAGGCCGACGAATTGTTCGTCACCCTGCGCCGGCTCGCGGCCGAGGGCTGCAGCATCCTGTTTATCAGCCACAAGCTCGGTGAAGTGCGCGCGTTGTGCCACAGCGCCACGGTGCTGCGCGGCGGTCGTGTGGCCGGGCATTGCGTGCCGGCGCAGTGCTCGGATCAGCAACTGGCGAAGTTGATGGTCGGGGAAGCGGCCGATCTGATCACCGATTATCCGAAGGTCGTGGGCGGTGATGCATTTTTGAACGTGAGCGCATTGTCGTGGCACAACCCCGATCCGTTTGGCTGCTCGCTGAAGGACATCGACCTGCACGTACGCCGTGGCGAAATCGTCGGCATCGCCGGGGTGGCAGGCAATGGCCAGGATGAGCTGCTGGCGCTGCTCAGTGGCGAACAACGCCTGCACCGCAATGACGGTGCAACCCTGCGTTTTGGCGGGCAAGCGGTGGCTCATTTGCCGCCGGATGCCCGCCGAAAACTCGGCTTGGCCTTCGTCCCTGCCGAACGGTTGGGGCACGGTGCGGTGCCGGAATTGAGCCTGGCCGACAACGCCCTGCTCAGCGCCTTTCAACAAGGCCTGGTGCGCAACGGGCTGGTTCGGCGGACCAAGGTCAAAGCACTGGCCGAAGAAATCATCCGCCGCTTTGGCGTCAAGACACCCGATGCGCAAACGCCGGCCCGCAGTCTGTCCGGTGGCAACTTGCAGAAATTCATCCTCGGTCGGGAGATTCTTCAGCAACCGAAACTGCTGGTGGCCGCACACCCGACCTGGGGCGTGGACGTCGGCGCCGCCGCGACCATTCACCGAGCGCTGATTGCCTTGCGCGATGCCGGCGCAGCGATCCTGGTGATCTCCGAAGACCTCGACGAACTGTTCCAGATCAGCGACCGCCTCGGCGCCTTGTGCAGCGGACGCTTGTCGCCGCTCAGGGCGACCGTCGACACCCGACTGATCGACGTCGGCGGCTGGATGGCCGGCCAGTTCGACGCCCCTCAATCACTTGCCCCCGCAACGGTTTAACGGAGTTTCACATGCTGCTTTCCCTCGAACCCCGTGGCCAGCAATCGCGCTTGATGCTGTGGTGCTCGCCGTTACTGGCGGCGGCCCTGACATTGGCCTGCGGCTCGCTGCTGTTTCTCGCGCTAGGCCATGACCCGTTGCTGACCTTGCACACCTTACTGATCGCCCCGGTCAGCGACTTGTATGGCGTCTCCGAATTGTTGGTCAAGGCGTTGCCGATTCTGCTCTGCGCCTTGGGTCTGGCCGTGGCGTATCAGGCGCGGATCTGGAACATCGGCGCCGAAGGCCAGTTGCTGCTCGGCGCGCTGGCCGGCAGTGCGTTGGCGGTGAACATCATCGGTCTGCAAAGTCGCTGGGCATTGGTGTTGATCCTGCTCGTCGGCACGCTGGCCGGCGCGGCGTGGGCCGGGCTGACGGCGTGGCTGCGCACGCGCTTCAACGCCAATGAAATCCTCACCAGCATCATGCTCAATTACATTGCCCTGAACCTGCTGCTGTTCTGTGTGCACGGGCCACTGAAGGATCCGGCCGGGTTCAACTTTCCGGAGTCGGCGATGTTCGGCGATGCCAGCCGTTTGCCGTTGTTGATGGAGGACGGTCGGGTGCATGCCGGCGTTTATTTTGCCCTGCTCGCGTTGGTGACGGTGTGGGTGTTGCTGCAGAAAAGCTTTGTCGGGTTCCAGATCAAAGTGCTCGGGCTGGACAAGCGTGCGGCGGGTTTTGTCGGGTTCCGCGAGAAACGGCTGATCTGGCTGGCGCTGTTGGTCAGCGGCGGATTGGCGGGGCTGGCCGGCGTGTGTGAAGTCACCGGGCCGATTGGTCAGTTGGTGCCGCAAGTCTCGCCCGGCTATGGCTACGCCGCGATCACCGTGGCATTTCTCGGGCGGCTCAATCCGATCGGCATTCTGTTTTCCAGCCTGTTGATGGCATTGCTGTACATCGGTGGCGAGAACGCGCAGATGAGCATGAATCTGCCGCAAGCGATCACGCAATTGTTCCAGGGCATGATGCTGTTTTTCCTGCTGGCCAGTGACGTGCTGATTCTCTACCGACCGCGTTTGCATTTGCGCTGGACGCGTCGTGCATCAGCCACCGTCGTACAAGCAGGAGCGCTGTGATGGATATCGATCTGTTGAGCAATATTTTCTACGCCATGGTGCGCTGCGGCACGCCGTTGCTGTTGGTGGCGCTGGGTGAATTGATCTGTGAGAAGAGCGGCGTCCTCAACCTCGGCCAGGAAGGCATGATGCTGTTTGGCGCGGTGATCGGTTTTATCGTCGCGCTGAACAGCGGCAACCTGTGGCTGGGCGTGTTGCTGGCGATGCTCGCCGGAATGTTGCTGTCGTCGCTGTTTGCGTTGGTGGCGCTGGTGTTCAACGCCAATCAGGTGGCCACCGGGTTGGCGCTGACGATCTTTGGTGTGGGCCTGTCGACCTTTGTCGGTGCGGCGTGGGTCGGTAAACCGCTGGCGGGTTTTGAGCCGGTGGCGATCCCTTTACTGAGCGAGATCCCGCTGATCGGGCGGATGCTGTTTGCACAGGATCTGCTGGTGTATCTGTCGTTCGCGTTGTTTGCGCTGGTGGCGTGGGTGATTGTGAAAAGTCGTGTCGGGCTGATCATTCAGGCCGTCGGCGAAAACCCGGATGCGGCCAGTGCGATGGGCTTGCCGGTGTTGGGCGTACGGACGCTGGCGGTGCTGTTCGGCGGCGCGATGGCGGGTTTGGCCGGGGCGTATCTGTCGCTGGCCTACACGCCGATGTGGGCGGAGAACATGAGCGCCGGTCGCGGCTGGATTGCCCTGGCGCTGGTGGTGTTTGCCAGTTGGCGGGTGTGGCGATTGCTGCTGGGGGCGTATCTGTTCGGGCTCGCCAGCATCCTGCACCTGGTGGCGCAGGGGTTGGGGCTGGCGATCCCGTCGAGTCTGCTGGCGATGCTGCCGTATGTCGCGACGATTGTGGTGTTGGTGCTGCTGTCGCGGGATGCCGTGCGCACACGGTTGTATGCGCCGGTGTCGTTGGGGCAGCCTTGGCAGGGTGGGCATTAGGGGTTGTCTGCTCCGGCCCCTTCGCGGGCAAGCCTCGCTCCTACGGGTGTTATGCAAATCCTGTAGGAGCGTGGCTTGCCCGCGAAGGCGTCCGCACTGGCAACACCTGAGCCACGCCCCACGCCAATTCAAAAACCAGAAAAATCACCAACAGCGAACTGGCGCCATGGAGCAAGGCATAGAGCTGCCAAGTAGAGAACAGGAATCTGCCCACCGCGTCATACCGGCCATAAACCTGCTGCGGATCACGAATCCGCAGCACCGACCACACGCACACGATCGAGCCCAACAGGTTCGCCATCAACATGTGCATCGGCTCAAACGCCGGCAGTTCGCCGGGCAAATTCAAAGCCTGACTCAAACCCGCCAACAACCCATGCAACGCAGTAAAACTCCACGGCGTGACAAACGCCGCCGTCACGATCAAGTCATACCAGGCGCTGCCCCGCACCACGCGGCGATATTGCGTTGAAGTCCACATCGGCACTGCTCCATAAATTCAGGGAGCAACAAGCCTAAAGCCTGGAGTATGCTCCAGGGTCAAGCCCTCTCGAGACATCAACATGCGCATCGGTGAATTAGCCCAGGCCAGCGCCGTCAGCCGCGACACGCTGCGCTTCTACGAGCAGCGCGGATTGATCGCGGCGCAACGCAGCGCCAACGGTTATCGCGAATATCCGGATGACATGGTGCAACTGGTGCTCTACATCAAGACCGCTCAACGGCTGGGCTTTACCCTCGGCGAGATCGGCAACAGCGTCGCCGCGTTGTGGCGGTCGCCCGATCCGGACAGCGCCGTCACGCAATTGCTGCAAGACAAACTCAAACTGATCGAAACCCGAATGGACGAACTCGGCGCGTTGCGCAACGAGTTGCAGCAACGGCTCGGGCAACGTTGTCCATTAAATCCGTGATCCTCATTCATCAAGGAAGCCACACATGTCCACGGCAAAAACCGCACTCATCATCGGCGCCTCCCGGGGCCTGGGCCTCGGTCTGGTGAAAACCCTGCTGGCCGACGGCTGGCAAGTCACCGCCACCGTGCGCAACCCGCAGAACGCCGACGCCTTGCAGGCGCTGGGCAAGGTGCGGATCGAAAAACTCGACATGGATGATCAGCAGGCCGTCATTGCCCTGAGTCAGCAACTCAAGGGCGAAGTGTTTGATCTGTTGTTCGTGAATGCCGGGGTAAAAGGCCCTGACGTGCAGACGCCGGGCGGTGCGACGCTGGCTGAAGTGGGTCAGTTGTTCTTCACCAATGCGGTGGCGCCGATCAACCTGGCACAACGTTTTGTCGGGCAGATTCGCCCGGACAGCGGCGTGCTGGCGTTCATGAGTTCGGTGCTCGGCAGCGTGACCATGCCGGACGCGCCGGAACTGGCGTTGTACAAGGCGAGCAAGGCGGCATTGAACTCGATGACCAACAGCTTTGTGACGCAATTGGGCGATCAGAAACTGACGGTGCTGTCGCTGCATCCGGGCTGGGTGAAAACCGACATGGGCGGTGAAGGCGCCGATATCGACGTGGAAACCAGTGTGCGCGGGTTGGTGGATCAGGTGAATGCTTACACCGGCAAGGGCGGGCACCACTTCGTGAACTACAGGGGTGAAAACATTCCCTGGTAAACGCCGTCAATCCACTGTGGGAGCGAGCCTGCTCGCGATGGAGTGTCAGTCTACGCCGATGCAGCTGACCCACCATCGCGAGCAGGCTCGCTCCCACAGGTGCGCGTTCCACACGAGGTTCAGTCGTCTGGCCGGACTTGCCTGCAACTGGGTTTTGTTTGACACTGCGTACCTCGTCCTCGCGGCGACCCTGGATCAGCAGACAGGGTAATCACTGAGCTGGCTAACCTGAACCCAACTTTCAGAGGAGCCGGCCAACATGCCTGCGACCCGTACCTGGTTAAAAAACCCCCTCGCGATCTTCACTGCCAATGGCCTCGATGCCCGTGGCGGCCTGGTTGTGCAAGACGGCTTGATCGTCGAAGTGCTCGCCGCCGGCCAGCAACCGTCCGCCCCCTGTGGACAAGTATTCGATGCTCGCGAGCATGTGATCCTGCCGGGGCTGATCAACACCCATCACCACTTCTATCAAACCCTGACCCGCGCCTGGGCGCCGGTGGTCAATCAACCGTTGTTCCCTTGGCTGAAAACCCTGTACCCGGTCTGGGCACGCCTCACCCCTGAAAAACTCGCCCTTGCCACGAAAGTCGCGCTGGCCGAGTTGCTGCTGTCCGGCTGCACCACCGCAGCCGATCACCATTACCTGTTCCCGAAAGGCCTGGAAAACGCCATAGACGTGCAAGTCGAAAGCGTCCGCGACCTTGGCATGCGCGCCATGCTGACGCGCGGTTCCATGAGCCTGGGCGAGAAGGACGGTGGCCTGCCCCCGCAGCAGACCGTACAGGAAGGTGAAGTGATCCTCGATGACAGTCAGCGCCTGATCGCCGAGTACCACGAGCGTGGCGATGGCGCGCAAATCCAGATCGCCCTGGCGCCGTGCTCACCGTTTTCGGTGACCCCGGAAATCATGACGGCCAGCGCCGAACTGGCGAACAAACTCGACGTGCGCCTGCACACGCACCTGGCGGAAACCCTCGACGAAGAAGACTTCTGCCTGCAACGCTTCGGCCTGCGCACCGTGGATTATCTGGACAGCGTCGGCTGGCTCGGCCCGCGCACGTGGCTGGCGCATGGCATCCACTTCAACCCGGATGAAATCGCCCGCCTCGGCGCGGCCGGCACTGGCATTTGCCATTGCCCGAGCTCGAACATGCGCCTCGCGTCCGGCATCTGCCCGACGCTGGAGCTGACCGCCGCCGGCGCGTTGCTGGGCCTCGGCGTGGATGGCTCGGCGTCCAACGATGCGTCGAACATGATGCTCGAAACCCGTCAGGCGCTGTACATCCAGCGGCTGCGTTATGGCGCCGAGAAGATCACGCCGGAATTGGTATTGGGGTGGGCGACCAAGGGTTCGGCGAGTTTGCTCGGGCGCACCGATATCGGTGAACTGGCGGTGGGCAAGCAGGCGGACCTGGCGTTGTTCAAGCTGGATGAGCTGCGGTTTTCCGGTAGCCATGACCCGGTTTCGGCATTGCTGTTGTGTGGTGCGGATCGGGCGGATCGGGTGATGGTGGGAGGCAAGTGGCGAGTGATCGACGGGCAGGTTGAGGGGCTGGATCTCAAAGGCTTGATCGCCGATCACAGCCAGGCGGCCCGGCAGTTGATCGCTGGCGTCTGATCGGACGCCTTCGCCGGCAAGCCGGCTCCTACAGGTTATGCGCGATAACTGTAGGAGCCGGCTTGCCGGCGATGCTTTTTAAAGCCCCAATGGTGATGTTGACCACCGACTGACTGCGGGCGTTTCGTGACACCTCAGCGCACCAGTGGATGGCAGCCGGTTTGGCCTGTGCACTTTATTGGCCTTGCGGGCCTCTTCGCGGGCAAGCCTCGCTCCTACAAAAGCAACGCCGACCTGTAGGAGCGAGGCTTGCCCGCGAAGGCCATCGCACGGCTTCGGATATTTGTTGTCCTGTTGGTCAGTAATTTGCATTACCCCCTCCAACCTCAAAACAAAATGGAGTGGGAATTCATGCATAAACGTCCGTTGAAGAAGCTGCTGTGCGCCGTCGCTGCAACCTTCGGTCTGAGCGCCAGCCTGACCGCCAGCGCCGCTGACCCGCTGAAAGTCGGCTTCGTCTACATCGGCCCGATCGGTGATCATGGCTGGACGTATCAGCATGAACAGGGACGCAAGGCGCTGGCCGAAAAATTCGGCTCGCAGATCACCACCCAGTACGTGGAAAACGTCGCCGAAGGCGCCGACGCCGAGCGGGTGATCCGCAACATGGCCAAGGACAACTACGACCTGATCTTCACCACCTCCTTCGGCTACATGAACCCGACCCTGAAAGTCGCGAAACAGTTTCCCAAGGTGACCTTCGAGCACGCCACCGGCTACAAGCAGGACAAGAACCTCGGCACCTACCTGGCGCGCACCTATGAAGGTCGCTACGTCGGCGGCTTCCTCGCGGCGAAAATGACCAAGACCAAAAAGATCGGCTACGTCGCCTCGTTCCCGATTCCGGAAGTGATCCGCGACATCAACGCCATTCAACTGGCCCTGAACAAATACAACCCCGGTACCGAGATCAAAGTGGTGTGGGTCAATTCCTGGTTCGACCCGGGCAAGGAAGCCGACGCCGCCAACGCGTTGATCGATCAAGGCGTGGATGTGGTGTTCCAGCACACCGACAGCCCGGCGCCGATCCAGGCCGCCGAGCGTCGCGGGGTGTATGCCGTGGGCTACGCTTCGGACATGGCGCACTTCGGGCCGAAAGCGGTGTTGACCTCGATCGTCAACGACTGGGCTCCGCACTACATTCAGGCGACCCAAAGCGTGATCGAGCATGCGTGGAAGTCGCAGGATTACTGGGGCGGCTTGAAGGAAGGCACGGTTGAACTACCGATCAGCGACCTCGTGCCGGCGCCGGTGAAAGCCGAGGCCGAACAGATCATCGCAGACATCAAGAGCGGTGCGCTGCATCCGTTTACCGGGCCGATCAAGGATCAGGCGGGCGTGGAGAAAATTGCGGCGGGCGCGACGGCGAGCAACGCGGAACTGGCCTCGATGAATTACTACGTTGAAGGCATGAAGGCCGAGATACCGAAGTAACCCTCAAGCCCAACACCCCCCCCTGTAGGAGCCGGCTTGCCGGCGATGAGGCCATAAAATTCAACATCAATGTTGAACAGGACGCCGCCATCGCTGGCAAGCCAGCTCCTACAAAAGCTCATTCCATCTCAGGAACGCAGTATGAACAGCCTCCCCATCATCGACATCGCCCCGCTCTACAGCGATGACCAGACCGCCTGGCAATCCGTCGCCACACGCATCGACTGCGCCTGCCGCGAGTGGGGCTTTTTCTACATCAAGGGTCACCCGATCAGTGCCGCACGCATCGACGCCGTGCTTGATCACGCCCGACGCTTCTTCGCCCTGCCCGCCGCCGAAAAGCTCAGCATCGACATCACCCAGACCCGACACCATCGCGGCTACGGCGCCATCGCCACCGAACAGCTCGACCCGAACAAGCCCAGCGACCTGAAAGAAACCTTCGACATGGGCCTGCACCTGCCGGCCGATCACCCGCAAGTGCTGGCAGAAAAACCGCTGCGCGGCCCCAACCGTCATCCCTCGATGCCCGGTTGGGAAGCGCTGATGGAGCAGCATTACGTCGACATGCAGGCGCTGGCTCAAACCCTGTTGCGCGCGATGACGATGGCGCTGAACATCGAGCGCGACTTCTTTGACACGCGCTTCCATGAACCGGTCAGCGTGCTGCGGATGATCCACTACCCGCCGCGCCACACCGCCAGCTCCGCAGATCAGCAAGGCGCCGGCGCCCACACCGATTACGGCTGCATCACCCTGCTGTATCAGGACGCGGCCGGTGGCCTGCAAGTGCGTAACGTGCAAGGCGACTGGATCGACGCCCCGCCCATCGAAGGCACTTTCGTGGTCAACCTCGGCGACATGATGGCGCGCTGGAGCAACGACCGTTATCTGTCGACGCCGCACCGGGTGATAAGCCCGCTGGGTGTGGACCGTTATTCGATGCCGTTCTTCGCCGAGCCGCACCCCGACACGCGCATCGAATGCCTGCCCGGTTGTCAGGATGCCCTTCACCCGGCGAAATACCCGGCCACCACCTGCGCCGAATTCCTGCTCTCGCGCTTCGCCGACACCTATGCTTATCGGCGAGAGCAAGAGGCGGGGTAATGAACCTCTTGGTCAGGTTTTACCAATTGTTGCAGTCAGCACCTGTAGAATGCCGGCATTGCACCTGATGAGATTTCAACAATGTACGATTGGCTGAACGCCCTGCCCAAGGCAGAACTGCACTTGCACCTGGAGGGCTCGCTGGAGCCCGAGTTGCTGTTCGCCCTGGCCGAACGCAACAAGATCGCCCTGCCGTGGAGCGATGTCGAAACCCTGCGCAAGGCGTACGCCTTCAACAACCTGCAAGAGTTTCTCGACCTGTATTACCAGGGCGCCGACGTGCTGCGCACTTCGCAGGATTTCTACGACCTGACCTGGGCCTACCTGCTGCGTTGCAAGGCGCAGAACGTGATTCACACCGAACCGTTCTTCGACCCGCAGACCCACACCGACCGTGGCATCCCGTTCGAAGTGGTGCTCAACGGCATCGCCGCCGCACTGAAGGATGGCGAGCAGCAACTGGGCATCACCAGCGGTTTGATCCTGAGCTTCCTGCGTCACTTGAGCGAAGAACAAGCACAGAAAACCCTCGATCAGGCGCTGCCGTTCCGCGATGCGTTTGTGGCCGTCG
This sequence comes from Pseudomonas sp. PDM01, assembly GCF_014852325.1. Lineage (NCBI taxonomy): Bacteria > Pseudomonadati > Pseudomonadota > Gammaproteobacteria > Pseudomonadales > Pseudomonadaceae > Pseudomonas > Pseudomonas sp. PDM01. The sequence continues at coordinate 16,275 of NZ_JACVBK010000003.1, forward strand.
GCCTGGACAGTTCGGAAATGGGTCACCCGCCGAGCAAGTTCCAGCGCGTGTTTGATCGCGCCCGCCACGAAGGCTTCCTGACCGTCGCCCACGCCGGTGAAGAAGGCCCGCCCGAGTACATCTGGGAAGCCCTCGACTTGCTGAAAATCCAGCGCATCGACCATGGCGTACGCGCCATCGAAGACGAGCGCCTGATGCAGCGGATCATCGACGAGCAGATCCCGTTGACCGTGTGCCCGTTGTCGAACACCAAGCTCTGCGTGTTCGATCACATGTCCCAGCACAACATTCTCGACATGCTTGAGCGCGGCGTGAAAGTCACGGTGAACTCGGACGACCCGGCGTACTTCGGCGGGTATGTGACCGAGAACTTCCATGCGCTGTACACCGATCTGGGCATGACCCAGGATCAGGCCAAACGCCTGGCGCAAAACAGCCTGGATGCGCGGTTGGTCAAACCGTAAAACTCCGCAGTTCCCCTGTGGGAGCGAGACCGGCTTGCCGGCGATGGCGATGTGTCAGACACGAATTTGTCCACTGACACGCCGCCATCGCCGGCAAGCCGGTCTCGCTCCCACATTGGTGTACTACAACGCCATTTCCAGCTCGGTTTCCTTGGCGAAGCGATGGATTTCACGCTGCCCCGTCGCGGTGACGTGCAAGGCTCGCGAATCGTTCGGCAAACTCAGCCAACCGGACTGCATGAACAATTGCAGCAACGCCGCGCCGAGTGAACCGCCCATGTGCGGACGTCTTTCGCTCCAGTCGGGGCAAGCGCAAGCGGCTCGACGGGTGCTGTGCGCCAGCGCCTGGACGTACACACCGCGCTTGGCCAATTGCGTGGCGCCCTTGTGGGTGATCGACACCCGCTGCTCGAACTGTTCGATCCAGCCCGTATCCAGCAAACGCTGGTAAAGATCGGCGGCCAAAGTGCCCCCCAAATGATCGTCGCAGAGTCGTGCGCGCAACAGCGACGAAGGTGCCGCCTGAGGTTTGGAGAGAGGTGCGGCGCGTTTGAAAACGTCCGGCATGCCCCGGGGCGTGCTGGCAATCGTCGCACTGGCCAGTGCTTCTATCGCAGCGCCGACTTCGGGCGCGGCCAGGCGAAAAAACCGCTTGCGGCCACGGGTTTCGACTTTCAACAGACCTCCGGCGGACAAACGCCCCAGGTGTGCACTGGCCGAAGACGGTGACAGGCCGGCCAGCAAGGCCAGCTCTTCGGTTTGTCGCGCAGAGCCGTCCATCAAGGCCCACATCATTGCGCTGCGCTTTGGGTCAGCCAGCAACGTGGCGATCTGGCTGATGCAAGGTGCATGTTCCATGTATTCACTCCCTGTTGAATCGTTTCGTCTACTGCTCAGAGACATCTTGACCAGTAATGTGTCGTCGGCCAAGACGCGGAAACCGCGACAACCCGGGCAAAGCCACCCACTCACACAAGCCATTGCCTTGAGGGTTTTGCAAAGGCTCGGCGATCGACTGCGGGCCTGGCCGACTCGAACGCGGACTCGCCAAGGCGAGATCGACCGTGCGTACCTGAGGCGAGCGCTAGTATATGCGTGTTAACCGTCGGTTCCTGCCCTCTGAAAACCCTTGGTGGTGATAGTTCCTGAGTGAAATTTCGCTTTTTACCTGCGACTAATGATCGGTGACCGCCAATACCGGAAATTGACTACTTAAACCGGCGCATCGGCTGGCGAGCATTTCCCGCAAAAGGTTCACCGGCTTACTCAATTGTGCGCGATGGGCGCACAGCAAATTCAGCGGTGCGCGCTCACAGATCAGCTCCGGCATCAGCACTTTCAAGCGACCGGCCAACACATCGGCGGCAACATCCAGCCAGGATTTGTAGGCGATCCCGGCGCCCGCCACGGCCCACAGGCGCACCACATCGGCGTCGTCACTGAAACGGTCACCGCTGACGGTCAGGCTGACTTCGCGTTTGCCATCGTGAAAACTCCAGTGATCGTGAACCCGGCTGCCAAGCATGAACAGCAGGCAATTGTGCTGCGCCAGTTGCTCCAGTTGCCGCGGCTCGCCGTGTCGGGCCAGATAGCTCGGCGCGGCACACAGCACGCGGCGGTTGTTCGGTGCGATGGGCAGCGCCACCAGGCTTGAGTCTTCCGGCTCGCCGTAGCGCAGAGCGATGTCCACCGGCTGGCGGAACAGGTCGGCGATGCGGTCGCCCAGCAGCAGGCGCACCGTGAGCTTCGGATGCTCGCGCTGGAACTCGTCCAGCCACGGCAGCAACAGGTTGCGACCGAAATCCGACGGTGCCGACAGCTGCAACACTCCGCTGACCTGGTCCTGACCGCTGGCCAGCAAGCGGCGACCCTCATCGAGGTTGCTCAGGGCCGCCCGGGCGTATTCGAGAAACCCCTCGCCCTCGGCGGTCAGGCGCAGGCTGCGGGTGGAGCGGGCGAGCAACCGCGCACCGAGTTGCTGTTCGATGCGCTTCAACGCCGCACTGGCCACCGCCGCCGACATGTCCATCCCCCGCGCCGCCGCCGACAGACTGCCCAGGTCCGCCGCCCGGACAAACAACTGCAAGTCATCGAAACGCAGCATTTCCAGCCTCGATTATCAAAAAAATATTGAAAGAGACTGCTCTTTTAGCGGGTTTTATCTTGCAGAGAAATAGCCAATCATCTGCCCCATCGAAATCACCCCGTTATCGGAGTCGAACATGTCCCAGCCGTTTACCGCCATTGCCACCCTGATCGCCAAAACCGGTCAGCAAGACGCCCTCGAACAGCACCTGCGTGCACTGCTGGAACCGACCCGCGCCGAAGCCGGTTGCAGTCAATACGATCTGCATCAGGACCTGGCCAATCCGCAGGCCTTCTACATGATCGAGCAGTGGAGCAGCGACGAAGCGCTGCAAGCCCATGACGCCAGTGCACACATCCAGCATTTTCGTGCCACGGCCGGCGACCTGATCGAGCATTTCGATCTCAAACGCCTGCGCGTCGTGGCCTGATTTTCTTAAATACTTTTGCGGAGCCTTTCATGAAAGCCATTGCCTACTACGCCTCGTTGCCGATCAGCGACACCAACTCCCTGCAAGACATCGAACTGCCAGAGCCGGTTGCCGGCCCGCGCGACCTGTTGGTGGAAGTCAAAGCCATCTCGGTCAACCCGGTGGACACCAAAGTCCGCCAGAATGTGCAGCCTGAAGGTGGCGCGGCCAAAGTGCTGGGCTGGGACGTGGCCGGTGTGGTCAAGTCGGTCGGCAGTGAAGTGACGTTGTTCAAGGCCGGCGACAAGGTGTTCTACGCCGGCTCCATCGCCCGCGCCGGCGGGAATAGCGAGCTGCACGTGGTGGACGAGCGGATCGTCGGCCACATGCCGAAAACCCTCGGTTTCGCCGAAGCCGCCGCGCTGCCGTTGACCGCGATCACCGCGTGGGAATTGTTGTTCGAACGCCTGCAAGTGCGCGAAGGCAACACCGATGAAGGCCAGAGTTTGCTGATCGTCGGTGCGGCCGGCGGTGTCGGTTCAATCCTTACGCAACTGGCCAGCCAGCTCACCGGGCTGAAGGTCATCGGCACCGCGTCCCGTGCACAAACCCAAAGTTGGGTGCGTGAGCTGGGCGCCGATCTGGTGATCGATCACAGCCAACCGCTGAGCGAAGAGCTCAAACGTGCAGGCGTGAACTCGGTGACCCACGTCGCCAGCCTGACCCAGACCGATCAGCATCTGGATCAATTGGTCGAGGCGTTGGCGCCGCAGGGCAAACTGGCGCTGATCGATGACCCGAAGGCGCTGGACGTGACCAAGCTCAAGCGCAAGAGCCTGTCGCTGCATTGGGAGTTCATGTACACCCGCTCGCTGTTCGAAACCGCGGACATGATCGAGCAACACAAACTGCTCAACCGCGTGGCAGCGCTGATCGATGCCGGGACGTTGAAAACCACGGTGGGCGAGCACTTCGGAACGATCAACGCGGCGAATTTGCGACGTGCGCATGAGCTGCTGGAGAGCGGCAAATCCAAGGGCAAGATTGTCCTCGAAGGCTTCTGAAACAGATTGATACAAGTGTCGTCCGAATGGACGACACCGTCAGTCCGAAGGTTGACCGCTGTCATCATTGTGGTCGTATTCGGGTCTACAATCGTGTCCTCTGCGATGCAATCTTTTAACCGAGGAGGTCAGCAATGAAGATCCTGATAAAAGAATTGGCAAAATCCCAGTGGCAGGTCCGCCTGGACCAACACGCGGTGACGTTCCGTAGCGAAGCCGAAGCGCGCGAGTTCACCCGAACCCTCGAAGCACGATTGCACGCCCCTCATCAGATTCCCGTCCAGCAGCAACGCGCTGCCGGCTGAGACCTTCCTCACACCTGGGCTTTCACCAATGCCCGGGCATTTTGCAGACGCCGGGTGAGCATCGCTATGCTCACCACCAGAACTCCGCACAGGCTGATGACCATGGCCATCGGCATGGCGCTGCCGTCGTACAAAATACCCACGAGCGACGCGGCTCCGGCGGCGACGCTGAATTGCAGGCAACCGAGCATTGCCGACGCACTGCCGGCGCGCGCGCCCTGCCCGTTCATGGCGCAAGCCGAGGCGTTGGGCAGGATGCAACCGAGGCTGGCGATGCAGATAAACAGCGGAATCAGCAGCGGCCACAATTGCTCGGTGTGCAGCGAACTGACCGCGAGCAGCGTCAGGCCCGCCGCGAGGTAGATCCATACGGTGCGCGCCAGCAGGAACGCCGGGCCACGCTTGGCCAGCAACCGTGCGTTGACCTGCGCCACCAGAATGAACCCCGCCGCATTGGTGCCGAACAACCAGCCGAAGTGCTCGGCCGGCACGCCGTAGAGTTTGATGAAGACGAACGGCGAACCGGCGATGTAGGCAAACATCCCGGCGATGGCAATACCACCGGTCAGGGCGTGGCCGAGGTACACCGGGTCCGACAACAGCCGACCGTACTGACGTAGCGCTCCCGACAAGGGCTGACGTGGCATATTCGCCGGCATGCTTTCCGGCAAGCCGAGCGCCACGGCCAGCCCGGCCAATGCACTGAAACCGGTCAGCACCAGGAAGATCGACTGCCAGCCCGTGGTGTTGACCAGCAACCCGCCGAGCATCGGCGCGAGAATCGGTGCCAGGCCCATGACCAGCATCAGTTGTGAAAAGACTTTCGCCGAGCCCACCGCATCGCATTTGTCACTGACGATCGCCCTTGAAATCACCATCCCCGCACAACCGCCCAGCGCCTGGACGAACCGCGCACCGAGCAGCCATTCCAGGTTCGGCGCATAGGCGCACGCCAGGGACGCGACGGTGAACAGACCGACACCCGTCAGCAACGGAATACGCCGACCAAAACGATCCGCCACCGGGCCGTACATCAGCTGACCGATGGACAAACCGAGGAAATACGCCGCCAGCGTCAGTTGAACGTGCTGTTCATCGGTGCCGAACGCCAGCGCCATGGCCGGAAACGCCGGCAGATAGAAATCGATTGCCAACGGGCCAAAAGCGCTAAGTGCGCCAAGAATCAAAATGGTACGGAAGTTCATCGGGTATCCAGTGGGACGGAGGTCGGCGGGCACACAGTCTAGCCGCGCATCGACGCCTTGAACATTCCGATAGCTCGCTAACTATTAAAAACCCCTGAAAAAACACCGGCCCTTGTAGGAGCAGAGCTTGCTCGCGAATGCGGTGGGTCAGCCACATCAAAGTCGTCTGACCCACCGCATTCGCGAGCAAGCTCTGCTCCTACAGGGATTTTTGTCAGGCCTTAAGCGACTTTCACTTCGTAGCCTTCCTCGCTGATCGCGGCGATCACTTGATCCGCGGTCAACGCACTTTCGACGCCGACTTCCTTTGCCGCCAGATCGACCCGCACGCTGGCCGCAGGATCCTTGGCTTGCAGCGCTTGAGTGATGGCTTTGACGCAGTGACCGCAGGACATGCCTTGAACGTTGAACACTTGCATGGAATGACTCCTTTAGTGAGGTTGCGAACAGTCTCGAGCTTGCCACCATGGCAAGGTCAAGTTCTGAAGTGAGCTGCCGGGCTGGCAATCGGCGTCGCGCTCGGCCAAGCTGCGTGCATCTATGACTCGATTTCAGGAGATTCAGCCATGCGCTGGTCAGCTCTCAGCCTGTTTGGCTTCCTCAGCCTTTTCGCCGCCGTGCCCTCGGTCAATGCTGCCGGGGAGGATTACGGCGTATTGATCATTTCCCGCGAGCGCCTGGAAGTGTCGACCAACTGCGAAATCGGCGTGTACATCCAGGATCAACTGTCGGCGCGGCTGTTTCAGGAACAAAGCACCTCCTTCAACCTGCCGCCAGGCAACGTTTCGCTGCGCCTGAAATTGCTGCCGGGCCAGGCGCCGGGCTGCAACCCAGGCATGCTGGCGCCGGGCTCGCAGAACATCAGCCTCAAGGCCGGGGATGTGTTGAAATTCCGGATTGCGATGACGCAGGAAGGGATGTACCTCAAGCCGACAGCCCTCGACTACTGATCCACCACGATCCTGTAGGAGCGAGGCTTGCCCGCGAAGGCGGTATTTCAGACACATCCTTGTCGACTGATACGACGCCTTCGCGGGCAAGCCTCGCTCCTACAAATATCACCACGCCAATCTTTGCGCTTGACCTTGCCAGCATGGCAAGGTTGATCCTGTAGACATCTACTACAGGGAGTGCGACCGATGTCCGAATCCACCACGTTTGATCTGCCGATTGCCGGCATGACCTGCGCCAGTTGCGCCGGGCGTGTCGAGCGTGCCTTGAGCAAAGTCATCGGCGCCACGGCGGTCAGCGTCAACCTGGCCACCGAGCAGGCGCGGGTTCAAGCGCCCAGCGACAGCCTGCCGGCGTTGATGGACGCGGTGCAGCAAGCCGGTTACAGCGTGCCGCAGCAGAGCCTGGAATTGAGCATCGACGGCATGACCTGCGCGTCCTGTGTCGGTCGGGTCGAACGGGCGCTGGCCAAAGTGCCCGGCGTCAAAAGCGTCAGCGTCAACCTGGCCAACGAACGTGCCCACCTCGAACTGCTCGGGCAGATCGATCCGCAAACCCTGATCGCGGCCGTGACCAAGGCGGGTTACAACGCCAGCGTCTGGGAAGTCGAACACCCGTCAACCGACTCACAACATCAGCGCCTGCACCGCGAACGCTGGGTGTTGATCATGGCGATCGCCCTCGCCTTGCCGCTGGTATTGCCGATGCTGCTGCAACCGTTCGGCGTGCACTGGATGCTCCCGGCGTGGGTGCAGTTCGCCCTGGCCACACCGGTGCAATTCATCTTCGGCGCACGCTTTTATGTGGCGGCATGGAAAGCCGTACGCGCCGGTGCCGGCAACATGGACCTGCTGGTCGCCCTCGGCACCAGCGCCGGTTATGGCTTGAGCCTCTACGAATGGGCCACCGCCGCCGGGCGCATGCCGCACCTGTATTTCGAAGCCTCCGCCGTCGTGATTGCGCTGGTGCTGCTGGGCAAATACCTTGAAAGCCGCGCCAAACGCCAGACCGCCAGTGCCATTCGCGCCCTCGAAGCCTTGCGCCCGGAGCGGGCGATTCAAGTCATCGACGGTCGCGAGCAGGACGTGGCGATCAGCGCTTTGCGCCTGAATGATCTGGTGCTGGTCAAACCCGGCGAACGTTTCCCGGTGGACGGCGAAGTGGTCGAAGGCCAGAGCCATGCCGACGAAGCACTGATCAGCGGCGAAAGCCTGCCGGTGCCGAAACAACCCGGCGACAAGGTCACCGGCGGCGCCATCAACGGTGAAGGTCGCTTGTTGGTTCGCACCCAGGCCTTGGGTGCGGAAACCGTACTGGCGCGGATCATCCGCCTGGTCGAAGACGCGCAAGCGGCGAAAGCACCGATCCAGAAACTGGTGGATAAAGTCAGCCAGGTGTTTGTGCCGACGGTGCTGCTGATCGCACTGGCGACCCTGATCGGTTGGTGGCTATACGGCGCACCGATGGAAACCGCGCTGATCAACGCCGTCGCGGTATTGGTGATCGCCTGCCCTTGCGCCCTCGGGTTGGCCACGCCAACGGCGATCATGGCCGGCACCGGTGTGGCGGCGCGTCACGGGATTCTGATCAAGGACGCCGAAGCACTGGAACGTGCCCATGAAGTCAGCGCGGTGGTGTTCGACAAGACCGGCACGCTGACCTCGGGCGCACCGCGTATCGCCCATTTGAACGCCATCGACGGTGACGAAGCCGCCCTGCTGCAAATGGCCGGCGCGCTGCAACGCGGCAGTGAGCATCCATTGGCCAAGGCGGTTCTGGATGCGTGCGCCGAACGCGGTTTGACCGTGGCCGATGTCAGCGACAGCCAGTCCCTGACCGGGCGCGGCATTGCCGGCAATCTCGAGGGTCGGCGCCTGGCGCTGGGCAATCGTCGCCTGCTGGAAGAAAGCGGGTTGAGCGCGGGCCCATTGGCCGACGCTGCTACCGCATGGGAAACCGAAGGCCGGACCCTGTCCTGGCTGATCGAGCAAAGCCCCACGCCGACGGTGCTGGGTCTGTTCGCCTTCGGTGACACCCTCAAATCAGGCGCGCTGCAAGCGGTGCAACAACTCAGCGCCCGCCACATCAGCAGCCACTTGCTGACCGGCGACAATCGCGGCAGCGCCAAAGTGGTCGCCGAGGCATTGGGTATCACCGACGTGCACGCCGAAGTACTGCCGGCCGACAAAGCCGCCACTGTCGCGGAACTGAAAAAGACCGGCGTGGTAGCGATGGTCGGTGACGGCATCAACGACGCCCCGGCCCTGGCCGCCGCCGACATCGGCATTGCCATGGGCGGCGGCACCGACGTCGCCATGCACGCAGCGGGCATCACCCTGATGCGCGGCGATCCTCGACTGGTGCCGGCAGCGCTGGACATCAGTCGCAAGACCTACGCGAAGATTCGTCAGAACCTGTTCTGGGCCTTCGTTTATAACCTGATCGGCATTCCGCTGGCCGCATTCGGTTTCCTCAACCCGGTGCTGGCCGGCGCGGCGATGGCGCTGTCGAGCGTCAGCGTGGTGAGCAATGCGTTACTGTTGAAAACCTGGAAACCCAAGGATCTGGAGGACAACCGATGAACATCGGCCAAGCAGCCCGCCAAAGTGGCCTGAGCGCGAAGATGATCCGTTATTACGAGTCCATCGGCTTGCTCAAGGCGGCTCATCGCACCGACAGCGGTTACCGGGTTTACGGCGCTGACGACTTGCACACGCTGGCCTTTATCAAGCGTTCGCGGGATTTGGGGTTTTCCCTGGAAGAGGTCGGCAAACTGCTGACCCTCTGGCAGGACCGCCAACGCGCCAGCGCCGATGTGAAAGCGCTGGCTCGTCAGCACATTGACGAGCTGAACCAGAAAATCCTTGAACTCGGTCAGTTGCGCGACACGTTGCAGGACCTGGTCGAGCACTGCCAGGGCGATCACCGCCCGGACTGCCCGATCCTCAAAAATCTTGAGTCGGGTTGCTGCGCCGTACCCGCTCACCCCTGATCGCGAGCACCTTCACCATCAACAAGGTGGTGAGGGGAATGCCGTGGAACAACAGCACCACCGCGCCGGGCGTCCACCATGAATAGAACGGCGCGGCGACCAGCATGCCAATGCCGAACCCGGTCATTTGCAGCAACGTCAGAAAGCTGAAAATCGGCAGGCGCAGGTTGTCCGGTTCACGTTGCAGACGCGACATCAGGCCGACTTCCGAGAAGCCGTCACCCAGCCCCGCCGGCAGTGAGAACAGCAACAAACCGTAGAGCGTTTGCTGCTGGAACATCAGGATGAAGCCGCAGGACATCAGCAACACGCCGAAGAAAAACCGTCGCTCCAGGTTCACGTTGTCCGAGCCTTTCAGGCGACTGGCAATCCGTGCGCCGATCAATTTTCCACTGGCCCAGACCGCCAGCATCAGGCCCAACGTGGTGCTGGCCGATTCGGGTGTCAGCAGTTTTGAAATGATCGGCAAACCCACGTTGTGTGCAGCGCTGCCCAGAGTATCGGCCATGGTGACCGCGAGCATCGCGGCCACCACCGGTGTGGTGCGCAGCCCTTGGCGCAGCGCTGACCATTCGCCTCGTTCATGATCGGGCCCGGCACTGGGAGACGGTCCGGCAAACCGCAGCGGCAGGATGAATAACGCGGCCAGCAGGTAAGTGACCACGTTCAGCGCAAAGACCGTTTCAAAACCAAAGGCCGCCACCAACAAGCCGGCCACCAGACTTCCGCCGACCATCGCCGCCGACGATGCGGAGGTGATCCAGGCGTTGGTCTTGAGCAACTGCTCGCCATCGATCAAGTGCGGCAACTGGCTGTTGAGGCCGATGGCGAACATTGAATTGCCCAAGCCCAGGCCAAAAGCGATCACCGGCAGCAAAAGCGCTTGCTGGCTGACTGGCAACACCAGCAGCAGGCCCAGCAATCCGGCGCGCAGCAGGTCGAACGCGATCAACGGCAAGCGCCCGGCCCAGCGGCGGTAAAAACTCGTGCCGATCAGGCTGGCGAAAATCCCTCCGCCCACGCGACTGGCGAGGAAGATACCGACGCTCATGGCGCTGTTGCTGAGCAGGTAGACGTAGGTGGCCAGGGCGACCATGTTGAGGAACGCGCCGAAGTCCGAGACCAGACGGGCGGCAATGATCAGTCGGGCGTTGCGGGTGGAGGTGTTCACATTCAATCCTTGAGTGTGGTGGGTATGACACATTTGGGTTGCCTGGGTTGACGTCTTCGCGGGCAAGTCGGATCGCCACACCGCTCGCTCCTACAAGGACAGCGTTGAACCTGTAGGAGCGAGCGGTGCGGCGATCCGACTTGCCCGCGAACCAAACGACGCGGTCCCGAGTCTTCATCCCGAACAAAAAAACCCGGCCGAAGCCGGGTTTTTCATCAACCGATCACTGCATCCACGGTGGAGGCGGTTCTTCGGTTTTGCTCGGTGGCGCATCGTCTGCTGCGCGTATCGCTTGTTTGCGTTCTTCATCCAGGCGTGCCGCCTCGATTTCGCGCATGATCCCGCCGACGTCGGCCAACTCTTCCGGTTCGTCAAACTCGCCGGTCAAGACACTGGCCGGGTGCAAGGTGCCGGCTTCGTACAGGGCCCACATTTCCTTGGCGTATTTGGTCTTTTTCAACTCCGGGGCAAATCGCCCGAAGTAGGACGCCATGTTGCCCACGTCACGCTCCAGCATGCTGAACGCGTGGTTGTTGCCCGCCGCGTCGACCGCTTGCGGCAAGTCGATGATGACCGGGCCGGTTGGCGTCAACAGTACGTTGAACTCGGACAGGTCACCGTGCACCAGGCCGGTACACAACATCAGCACGATCTGCGAGATCAGGAATGCGTGATATTCGCGCGCCTGGTCCGGCTCCAGCACCACGTCGTTCAGACGCGGGGCGGCATCGCCGTACTCGTCGGCCACCAGTTCCATCAGCAGCACACCTTCAAGGAAGTCGTAAGGCTGAGGAACCCGCACACCCGCACCGGCCAGACGAAACAGCGCCGCCACTTCGGCGTTCTGCCAGGCGTCTTCGGTTTCTTTCTTGCCGAACTTGGAGCCCTTGGCCATCGCCCGAGCCTGACGGCTGTTACGTACCTTGCGACCTTCCTGGTACTCGGACGCCTGGCGGAAACTGCGTTTATTCGCCTCCTTGTAGACCTTCGCGCAACGCAACTCGTTGCCGCAGCGCACCACATAAACAGCTGCTTCTTTACCACTCATGAGTGGGCGCAGCACCTCGTCGACCAGACCGTCCTCGATCAGGGGTTCAATGCGTTTTGGAGTCTTCATCAGCTTTTATTGTGGGTCCTTTATTACCAAACACGCGAAAGTCATTCGTTATACGGCAATCCACTCATTCGGGGGAGGGGTTACCGACCTATGAACGTTGCGGATGCACACAATGTGCCGAAAAAACCCGGCAAACCCGCCGATGCTCATCGACCGCCAAGGATCATAGCCGAGCCGGCAGCACTTGTTGGAGAAGGGATGCGAGGGGATTTGCGACAGAATCCGACATACCGGTCCCTACCGCTCGCAAGATTTTTTTCAACAGCCCTCAATTTCCTCCTTTAGCAGCCGAAGTCATCTGTAACAAAGTGAATTGTCCGACGATCGTTCCGACAGAAAACGATGGCGTGCCCAAGGGATCGGGTTCAACAAAACGTTTACGGCTGCCAATAAATCCGCGAGTCATCTGCACTGCGTGGGCCTACAAGAAAATCTGGAGCGCGGATGAACATCAAACAGAAGTTGACGTGGGCGTTTGCAATCATCGCCTGCCTGCCCGTGGTGCTGGTCGCCACCCTCGTTGTGTTGAACTTGCGCAGTGATGCCAAGGACGAGTTCGTCGACAACAGCGGTCGTGAAATCCGTCAGGTCAGCAATGCCATGCAACTGTTTTTCGACGGCATCAGCCAGAACGTCGAATACCTGGCCAAGCAACCGCTGATCACAAACTCCGACGACAGCCTCAAGACCTACATGAAGGCCGACGCCGCCAGCGTTCCCCAAGGCGAGGCGGACAAAAAAGTCTTCGGCTTCCTGCAGGACCTGGGCAACGCCCATCCGTCCTACGCCTACGCGATCCTCGGCACTGCGGCCGGCGGTTACGTGTCGTGGCCGGACGATGCCAAGCTGGCCAACTACGACCCGCGCCAGCGTCCGTGGTACAAGGCGGCCCAGGCCAAACCGGGCAAGCCGTTCCGTACCGAGGCCTATTACTGGGCCGAAAATGATACGTCCTACGTCAGCACCGTACGCACCATCGACAACAAGCTGGGCACCAACGGTGGCGTGGTCAGCATCGACGTGTCGCTCAAACAGCTCACCGAACTGGTCAAACAGATCAAGCTCGGCGAAACCGGCTACCTGATGCTGCTGGAAAACTCCGGCACCGTACTGGTCGATCCGAAACAACCGGAACACAACTTCAAGGCACTGAGCAGCCTCGGCGAGGGTTATGCGCAACTGGCCAAGGCCGGCAAAGGCCTGGTCGAAGTCGAGCTCAATGGCGAGCGCTACATGGCCAACGTCTGGCCGTCCGAGCAACTGGGCTGGACCTTCATCGGCCTGATCAAGCAGAGCGATGTGATGAGCACCGCGACCCAACTGACCTGGTTGATCGCAATCATCGCCGCCGTGCTGGCCGTGGTCTTCGCCGTCGTCGGCGCCAGTTTCGCCAGCGTCATCGTGCGTCCGATCCGCAGTGTGGCCGATGGCCTGGAAGGCATTGCCCAAGGTGAAGGCGACCTGACCAAGAACCTGCAAATCCGTGGCAGCGACGAAACCGCGCAACTGGCCAACTGGTTCAACCAGTTCCTGGCGGCGATCCGCAACCTGATTCAAAGCATCGGCGGCGCCGCGACCAAAATCCTCGCCACCTCCAAGAGCTCGACCCAGGTCTCCAGCGACATGGCCGAAGCGGCCGGACGTCAGCGTGAAGCCGTGGACATGGTGTCGACCGCGTTCCACGAAATGGTCGCCACCGCCAACGAAGTCGCGCGCTCGTGCAGCCAGGCGGCCGAGTCGGCCGACAGTGGCCAGCGCCAGGCACGCGAAGGTCAGCAACAGATTGATGCCGCCGTGACCAGCGTTGATCGCCTGAGCCAGGAAATCGAACAGTCGGCGCAGTCGATGCAACAACTTGAGCGCGACAGCAACGACATTCAGTCGATTCTCGGGACTATCCGTTCAATCGCCGAACAGACCAACCTGCTGGCGTTGAACGCTGCCATCGAGGCCGCACGGGCCGGTGAACAAGGTCGCGGTTTTGCGGTGGTGGCGGACGAAGTGCGGGCCTTGGCCAAGCGCACCGCCGACTCCACAGCGGAAATCGACGGCCTGCTTGGCAACCTCGCCAAGCGCACCAGCCAGGTGACTCAGCAGATGCATGCGAGCCTGGAAGTGTCCCAGCAGTCGGTGACTCGCATCGGTGAGGCGCGCAGCAGCTTCGGGCAGATCCGTGAATCGGTGGACGTGATCCGCGACATGAACACCCAGATCGCCACGGCGGCTGAACAGCAGCATCAGGTGGCCGAAGACATCAATCGGCACATCAGCCAGATTCATGGCGACGCGCAGTTGGTGGCAGAACTGGCGAACTCGGCGCGGTTGGATTCGCAGAGCCTGGCCGGGTTGTCGAATGAGCTGGATGGGTTGGTTCGCCGTTTCCGTACCTGATCCAGAACCTCGGTGGCCGCTTCGCGGCCATTCGCGGGCAAGCCTCGCTCCTACAGGGTTTTGCGCTGTTTTTGTAGGAGCGAGGCTTGCCCGCGAAGAGGTCGTCACTGTCTGAACAACTCTCCAGGCGTAAACCCGAACAACCCTCTAAACGCCGCAATAAACGCCGACGTCGAGTCATACCCACACGCCAACGCCGCATTCGTCACGCTGTCCCCCGCCTCCAGCAAATTCAACGACGACAGCAGCCGCATCCGTTGCCGCCAACCACGAAAACTCAACCCCGTTTCACGCTGGAACAAGCGCATCAGGGTCTTCTCCGACGTACCCAATCGTTGTGCCCATTCCTGCAAGGTCACGTTGTGTTCCGGGTTTTCGATCAATTCGTTGCACAAGCCCAGCAAGCGTTCATGGCGCGGCAGGGGCAGCGAGAAACCGACCTCCGGCAAATTCGCCAGTTGATCCAGCAGCACATTCACCAGCCGCGCCTCCGGGCTGTCGCCCTGTGGATATTCCACCGGCAGCGCACAAAAACTCTTGATCAGCTCCCGGGCCAGCGGCGTCACTTCCAGCACCCGGCAACGCCCGTCCGCCCATTGGCAATCCTCGCGACGCACGTAAAGGCTGCGCATTTCGGCGCGCATCGAGGTCACGACCTGATGTTCGAGATCCGCCGGAATCCAGATCCCCCACTGCGGTGGCGCAAAAAAACTGCCCTCGGCGGTGTGCACACCGAGGACGCCGCTGATGGCGTAGGAGAATTGCACCCAGTCGTGGCGGTGAGACGGCGTCCATGAACCGGCGTTGAGGCTTTCGGCACGTGCGTACAACGGACGCGGCAACACGGTCAGGGCCGGGATGGTCCGTTCGAGGGATTGTTGTCCGTTAGTCGGCATTGACTGGCCTTGTGTCGCGAGGTTGCTGATTAGGCGGACGTTATGCCATGTCACTCATCTATTCAATATCGGTGATCCCCTGTGGGAGCGAGCCTGCTCGCGATGGCGGCGTGTCAGTCGACAAACTCTTGGCTGACACGCCGCCATCGCGAGCAGGCTCACTCCCACAGGTTCCCGGTTTTATTCAGTTAAATCTTCAGCGCTCGATGATTGCGGTGACGCCCTGCCCGCCCGCCGCACAAATCGAGATCAGCCCCCGGCCCTTTCCGGCAGCGTCGAGCAGCTTGGCCAGATTGGCGACAATGCGCCCGCCCGTCGCTGCAAACGGATGCCCCGCCGCCAGTGAACTGCCTTTGACGTTGAGCCGGCTGCGGTCGATGGAACCCAGTGGTGCGTCGAGGCCGAGACGGGTTTTGCAGTACTCGGGGTCTTCCCAGGCCTTCAAGGTGCAGAGCACTTGTGCGGCGAAGGCTTCGTGGATTTCGTAGTAATCGAAGTCCTGCAAGGTCAGGCCATTGCGCACCAGCAAACGCGGCACCGCGTACACCGGCGCCATCAACAGCCCTTCGGCACCGTTGACGAAATCCACCGCCGCCGCCTCGCCATCGCGCAAATACGCAAGGATCGGCAAGCCGCGTTCCTTCGCCCATTCTTCGCTGCCCAGCAGCACCAGCGACGCGCCGTCGGTGAGCGGCGTCGAGTTGCCGGCGGTCAGCGTGCCTTTGGCGCTTTTCTCGAACGCCGGTTTCAGCGACGCGAGTTTTTCCAGGGTCAGGTCCGGGCGCAGGTTGTTGTCGCGGGTCAGGCCGAGGAATGGCGTCATCAGATCGTTGTGCCAGCCTTCGGTATAGGAGGCCGCCATTTTCTGATGACTTTCCAGCGCCAGTTGATCCTGCTCGGCGCGCGCAATGTTCCAGGTCTGCGCCATCAGTTCGCAGTGTTCGCCCATCGACAGGCCGGTGCGGGGTTCGCCGTTGCGCGGAAATTCCGGGACGAGATGACCCGGTCGCAGCTGCAAAAAGGTTTTAATTTTGTCGGCAGTGGTCTTGGCGCGGTTGGCTTGCAGGAGGATTTTGCGCAAACCTTCGTTGATGCCGATGGGCGCGTCGGACGTGGTGTCGACGCCGCCGGCAATGCCGCACTCGATCTGGCCCAGGGCGATTTTATTCGCCACCAGCAACGCTGCTTCCAGCCCGGTGCCGCACGCTTGCTGAATGTCATAGGCCGGCGTGGTCGGCGACAGCCGCGAGCCGAGCACGCATTCGCGGGTCAGGTTGAAGTCCCGGGAATGCTTGAGCACCGCGCCCGCCGCCACTTCACCCATGCGCAAACCGTGCAGGTTGAAACGCTCGATCAGGCCTTCGAGTGCGGCGGTGAGCATCGCCTGGTTACTCGCGGTGGCGTACGGCCCGTTGGAGCGTGCGAAGGGAATCCGGTTACCGCCGATGATCGCGACGCGGCGCAGCTGAGTCATGAAAAAGCTCCTGATGAAAATCCAAATGCGCGCCACCCCTGTAGGAGCGAAGCTTGCTCGCGAAGGCGTTGGGTCAGTCGACATCCATGTAGCTGATATACCGCCTTCGCGAGCAAGCTTCGCTCCTACAAGGATCGCGCCATAAAAATCCCGGGATAAAACCAATCTGCAATGTCCAAGCGTAGGCCTTATCTCGTGGATCGAACGACTGATTGCCATTCGTGGTCCACACTTTGAACCCCAGCTGCTGGAGCGCGTTCCATGTCTGACCGCTATATCGACTTCGCCAATTCATCCATCGGCCATCGTCTGGTCGGGGCCTTGGGGCTGCCGTCGCCGGTTCGGCTGGAACGCTGGCAGGCGGGCCGGCTACGGCCTGTCGAGGGGGCGCTGCTGATCGGCGGCGGGCCGCTGGCGGAAAAAGTCAGCGCCTTCGCCAACCGCCTGACCGATGCGATTTACAGCTACGGCAGCGAACCTTCGATCGCCACCGCGTGGATTCCCGGCCACGGCCCGAAACTCAAGGCGGTGGTGTTCGACGCCAGTCATCTGGTGCAAACCGATCAGCTCAAGCAACTGCGCGAGTTCTTTCAGCCGCTGATGAAAAACCTCGATCACTGTGCGCATCTGGTCATTCTCGGGCGCGCACCGCAGACGTTGAGCGATCCGTTTGCCGCCAGCGCCCAGCGAGCCCTGGAAGGCTTCAGTCGTTCGCTGGCCAAGGAACTGCGCAGCGGCGGCACCTTGCAACTGATCCACGTCGGCGAAG
This sequence comes from Pseudomonas sp. PDM01, assembly GCF_014852325.1. Classification (NCBI taxonomy): domain Bacteria; kingdom Pseudomonadati; phylum Pseudomonadota; class Gammaproteobacteria; order Pseudomonadales; family Pseudomonadaceae; genus Pseudomonas; species Pseudomonas sp. PDM01. Next base: position 33,569 of record NZ_JACVBK010000003.1, read on the forward strand.
GCGCCGAGGATCAACTGGAAGGCCCGCTGCGGTTTTTCCTTTCGCCCAAAAGTGCGTTCGTCTCCGGGCAAGTGATTCACCTGAACCCCTGCGCCACGCCCGTGACGGACTGGACGCGTCCGTTGTCGGGGCGCAAGGCGCTGGTCACCGGCGCGGCGCGTGGCATCGGAGCATCGATTGCCGAAACCCTGGCCCGTGACGGCGCCGACGTGATCCTGCTCGACGTGCCACCGGCGAAAACCGATCTCGACGCCCTCGCCGCACGCCTCGGCGGACGCAGCATCACCCTGGACATCTGCGCCGAAGACGCCGCCACGCAGTTGATCGAGCAGTTGCCTGACGGCGTCGATATCGTGGTGCACAACGCCGGCATCACCCGCGATAAAACCCTGGCCAACATGACCCCGGAATTCTGGGATGCGGTGCTCGCGGTCAATCTCAATGCACCGCAAGTGCTGACCAAGGCTCTGCTCGACAGCGGCACCTTGCACGATAACGGCCGGGTGATTCTGCTGGCGTCCATCAGCGGCATCGCCGGCAATCGCGGGCAAACCAATTACGCGGCGAGCAAGGCGGGTTTGATCGGCCTGGCCCAAGCCTGGGCGCCTCTACTCAATGAGCGCGGCATCAGCATCAACGCGGTGGCACCGGGATTCATCGAAACACAGATGACCGCGCACATTCCCTTTGGCTTGCGTGAGGCCGGCCGGCGCATGAGTTCGCTGGGCCAGGGCGGCCTGCCGCAGGACGTTGCCGAAGCGGTGGCCTGGCTGGCGCAGCCTGGCACCGGCGCGTTCACCGGGCAAGCGCTGCGGGTCTGTGGACAAAGTGTCTTGGGGGCTTAGCGATGATCACCGATTGGCACACACTCAACCGCGAACCGAGCCTGCCAGGGTTGTATGTGCAGGCCGCTACGCGCCGCAAGATCACCGGCACCACGCTGCCCGATGCGGGTTTGCGTTGCTGGGTCGATGTTGACCCGAAACGCCTGGCGGCCTATCGCAACGTCTGCGGGTTTGCCGACAACGGTTTGTTGCCGCCGACTTATCCACACATCCTGGCGTTCGCGCTGCAGATGCAACTGCTGACCGCCAGGGATTTTCCGTTTCCGCTGCTGGGGTTGATTCACCTGAGCAACCGCATTCGCGTCTTGCGGCCCATGGGCGGCGTGAACCGCGCGCGCATCAGCGTGCAGGTGCAGAATCTGCAACCCCATGCGAAGGGCGCGACGTTCGAGCTGCTGACAACGCTCGATGATCAGTTGGGGCCGTTGTGGGAGGCTGAAAGCCGGATGCTCTGTCGCGGGGTCAAACTCGAAGGCGAACCGGCCGAGGACGTGCTGACACCGACGTTGCCGTTGAGCGAAGTCACCCGCTGGAAAGCGCCGGCGGACATCGGTCGGCAATACGCCAAAGTGTCCGGCGACTACAACCCGATTCACCTGAGTGCGGTGAGCGCCAAACTGTTCGGCTTCCCGACGGCCATTGCCCATGGGTTATGGAACAAGGCGCGAACGCTGGCTGCGCTTGCCGATCATTTGCCCACGGCGAACGTCGAGATTGCCGTGCAGTTTCGCAAACCGGTACGCCTGCCCGGCGAGGTGACACTGCTCGCCAGTGCGGCGGGGTCCAGTGGAGATTTTCAGCTGCTGGGCGCAGGTGATCTGGAGCATATGATCGGGCATTGGCGACCGGTTGCCTGATCGTTCGCATCAGCCTGATCAGTAGGACAAAGCACTGTATCGGGTAAAAAACGTCCGTTTTGGCTGAATGATTCTATGCTGACATTACATAGTGATAGTCAGGGTAGACGCACTCATGAAAACAAACCTCCCCCGCAAGCAAACAAATGCCGTGGCCACCACGGAACCGAGCCGGCAATTGGACTGGATTCCCGCCGAGCTGAATTTCAATCTCTCCCGCGCCACTTATGTGGGCGGGATATTGAAGCTCCCTGATCTGCCGGCGACCCTTGCCGCCCGTTCGAGCCTGCAACCTTGAGTTCCGGGGACAAGCTGTTCGGGCGTCTGCTCAACCGCCATCCACCGCCGCCACCGGAAGTCCCCAGCACCCTGAGCGTGCCAGGTGTCGGCTTACAGATGCGCCTGGACGCCGAAGGCCGGGTCATTCATCTGGCTGGTCCGCTGCGCCATGGCCTCGCCCAGCAGCACCCCGCCGCGCAGGCGCCGCTTCTACACGATTACCTCATGCCGCACAGCAGCCTCGCCGTCCAAGGCTCACCGGCCGACTGGCAAGGACAAAGTCTGGATCTGGACTTTTTCAGCCTCAGCGGGCACCCCTTGCACCTGCGCGGCTGGGTGCAGCCGTTGGCCGATGCCTGGCTGTTGCAGTTACTGGATATCGGCGATTTGTTGTACGAACGCCGGCAAGCGCGCAGCCGCGAACTCTGTCAGTTGCTCGCGACACAGATCGGCGATCAGTTGCGCCTGTGCAGCCTGGCGCGCCTGCCCGACGTACTGCTGGAACAACTGCAACATCTGGCTCGGCGTTTTCAAATCCCGTGCATGGCCGTGGCGTTGCTGGATGAACAGGAAGACGGCTGGCAGATCCACCAACATTACGCGGCCTTTGATGCGCCCCGGCTGTGGCAAAACGGTCAACGCCTGGGCACCGGGCTCGACAGTTTGAACGGCTCCGCCCCGCAGCATTTGACCCTCGGCGAGCACCCGCGCCTGCACAGCCTCTTCGGTAATGCCGAAGGGCTTGCGGTGCCTTACCACGATGCCCAAGGCGTGGTCGCGTGGTTGCTCTGTGGTTTTTACCCGGTGCAACAACGTGCACCCGACGTCGGAGAGCGCGACTGGCTGCAGCTCGCCGCCGCGCTCGCCGGGCCATTGCTGGAGCGTTTGCGTGAGCATCAGCACCATCTGCAACTGGAGCGACTGGAATCGCTGCAAGCCTTGCTCGGCAGCGGATGGTGGGAAATTTTCAGCGACAGCGCCGAGGTGCAATTGGCGTCGTCGCTGGCCAACACACTGAACCTGATCAGCACACGCATGCCGCTGCACGCCTGGCTCGAGCAAGTCCACCCTGCCGACCGCAAAGCGCTGCGCAGTCGCCTGCAAGACTTGCAGGACGACGGCACACCTTTATTGCTCTGCGTGCGCCTGCATCACCCCGACACGCCGACCTGGTATCGCCTGCAAGGGCAAGCCATGGGCGTCGGCAAAGACCGGCGGCTGGTGGGTTTCATGCTCGACATCAGCGACATCAAAAACCAGCAACAGGACGCCGCGACGGCCCAGAGCGCGAAAATGGCCACCCTTGGCGAAATGGCCACGGGCCTGGCGCATGAAATCAGCCAGCCGCTGAACGTGATGCGTCTGGCCATCGTCAACGTGCTCAAGCGCCTGGACAGCGGTGAAGTGCAGGTCGACTACCTGATCGACAAACTCAACCGCATCGATGCCCAGGTCCAGCGTGCGGCTCGGGTGGTGGATCACATGCGGGTATTCGGCCGCCGCTCGGAGGCCGAGCAGCATCCCTTCAATCCGGTTGACGCCATCGGGGGCACGCTGTCGCTGCTGGCCGAGGAGTTGCGAGGCAAAGGCGTCGAGCTCAGGGTCAGCGAGACCGGTTTCCAGGTTCAGGTGCGTGGCAATGTCGATCAGCTGGAACAGGTGCTGATTAACCTGATGGTCAACGCGCGGGATGCATTGCTGAGCAAATGCGAAACGGATGGGGATTTCAAACCGTGGATTTCGCTGCACACCGAACGTGACGAGCATTCAGTGCGACTGTGGGTCGAGGACAACGGTGGCGGTATCGATCCGCAGTTGCTGGAGCGGATTTTCGAACCGTTTTTCACCACTAAACCGGTGGGTGTGGGTACGGGGCTGGGGTTGTCGGTGAGCATTGGCATCATCGAGAACATGGGTGGAACACTGCGTGCGAGCAACTCGGCCGAGGGCGCTCGGTTCTGTATTGAGTTGCCGATAGCTGTAGATGATCGGATCACCGGATAGGCTTTGTCTTTCTGGCTGCCAACTGCCAGCCCAGACAACAAAACCCCTGTAGGAGCCGGCTTGCCGGCGATGGCGGGTCAACACTCAACATCTATGTTGAATTTGGCATCGCCATCGCCGGCAAGCCGGCTCCTACAGGTTTATTTGGGTGGGTAATTGGCGAGTATCCGCCCGACCGTCTCACGTATTGCTGTGCTGCGGTCCGACGGGTTCGGCGTGCGGCTGAGGATTTGTTCGTCACTGCCGCGCCACACCAGTTTGCCGTCCTTGCCGTCGAGCAGGTCGATCTGGATGATCGCCACTTTGTAGCTGATGTTGCGGGTTTCGTTGTACATCGGCCCGCCCCAGTAGCCATTCCACGGGTTACCCCAAGCGCCGCCGTAGTTGGTGGTCACTTGTTGCTGACGGTCTTCGACGATCAGGTAGGTTTGCACGCTCACATCACCCTTTTTGCCCGCAGCGGCAGGACGAAGGCCACGCTGGTCCAGCTGATCGGCCACCGATTGGCGGATGCGCTGTTCGGTCAGGTCGCTCTTGATCCGTGGGTCATCGGGGCGATATTGCAGGGCGGGGTCTTTCCAGCTCCAGCTGCGATAGGCGGCAAAATCGCGGCTGGCGTCGAAGTCATGATTGACCTGGTTGGCGGCGCAAGCTGTCAGGAGCGCGGCCACTGCCAGTAAAACGAGACGGCGGAACATGATGATTCTCCGATTGAAGACATGAACCTGTGAAACGCTTCTTTTTTACAGAAGCTAACTAGGAGGATACGCCGACATGGCCTTTTCCACAGCCTCCCGAATGGCATCGGCGCGTGCACTCTGGCTGCCTTTGTTGCTGGTTTCGGCGCTCGAACTCCAGACGGGTTGACCGCTTTGAGCATCGAACATGTCCACCTGTACCACCACGACCTGTTCCGAATAGGTGCGAACGATCGGCACCGTGTTGTACATGCCATAACCGCTGCCGTAGCGGTTGTAGCCGCCATACCCGCCGCCGTAGTAACCGTAGTCGTCCTGAACCTGCCGCAAGCGGGTTTCCAGATGCAGATTGGCGCTGACGAACAGGTCCGCCGGACGATTGTCGTGCAGCGGGCGCAAGCCGCGCTGATCGAGGGCGTTGCTCACGGCTTCGGCGACTTGCGCCGAGTCCGCCCACGCCGAACCCGGCGGCAGTTGCCCATTGAGCCAGGCCCAACTGCGGTAGCGGCCATAGTCACGCGGCGGGGCCGGATAGGCGCTGCGGTCGAACGTGTTGGCGGCCTCGGGCGGTGCCGGCGGCAAGGGGTTGGACGTCGCCACATAAGGGTTGCTGCCCTGGCAGGCAGCCAATCCCAGGCAGATCACCAATAACCCGGTACGACGTTTCATTTCGCGCTCCGATCAGACCGGCCGACAGATCCAGTGCAGGTAGCGTCCAAGCCCGGCAAAACTTGGGTGACGCCGGTGGGCCAGTTCCATTTCGAGCAAGTCCACCAGTTCGGCGCGGGCCTGAAACTCCACTGGCATGTAGTCGTGAAAAACCCGAACCCCGCTCTGGGTTTCGACCTGCCACAGACCTTCAAGTTGCACCGCCAATTCACGCGGATCAAGGGGTTGTTGCGGCGTCAGGCTTTGCTTTTCGCCGGCCATGTCGTTCTTGCGCATTTTGCGGAAGTGGCCCTTGAGCAGGTTGCGGTAGATCAGTGCATCGCGGTTGTAAAACGCCAGGGATAACCAGCCGTCCTGCTTCGTCAGTTGATGCAGCACCGGCAGAATCGCGTGAGGTTCGGCCAGCCATTCCAGTACGGCATGGCACAGCACCAGGTCGTAGGGTTCGGTGAGCTGACCGAGCAGGTCCTGCCACGGCGCCTGAATAAAAGTGGCCGTCTGGCCTGCATCGGCAAAGCGCTGGCGCGCCCCTTCAAGCATGGGTTCGGCAGGTTCGGCCAGTGTCACGTCATGCCCGCGCTGGGCCAGCCACAACGACATGTGGCCCAGGCCGGCGCCAATGTCGAGTACGCGCAAGGGGCGGTCCGGCAGGGTTTCCGCCAGGTCGGCCTGAAGCACCGCCAGACGGATCGCACCTTTGGCACCACCGTAAATCTTTTCGGCGAAGCGGGTCGCCAGTTGATCGAAATGACGGTCGCTCATCAGCTGAACCTCCGTTCACTGTCCGCGAGTTTGCTGCGCACCACTTCATTCATGTCCAACCCCAACTCGCTGCACAGCAGCAGTAGATAGAGCACGATGTCGCCGACTTCCTGCCCGGCATGGGCGAGTTTGTCCGCCGGCAACTGGCGCGACTGGTCTTCGGTCAGCCACTGGAAGATCTCCACCAGCTCGGACATTTCCACGCTCGCGGCCATGGCCAGGTTTTTCGGGCTGTGAAATTGCCGCCAGTCATTGCGGTCACGGATGGCGTGCAGGCGTTCGGTCAGTTCAACAAGGTTCATCGGGCTCTCCTGAAGGCGTATAGCTTCGGGGGGATGGCCGGGGATGGCAAGTGGCGTTAGCTCCTGTAGGAGCTGAGCTTGCTCGCGATGGCGGTGTAAATGGCGGCATTTATGTTGGATGTTCCACCGCTTTCGCGAGCAAGCTCTGCTCCTACAAGTGCATCAACGAAGCAGAATCTTGCGTCATACTCATACGATTGCCGTATCGGGGAACTCGGCGCTGCGATGACTGGCCCAAGGCTCAACCACTTACATCAGGACGTTAACGACATGCAGGTAGACAGTTTTTTCGAATGGCTCGGCCAGGCGCTCGGCTCGGTCATCCGTTTTATCGTTGACGCCCTAAGCGGCCTGTTCAATCAGTTGAGCAACGCCGGTAGCAACTTCGTCGAAGGGTTGTCCAGCGCGCTGGGCATGGACACGTCGATCATCAGCATCATCGCGCTGATCCTGGGGCTGATGCTGTTGTGGTCGGCGATCCGGGCGTTCATGAATGCATCGATCATCATGGGGATCATCTGGTTGCTGCTGGGATTGTGGTTGCTTAGCTGGATAATTCATTAACAACTCAGTTCCCTGTGGGAGCGAGCCTGCTCGCGAAGGCGGTGTGTCAGGCGATAAAAATGTTTACTGACCCGCCGCATTCGCGAGCAGGCTCGCTCCCACAATGGATCGGCGCAGATGCCGGATGTATCGCTACAATGCCCGCTCCCCAAGGAGCCTGCATGTCCAACCTGATTGCCGACTGGCGCGACCGCCCGACCCATCGCCGGGTCTGGGCGCTCGCCGCGCCCATGATTCTTTCGAACATTTCCGTGCCGCTGGTGGCGCTGGTCGACAGTACGGTGATCGGTCACTTGCCCCACGCCCATCAGTTGGGCGCAGTCGCGGTCGGGGCCAGTCTGTACACGTTTCTCGCCTGGGCCATGGGCTTTCTGCGCATGGGTTCCACCGGGTTTGCCGCCCAGGCCGCCGGACGCGGGGATGGCGCGGCGTTGCGGCAGATCCTGTTGCAAGGCCTGTTGCTGGCCATGGGACTGGCCATTGCCTTGGGTGCGCTGGGCATTCCGTTGAGCGGTGTCGCGCTGCACTTCATGCAACCTTCGGCGGAACTGGATCAACTGACCCGCGAATTCTTCCACACGCGATTGTTCGGTCTGCCTGCGGCGCTGGCCAGTTACGCGTTGGTCGGCTGGTTCCTCGGCACGCAAAACGCCCGGGCGCCGCTGGCGATTTTACTGAGCACCAACCTGGTCAACATTGCACTGAACCTGTGGTTCGTCCTCGGCCTGGAATGGGGCGTGGTCGGTGCGGCCCGGGCCTCGGTGATCGCCGAATGGACCGGCGCGCTGATCGGCCTGCTGATGACCCGCAAGGCACTGCGCGCCTACCCCGGTCACATCGTCTGGGCCGCGTTGGCGCTGTGGCAGAGTTGGCGACCACTCCTGGCCGTGAACCGCGACATCTTCATCCGCAGCCTGTTGCTGCAATCGGTGTTTTTCCTGATCACCGTACAAGGTGCGCGGCTGGGTGACGCCACGGTCGCCGCCAACGCTTTGCTGCTCAATGGTTTGCTGCTGACGGCCCACGCGCTCGACGGGTTGGCCCATGCCGTGGAAGCGCTGTGCGGGCACGCAATTGGCGCCCGCGACCGGGACGCCCTGCGCCGTTCATTGGTCGTCGCTTGCGGATGGTCGTTGTTGGCGAGCCTGGGGTTTGCCGTGCTGTTCCTGTTTGCCGGGCACTTGTTCATCGAGATGCAGACCGACATTCAGAACGTACGCGACACGGCGTTCATCTACCTGCCCTACCTCGCCGCGCTGCCGTTGATCGCGGTCTGGAGCTATTTGCTCGACGGGCTGTTCATCGGCGCAACCCGCGCCCGGGAAATGCGCAACGGCATGCTGCTGACCGTGATCCTGCTGCTGCCATTTGCCTGGGCGCTGCAAGGTTTGGGCAACCACGGGCTGTGGATAACTTTCCTGTTGTTCATGGTGTTGCGCAGCGCGACCCTCGGCACAATCGCCTGGGTGCTGCGCAACAACGATGGCTGGTTCGCGGGTCGGGTTCATTGAGGCTGATTGTTCTGCCAGCATTTGCGCAGGCTATCGAGGCGCTCCTGCTGCGTGAGCCCCGACAACGGCTGCACCAGCGAAGCTCGGGGGTTCTGCAGGCGCAGCCATAACCAGCCATCGAGTACCGGCCGCTCGCTGAAACCCAGCGCCAGCCCTTCCTGCACATGGGACCACAGGCTGCTGAAATCGGCCCCGATGGATTGGCTCCAGTGCCAGGCATGCTGCTCCAGCAGGCAGGTTTGCAGGGTTTCGCGCTGACGTGAACTGAGGCTTTCTTCGACCGCCAGCGGGCTGACGGCGAGCCCCGGGTTGAGCAACTGTTGCCAGCCCTCGCTGCCGATCGCGTGATCGGCCCAGGTCCCGCCGAACCAGTGCAACTGGCTGATCGGGCCCAGCCAACGACTCAGTTCCCGGGCATCACAGGCATCGAAAAAGTAACTGGCGGTGTTCGGGTTGTAATAACTCAACAAGGCCCGATGGTGCAGCCCGCAAGAGACGATGAGCATGCGGCGCAAATGCTCCAGCAACTGCGATGACGACACCTCGCTGACGATCAGCAAGCCACGCCAGACCTGCGTTTGGCTGTAGCACAACTCGGCCAGTGCCGGGCACGTTCGAAGGTCGATGAGTACCGGGCCGTCTTCGCGCAGTGCCTGCAGTTCGGTGCCCTCGAACAACCAGAACCACTGGGCCTGCGCGAACACCTGATGCAGTGTTGCGCTCGCTTGAGCTGCACTCGGGACATCCAGCAACAGCCATTGCGGGGTTGCGCCAATCATGCCGCACCGCTCTGGCCAAACAGCGTCGCCGCCCGGCAGGTGCAAAGCGCCTGCGGGCAGTGACTGAAGCTGCCGCCGCCGGGCAACAGGCACAACACCACCAAGGGCTCGCCCGAGCGCAGGAGTTCCAGCAAGCCGTCATGGGGTGATCCGTCCTCAGTCGGGCTGGGCTCCTCAACCTCTTCGAGCGACGACGGCGCGTGAAGAAACCCGCAAATCAGCGGCTGATCCGGATCGCCCTCGATAAAGCTCACCACCACTTCGGTCCCTTCGCTCAGCGGCGAGGCGGTCGGCCCTTCCAGCTCAGCCGCCAACGGCAGCCAACAATGACTGGGCGTCGCGCCTTCACCCTGATAGAGCCAGTCAAACTGCACAGCAATCGGTCTGGAAGGATCGGGCCGTGGCTCATCCACGTCGACCACCCAGGCTCGTTGCAGGCTGTGCATCCGTGGTTTCACCGCGCAATGCGGCGAGACGAAAGGCAACTCCCAGTGAATCGCACGGATCTGGTTGCTGTACGGGGCCAATGGATCCTGACTGCCCTGATGGTCGACATGGGTCAGCAACCACAGATGATTCCAATCGGCGACCGGATGGCCAGACAAGGGCATCAACTGACCGCTGCGCAGCGTCGGCAGGTCCGTGCAGCCTTCGGCACTTTGCGCGGTGCGTTGCTCTGCCTGAAGCTGAAACCGGCGCACTGCAGGAGAAGCTTGCCCGACCGCGAACACCGCGTTTTCGCCGAGACGAAAATGCCCGTGGCCGTCACCGAACACCACGCAATGCCCATCGCTCTGATGCTCGAAATGGTAGTGAAGGCGTTCCTGGGCACACAGACGCTGGAGAAACTGCAGATCCGATTCCCGATACTGCGTGCAGAAATCACGGGGCGGGTAATCGCCAGTCAATTCGAAGCGTCGGTCCTTACCGGTAATGCCGTGTTCCTTGAGCACCTGGCTGAGGATCTCGGGCACCGACAACGTACTGAAAATCCGCTGGCTGAAACGCTGGGACAGGCACGTCAGCTTCGGCCCCAGACGCACGTGGCAAAGCCTGACGCTCGGGCCATGGTCACGCTGGACCAGTTCATGCAGTTGGCCATGGAAAGCGCTGCCCTCTGGCCCGAAATGCAAAACGGCCGGACGGTACAGCAGGCTCGCGAGGTCCAGCTTCGGGTCATTGATCAGCAGATCCACATCGAACACAAAGGGCTCGCTGATCGCTTCTCTACCGGTAAAGGCCAGGACTTCGAAAGGGTCGGGCAGACCGGCTACATCCAGACGAAATGAAGGTTCGTTGACTGGATCGAACATCGGCGATTCTCTACAGGAGGGGCGGCCGGGGATTCTCGCCGAGAGACATGGCCGAGTAGAGTGCCGAAGTACAACTTAGGAAATGGCCTACGCGAAAAGAAGACCATATGGCTTTGATAGCCGGGAGTGTGGGACGTTTCGCTTGAAAACAGAGAACCGCCGCACCAGGTCATCTGAAATTTCCGCAGCGCGCGGAACATTTTCAGACAACCTGGCGAGAACGGCGACTTACCTCAGGAAGACAGGTAAGACGAACGGGTCAGACCCAGACGCAGGGCGTCGAGGAACTGGGTGCGCTCGGCCGCGCTGATGCGCGCACTGGCGCACTTGTCGCGGTAGTGGGTCATCAGCTCTTCCGGCGACAAATGCACGTAACGCAGCATGTCTTCGATGGTGTCGTGGGTTTCGATACCCGCGTGGTACACGCTGCCGTCGGCATTCTGGTAGATGTTCACCGAGTCGGTGTCACCGAACAGGTTGTGCATGTCGCCAAGAATTTCCTGGTAAGCGCCGACCAGGAAGATCCCCAGCAGGTAGTCTTCACCCTCATTCAGAGCGTGCACGGGCAGGCTGGTCTCGATGCTCTGCTCGTCGACGTATTGCTTGATCTTGCCGTCGGAGTCGCAGGTCAGGTCTTGCAGCACCGCGCGGCGCAGCGGCTCTTCGTCGAGACGGTGCAGTGGCAGGATCGGCAGGACCTGGCCGATGGCCCAGGTATCCGGCAGGCTCTGGAATACCGAGAAGTTGCAGATGTACTTGTCGGCCAGCTTGTCGTTGAGTTCGTCGAGCACCTGACGGTGCGAACGCTGACGCGCCTTCAACGAGTTGTGCAGGCGACGGCACACGGCAAAGTAGCATTGCTCGGCCAGGGCTTTTTGCGCCAGGGTCAGCTTGCCGTCGGCGTACTGGGTGGCCACGTCGCTCATGTAGTGAGTGGCGCGCCAGTAGGTTTCGGTGACCATTTCGATGTCGGTCGGGCCGAGCAGGTCAACCAGCCACTGCACGGTTTCCGGCAGCTCTTCCTTGTTGTCGATCTTCGGCACGTCGTCGTTGTGTTTTTCAACGTCGGTGACTTGCACCACCAGCATGGCGTGGTGGGCGGTCAGGGAACGGCCGCTTTCGGAGAAAATGTTCGGGTGCGGCAGGCTCTGCGCGTCGCAGAACTCCTTGAGCATCCCGACCACGACACCGGCGTAATCGTCCATGTCGTAGTTGATCGAACTGGCGTTACGCGAGTGCGTGCCGTCGTAGTCGACGCCCAGACCACCACCGACGTCGATGTGGTCAACCGGCAGGCCGAGGTTGCGCAGTTCGCCGTAGTAACGAATCGCTTCCTTGAAACCGTGCTGGTAGTCCGCCAGGTTGGCGATCTGCGAGCCCATGTGGAAGTGCAGCAGACGAATGCCCTGGTCCAGACCCGCCGCGCGGAAACGCTCGACCACCGACAGCAGTTGCGCCGCCGACAGACCGAACTTGGATTTCTCGCCACCGGTGTCCGCCCACTTGCTCGAAGCCAGGGACGACAGGCGCACGCGCAAGCCGACCTGCGGCTTGACCTTCAGCGAGGCGGCTTCTTCGATCACCAGGCCGACTTCGGATTCTTTCTCGATCACGATGAACACGTTGTGGCCAAGCTTCTGGCCCATCAGCGCCAGTCGAATGAACTCGCGGTCCTTGTAACCGTTGCACACGATGGTGCCGCCCTTCGGCGCCAGTGCCAGCACGGCCAGCAGCTCAGGCTTGGAGCCAGCTTCCAGGCCGATGGACACGTTCTGCGTGGCGATGATGTTTTCGATCACCGCTTCTTGCTGGTTAACCTTGATCGGGTACAGCGCGGTGTACTTGCTCTGGTATTCCAGGCGCTCGATGTTGGCATCGAAGGCGCCGGTCAGCTGACGCACGCGGTCTTGCAGAATGTCCGGGAAACGCACCAGCAGAGGCAAGGACAAGCCACTTTTACGCAGCTGGTCGACTTGCTCGAACAGGTCGATAGGCGAACTGGCCGGACCGTTCGGACGAACTTCGACGCGACCGGCGTCATTGATCGCGAAATACCCGGCCCCCCAATGGCGAATCCCGTAAACACTGCGGCTGTCCGCAACTGTCCATTGGCTGCCATCGTCTTTGCGTGTGCGTCGTACGGACATTGAAGTCCCCTATAAAGAAGTCATAGAGCGTCGCCTGGGTTCAGGCCGGCGCAGTCTAAAGGATGAAAATGACGGTTCGTCAACGAGGGGATAGACCTCGCTGACCGCAGTGAGTTTAGAAACCGGTCAGAACAGGCTCTGTGAAAACCATGTAGGCGACGCCAGGCCAGAAGAAGTCAGGACCGGGTCAAGCCGAGGGTGGTTTTCACAGAGGCTGCTAGCCGCCGGACTTCTTTGCCTTGAAACCGAGTTTGATCAGCTCGCCCAACAACAGCTCGACATGATCGCCCTGGATCTCAATGATTCCGTCTTTCAACGCCCCACCGGTGCCACAGCGTTTCTTCAACGTGGTGGCCAGGTCCTTGAGCGCGTCTTCAGCCAACGGCACGCCGGTGATGGTGGTCACCGTCTTGCCGCCACGGCCCTTGCTTTCGCGACGCACGCGAGCGATGCCGTCGCCGGCCGGGATAACGGTCTGTTTGCAGATACAGGCGTCCACCGGCTTACTGCAATCCGGGCAATGACGACCTGCGTCGGTGGAAAATACCAGGCCACCAAGGGCGGCGAAGGATGCGGCTTTTTTGGCCACCGGCAATCCTCTTGGGAGGACAAAGACTGGTCGCGGCAACCTGGGCAGGTGCCATCGACCGCGAAGCCCCACTCAGGCAGGGGCAGCGCTACTGAACCGAAACAACCCTGTAGGAGCGAAGCTTGCTCGCGAAGAACGCAAGGACGATGCGTACAATCTGGATGCACGCGTTATCGTTAACGTCCATCGCGAGCAAGCTTCGCTCCTACAAAGAGCAATACGGTTCAGCTTGAAAAGGTCGCGCAGTGTAACGGCAAAAAGCCGACTTGCTAAGAGCCAATCGGCGCCAATTTATGCCTCTTTTGCGACGTCCCCGCCACGAGCCCGGAGATAGCGCTTCAACGCGGCCAGAGAGTCCGGGCAGTAAGGCTTTTCGTCGATTTCCCGAAGCACTTCATCGATTGGCAAAAAGCGCGCTTCGAGCACCTCTTCCAGTTGCAGGGTCAACGGCCCGTCCCACACCGCCGAAAACGCCGAACACCACAAACGATTGCCGGTGTCTTCGAAGAAAAAATGGTCATGGGCGGTCAGTTCCACGCCGCTCACGCCCAACTCTTCTTCAAGCTCGCGGGCGGCCGATTCGGCGTAGGTTTCGCTGGCGAGCACCATGCCCCCCGCCGCCACGTCCCAGTAACCCGGATAAATCGCTTTGCTCAGGGTGCGCCGGTGAACGCAGAGTTCGCCAACCGAATTGAACAGCATGATGTAGGTGCCGCGCCCAATCAGCCCGCGCTCGCGCAGGTCCGAGCGGACCAGTGCGCCGAGCAGGTTGTCCTGCTCGTCGACCCAGGCGATCTGTTCGGCATCCGAGGCCGCGCGATGGGCGGCCTCTCTGGCGTTATCGACCATGACTCAGCCCTGATTGAGCAGTTGACGCAAATCGATCACTGCGGCGTTGGCCCGGGAAATGTAATTGGCCATGACCAGCGAGTGGTTGGCCAGTACGCCGAAGCCGCTACCGTTGAGAATCATCGGGCTCCAGACCGGTTCCTGCGACGCTTCCAGTTCACGAATGATCTGGCGCACGCTGACGGTCGCGTTCTTCTTCGCCAGCACATCGGCGAAGTCGACTTCGATGGCACGCAGCAAGTGGGACAAGGCCCAGGCCTGACCGCGAGCTTCATAGAACACGTTGTCGATCTGCATCCACGGGGTTTCGACGATTTCCTCGTCAACCTGTGGCACCTGACCCGGCGCGACCACTTCGGTCTTCAGCGCGGTGTTCAGTTTGACCCGGCCAACGCTGGCCGACAGGCGTTGCGACAGCGAACCCAAACGGGTGCCCACATCGCCCAGCCAGTTGTTCAGGTTGTCGGCGCGAGCATAAAACAGCGCGTTTTTCTGCAAAGGGTCGGACAGACGCGCCTGATAGCGGCTCAGGGAATTGATGCCTTCCTGATACTCGGACTCGCTGGAGGGCAGCACCCAGCTTTTATTGTCGAAGTTGAAACGCGGCTCGGCTTTCGCCAGATCGGCGTCTTCGGCCGATTGCGACTGCGAACGGGCGAAGTCTTTGCGCAGCGCCCGCGTCAGATCGCGGACCTGGACCAGCACGCCATATTCCCAGCTCGGCGTGTTGTCCATCCACAGGCCCGGCGGGAAACGGTCGTTGGAGATGTAGCCGCCCGGTTTGGTCAGCAAGGTATCGGCGACGGTCTTGAGTGTTTCGACCGTGGTGTAGCCGATGACCATTTGCTTGCCTTCTTTCTCGGCCGCCACTTGAGCATTCTGTTGTACCGGGAACAGCGCCGGCTCCTGGCTCCAGTACCAGCCAAGCACAAAGGCCACAATCAGATAGAGGCCGATCAGCGTGGCCAGCGCCCGACTGAACAAAAGGCCACCGATGTAACTGCGGGTAGCCGATTTCGGTTCAGCGGCACGTTCAGGCGCGCTGCCCGCGCGGTTCTTCCAGTCCAGCATGGCGATATCCTTTCAATCACTTGAGTTCATCGGTTCGACCACAACCATACAACAACGTGCCTTTGCCCGGCACCCGTCGTCGGGTTATCCGCAGAAATTAGCGTCAGGTCTGTGACAACCGAGCGCCGATGAATTCTAGTCGCCCTGCCAGGGTTAAACGCCAGCGACCTTCATTGAAATTTGCTGGACTTCAGCCGAAATAAAAAGATGCGCAATGCCCTTGCCGTCGGTCCTGCGTGGCGCCGTGTTCCCATCCACCGTCGCGATGTAGTGATGAAGCGCCAGCGGCTCACCCGTTACGCTGTCTACGAGGCGAAAGATCCTTGGCGATCTTGTGGGCTGGACGGGCGGATTTTGCATCAGCTCCATTATCTTTGGATCAAACGCCCGCTCCGGCATTATCCAGTCAGCGTAATCGGCTTCAGGCCCGACCAGCCACCATTCTCCCCGCTCGATCGGGTCGAGCACCTCGCTCTCGATATCGATCAACAGGCCGGCACGCAACTCGTCCATTCCATCGATAAGCTGCCGATCTTGCAGCGCCTGGCGCACAAGCTCCAGCGCTTGCTCACTGGGCCAGGCATGTTGACGCTCCCATTCGGACAGATCGAGCTCGTTGACCAACCTCATCCCGACACCTCAGTGCTCCACTCATCGGAACCCATGGTTCGACTGACTTCATGCCGCCAGTAGATGCGCCGGTAACTGAAATGGACTTTCTCCACTTGAGTGAGGTGAGCGGTACCGGGATCCTGGCAATGCGGCATGAGCACTTCAGCGCCGATGATCACCGCGTCTTCCAGTTCCATCGTATAAAAGTGTTCCTGGATTCCCTGAGCCGAGGTGCGATACCACTCGACGCGGCATATTTTTAGCAATTCTCCAGAACATAAAGCGTTGTTGATCAGCGGTGTCGCTTTGTCGATGGCCTTGGTGACGATCAAGGGCTTGTGCATCCGACGACCTGCGCCCGACCCTTTCGGTACGAAGATACCGTGGCTCAGGGCCTGGATCATGATTTGGTCCTCACGCCCCTTTTGATAGATGTTGCCCACCGACGCCTCGGTGAATGCACCTTCGCTGATCAGGCCTTGGTGTTCGCCGTCGAGGGTCATGAAGGCGGGAGTTGGCATGGTGGGGCTCCTTTTTTATTTGGGGTACGGCAACGATGAAACAGCTGTGACCTCTCAATGAGATCCCGTCTGATCAAATAACCAGGGTTCATCAATACTGAGGATGATCGAGTAACGCTCGTCGGTCGGACGACGAGGACGATTAACAGGCTCCAGTTCGAGCATCAGTTGATACCTGTCGCCAGCCAGCCAGAGCGACATGGCATGTCGAGTCTTGTTGCGAAACCAAGCTCGCCATTCGGGAGTGTCGGCAATGGCAGGATCATCAAGCACTTGCGCAGCCACCCAACCTTTTTTGTGCAATTGACCATGCAAGCCCAGAACGACTTCTAGTGCATCATCTAGAGACAGCGGCTCCGTCTGAGGAGACAGGCGAACGCTTTTCACCCTCTCATTTCGAGTCCTAATGGTGAAGTCCCGCGCCAGCGGCGTTAAAAACCCATATTCAGGATCATTGAAATGTAGGCGTACGCCCGACTTGGATTGGTTGGACCAGACGTTACCCGGTGGTTCAGGTCCAATCGCGGCTCTTGAACGCAGGCGCATGTGCTCCCAAGGCTCATTGATAACCAGGGACACTTCGAAATCGTCCAACATTGCTTCAATCGCCCAGCGCACGAATGCCACCGTCAACACAGTCAGCAATACGAAACGCCATCCATCAAGCCATCTCCGGAGATTCATGGCGGTGCGCCGCCGGCGGCAATTTCCCGGATCGATTGCTCTATCTTGGAACGGTTGTCATTGCCTAGAAGCTCATCGAAACGATTGGCAGCCCGAAGTACAAAAGTCATACGCTGCTCAACATCGGCAAGGTTAGCCAGCGGGCTGTTGCCAAAACCAATGGTGCGTTCATCCTGCAATGGCTCACATTGGTTGGCCAGCGTCAGCTCGATGGCCTGGGCCACGCCTGAGGGAAAGCCCGTGACGAAAGAAGCATGATTACTCCGCAGTAATGCCACGAGTTGCCGATCCTCATAGATAGTCGGCTGCAAGATATTTCGCTGCTCATGATCGGCCAAATGCTTAACGCTTAAGGCCACCGCCCCTGCGTCAATTGCTTCAAACGCTTGAAAAACTTCGTCATAGAGCAATCCGAACTTGAGCTTTTCCTGCCCTACCGGCCAGATCACAGGAAATCTCGGATGCCCATATATCTCCGACCGTGCCTTCAGGCACCTCTTCAGCTCTTTCAATCCACGTTTAATATAAAAAGCATGTAGTGGAAAAATGTCTAGAAACAGCGTGGTATTTCCCAGCGCCATCATGTTGCGCACATGCCCAAATTGCTCCTGTACCAGTGATAGGTCCTCCCCCGAAAAGCGTACGTCCACCGAGGGAACAGGATTACGTGCAACGGCCTCTCTATAGTCACGCAATGCGTCGGCCTGCTCGGGCATCCGCGCCGGAGTCAACACACCGTACTCACGACGACTGCCTCTCAATCGCTGCCTGGCCTCATTCTCATCACGGATGAGTTCGACACTGTCCGCCGCATGGAGCAGTCCGCAGCCAACCTGCTTGGAGGCAAACGCCGCCAGCCCGGCCCACTGAAACCTGGAATCGTGCAACCAGAGTCGAGCGTACGCAGCGTTGATAACGCGGTTGCGCTCAACAGGGTCGGCAATCAATACCCCTCCAGGTGCGACGATGTCCTCCGCCTCCCGCTGATAGTGCCGCCATAGGCCCGCGCACGTCAGAATCGGGACGTCGGTAACAAACGTCTTGCTCCCATAAAGCAGTTCCTCTTTGCATTCACAATCAGCAACGGGCGTGCTGTTTTGATTCAGGCGCTGCTCGTCGCTGGGATGTTCTTTGAAACACTGGGTCATAATGGGCCGATGGCATCTAAGGGTTTCCCTGACACCCTACCAGCCGAAAATCCGGTTCAAGTCTGCCGGCGAAAAATCAGAACTCCCTGACAAGTAACGCTCGCCGGGATGACAGACGATTCGCGAAAACAGACAGGAGAGGCCCTGATCATGGGTAATGTCAGATCACCGACACACATTTTCAGACCCGCCAGTCAGAAACTGAATGACGTCGCATTGCAGATTATTGACATACGACACTCATGCGACTGAAAAGAGGTGCTAGCATAGAGCCACCAGTCGATCTCAGCATGCACCCTAACTAGTAGTCAGGATATGACCGAGCCAGAAGACCCCAGCCGTGAGCGCCTCAAGCACCACTTTGCCCAGCGGGTAATTCATCAGGCACGTCAAATTCTTGAGATCTGGCAGCGCCTGCAACGCAGTGAGTGGTCCACCACCGACTTATCGGAACTGAGTGAAGCCAACCTGCGCCTGCTGCGTTTCGCCGAGCGCTTCGAACAACCGGAACACACGCAACTGGCACGCCACATCGGCCAGTCGCTGGAGGCTGTCGACGCCAATCGCGGACGCCTCAGCAGCGGCCTGATCACTGACCTCAATCGCTTGATGCAGCGCCTGTCGCGTACCGGCCTGCGCCATGGCGATCAGCTCGAACAAACCTTCCTGCCGCCGTTGCGCAAGCCGATCTACGTGATGCTGCAGGATCACGACCGTGCCGAGCGACTGGCCAAACAACTGGAATTTTTCGGCCTCAGCGCCCAGTCCCTCGACAGCGTGTCGGCGTTTCGCTCCTCGATGGTCGAGCGTTTGCCTGCCGCGATTGTCATGGACGTGGACTTCAGCGGCCCCGGCGTCGGCCTGAAACTGGCCGCCGAAGCCCAGGTCGGTCTGGATGAACCGTTGCCGCTGCTGTTTTTCAGCCTGCTCGAAACCGACACCCCGACCCGCCTCGCCGCCGTGCGTGCCGGTGGCCAGGAATTTCTCACCGGCACCCTCGAAGCCTCGAGCCTGCTGGAGAAAATCGAAGTCCTGACCTGCGTCGCGCAGTACGAACCTTATAAAGTGCTGATCATCGACGATTCCCGCGCACAGGCCTTGCACACCGAGCGCCTGCTCAACAGCGCCGGGATCGTCACGCGCACCTTGATCGAGCCGATCCAGGCCATGGCCGAACTGGCGGATTTCCAGCCCGACCTGATCATTCTCGACATGTACATGCCGGCCTGCACCGGTACGGAACTGGCCAAAGTGATCCGCCACAATGACCGCTATGTCAGCGTGCCGATCATTTACCTGTCGGCCGAAGACGACCTGGACAAGCAGCTCGACGCCATGAGCGAGGGCGGCGACGACTTCCTGACCAAACCGATCAAGCCCCGGCACCTGATCACCACCGTGCGCAACCGCGCGGCGCGGGCGCGCAATCTGAAAGCGCGGATGGTCCGCGACAGCCTCACCGGGCTGTACAACCACACGCACATTCTGCAATTGCTCGAAGACTGCAGCTTCCGCGCCCGCCGCGAGAGCAAGCCGCTGAGCTTCGCGATGCTCGACATCGACCACTTCAAACGGGTCAACGACAGCCACGGGCACCCCATGGGCGACCGTGTGATCAAGAGCCTGGCGCTGTTTCTCAAGCAACGATTGCGCAAGACCGATTTCATCGGCCGCTACGGCGGCGAAGAGTTTGCCATCGTCATGCCGGACACCGATATCGAAGCGGCCTGTAAAGTCCTCGACGAAATCCGTCAGCGCTTCGCCGAAATCCATTACCCCGCTCAGCCCCAGGACCTCTGGTGCACGTTCAGCGCCGGGGTGGTCGAGCTGTGCGAAGACTCCGACGGCCTGATGATGGCCAGTCAGGCGGACGAGGCGCTGTACCGTGCCAAGCATGCCGGACGCAACCGTGTACAAGCCGCACGGACGTCAAAGCAAAGTGCCACTTTTTCATCGGAATCGACCCATTCAGTCATAACCCTGTAACAGAAACGCAATAACTTCAGGCACTTACCATTTCGCCGTTGGTAGTCCCTTGATGCGCCTGAAGCTGCTGACCAATCTCAACACCCTCCTTTTAGTCGCCGTGTGCGTGGCCCTCGGCGCCACGCTTTGGTGGTCGCAAAAAGCCCTGGAGCGCCCCTATCTATTGATGGAGCGCTACCTCGGGTTGTCCCAGCAATTCCAGAATGAAGTGGCGCGCAACATCGAGGACTACCTGGCCAGCGGCGATGCGCTGCGCCTGAGCAGCGCCAGCCAAGCCATCGACGGCCTGCAAAAGGAACTCGCCGAGTTACCGCCGACGTTGGCCGACAGCTTGCGCCCGAGCCTGTCGAACCTGGATGAATTCAGCAAAACCGACCTGTTGGCCGCAGGCAAACTTGCGGGCGATCCTCAGGCGTTGTTGCTGCAAGCCGAACGCGAACTCGGCGCCAGCCTCGACCAGTTGAGTCAATACGCCAGCAGCAACGCGAACTATCTGACGCCATTGCTCGCAGCCTCCCAACACCTGGGCAAACTCTCTTTGGCGCGGGACAAACTGGTCAGCAGCGGTCGCAGCGAACTGGCCGCCGATGTCGAGCGCGAAGTCACCAACATCCGCACGCAAGCCGAGCTTCTGAACGCCTTGCCGCTCTTGGGCGTGACCAGTAAAAGTGAATCGGGCACCGACGATTTCGCTGCAATGATGGGCCTGGAGAACACCGAAAAAACCGTTGCGGAAGATGCCGGCGTCGGCCTCAAGCGCGAGCTCAACGGCCTGCTCACGCGCTATCCCGCAGAGCTGGCGCGCACCCGCGAGCAGATCCAGAAACGCGCCGACCTCAGCGCCGCGACTCACCAGAAAATCGCTGCCGTGCAACAGTCCATCGCCGGGCTGGAACCGGTGGTCCGTGCCCAGCACGGGCAGATCCAGAGCGAAGTGCGGCTGATGCAAGGGGTGATGATCGGCCTGATTCTGCTGATCGCATTACTCATCGATACCCTGCAGCGGCGCTTGGCCCGGACGCTGACCAACCTCGCGCCGGCACTCTCGACCTGGGCCGAAGGCGACTTCAGCCGCGACATCGAATTGGGCAAGACCAATCGCGAACTGCATGACATCCAGGCCTCGCTCAATCGACTGCGCGCCTACCTCGTCGATCTGGTCGGAACCATTCGCCTCAACGCCGAGCAGGTTGCCGGCAGCAGCCGCACCCTGGCCGAGTTGAGCAATGATTTGCACAGCGGCGCCGAACATCAGGCGGGTGACACCGCGCTGATCCGCGACTCCCTCGGCGAGCTGGAAGCGACCATTCAACAAGTCGCCGGCGATGCCAGCCAGGCTGCCGACGCCAGCCGCCATGCTGGATTGGCGGTGGAACATGGACAGAAAGTCATCGGTTTGAGCCTCACCGGGCTGCATGCGCTGGTGGGCGAAGTACAAAGCAATGCACAGATGATCGAACACCTGGCCGAGGAGTCCGCCACCATCGGCGGCGTGCTGACGGTGATCCGCTCGATTGCCGACCAGACCAACCTGCTGGCCCTGAACGCCGCCATCGAAGCGGCCCGCGCCGGGGAAATGGGACGCGGGTTTGCCGTTGTGGCGGAAGAGGTTCGGTCATTGGCGCAGCGCACCGCAGGCGCTACGGCGGAGATCCAGAACTTGATCGCCGGGCTGCAGACAGCGGCCCGAGAGTCGGTGGAAGGCATGCGCGCGCAGGTTGAACACGCGGAGGCGACGGCCAACCAGGCCCAGGCGGCCGATGGCGCGCTGGATAAAATCGTCGGGGCGATCCAGACGATTTCCGACACCGCCGTACGCATCGCCGATGTCACGGCTCAGCAGAGCGGAGCCGTCAGCGAAATCCGCGATCACAGTGAGCGGATTCACCAATTGGGCGGGGATAACTTGCTGCGTATCGGTGAGGGGCGTGAGCAAGGCGAGCATTTGTTGGTATTGGGCGGGCGGTTGCATACGGCCGTTCAGGCATTCCGCGTCTGACAGACCGCCACATACCTGTAGGAGCGAGGCTTGCCCGCGAACCAAACGACACGGTTTATCAGGCGAACCGTGTCATCGTTCTTCGCGGGCAAGCCTCGCTCCTACAGGACCCATAAAAGCAATCCAATCGACTGTCCGCTATCATGCCCCCAATTCCGATACGCGAGATCGTCATGCGCCGTTTGCTCTGCCTGCTGCTTTTAGTGCTCGCCCTGCCGGCCACCGCCGCCGGTTTGCTGGAGAGTCGACCCAGTTCCACACTGGGCTCGACCAACAACAGCGCCGACTTCCTGCCGGTGCGCGAAGCCTTTCAACTGAGCCTGATAGACAGCACGCCACAATCGATCAAGCTGCGTTTCGTCGCCACCGAGGGTTATTACCTCTACCGCCATCGCTTTCAGTTTCGCGCCGACCCTGCCGAGATCGTAGTCGGCCCGGCACAGCTGCCCAAAGGCGAGCAGAAACACGATGAATACTTCGGCGACGTCGAGGTTTACCACGGGATTCTCGATGTAGAACTGCCGCGCAGCGATCAACGCGCCTTCACGCTGGCGGTGACCTATCAAGGGTGTGCCGACAAAGGCCTGTGCTATCCGCCCGAGACCGAACGCCTGAGTATCGACGGCAGTGGCGGCACAACCACGAGCTGGAGCTGGCGGGAACTGGCATTGTTCTTCCTTGCGGGCCTTGGCCTGACCTTCACCCCTTGCGTGCTGCCGATGCTGCCGATCCTCTCCGGCGTGGTGTTGCGCGGCCAGGTGGGTGGCTTGCGCGGCTTCAACCTTTCGCTCGCTTACGTGCTGCCGATGGCCGCCTGCTTCGCCCTGCTCGGTGCGTTGATGGGGATGTTCGGCGCACAGCTCAACCTTCAGGCGCGGCTGCAATCGGCGTGGGTACTGGTGCCGTTCGCAATGTTTTTTGCGCTGTTTGCCCTGGCGATGTTCGGTGTCTTCGAACTCAAGTTGCCGCACGCGATCAGCAGTCGGCTGGACCGCATCGCCGGGCGCACCGAAGGCGGTTCGTTGTGGGGCGCAGCGGTGCTGGGCGTGGTTTCCAGTCTGTTGGTTTCACCCTGCGTCTCGGCACCGCTGGCCGGCGCGCTGCTGTACATCAGCGCCAGTGGCGATGCGTTGGGTGGCGGCTTGAAACTGTTCATGCTCGGCCTCGGCATGGGTGCACCGCTGTTGCTGGTGGCCACCGGCGGCGCCGCTTGGCTGCCGAAAAGCGGACCATGGCTGGTCTACGTGAAAAACGCGATTGGCGTGTTGTTGCTGGGTCTGGCGATCGGCCTGCTCAGTCGCGTGCTGCCGGGGCAGATCACTTTGTTGCTGATCGGCTTGCTGGCCGGCGGTGTCGGCTTGTTCATGGGCGCGCTGGAGTTCGTCTATAAACCTCCGCGAAAACGCCTGGGCCAGTTACTCGGGATGTTCCTGCTGTTTTATGCACTGGCCTGTTGGTATGGCGCCTTCAGTGGCCAGACCGATCCGTTCAACCCGATCGGCCAGCCGCGTGTCGTCAACAGCAACGAGCAGTCACAAAACACCAGCGACTGGCAAACCGTCACGACTCCAGCCGAACTCGATCGCGTCCTCGCCGAAGCCAAATCCTCCGGCACCCCGCTGCTGCTCGACTGGTACGCCGACTGGTGCATCAGCTGCAAAGTCATCGAACACAAAGTGCTTAACGACGCGCAGGTCGTCGAACGCCTCAAGGGTTATCGGCTGATTCGCTTCGACATCACCGCCAGCAACGCCGAGCAACGCGCCCTCCTCGACCGCTACACACTATTCGGCCCACCGGCGCTGATGTTTTTCGGCAAGGACGGTGTCGAACGCGCCGATGTACGAGTGATCGGCGAAATCAGCGCCACGGACTTCGCCGAACGTGTATCGAAAGCAAATGACCGGATTTAATCACCCGGTCACATATTTCGCGCAAACATCGGCCATCGTGCTGGCTATTGCATAGAACTGGACAGTCACAAAGGCTTTGCGGCATAGTCGCCGGGTTCTGACAAATGCACACGGATAACGAGGAACAGCAGATGGCGACCCTATTGGTTCTGCACGGCCCCAACCTGAACATGCTCGGCACCCGTGAACCGGGCACCTATGGCGCTACGACACTGGCGCAGATCAATCAGGACCTGGAACGCCGCGCTCGTGAAGCCGGCCATCATTTGCTGCACCTGCAAAGCAACGCCGAGTACGAATTGATCGACCGCATCCACGCTGCCCGCAGCGAAGGTGTGGACTTCATTCTGATCAATCCAGCAGCTTTTACACACACAAGTGTCGCATTACGTGACGCGCTGCTGGCGGTGAGCATCCCATTCATCGAAGTGCATTTGTCTAACGTGCACAAACGCGAACCTTTCCGCCATCACTCTTACTTCTCCGACGTAGCGGTGGGAGTGATCTGCGGCCTTGGCGCCAGCGGTTATCGACTGGCCCTGGAGGCTGCACTAGAGCAGCTTGAACAACAAGCTATACGCCCCTGACCGACCCTTGGGAGTTGATGATTCATGGATATCCGTAAAGTTAAGAAACTGATCGAACTGCTGGAAGAGTCCGGCATCGACGAGCTCGAGATCAAGGAAGGCGAAGAGTCCGTTCGCATCAGCCGCCATAGCAAAACCCCGGCTCAGCAATACTACGCTCCGGCGCCAATGCACGCTCCGGCTCCAGCGCCTGCCGCTGCTGCCCCGGTTGCCGCCGCTGCCGCTCCTGCTGCACCGTCCGCCCCTGCCCTGAACGGCGCCGTTGCCCGTTCGCCAATGGTCGGCACCTTCTATCGCAAATCTTCGCCAAGCTCGCCGTCCTTCGTTGAAGTCGGCCAGACCGTGAAGAAAGGCGACACCCTGTGCATCGTCGAAGCCATGAAGATGATGAACCACATCGAAGCTGAAACCAGCGGTGTGATCGAATCCATCCTCGTCGAAGACGGCCAGCCGGTTGAGTACGACCAACCGCTGTTCACCATCGTTTGAACCGCGGAGAAACTTTGATGACTGCGAAGTTGGAAAAAGTTCTGATCGCCAACCGCGGTGAGATCGCACTGCGGATTCTGCGTGCCTGCAAAGAGATGGGCATCAAGACCGTCGCCGTTTACTCCAAGGCCGACAAAGAGCTGATGCACCTGGGCCTGGCAGACGAATCCGTCTGCATCGGTCCGGCCTCGGCCGCCCACTCTTACCTGCACATCCCGGCAATCATCGCCGCGGCTGAAGTGACCGGCGCCACCGCCATTCACCCAGGCTACGGTTTCCTTGCGGAAAACGCTGATTTCGCTGAGCAGGTCGAGAACTCCGGCTTCGCTTTCATTGGTCCGAAAGCCGAGACCATTCGCCTGATGGGCGACAAGGTATCGGCCAAGCACGCGATGATCGCTGCTGGCGTTCCAACCGTTCCGGGCTCTGACGGCCCGCTGCCGGAAGACGAAGAAACCGCTCTGCGCATCGGTCGCGAAGTCGGTTACCCGGTGATCATCAAAGCCGCTGGCGGCGGTGGTGGTCGCGGCATGCGCGTTGTGCATAGCGAAGAAGACCTGATCTCTTCGGCGAAACTGACCCGCTCCGAAGCAGGCGCGGCGTTCGGCAACCCGATGGTCTATCTGGAAAAATTCCTGACCAACCCACGTCACGTGGAAGTCCAGGTACTTTCCGACGGCCAGGGCCACGCCATTCATCTGGGCGACCGCGATTGCTCGCTGCAACGTCGTCACCAGAAGGTTCTCGAAGAAGCGCCGGCACCGGGCATCGACGAGAAAGCACGCCAGGAAGTCCTCGCTCGCTGCGTCAAGGCGTGCATCGACATCGGCTACCGCGGCGCCGGCACCTTTGAGTTCCTTTACGAAAACGGTCACTTCTACTTCATCGAGATGAACACTCGTGTCCAGGTAGAGCACCCGGTTTCGGAAATGGTCACCGGTATCGACATCGTCAAGGAGATGCTCAGCATCGCCGCCGGCAACAAGCTGTCGTTCACCCAGGATGACGTGGTCATCCGCGGTCACGCGCTGGAATGCCGGATCAACGCCGAAGACCCGAAAACCTTCATGCCAAGCCCAGGCACGGTCAAGCATTTCCACGCTCCAGGCGGCAACGGCGTTCGCGTCGATTCGCACCTGTACAGCGGCTATGCCGTTCCGCCGAACTACGATTCGTTGATCGGCAAGCTGATCACCTACGGCGCAACCCGTGACGAAGCCATGGCGCGCATGCGCAATGCGCTGGACGAAATCGTTGTCGACGGGATCAAGACCAACATCCCGCTGCACCGCGACCTGACCCGCGATGAAGGCTTCTGCAAAGGTGGTGTGAACATTCACTACCTGGAACACAAGCTGGCTGGCGAAAAGCACTAAGCTTTTAGCCTGATCAACAAAGCCGCCTTCGGGCGGCTTTGTTGTTTCTGAAGGTTTCATCCAATGCTGGGCAGCACGTAATACCTGTGGGAGCGAGCCTGCTCGCGATGGCGGCGCCCCAAACAACATTCATGTAGCTGACACACCGCTATCGCGAGCAGGCTCACTCCCACAGTGAACTGCAGGGGCAAGCCACTCCCACAAACCCTTCGCGCTCGCGTAAACTTGCGCGCTTCTCGCAGCCCGCTAGGCTGCAATCAATATTTTTCAAAGGTGCCCGCCATGCCTTGGCTGCAAGTCCGTCTCGCCATCAGCCCAGAACAAGCCGAAACCTACGAAGACGCTTTCCTTGAAGTGGGCGCCGTGTCGGTGACTTTCATGGACGCCGAAGACCAGCCGATCTTCGAACCGGAACTCAACACCACCCCGCTGTGGTCGCACACTCACCTGCTGGCCCTGTTCGAAGGCGGCACCGAAGCCGCTTCGGTCCTGGCGCATCTGGAGCTGCTGACCGGCAGCCCGCTGCCCGAGCATCACAGCGAAGTCATCGAAGACCAGGACTGGGAACGCAGCTGGATGGACGATTTCCAGCCAATGCGCTTCGGCCAACGCCTGTGGATCGTGCCGAGCTGGCACGCCGCGCCTGAACCCGACGCCGTGAACATTCTGCTGGACCCGGGCCTCGCGTTCGGCACCGGCACGCACCCGACCACCGCGCTGTGCCTGGAATGGCTCGACGGTCAGGACCTGAAAGACTGCAACGTGCTGGACTTCGGTTGCGGCTCGGGGATCCTGGCGATTGCCGCCCTGCTGCTCGGCGCCAAGGAAGCCGTCGGCACTGACATCGACGTGCAGGCGCTGGAAGCCTCGCGCGACAACGCCGGTCGCAACAACATCGCCGATGCGCTCTTCCCGCTGTATCTGCCGGAAGATCTGCCACAGGTTAAGGCCGACGTGCTGGTGGCCAACATCCTCGCCGGCCCGCTGGTCTCCCTCGCACCGCAACTGTCGAGCCTGGTCAAGCCGGGTGGTCGCCTGGCGCTGTCGGGCATCCTCGCCGAGCAAGGTGATGAAGTAGCCGCCGCCTACGCGCAGGACTTCGATCTGGACCCGATCGCCAATCGCGATGGCTGGGTGCGCATCACTGGCCGTCGGCGCTAGAATGAGCGCCTGCATAATCCGGATCGCCGCATGACCGACAGCTTCGTCACCCAGTGCCCGCATTGCCAAACCAGCTTCCGCGTCAGCCATGCTCAGTTGAGCGTGGCCCGTGGAGTGGTTCGTTGCGGCTCGTGCCTGCAGGTGTTCAACGCCGCCAAGCAACTGCTTGAGCAGGCAGGCAAGGAAGTGATCCCCCCGGCGGCTCCGGCCATCGTCGAGACAGCCGAGCCAGAACCTCGGGCCATCAGCCAGAAGCAGTGGACTGCCGCCGAACTGGACCTGGACAGCCTGGACCTGGATGAAGAACTCGCTCGACTGGAACAGCGGGAAATCCAGCCGACCACCGAATTCGGTCGCCACCGCGAAGATAGCCTGAGCGCCCGCCGCGATAGCGCCGCGCACGACGAAGAGCCGTGGTCCGACAGCCTGTTCAGCGAATCCGCTGCCGATCGCGCCGAAGCGGCGCAAGCGACAGAAGCTGCCGAAGTCCCCCTCACGCCGGAGCCGGCGATCGAGCCGAGCAAACCTTCGCGCACCGAACCCTCGCTGTCCCTGGAACCCGTGGAGCTGGACGACGAGACTCTGCCGCCGCAACTGCGCCTGAACGATCCACTCGACGCCCCGCTCCATCACGAACGCCTGTCAGCCACCGACGCCAGTGACGATATCGACGATGACCTGCCTTCGATCGAGCCGCTGCGCAAACGCCGTGAACGCAGCGAACCGGGCGTACGCGCCGAGGTGCTGCAAGACCTGACCGATGACCCGTTGCAACTTGACTGGCAAAAACGCCGCTCGCCCTGGGGCCGACGGTTTTTCTGGTTGCTGCTGATCCTGCTCGGCGCTGGCGCACTCGCGGGTCAATACATCGCTTACCATTTTGATGAACTGGCTCGTCAGGATCAGTACCGTCCGTGGTTCCAGCAGTTCTGCCCGCAAATCGGCTGCACCGTGCCGTCGAAAGTCGACATCGCGAAAATCAAGAGCAGCAACCTGGTGGTGCGCAGCCATCCGGAATTCAATGGCGCGCTGGTGGTCGACGCGATCATCTACAACCGCGCGCCCTTCTCCCAGCCGTTCCCGTTGCTGGAGCTGCGCTTTGCCGACCTCAACGGTCACCTGATCGCCAGCCGCCGCTTCAAGCCTGGCGAGTACCTCAACGGCGATCTCGAAGGCATGGCGGAAATGCCGCCGCAAACGCCGATCCACATCGCCCTGGACATCCTCGACCCAGGCGCCAAAGCCGTGAACTACAGCCTGAGCTTTCACTCACCCGAGTGAAACGCTTCAGTGTTACGGGTTTGACGGCACATTTCTGGCAGAGACCGCTCATACCAAACTGCTGGCAATAACAGAATAACTGTTCAGATTTTGTTCAATTCAGCCTTTATCCAGTCATCGAGAGCGGGTATCATGCCAACCCTTTTTCGAACTCTCATGATCCGGCCCCACAACTGGAAAGTCCTATGTCGGCGGTACGCATCGGTCCATACACATTGCACAACGGCTTGATTCTCGCCCCTATGGCGGGTGTCACCGACCAACCCTTTCGTCAGCTGTGCAAGCGACTGGGCGCAGGACTTGTAGTCTCGGAAATGGTCACCAGCGACATGAGTTTGTGGAACACCCGCAAATCGCGCATGCGCATGATCCACGAAGGTGATCCCGAGCCACGCTCGGTGCAGATCGCCGGTGGTGATGCACAGATGCTGGCGGATGCGGCCAGGGCCAACGTCGAACTGGGCGCACAGATTATTGATATCAACATGGGCTGTCCGGCAAAGAAGGTCTGCAACAAGGCCGCCGGTTCCGCATTGTTGAAGGATGAAGCACTGGTGACCGAGATCCTGCAGGCCGTGGTGGCTGCGGTTGATGTGCCGGTTACCTTGAAGATCCGTACCGGCTGGGACCGGGACAACAAGAACGGTCTGACGGTGGCGAAGATCGCCGAGCAGGCAGGCATTACGGCGTTGGCGGTCCATGGCCGCACCCGTGCCGATCTGTACACCGGTGAAGCCGAGTACGACACCATTGCCGCGATCAAGCAGGCGGTGTCGATGCCGGTCTTCGCCAATGGCGACATCGATTCGCCGGAAAAGGCCCGCTACGTGCTCGACGCGACCGGTGCCGATGGACTGTTGGTTGGACGGGCTGCCCAGGGGCGGCCATGGATTTTTCGCGAGATCGACCATTTCCTGCGTACCGGCGAGAAACTCCCGGCGCTGGACCTGATCGAGGTGGAACGCATTCTGCTAGAGCATCTGGCCGCACTGCACGTCTTCTATGGAGACGTCATGGGTGTCCGGATCGCTCGGAAGCATGTGGGCTGGTATCTCGCAACCTTGCCGGGCGCCAGGGAGTTTCGCGCCCACTTCAATCGTTTGGAAGATACGGAAGCACAATGCGCCAACGTTCAGGGCTTCTTCGCCGAACGTTACAAGAGCCTGACAGGGGACGGAGAAGAGGTGGCCGCATGACGATGATGACCGAGACTTTAGTGAGTGGAACAACACCCGTGAGCGACAACGTGAATTTGAAACAGCACCTCAATACGCCGAGCGAAGAAGGCCAGACCCTTCGCGGGAGTGTCGAGAAGGCGCTGCACAATTATTTCGCCCACCTTGAGGGCGCTGCCGTCACGGATGTGTACAACCTGGTGCTCTCCGAAGTCGAGGCGCCCCTGCTCGAGTGCGTGATGAACTACGTCAAGGGTAACCAGACCAAGGCCAGCGAGCTGCTCGGGCTGAACCGAGGCACCCTGCGCAAGAAACTCAAGCAGTACGATTTGCTGTAAGCATTCAATCAAACCAGAAAGGCGCCCGCGTAGAAACGGTCGCCTTTTTTGCTGACTCCTTTGCTTTTGATGGAAATTGAAATGACCGACCAGACTACCCGCCTGCCGATCCGCCGCGCCTTGATCAGCGTTTCCGACAAGACCGGGATCCTCGAATTCGCCAAAGAGCTCGAAGCCCTGGGCGTCGAGATCCTCTCCACCGGCGGAACGTTCAAGCTGCTGCGTGACAACGGCGTTGCCGCAGTGGAAGTCGCGGATTACACCGGTTTCGCAGAAATGATGGACGGTCGGGTGAAAACCCTGCACCCGAAAATCCACGGCGGGATCCTCGGTCGTCGCGGTATCGACGACGCGATCATGAACGAGCACGGCATCAAGCCGATCGATCTGGTGGCCGTCAACCTGTACCCGTTCGAAGCCACCATCAACAAGCCAGGCTGTGACCTGCCGACCGCCATCGAGAACATCGACATCGGCGGCCCGACCATGGTCCGTTCGGCGGCAAAAAACCATAAAGACGTGGCCATCGTGGTGAATGCCAGCGACTACGCCAACGTGCTGGAAAGCCTGAAGGCCGGCGGCCTGACCTACGCTCAGCGTTTCGACCTGATGCTCAAGGCCTTCGAACACACCGCCGCCTACGACGGCATGATCGCCAACTACATGGGCACCGTGAACCAGGCCGCTGACACCCTCAGCACCGAAGGTCGCAGCGAGTTCCCGCGCACCTTCAACAGCCAGTTCATCAAGGCTCAGGAAATGCGCTACGGCGAGAACCCGCACCAGAGCGCGGCGTTCTACGTTGAAGCCAAGCCTGCCGAAGTCGGTATCGCCACCGCGACCCAACTGCAAGGCAAGGAGCTGTCCTACAACAACGTGGCCGACACCGACGCCGCGCTGGAATGTGTGAAGAGCTTCGTCAAGCCGGCCTGCGTGATCGTCAAGCACGCCAACCCGTGTGGTGTTGCCGTGAGCCCGGACGCCGAAGGCGGCATCCGTCAGGCCTACGAACTGGCCTACGCCACCGACACTGAATCCGCGTTCGGCGGCATCATCGCCTTCAACCGCGAGCTGGATGCCGAGACCGCCAAGGCGATCGTCGAGCGTCAGTTCGTCGAAGTGATCATCGCCCCGAGCGTCAGCGAAGAAGCCCGCGCCATCGTCGCGGCAAAAGCCAACGTGCGCCTGCTGGCCTGCGGCGAGTGGTCGGCTGACCGCGCTGCTGCCTGGGACTACAAACGCGTCAACGGTGGCCTGCTGGTACAGAGCCGCGACATCGGCATGATCAGCGCCGATGACCTGAAAGTCGTGACCAAACGTGCACCGACCGAACAGGAAATCCACGACCTGATCTTCGCCTGGAAAGTCGCCAAGTACGTTAAATCCAACGCCATCGTCTACGCCAAGAACCGTCAGACCATCGGTGTCGGCGCAGGCCAGATGAGCCGCGTGAACTCCGCGCGCATTGCCGCGATCAAGGCTGAACATGCCGGCTTGCAGGTGGCGGGTTCGGTCATGGCATCCGACGCGTTCTTCCCGTTCCGCGACGGCCTGGACAACGCGGCCAAGGTCGGCATCACTGCGGTGATCCAGCCAGGCGGCTCGATGCGTGACAACGAAGTGATTGCAGCAGCTGATGAAGCCGGCATCGCCATGGTCTTCACCGGCATGCGCCACTTCCGTCACTGATCCAGCTCTTGTAGGAGCGAGGCTTGCCCGCGAAGAGAACGCCGCGGTGCAACTGCAATACCGAGGTGATGCCTTCGCGGGCAAGCCTCGCTCCTACAGGGTCAGCGCAGCAGCTAATGCCGCGCACCGTTAGCCAGACAGCTCAGGCTACTCAACAGAATTAGCGTCATCCGAGGTTTTTGAAATGAATGTTTTGATCATTGGCAGCGGTGGCCGTGAACACGCCCTGGCCTGGAAAGTGGCTCAGGATCCGCGCGTGCAGAAAGTTTTCGTGGCTCCGGGCAACGCCGGCACCGCCATTGAAGCCAAGTGCGAAAACGTCGCTATCGATGTGCTCGCACTGGAGCAACTCGCCGACTTCGCCGAGAAAAACGTTTCCCTGACCATCGTCGGTCCGGAAGTGCCGCTGGTTGCCGGCGTCGTCGACCTGTTCCGCTCCCGTGGCCTGGACTGCTTCGGTCCGACCGCTGGCGCCGCGCAGCTGGAAGGTTCGAAAGCGTTCACCAAGGATTTCCTGGCACGCCACAAGATCCCGACGGCCGACTACCAGAACTTCACCGAGATCGAGCCGGCCCTGGCTTATCTGCGTGAAAAAGGCGCACCGATCGTGATCAAGGCCGATGGCCTGGCCGCCGGTAAAGGCGTGATCGTTGCCATGACACTGGCCGAAGCCGAAGACGCCGTGCGCGACATGCTCGCGGGTAACGCGTTTGGCGAAGCCGGTTCGCGCGTGGTCATCGAAGAATTCCTGGACGGCGAAGAAGCCAGCTTCATCGTCATGGTCGACGGCAAGAACGTCCTGCCGATGGCCACCAGCCAGGACCACAAACGCGTCGGCGACGGCGACACCGGCCCGAACACCGGCGGCATGGGTGCTTACTCCCCTGCGCCAGTCGTCACCAGCGAAGTGCACAAGCGCGTCATGGACCTGGTGATCTGGCCGACCGTGCGCGGCATGGCCGAGGAAGGCAATGTTTACACGGGCTTCCTCTACGCTGGTTTGATGATCGACAAGGCTGGTAACCCAAAAGTCATCGAATTCAACTGCCGTTTCGGCGACCCTGAGACCCAACCGGTTATGCTGCGCTTGCAGTCGAGCCTGGTGTTGCTGGTCGAGGCGGCCCTGGCGCAAGCGCTGGACAAGGTCGAAGCCCAATGGGATCCACGTCCGAGCGTCGGTATTGTTTTGGCGGCAGGCGGCTATCCTGGCGACTACGCTAAAGGCGTCGCCATCAACGGTCTGGATGCAGCCGCAGCGCTGGAAGGCAAAGTCTTCCACGCCGGTACTGCGCTCAAGGACGGTCAAGTGGTGACGGCCGGCGGTCGGGTGCTTTGCGCCACTGCCATGGGTGCCAGCGTTGATGCTGCCCAGCAGCAGGCTTACAAGCTGGCCGCGAAGATTGACTGGGAAGGCTGCTTCTATCGCAAGGACATTGGCTACCGTGCCATTGCCCGTGAGCGTGGCGAAAATCAGGAATAAGCGATCCATTCGGCAGGGCTTGGGATTCAGGCCCTTGCCGGACTATTCCGGCGCCGCGCATAGTTATATTCTGGCATCAACCTACGAAGGGATTTCGCCGTGCGCTGGCTCAGGATTGCCATAGGTTTCACAGTCACGCTGCTGACGCTGCTCTGCATGCTTCCGGCCCAGGCCGCGCAAGGCAGTGGCTGGGCGCTATTGCTTGACGAACAGGGCGACCTGCAACTCAGCGACATCCGTTCCGCTCGTTTCACCAATCAATTCAGCCCCATCGAACTCGAACGCCTCACCGCGGCCGAGCCCGGTGGTGCACTCTGGCTGCGCTTCAGGCTGGCACCCGGCAAACATGAGCAGTTGCTGCGGGTGTTCGCTCCCGACCTGTCGCACCTCAATCTTTATGTGCTGGACGGCGACAAGCTGATCGAGCAATTGAACACCGGCACCGAACAGCCTCAGGCAGAACGGCCGTTACCCAACAGCGACTTCATGTTGCCGTTGCCGCAAAGCGACAAACCCCTCGACGTCTATCTGCGCCTGGTGTCCGACCACCAGATGCGGCCTTACATCACCCTGCAATCGGCAATCATGACCGCAGCCAATCAGAGCCAGACGCTGATTTACGGTCTGCTGTTCGGATGCATCGGGATGCTGATCCTGCACAACCTGATCCGTTACGCTTACACCCGGTCGCGCAGCAGCCTGTGGCTGGCAGGTTGTGAAGCGCTGCTGATGATCAGCCTGGCGCTGCTGCTGAATCTCGCGGGCCCATGGCTGTCGGACTGGCATGCGGTGCAAACCCCGGGCGCTTACCTCGCCCTGCTGCTGACCGCACCGTGCGGGCTGATGTTCGCCTACCGTTTCTTCGCCCCGCTCGGCCCGCACCCGCTGAACAAGCTGCTGCTGGGCGACATCCTGTTCATTGTGGCTTGCGGTCTGTTGCTGTTGTTCGTCAACACGCTACCGCTGAACATCATCACCTACGCGCTGGTCGCCCTCGCGGGGCTCACCATGTTGTTCGTCAGCGCCTGGCACTGGCAAAAAGGCTATCGCCCGGCCCGGCTGTTCGTGGCCGCCATGGTGGTGTTCAACGTCGGCACGTTGATTATCCTGCCGGCGCTGCTCGGCCTGACACTGGTAGAACCGCAAGGCCTGATCATTGCCCTGCTGGTGTTCATTTGCATCAGTGGCCTGTTGATGAGCATTGCCCTGAGCGAACGCCAGCGCAGCATCACCGAAGACCGTTTCAGCGTCAGCCGCGATCTGGCCGCCAGCAACGCCGAGATCAATGCCAAGGCCGAATTCCTGGCGAAGATCAGTCATGAAATCCGTACCCCGATGAATGGCGTTCTGGGCATGACCGAGCTGTTGTTGGGCACGCCACTCTCGGTCAAGCAGCGCGATTATGTGCAAACCATTCACAGCGCCGGCAACGAACTGCTGACCCTGATCAACGAGATTCTCGACATCTCCAAGCTCGAATCCGGGCAAATCGAGCTCGACGATGTGCAGTTCGATCTCAATGCACTGATCGAAGACTGCCTGAGTATCTTCCGCGCCAAGGCCGAACAGCAGAACGTCGAGCTGATCAGCTTTATCCAGCCACAAGTGCCGCGGGTCATCAGCGGTGACCCGACGCGCCTGCGCCAGACGCTGCTGAGCCTGCTGGAAAACGCCCTGAAGAAAACCGACGAAGGCGAGATCCTGATTGTCGTCGCCCTCGACGAGCGCACGGCCAAACCGCGTTTGCGCATTGCCGTACAAGACAGCGGCGAGCCGATGGATGCCGAAGAACGCGACGCGCTGATGCACGCCGAACTGCACAGCAAGAACTTCCTCTCGACCACCCGCCTGGGCGGCAACCTGGGGCTGGTGATCGCCCGTCAGTTGATTCGCCTGATGCAAGGGGAGTTCGGCATCAAGAGCGGCGCCAGCCAGGGCAGCACCTTATGGCTGACCTTGCCGCTGGACCCCGACCGCCTCGAACACCCGACGTCCGACCTCGATGGCCCGCTGCAGGGCGCACGGGTATTGGTGGTGGACGACAACGACACTTGCCGCAAGGTACTGGTGCAGCAGTGCAGTGCCTGGGGCCTGAATGTCAGCGCGGTCCCGTCCGGCAAGGAAGCCCTGGCGCTGCTTCGCACCAAGGCTCACCTGCGCGATTACTTCGATGTGGTCCTGCTGGACCAGAACATGCCCGGCATGACCGGCATGCAACTGGCGGCCAAGATCAAGGAAGACCCGAGCCTGAACCACGACATCCTGCTGATCATGCTCACGGGCATCAGCAATGCGCCGAGCAAGATCATCGCGCGTAACTCCGGGATCAAGCGCATCCTCGCCAAACCGGTGGCCGGCTACACCTTGAAGACCACGCTGGCGGATGAACTGAATCAACGCAACAAGGGCCTCGCGGTATCGCAGTTCCCATCCACCGGCCCGACCTTGCCGGTCAAGGTTCCCAGCGACTTCCGCATTCTGGTGGCCGAAGACAACAGCATCTCGACCAAGGTGATTCGCGGCATGCTGGGCAAACTCAACCTGCAACCGGACACCGCCAGCAATGGCGAAGAAGCCTTGCAAGCAATGAAAGCCCAACGTTACGACCTGGTGCTGATGGATTGTGAAATGCCGATCCTCGACGGTTTCTCGGCCACCCAGCAATTGCGTGCCTGGGAAGTTGGCAACCAGCGGATTCGCACCCCCGTGGTGGCATTGACCGCACACATCCTCGCCGAGCATAAAGAGCGCGCACGTCAGGCCGGCATGGACGGCCACATGGCCAAACCGGTCGAGCTGTCGCAGTTGCGCGAGCTGATCGAACATTGGGTTGCCCAGCGCGATCAGCAGCA
This sequence comes from Pseudomonas sp. PDM01, assembly GCF_014852325.1. Lineage (NCBI taxonomy): Bacteria > Pseudomonadati > Pseudomonadota > Gammaproteobacteria > Pseudomonadales > Pseudomonadaceae > Pseudomonas > Pseudomonas sp. PDM01. The sequence goes on from NZ_JACVBK010000003.1 coordinate 70,099, forward strand.
ACGGACGGCAACACAACCGTCCTGAGCCGACAGACCCTGCAACGCCTGATAGACTCCCCCACGACTTCTCTCGCCAGTGAGCCTGCATCATGCTCCACGTGTTGTTCAGCGTTTACCTGAAGATGCTGGTGCTCTACAGCCCGTTCTTCGTGTTGTCCTGTTTCATCAGCCTGACCCGCGGTTATTCGCGCAAGGAACAACGGCGGCTGGCCTGGAAAGTGGCAACGGCCACACTGATTTCCAGTGTCTTGCTGTACTTGTTCGGACGGTACATTTTCAGTGTTTTCGGCATTACCGTGGATGCGTTCCGCATCGGTGCCGGCAGCGTGCTGTTTATCTCGGCACTGGGCATGGCCCAAGGCAAGTCGGCGGTCCAGACCGATAACGTGCAGCAGGACGTCACCATCGTCCCGCTGACCATCCCCCTGACCGTCGGCCCCGGCACCATCGGCGCCTTGCTGGTGATGGGCGTGAGCCAGCCCCACTGGGATGACAAGCTCACCGCCATCCTCAGCATTGCCCTGGCCAGCTTTACCGTCGGTGTGGTGCTTTACCTGTCGAACCGCATCGAACGCATTCTCGGCGACCAGGGCTTGCAGATTGTCAGTCGCCTGATGGGGTTGTTTGTGTGTGCACTGGCGGCGCAGATCATTTTCACCGGTGTGAAAGGGTATCTGGTGCCGTAGGACGATGGAATGCCAGAGGCTTGATGCCTCTGGCAACCCGGTTCTTTTAAACAGGCGAAAACTCCATGAACACAGCCTCGCGAAGATCGTCGAGGTATTTGATGCACTCAGCCTCTTTGCGCAAGTCCTCCTCATGAATGGTAAAGAGCGCTTTACCTTGATACATCTCAACGTCAGAGCTGTTCCATTCGACAAAAATAACTTTGGTATTGTTGACCGATGAGTCGTAACGCACTGTGCCTACGGCCATCGTAACTTCAGCGTCTTCGTCTTGTTTGCACACAGACACACCGAAGTTCGCACCACTGGATTCGACAGCATGACGTTCAAATAGCTTGACCGCATCAGGTTGCTTTTTCAGCGCCTCAATGGTTTTTTCCGCTACAACTTTCAACGCGCCCCCAGCAGAACCCGCAACGCCACCGGCGACAGAATAAACAATATCCAGCGCAACATTATCCATCGTCAACTTGGCAGTACTTGACTTGTACTGAGTGAACGCACTGTGATACTCAGTCCAGCCCGTGGCAAACAGCAATTTTTTAAAGCACTCGTAGCGAGCAACCTTCTCTGCCTTCCCCGGAAATAGAAGTTTTGAGGCAATATCGGCATAGGCGTAGGTGTTTTTTACAATGCGTTTGTTACGCCTCGACATCCCCTCCAGAAAACCAACGATGCCACTGCCCATGATGGCGGCATTCAATTCATCCCGATCAATCGGCAACTTTACTGCAGAGCGCGCCTGGATTTTCGGACCGGCAAGTTCAAGTTTGACTCGACATTGCTCAAGACATTGATCGAAATATAAACTGGCTTCTGCTTCATTCATTTTATTCATCTTATAAACCTTAAATTCAAATATATATAAAAGCCGAACTGGCTCCGTCGAAAAACTATCGCACCCACCCGACAGATTCAACAGCGCCCGGACTTATAAAAAAACAACAAAACAACCTGAAAATATCGAGATGTAACGAACCATAATTAATTACAACAAATCAATAAAAACCAAATAACAGTAAAACCCAATAGATCCGCACACGCCTGCACGCCCCATTAAAAAACAAGAACTCAACTTACGCAGAAAGGTAAATAATCCGACTCACCAAAAGCGCTAGAAGATAAATACCCTCTATTCATTCAGGAATTAACCTACACCCTACGGCGAATGTTTTTTACGACAGCGCAAAGAAAAAGCCACGGCAAATCGAGTGCAAACCCGGCCGTGGCTTTTTTTAGCGAAGCGCAACGCTTCAGGTGGCAGGCTTTTCTCCATACCAACGCGGCGTGTACACCCAGTCACCACCACCCATACGCGAAAACACGCAGGTCGTAGACGAACCCACCAGGACCATGGTGCGCATATCCACCTGGTCCGGGGTCAACTGGCCAAGCGTCGTCACTCGCAGTGTCTGTCCTGGGCGACCGATGTCACGCCCCAACACCACCGGCGTCGCAGGTGTGCGGTATCGCGCGACGATCTCCAGCGCCCGGCCAAGTTGCCATGGACGGGAGCGTGAAATCGGGTTGTAGAACGCCAAGGCGAGGTCGGCCTGTGATGCAAGGTCCAGACGCTTCTCGATGATCTCCCATGGCTTGAGGTTGTCCGACAGCGACAACACACAGAAGTCATGCCCCAGCGGCGCACCGGCTTGAGCCGCCGTCGCCAGTGAAGCAGAAACCCCCGGCAGAATTTCCAGATCGACGTTGTGCCACGCGGCATCGCTGGACTCGTGAAGTGCTTCGAGCACCGCAGCCGCCATGGCGAACACTCCCGGATCACCGGAAGAAACCACCACCACCGACCGTCCTTGCGCCGCCAGTTCAAATGCGTGGCGCGCACGCTGCATCTCTTCGCGGTTGTCGGTGCAATGCATGACTTGATCCGCACGGAACGGGCCGGCCATGCGCACATAGGTTTCGTAACCGAGCACATCATTGGCGCGCGCCAGTTCGGCCTTGACCGCCGGCACCATCAGCTCGGCAGCACCAGGGCCAAGGCCGATCACCGCCAAGCGACCGCGAGGACGACCGATCGACAATGGGTCCAGAGGTTGCTCGGCCACTGCGATAGCAAGGGTGTCGTCGCCGAAGATCTTCACAGACTGACCGAGGGCGTTGCGTGCCAGCTCACTGACTGCGCCGACATCGTTGCCAAAACGCAGCGGCACGCCCAGCTCAAGCGCCGCTTCACGCAGCGCCGCACTCGACATTTCGCTATCGGCGGCCAGCAGACAGGCCACCGATTGCACGGCGATTTTTGCCTGATGCAACGCCTCGCGAATCGCACTCGGCAGATCGGCCACGCCGGTACCGACGGCCACCAACACGTTGCGCGGATAGATCAACAGCTCGTTGGCCGCCGGCGTACGCTCGGCATGACCGACGTGAACGGCCAGCCGCGCCTGCGGGTCCTCGGGCAACTGCGCCTGCGCCAACCACGGGGCCGCGCCTTCGATGCGCACCGTTTCACCGGCCAGCAAATCGGAAACGAAGCGCTTGCCCAGTCCGAGATCGCCCAGGGCATAACCGCTGGGTGGATTGAGCAGGCAGGTGCCGAAGCGCAATTCGCCACTGGTGGTGATCGCCGCCGCGACGTCCAGTGCAGCCGCAATTTCTCGCGCCAGCACGTTCACGCCGCCCAGACCGCCCAGCAACGGCACCACTGCGCTGCCGTCTTCAGCAACGGCCAGCACCGGTGGCTCGGCGCCCTTTTCCAGCAGCAACGGCGCCAGAGTGCGAATCACAATGCCAGCGGCGCACAGGGCAATGATCGGCGTGTCCTGCTGATAGAGCTCACGCAGGGTCGCGCCGAACTCGTGATAGATGCGGTCCGCGCCCTCGACCCGCTCGGCCAGACCGTGGATCAACGCGCCCGGGTACACCTGCTGAATCTTGCGCGCGGTCGCGAGGCTGCCATTGCCAAGAATGACAATCGCCGGAACTGGACGAGTCATCAGCCTTGCCACCTTTCACCCGGAACGATGATCAGCGAGAAGTACGGCGAGGACATCGGCTCGACCTGATCCAGCGGCACGATTTTCTGATTGGCCATGGTCGCGCGTTCGACGTACAGCGCACGCTCGGCCAACCCGAGTTCTTCCAGCACCTGACGGACTTTGGGAAAGTTGCGCCCCAACTTCATGATCACCGCCGCATCCGCATCGGCGAGACGCCGCTTGAGGTCGTCGTGCGGCAACACGCCGGACAGCACCGACAGGCTCTGATTGCGATACACCAACGGCGCGCCAAGTACCGAAGCGCCGCCGAGCATCGAACAGACACCGGGCACGACTTCGGCCTCATATCGCTCGGCCAGGCGATCGTGCAGGTACATGTAGGAACCGTAGAAGAACGGATCGCCTTCGCAGATCACCGCCACGTCTCGGCCTGCATCCATGTGCGCGGCGAGTTCTTCGCCGGCCGCATCGTAGAAATCGCTGATCACCTGTTCATAGGAAAGCGGTGCCGGCAAGGCTTCGGTGGTCACCGGATACACCAGCGGCAGCAGGGTCTGAGCGTCCTGCAAATGCGCTTCGATGATGCCGAAGGCGTTGCCCTTTTTGCCCTTGGCAACGAAGTACGCCACCACCGGCGATTCGCGCAGCAGGCGCAGGGCCTTGACGGTAATCAGTTCCGGATCACCGGGGCCGACGCCGAGGCCGATCAAACGTCCAGGTTGCTGCATCATTCGATCTCCGTGGCGAGGGCATTGACGGCGGCGGCTGCCATGGCGCTACCGCCCAGCCGGCCTTGCATGATGACAAACGGCACACCGCGACTGTCGGCGGCGAGTGCGGCCTTGGATTCGGCGGCACCGACGAAGCCCACAGGGAAGCCAAGGATCAGCGCCGGTTTCGGCGCCCCGGCGTCGAGCATTTCCAGCAGATAAAACAGTGCGGTCGGCGCGTTGCCAATCACCACCACGCTACCTTCCAGGTGCGGGCGCCACAGTTCCAGCGCGGCGGCGGAACGGGTGTTGCCCAGCTCACGGGCAAGCTCCGGAACGCTTTCATCGCGCAGGGTGCAGATGACTTCATTGTTCGCCGGCAAACGCGTGCGGGTCACGCCTTCGGAGACCATCCGCGCATCACACAGGATCGGTGCACCGGCGGCCAAAGCATCGCGCCCGGCCTTGCCCGCGCCTTCCGAAAATTGCAGGCCGTCAATCGCATCGACCATGCCGCAGGCGTGTATCACCCGCACCGCGAGTTTTTCCAGATCGGCCGGGATTCGCTCGAGGTTGGCCTCGGCACGAATGATCGCGAAGGAGTTGCGATAGATCTCCTGACCGTCGCGGATGTAATCAAGCATCAAGGGGGCTCCGTGAGCGGGCGTCGAGCAAGGCGTCGACCGCTTCAATAGTAAGGTTGCGTGCGTGCAGGGCGCCGAAACCCGGCTGCCCCGCTTCGCGAAAATAGAGGTCGTAATGACCGGGGGTGACGGCCAGCAAAGTGACCGGCGCACTGTGCGCGGCGGCACAGGAACGCGGGCAACCGCTCAGATGCACGCTCAGCAGCTGGCCATGGCGTTGCAGCAACGCGGCCAGTTGCAGAGCGTCCTGCTTGGTATCGGCCAGGCCCTTGGCGCAGCCCGTCGAGCCAGTGCAGGCAATCAACCGCGACAAGGCCTGACCGGCATCGCAGACCAGGCCCAACGCGTGCAGGCGGCGGATGACTTCATCGGCGTTGTCGTGGTGAATGTTCGGCAACAACAGGCTTTGCCATGGCGTGAACCGCAGCGTTGCATCGCCGTATTCCTGCGCCAGTCGAGCGGCGCCCCGAAGCATGGTGCTATCGAGTCGTCCGAGAGGCGGCACGCCCCCGACATAGACATGACCGGCTTGCGCCTGCGGGTGCGCGCCAATGTGCAGCACCTCGTTACTGACTGAACGTTGCCAGATGCTAACGGGCTGGAAAGGCAGTCGCCCGGCGAGGCGAGCGAGAAATTCGGCTTGAGGGACGTCGACCAGCAAGTGGCGCATCCGCGTGTGTTCAGGCCCCGCCAGCTCCAGGAAAAGCTCCAGCACGGCGACCACCAGCGCGTGGCCATCTTCCAGCGGAACACGACCGGCCGGTTGATCGGTGGGGCATCCCGCCAGACCGAAAGCCAGCCATCGCTCGCCCTCTCGCTCGACCGCGGACAACCACAGATCGTGGGGGTGTTCGAGCATCGCCAGGCGTTCACCGCCATCCAGTTGCACGGCGAATTTGGCGCTGAGGTCGTGAAAGCGTTCTTGCCCCTGCAAGGTGGCGAGGATCTGTGTGGCCAATTCACGGGTGTCGAACAGCATCTGCCGATCGATACCCGCGCTCGGGCTCAGCATCAGATTACGCACATCGTCGCCCGCCGCATGCGAAGGGCCAAGGCCTGCGGCGAGCAGACTTTCGATCAACGCTTCCTGCTCTTTGACGATGCCGCGAATCTGCAGGTTGGCCCGGTTAGTGGCCTCGATCACTGAGCCGGCATAACGCTGTGCACCTTCGGCGACAGCGTTGGCCTGCTCGGAAGTGAGGGTGCCACCGGCCAGTTTTATCCGGCAGATACCGCCGTCTCTGGCCTGGACGATACGCAGCAGCCCCGGACAGGCCGAGGGGCGTAAAGCGCGGGACATAGGGAGTTCGTTCAAAGGGATGACCGGATCTGAAGTGGGAGCGCCCCCCGTCGGAGGCGAGCGGTATTATGCCTGCTTTGCCGCGCAGCATCATAAGACCGCGTGTCGCATTTGCTCCGACCTTGAATCCATCAGGCGGCGTCCCTCACAGGCGCTCTGAGTAAAACTCGAAAATGGCGTCAGCGATCCGGTCGAGCCGATCGTTCAACTCCGGGCGGACTTTATCGAAGCGTGCCCTGTTCAGGGTGAAAGGGGCGGCTCGATGCGTGAGCGTCACGTTGCCCTCCTTCCAGTCCCAAAACAGAAAATCTTCCCGTTGCGCCAGCGCCCGAAGCGAAAAGTCATTCAGGTCCAGTGATAATTTCCCTTGTTTGTCGTATTCAGCGGGGGCAATGGAAAACTCCCTGCCACGCAGACTTTCGGTGGCCAATGACCAAAGCGCCGACGAATTAGCCAACAATGAATCAAACATGTTTTTTGTAACTACCGCCATCTGACTATTAACGCCGGAAATTCTGTTCAAATAAATCTGAGTTACTTTTCCTGCAAAGTGACTGTAACTTTTCTCGACAACCCTGCGTTCGTCAATTTCCCAACCCAAGTCCCATAACACCACGGCAAACAAGGAAAACCAGCCTTGAGGATCTGTGTCCCTATTGCGCTGCTGACTCGCATACCACTGCGCATAGCGCACGCTGGAGTTGACGTCACGCTTGTCCTGACGCGACACGCCTCTGGCCGTGCTGACCAGGTTGCCGCCCAATAGCGACCCGGCAGCGCCTTGCTGATCCTGAGAGGCGTAAAGTCGAGAGTTCTTTGTTTGCCGTGGCGCGAAGTCTCGGTTGAACGCATCGGAATAAGCCATCAAGTCCAGGCTCCCTGTTTTATCAATAACCATAGTCAATTCCTTTCAACCATTATCAAATGAGTGCATGAATATTCAAACTACATAACTTAACTACGACCAGCTACAGACTAATCAAACCAACTTAAAACATTCTATTACTCGCCTCCGCGTCTGCCGCGTTATCATGTGCCGCTTTATGCAGATGAATAGAGATCACACATGGCACGCTGGCTGACCGTGACAGGCATTGGTGAAGACGGCTTCAAGGGTTTGGGCAGGAATGCCCGGCATGCGTTGCTGGCTGCCTCGAAGATCTTCGGCAGTCAGCGGCAACTGGACCTGCTGCCGCCCTGCATCCGTGGCGAACGCAAACTCTGGCCGACGCCGTTCTCCCTCGATGCGTTGTTGGCCTTGCGGGGTGAGCCGGTGTGCGTGCTGGCCAGCGGCGATCCGATGTTCTTCGGTGTCGGCGCCAGCCTCGCCCGGCAATTGCCCAGCGCGGAAATGCTGATCCTGCCGGCGCCCTCTTCCTGCTCTCTGGCGGCCGCGCGAATGGGCTGGCCGTTGCAGGATGTGGTCACGCTGTCGGTGGTCGCTCGCCCGGTCGCGGCGCTTAACGCGCAGTTGTTCAGCGGTGTTCGCTTGCTGGTGCTCAGCAACGATGGGCAAAGCCCCGCCGCAATAGCGGCGTTGTTGCGCGAACGTGGTTTCGGGCCGAGCCGCCTGAGCGTGCTGGAACATTTGGGTGGCGAGGCTGAGCGACGCATCGACGGTGTCGCCAACGACTGGGCCGACCCGGCAATCGCCGACCTCAACCTGATCGCCATCGAGTGCATCGCTGACCCCGACACGCCGCGCCTTTCGCGACTGGCCGGCCTGCCGGATTCGGCGTTCAGGCACGACGGTCAACTGACCAAGCGCGATGTGCGTGCAATCACCCTCGCGCGCCTGGCCCCGGTTCCCGGTGAACTGTTGTGGGACGTTGGCGCCGGCAGCGGCTCGATCGGCATCGAGTGGATGCGCGCCCATCCGGGTTGCCGGGCGCTGGCGATCGAGGCCGATGAAGGTCGGCAACTGTTGATCGAGCACAACCGTGACGCGCTCGGCGTGCCCGGCCTGCAATTGGTTCGCGGCAGTGCGCCGCAAGCACTCACAGGTCTGGAGCGCCCGGACGCGATCTTCATCGGTGGCGGCGTCACCCGCGAAGGTGTGCTGGACACTTGCTGGGCAGGGCTCAAACCCGGTGGCCGACTGATCGCCAACGCGGTCACGCTACAAAGTGAAATGACCCTGATGGCCTGGCGGGAGCAACACGGCGGCGAGCTGACGCGTATTCATATCGCCCAGGCGCAACCGCTGGGCGACTTCGATACCTGGCGCCAGGCCTTGCCGATTACTTTGCTGGACGTGGTCAAACCTTTCGATGCGTGACGAAACCGCCGAACAACCCGCACCGCTGCGCAGCGGCCTGACCACCGGCAGCTGCGCCACCGCCACCAGCCTGGCGGCCGCTCGATTGCTGCTCGGCGGAACGAGTGCAGACGCCGTGGACATCGTCCTGCCCAAAGGCAAGCGCGTGCAGATGCGCCTGGAATTCTGCCGGTTGCTGGATGACGGCGCCGAAGCAGGAACGATCAAGGATGCGGGGGACGATCCGGACGTGACCCACGGCGCGCTGCTCTATTCCCGAGTGCGACTGAGCGCAGAACCGGGCATTCGTTTCTGTGCCGGTCGTGGTGTCGGCACCGTGACCCGACCGGGCCTGGTGCTGGGCGTCGGCGAGCCGGCGATCAACCCAGTGCCGCGCAAGATGATCAGCGATCATTTGACCTCACTCGCGCAAGAGCTCGATTACCACGGCGGTTTCGAAGTCACGGTAAACGTCGAAGGCGGCGAGGCGCTGGCGTTGAAAACCATGAACCCTCGGCTGGGCATTCTCGGTGGTCTGTCGATTCTCGGCACCAGCGGCATCGTCCGGCCGTTTTCCTGTGCGGCATACATTGCCTCGATCCATCAGGGCATCGACGTGGCGAAAACCAACGGTTACCTGCACATCGCAGCATGCACTGGCAACGCCAGCGAAGACACCATGCGCCGAGTCTACGACCTGCCGGAAATCGCCCTGATCGAAATGGGCGACTTCGTCGGTGCGGTGCTCAAACACCTGCGCAAAGTGCCGGTGGCCAAACTCAGCATTTGTGGTGGTTTCGGCAAGATCAGCAAACTGGCGGCCGGGCACATGGATCTGCACAGTCGGCATTCGAGCATCGACCTGCCGCAACTGGCCGAATGGGCTGCGGCGGTCGGCGCGGACGAAGCGCTGCAGCAGGCAATACGTGAAGCCAACACCAGTCAACAGGCCTTGGCCATGGCCAGCGCCGCCGGCATCGCACTCGGCGACGCGGTATGCCGGCACGCACTGGATTTTGCCCGCAGTGTGGTGCCGGCGCAGGTTCAGGTCGAAGTGTTTGCCATCGATCGACAAGGCGGGATTGTCGGCCACGCAGGAGCTTTTCAATGAAACGCCTATTGCTGCTCGGCGGTGTGACGGAAGCGCTGGCCATCGCCCGCACGCTGGGGCCGGAACACATCTACAGCCTGGCCGGCGTCGGTCGTGTGCCGACCGATCTGACCTGTCGGGTTCGCGTTGGTGGGTATGGCGGCGCGGACGGCCTGGCGCAGTTCATCCGCGACGAAGGGATCGATCTGCTGCTGGACGCGACTCATCCCTACGCTGCGCAAATCAGCCAGAACGCCGCGACCGCCGCTCAAGTGTCCGGCATCCCCTGCTGGGCACTTCGCCGCCCGGCCTGGCAACCACAAGCCGGGGATGACTGGCGCGAAGTCAGTGACTGGGCCGAGCTGATCGAAGCACTCAAACCGTTCCACCGACCACTGTTCACCCTCGGCCGCGAACCCTTGCAACACCTGCATGAAATCCCTGCGCAGCAATTCTGGACGTTGCGCGCCCTGGACGTTTATCCGGGCAACGAGCGCTGCGAAGTGATCGGCGCACGCGGGCCGTTTCCGATTGAGGATGAACGTGAGTTGTTCGAGCGCCGGCAGATCGATGTGCTGATCAGCAAAAACAGCGGCAGCACCGCCACCGAGCCGAAACTCGAAGTGGCGCGGGAGCGAGGAGTGCCGGTGCTGGTGTTGAAGCGGCCGGTGTTGGTTGGGGTGGAGCGGGAGTTTGGGAGTGTGGGTGATGTGCTAAGTGCCTTATCTGTGTCAGACCTTTCCTAACACCTGCATAGCCTTGTCATTTTGCCCGCAACACTCTAGGAAAGAGCCGACTGTACCTCCTATAGCCCTAATCCTATATTCGCATTCCTTAAATCCTATCAAGCACAACGACTCGATTCTTGGGGAACGACCAACCACAAGTAGAGGAAAGCGTTGCTTGCCAATGTGTATCCCAAGGAATACGATCAGCCATGATCGACTTCGAACAATCCAGAGCATTTGCAGATTGGCTCTACTCACTGAAAGACACCATTGGAAAGGTTCGGATCATCGCCAGACTCCGAGCTGCCGAACATGGAAATTTTGGCGATTGCGAACCTGTAGGCGAATCTGTCTATGAAATGCGTGTTCATCACGGCCCCGGCTACAGGATGTACTTCACTCGCCGAGGCGAAGTGGTTTATTTGCTTTTGGTGGGGGGCGACAAGTCGACTCAAAAACGAGATATCAAACGTGCTATCCAAATGGCGCAAAACATCGGTAATGAGGAGTAAATCATGACCGAACAATTCACTCGTTTCGATGCCGCGGAATTCCTCAAGTCGCCGGAAGAAATGGCGGCTTATCTGGATGCATGCTTTGAAGAAGATGCTGGCGACGGCGTTCTGATACGCGCGGCACTCAACGATATAGCCAGAGCACAGGGCATGACACAGGTTGCGCGTGATGCAGGTTTGGGTCGTGAAAGCTTGTACAAAGCATTGAGCGGCACTGGCAATCCGGAATTCGCGACTATCATGAAGGTTATGAAAGCCTTGGGCCTACGCCTGCATGCCTCTGCGATCTGATTGCGCTGCGACACCAAACCGCAGGCCGCGTTTTTACTTATCGGCACTGATCAGGCTAAATAGCCGCGCCTGATCTCCCACCCAACCGGATCTGTCCCATGTCCCGACAACGGCTCGCAATTGCCTGGATAGCCTGCTTCGCAGTGCTGTTCAACATGCTCGCCATGCCGATGACCGGAGCGATGGCGCAGACGGCGAAATCGCCGGCCGAACAGGTGTTGTGGGGCAGTTTCTGCTCGTCCACCGGCACGAAGATGGTGGCGATTTCTCTGGGGACGCTTGATCAGAAAGCGCCGCAGAACGACGTTCATTCCAACATGCAGCATTGCTGGTGCTGTTCCGGTTCTGCGCCGTTGGTGGCGTTGCCCGGGCATGTGCCGCAGTTGTATTTCGCGCGTTTCGAGTCCCATCGAAGCCTGCCCGCCACCGCTCTCGACACTCCCACTCCGCGCCAGCAATGGCCGAATCTCAACCCCCGCGCATCCCCTCTGGTGTGATTCCTTCTCGCAATTGACCTGCGTTTTGAATCGTTCTGGAGAACTGCCATGTTGAACAAACTCATCGTTCTGGCTGCATTGCTGCTACCTGCCTGCTTTGCCAATGCCCATGAATACAAGGCTGGCGAACTGCAAATCGCTCATCCGTGGTCACAGGAATTGCCACCGAACGCGCCGACCGTTGCGGCTTACTTCGTGATTCAAAACCCCGGCAAAACCGCCGACAAACTGCTCAGCGTCGACTCGCCGATTGCGGGCATCGCCCAGTTGCACGAGCACGTGATGCAGAACGATCTGATGAAAATGCAGCAGGTGCCAACCGTCGAAATCCCGGCTGGCGGCGACGTCACGTTTGCACCGATGGCGTACCACGTGATGCTACTGGACCTGAAAGACCGCAGCCTGCTGAGCGACGGCAAGCGGTTCCCGCTGACGATGCATTTCGAAAAGTCCGGTGATGTGACGGTCGAAGTCTCGGTGCAGAAAACCGCACCGGGCGGCGTGCAAGTGCACGCACACAATCCGTAACTGCCAGAGCTGAATACGCCCATGCGCCCGCTTAGCGCCAGGCCATCCGCGCCCCGTCGTCAGCCATTGAGCCTGACACGCGGCAGCTGGATCAGCCTGTTCGCCATGTTGATGATCTTCATCGGCCCGCTGATTTCTCAGTCGATGCCGATGGATCAGCGCGCCTCTTCGATGTCCATGAACATGTCCATGAACATGTCGATGGACATGAGCATGGACATGTCAGCGATGGCGCACGGCGAGCACGGCGCGACACCCGCCGCCGAGCACTGTCCACCCAAAACCTCCCATCATGCGATCTGGGAAAAGTGCGGCTATTGCAGCCTGCTGTTCAACTGCCCGGCGCTGACGGGTGGCCAGTCTTTCGTTGCATTCGACGCCCCAAAAACCAGTACCTTCAGTACACCCGCCACCCGCCTGGGCCACGCCCGGCAAACCTTCTTCCCCGGCGCCCGCACCCGCGCACCACCCATCGTCACGTAAACATCTCCCCAATCTCACACGGTTAGAAGACAGCAAAGCAACCTGTGGGAGCGGGCTTGCTCGCGAAAGCGGTGGGGCTGACCCACCCACATCGCGAGCACGCCCGCCCCCACAGGCATTGCGCAGGCTGCCGGCCGTGTCGTTTACGACTGTTCGATGGAAATTGTCATGTCCAGGTTTTCTGCTGACACACGCTTGAGCGCCGCCCAAGCTTCTTTTGCCCTGAACGAAACGCGCGTTCGTTTCAGGCACGCCACCGCCGTTCTTTGCGGCGTACTGCTGACACCGATGGTGCTGGCCGATGATCATGCCGGCCACAGTGAAGAACTGAGCCCGACGGTGATCACCGCCATCGCACCGAGTTCACCGCTGACCATCGTCACCAACCCCAAAGACCCACGCCAACCGGTACCGGCCAGCGACGGTGGTGACTACTTGAAGACCATCCCCGGCTTCGCCCTGGTGCGCAATGGCGGCACCAACGGTGACCCGGTGCTGCGCGGTATGTTCGGCTCGCGCCTGAACATCCTCACCAACGGCGGCCAGATGCTCGGCGCCTGCCCCGGCCGGATGGACGCACCGACCTCCTACATCTCACCGGAAACCTACGACAAACTCACCGTCATCAAAGGCCCGCAAACGGTGCTTTGGGGGCCGGGCGCATCCGCCGGCACCATCTTGTTCGACCGTGACCCGGAAAGCTTTGGCGAACTCGGCACCCGAGTGAATGCCAGCATATTGGCCGGCTCCAACGGCCGTTTCGACAAAGTAGTGGACGCCGCTGCCGGCGGGTCATTGGGTTACGTGCGAGTGATCGGCAACACCGCGCATTCCGACGACTATCGGGACGGCAACAACGACACCGTGGCCTCGCGTTACGACAAGTGGAATGGCGACGTGGCACTCGGCTGGACCCCGGACGCCGACACCCTGCTGGAGCTGACCGCCGGCAAGGGCGATGGCGAAGCCCGCTACGCCGGACGCGGCATGGACGGCGCGCAGTTCAAGCGCGAAAGCCTCGGACTGCGTTTCGAGAAGTCCAATATCGGCGACGTGCTCGACAAGGTCGAAGCACAGATCTACTACAACTACGCCGACCACGTGATGGACAACTACACCCTGCGCACGCCGTCCGGCACCGGGATGATGGCCGGCCCGATGGCTTCCAGTGTCGATCGCCGAACCCTCGGCGCACGGATCAAAGCCACGTGGCGCTGGGCCGATGTGCAATTGATCAGCGGTATCGACGCGCAGACCAGCGAACACCGCAAGCGCGCCGCCATGGGCATCGACACCTACAAGGATCTGCCGCGCAACAAGGACGCCGATTTCCATAACTACGGCGTGTTCGGCGAACTGACCTGGTACGCCGCCGACCGTGATCGACTGATTACCGGCGCGCGACTGGACCGTGCTTCGGCCAAGGATTTTCGGCAGACCACTGGCTCGGGGATGATGACCCGCGCCAACCCGACCGCCGACGACACCCGCGCCGATACCCTGCCAAGCGGCTTCGTCCGTTACGAGCATGATCTGGCAGACAGCCCGACCACGCTGTACGCAGGCCTCGGTCACACCCAGCGTTTCCCGGATTACTGGGAGCTGTTTTCGCCCAACTCGGGACCTGCCGGCTCGGTAAACGCCTTCGACTCGATCAAGCCTGAAAAAACCACCCAGCTCGACTTCGGCCTGCAATACAAGACCGAAGACCTCGAAGCCTGGGCCTCGGGTTACGTCGGACAGGTCCGCGATTACATCCTGTTCAATTACAAGACGGGAATGATGGGCACGACCTCGCAAGCCGAGAACATCGACGCGCGGATCATGGGCGGTGAACTCGGGGCAGCCTACAGGCTGACGTCGAACTGGAAGGCCGACGCAACCCTGGCCTACGCCTGGGGCAAGAACAGCAGCGACGGCAAGGCATTGCCGCAAATGCCGCCGCTGGACGCGCGATTCGGCCTGACCTACAGCGAAGACAACTGGAGCGCCGGCGCCTTGTGGCGAGTGGTCGCGGCGCAAAACCGCATTGATCAGAACAAGGGCAACGTGGTCGGCAAGGACTTCGACAAGTCCTCGGGGTTCGGCGTGTTCTCGCTCAATGGCGCCTATCGGATCAACAAGAACTGGAAGGTCAGCAGCGGCGTCGACAACCTGTTCGGCAAGGCGTACGCCGAGCATTTGAACCTGGCCGGCAACGCCGGTTTTGGCTACCCGGCCAATGACCCGCAGGCCATTAAAGAACCGGGGCGAACGCTCTGGACCAAGGTGGATATGAGCTTCTAAAAGCTTCGCGGGCAAGCCTCGCTCCTACAAAATTCGCGTCGATCACAATCGGTGCGAACGCCACTGGACCTGTAGGAGCGAGGCTCGCCCGCGAATGACTGCGCAGCAGTCACCAGACAACAACAAAAGAACCAAGCCAAGCGGAGCACAACCGATGAAACAGCCCAAACCGAATTTCTATAACCTGGCCTGGCGCTGGCATTTCTATGCCGGTCTGTTCGTCGCGCCATTCATGGTGATGCTGGCCCTGACCGGTGTCATTTACCTGTTCAAGCCGCAACTCGACTCGTTGATGTACGACAGCCTGATGAACGTCCCGGCCGGCCATCACAGCGTCCCGGCCGACGACTTGCTCAAGCGGGTGAAAGACGCGTATCCACAAGCGACGATCAAGCAATACCTGCCACCGGTCAACGCCGAACGCAGCGCGCAATTTGTCGTACTCAATGGCGGCAATGAGCTGAACGTTTTCGTCGACCCGTACCACGGCGACATCCTCGGCGAGCAAGACGCCAAGAAGAATCTGCAAGCGATAGCGCGAGCGATTCATGGCGAGTTGATGATCGGCACGGTCGGTGACCGGCTGATCGAACTGGCCGCTGGCTGGGGCATCGTGCTGGTGGTTTCCGGGGTCTTTTTGTGGTGGCCACGAGGTCAGGCGGCCGGCATTTTATGGCCGCGCCTGAGCAGTCGCGGTCGCGTGCTGTGGCGCGACCTGCATGCCGTCACCGGGTTCTGGGGCGCCGCGTTTCTGCTGGTGATGCTGCTCAGCGGCATGACCTGGACCGGGTTCTGGGGCAAGCAATACGCCGGGGTCTGGAACGTGTTCCCGGATGCCATGTGGAATGACATGCCCAAGTCCGACGTCGAGGCCCGCAGCCTCAACACCGCCACGCGCCAGACCGTGCCATGGGCGATGGAAAACACGCCGATGCCGATGTCCGGCGACCACGCCGAACACATGGCCCACGACAGTGCGCAACCCGGCCCCGCCGCACCGACCATCAGCCTGCAAGACGTGCAGAACATCGCCGTGCAACGCAAGGTCGAGCCGGGTTACAGCATTACTTTCCCGACCACGGCCACCGGTGTATTCACCATCGCCGTATTCGCCGATGACCCGCGCAACGACGCGACCCTGCATGTCGATCAGTACACCGGCAACGTCCTCGCCGACGTGCGCTGGGAACATTACGGCCCCGTGGCCCGCGCCACGGAAACCGGCGTGATGCTGCACGAAGGCAAGATGTTCGGTGTGCTCAACCAGATCATCGTGCTGCTGATCTGCCTGATGATTCTGCTCAGTGCCGTCAGCGGCGTGGTGATCTGGTGGAAGCGTCGGCCACAAGGCAAGTTCGGTGTTCCACCGCTGCGCCACGACCTGCCGAAATGGAAAACAGGGGTAGCAATCATGCTGGTACTGGCGGTGGCGTTTCCGTTGGTGGGCGCTTCGCTGGTGGTGGTCTGGTTGCTGGATCGAGTGCTGTTGTCGCGATTCACCCGACAAACTGAATCAGCCTCATCTTCATCATGAAACAGGCGAGATGCGCGTATTAGAGGGATCTGTAGACTTCGGGCGCTTATCGCACGGTCATTTTTAGTGTTACTGTATAACGCAAATGCACCGCCCAACCCGCAGCCATTGCTGCGGGTTTTCTTTTGGAAGAAGTGTCACCCACCCGATGAACAAGTACCTCTTGTCCGGCCTCTGCCTGCTCGCCCTGAACAACAGCACCCACGCACAATCCTTGACGCTGCCCGCCGGCACCATCACCGCACCGGCCGTTGACGACGAAACCGTCAACCTCAACACGCCGACCACCGCCGGTTCGCGTCTGAACCTCACGGCACTGGAAACACCCGCCAGTGTGGAAAGCCTGACTGGCGAACAGATCCGCGCGCGCGGTGACCGCAGCGTGCAGGACGCGGCGTCGCGCAGCACCGGGATCAGCCGCACCGGCACGCCGGGCGACGGCGGGACGTCGTTGTCTGCACGAGGCTTTACCGGGCAGAACTCGGTGATGCAGTTGTATGACGGCAACCGGATGTACACCGGCATGGGCACCGTGACCTTCCCGGTCGACACCTGGTCGGTGGAGCGTGTCGATGTGCTGCGCGGCCCGGCTTCGGTGTTGTACGGCGAAGGCGCGACGGGTGCGGTGGTCAATGTGATCCCGAAAAAGCCCTTCGAAGGCGAGATCGAAAACCACGTGCGTCTCGGTTACGGCTCTTACGACAGTCAGCAACAAGCGTTCGACAGCGGCGGCTCGCTGAGCGATACCCTGAGTTATCGCTTGAACCTCAATCGCCTGCGCAGCAACGGTTGGGTCGATCGCGGCGATTCCTCCAGCGACTTCGTCAGCGCGGCCCTGCGCTGGCAGGCCACGGACGACCTGGCATTCACCCTCACCCACGACTACGGCGACCAGAACCCGATGAACTACTTCGGCACGCCATTGATCAACGGCCGATTCCACGAAGGTCTGCGCGACAAGAACTACAACGTCAGCAACGACAAGCAGCACTACAACGATCAATGGACGCGCCTGACCAGCGACTGGCAAATTTCCGAGAACGTCAGCTCAAGCAACGAACTGTATTACCTCAAGGCCCAGCGCCGCTGGCAGAACGCCGAAAACTACACCTTCGACCGCAACGCACAGCAGCTCAGCCGCAGCGGCTATTTCGGCATCGGCCACCGGCAGGAACAGGTCGGCGACCGTCAGACCTTCACCTTCAAACACTCTCTGTTCGGCCTCGACAGCCAGACCGTGACCGGTGTCGATTACAACCGCATCCGCTTCCAGCTCGACAGCAACTCGCCGTTCAATGACGTGTTGCCCGATGGCCAGCCGATCGATTTGTATCATCCACAACGTGGCCGTTTTGAAAGTGCCAATCCGTATCGCGACCAGTTCCAGAGCACCACCAAACAGATGTCGGCCTTTGCCGAAAACCGCACGCAGTTGAGCGAGCGCTGGTCGCTGGTGACCGGTGTGCGTCGCGACTACGTGCACGTCGATCGCGACAACCTGGTCGATGGCAGCCAGAGCGACAAGACCCTGACCGGCAACAACTGGAAGGCCGGGCTGGTGTTCGCCGTGACCCCGGACACCTCGTTCTACGGTCAGTACGCCACCAGCACCGACGGTGTCGGCGGCCTGATTTCCCTGAGCCCGAGCCAGCAGCAATATGACCTGGCCACGGCGAAACAGGCCGAGATCGGCGTGAAGCAGATGTTCTGGGATCAACGCGGCGAGTGGACGCTGGCGGCTTATCGCATCGTCAAAAAGAAACTGCTGACCGACGATCCGGGCAACCCGACGCTAAAACAACAGGTCGGCCAACAATCGTCCAATGGCCTGGAAGCCAGCCTCGACCTGCAACTGCCACACGCCTGGCAACTGCAGGCCAACGCGGCCATCGTCAAAGCGAAGTACGACGATTTCGAAGAAGTGGTCGGTGGCGTGCCAGTGTCGCGCAACGGCAATCGTCCGGTGGATGTGCCTAGGCGTACGGCGAATCTGTGGCTGAGCAAAGCGCTCAACGAAGACCTGAAGGCCGGGGCTGGCGTGCGTTACGTTGACGCGCGTTATGCCGACATGGCCAACCAGAACGAGCTGCCGAGCTACACCGTTGTCGATGCCACGTTGTCATGGAAAGCGCTGCGCAATACGACGCTGGGGTTGCAGGTGAACAATCTGTTTGACCGCCAGTATGCGCAAAGCCAATACAATGAGGGGCAGCAGTGGATCCTGGGGGAGCCGCGTTCGTTCTTTGTCACAGCTGATTACACCTTTTGACTCAAGGACCCCTTCGCGGGCAAGCCTCGCTCCTACAGGTTTTGTGTCGTACGCATTTTTTGTGATCGACAAAAATCCTGTAGGAGCGAGGCTTGCCCGCGAAGGCGTCATCAGCATCACCAAATATCTCTGAGTAAATGCATGACCTCGCTGAACCTCACCAACCTCGCCTGGACACCCCTGGGCCACGGCCACTGTCATCACCAGTTCCAACTGCGTGATGCCTCATTGCACGTGGCCGCCGGTGAGTTTGTCGGGTTGATCGGCCCCAACGGCAGCGGCAAGACCAGCCTGCTGCGGTGCGCCTACCGCTTCAGCAAACCGGAAAACGGTGAGGTCCGGCTCGACCACCACAACGTCTGGAAACAATCCTCGCGCTGGTGCGCGCAACGCATCGCCGTGGTGCTGCAGGAGTTCCCCGACGCCTTCGGCCTGACCGTCGATGAAGTGGTCGCCATGGGCCGCACACCGCACAAAGGCCTGTTCGACGGTGACACCCTCGAAGACCGGAATCTCGCAACGCAAGCACTGGAATCCGTCGGCCTCAACGGCTTCGAAGACCACGCTTTCGCCACGCTATCCGGCGGCGAAAAACAACGCGTGATCCTCGCCCGCGCCCTGGCCCAGCAACCGCAAGTGCTGATCCTAGACGAGCCGACCAACCACCTCGACCCGCGCTATCAGCTGGAACTGTTGCAACTGGTCAAACGCCTGCGGATCGGCACCCTGGCGAGCATCCACGACCTCAATCTCGCCGCCGCGTTCTGTGACCGGCTGTACGTGCTCAATCACGGCCGCATCGTCGCCAGCGGCACACCGAAACAAGTCCTGACCGCCCCGCTGCTGCGTGATGTGTTCGGCGTCGAAGCGCTGATCGATGAACACCCTTTGCACGGCTACCCACGAATCACCTGGATAACCCAACCATGACTTTGCGTTCCCTGCTGTGCGTTGCTCTGTTGCTGGGCAGTAGCCAAGCGTTTGCCGAAGCAACGAAATATCCGCTGACGATCCAGAGCTGCAACCGCGACGTGACCTTCACGCAAGCGCCGAAACACGCGGTCAGCCACGACATCAACATGACGCAGATGATGCTCGCCCTCGGCCTCAAACCGAGCATGGCCGGCTACAGCGGTGTCAGTGGCTGGAAGTCGGTCACGCCCCAGATGCAGGCCATCCTCGATGGCCTGCCGGAGCTGGCGGCCAAATACCCGTCAGTAGAAACCCTGCTCAACGCCAACGTCGATTTCTTCTTCGCCGGTTGGGATTACGGCATGCGCGTGGGCGGTGATCTCACGCCGCAAACCTTGCAGCCGCTGGGCATCAACGTCTATGAGCTGACCGAGTCCTGCGCCTTCGTCATGAAGCGTCCACCGGCCAGCCTGGAGGACACCTACAACGACCTGCGCAACCTCGGCAAAATCTTCGACGTGCAGGACCGCGCCACTGCATTGATCGCCGACATGCAGGCGCAAGTCGCCGATGTGCGCAAGGATCTGCCGACGGACAAACCCCGGGTGTTCCTCTATGACAGTGGCGAAGATCGCGCCATGACCTCGGGTCGCCTGGGCATGCCGCAAGCGCTGATCGACGCCGCGGGCGGGCGCAACATACTGGATGACGTCGAAGCGAGCTGGACCCGCGTGAATTGGGAGAACGTGGTCGAGCGCAATCCGCAGGTGATCGTGATCGTCGATTACGGTGAAGTGACTGCTGAACAGAAGACGCAATTCCTGCTCGATAACAAGGCGCTGCAATCGGTTGACGCAATCAAGAACCAGCGCTTCATCGTCATTCCGTATGTGCAGGCCACGCCGGGGATCGACAACGTGCTGGCGGTTGAAACCCTGGCCAAAGGTTTCCACGGCGAATGATCAATCGTCGCTACGCCCTGTTGCTGATTGCCCTCGGCGCGTTGTTGCTGGTGTCGTGCGTGGTGTCGCTGGGCTTCGGCCCGGCGCGGGTGCCGGTGGACGTGGTGTGGCGGATTTTGCTGCACAAGGTGTTCGGTTTTGGCGAGGTGAGCTGGACGGCCGGGCAGGAACACATCGTGTGGCTGATCCGCGTACCGCGCATGTTGCTTGGCGCCTTGGTCGGTGCCGGCCTGGCGCTGATCGGTGCGGTGCTGCAAGCGGTGACGCGCAATCCGCTGGCCGATCCGCACCTGCTCGGCGTGACCTCCGGCGCCACCCTCGGCGCGGTGATCGTGGTGCTGCATGTCGGTGAAATCGTCGGCCTGCTGACGTTGCCGATTGCCGCATTTATTGGCGCACTGCTGAGCATGCTGATCGTACTGATGATCGCCAACCGCAACGGTCGCCTGGACAGTGATCGGCTGCTGTTGTGCGGTGTGGCGGTGTCGTTCGTGATGATGGCAATCGCCAATCTGCTGCTGTTTCTCGGCGATCACCGCGCCAGTTCGGCGGTGATGTTCTGGATGCTCGGCGGGCTCGGGTTGGCACGCTGGGAATTGCTCGCGGTGCCGGCCGCCAGTGTGCTGCTCGGGCTGGTTTTGTTGCTTGGCATGGCTCGACCACTGAACGCGTTGATGGCCGGTGAACAGACGGCCGTGACCCTTGGGCTCAACGCCCGCACCGTACGGTTGCGGGTGTTTTTGATTGCCTCGTTGATGACCGGAGTGCTGGTGTCGATCAGTGGCTCAATCGGTTTTGTCGGGCTGATGGTGCCGCACATTGCGCGGCGACTGGTCGGGGCCGAACACCGGCGATTGCTGCCGGTGTGCGTATTGTTGGGCAGCGTATTTCTGGTGTGGGTCGATGTCGCTGCGCGCACGCTGATCGCCCCCGAGGATTTACCGATTGGCGTGGCCACGGCGGCGATTGGCGGGTTGTTTTTCATCGGCCTGATGAGACGTCGCTGAGCACTTGAGGACGTCAGTTTCTCAGGCTTCCATCAGTGAAAATACGATCCTCTACAGTTCGTCATGACCAGGCAACGCAGGTTTCCAGTTGGCGCTCACAAGCCCGCGACGGCGCCAGTAACCATCGGTATCCACTACTTCCAGCCGTCCCACGCCGGCGAGTCTGGCGAGGTATGCAGCGACTCCATCCTTTGCCTCTTCGCTGAAAAATCCGGTTTCCTGCGATGAGAAGCTGGGGGTGAATTTGAAGAGAGCCCCGCCTCGCCCGGTGAAATAGCAGCTGCCACCGGAGGCACCGCTCTTTTTCACAACGTCCCTGCTGAACCACAAGTCGGCCAGGGCCAGATTGTCCAGCAGCAGTTGATCAGCCGCGCTGGGGTCCTTCACGAACAAATTGAAGCGCTTGTAGAACTGATGAACAGCCACCCATTTGAAATCCCGCGGAAAAACCGGCAATGGCAACGGCTGCTCGCCTGGTACCGCGACCGGGGCAATCGGCCCTCCCGGCCCTGAGTAAAACAGTGCGCTGGCAGCGCCACTGTCGAGGCCGTCCTCAAGCGGCTCGACCGCAACGAACGAAGACGATGCCTGGTGTATCAGGACGCCTCCAAGATATTGCTGGCCGACGTACTCGCCAATCAGTCTTTGGGCCGAACGAGCCGCATCATCGGCATGTGCAAATACCGGCCCGAGAGCAAAGCGGTGATCCGGCGCCCATTTCACCAGCCCGATGCCGGTTTTGACACCCTTGGCATCTACCCTGAACGGCGACCAGAAAGTGCTGCGCACCACTGCCTGCAACTCACCGTTCGCGATCACCTTGCGCAGATACTCGAACAGTGTTTCGTGCCCTGATTGCAGTACTTTTTCGTAGGCGAGCGCGACCTGTAACCGGGTCCACTCCGGTGCAGCGGCCTTGGGTTTGTATCGCAACAAGGCACCATCGGCACAGGACACAAAGACGTTGAGGAAAGTAGTCACAGCCCCCGTGCGTACACGGACAGCGTCCAGCCCGTACATCAGATCCCGAGGCGATATGAAACTCTGATTCACGTCGTGCGGCAGTCGCCCCGGCCCGGTCGACGGGCACAGATAGATTCCCTCAACGCTGTATCCCAGAGGTAATAGCCCATCGGGAAATACCTTCTCGACGGAGAGACTTCCTTGCCGCCCGTCAATCGGCATCGTAGTCATATACCGCTCGGCGTTCAGCGACTTGAGCACGAACCCGAACCTCAATCCGGTTCGAGCGCCCACCGCACGGTGGACATGCCGTACGGCGTCGTTCAATTGCGTGAAGACCGGACTGAGCGCCGGATCAGCAATGGCCGACCGATGCACTTGCGATGGACCACCCTCGAAATAAGCGCTCCATGCTGACAACTGCCTGACCTTGCCCCACAGCCGGCTACCCTTGATCACTTGCAATCTGCCGGCGCTTGCAACCTGATTGACATACTCACTCGGGGTTAGCGTGCCATTGCGCATTTGCAGTTCTATCGGGGTATGCCCGCGCTGCAATTGACTGGGGGGTGCCAATGATCGCGCGAGTTGTTTTTCGGCAGCACTGGCGCTGAGGGTGTAGCTGATCAGGCTGCCATCGAGCCCCAACAGGTATTCCTTGCCAGGCGACAGCGATGGGGAAAGCCCTGAAACGGGCAGGATGCCCGCCATGAAATCGGTGGAAAACATACCGAGATACACGTCCCGTTCGCGGTTCGACAGCGCGAAAATCGGTTCGACCTGCATTCGCGAATGGTAGCGAGCGACGACTGTGCTTCCAGCCAGAAACAACCCCTGTCCGGTCAATTCGTCCAGGCGAACCCAGCTGGCAGGGAAGTTTTCGACCTCGACGGCCACTGGTAACGTCGCAACAAATAAACCATCGAGCCGACGCAGCACCAGGCCACCGTAGATCCGCTCACGCCGCGAGTCCAACTGCGTCAGCGCATAGCGCACTGCATCATCCTGCGACACAAAGACCGGGCTGAGCGCTCGCCGCTGGATCTGCGCGTAGGGTTTCCAATCTGCACCGACAATGCCCGCCTCGTCCCACAGTTCACTGGTGCGCAACACCTTCAGCTCTGCGGCCTTGGCGATCAATTGAATGACGTTGGCATAGGGCGGCGTGTCGTTGAGCAATAGCGACTTCAGTTGCTGCAAACCTTTAGCGTCAAACTGTGTTGAGGTGGCCGGGTATTGATACCGCAACAAGGCCCCATCCAGGGTCGCGACGAAAACGCTCAGGTCCTGAAAATGCGTAAGACGTAGCGTGCCCTCGTCGTCATAGATCGCTGCAGCCAGTTCGGTCAGGGAAGCAAAATGCCGGGCAAACCAGGCATCCGCTGTCGATAGCCCGTCAAGAATCCAGCTTGCCGAGTAATAAAGCGCGAGAGTGCGAAACTCGTCGACCAATACGGGAGCACCAAAGTCACTCGCCTGGTTCAATGCCCCCAGGCGCCCGACCGGCACCGTTTCGGTCGCCACATACTCATCGCGATCCTTGTGCTTGAGAATGAATCCCCAACCTGCCGCAGCCGTGCGGTAATCGAACCTTGCGCGATGACGGGCGTTCAGTACGGCTGCTTCGGCGCTGGTAAAAATCGCCCCGAGCAACGGAGGGGAAACGCCTACGGGAGTTGACTCATTACCCAGCACCGTTCCTCGCGGCCCCCACACATCATTGCCGGCTACCACACGCAATCGGCCGGTTTCGGCCAGTTCGTCGACAACGGTATCGGGTGCAAGTGTGCCAGACGCCAGCGCACGGTCGATCAGGGTGGAGCCATCGGCGAGCAGGGCAACTCGCTCGTGCACTTTGTTGCGGGCGGCCACTTTCGATAGATCGGGACTGTAAACCAGCAGGCTGTCTGGCGAACCGGAGAGGTAAAAGTCGACAACATGCGCGCTCTTGTCGAGCACCGAGCGAATGTCTTCGGTGGTGAACATCTGCGCCTGCGTCAATTGCTCTTGTTCGTCGGCACGCACAATGGCGCTTGAATCAGTTTGCCAACGCGAAGCGTACAGCCCATGAAACGAGTATCCCTCGAGCAACATGATCGGTGCGCCGGTGGCATCGAGGGGGCACAGCCTGTCCAGCACAAACCGTGGTTTTGCGGAGAAAACCGGTTCTGTGGCAACGAAGCGTTTGTTTTGATCCTGCAAAATCATCCCGGCGAAGCCTTGTTCACGCCGGCTGCCGATGTACTCGTGCGCAAAACGTGCGGCATCGTCCGCCATGAGAAAAGCGGGACTCAAACGCCTCGACCTGGCATAGGGCTGCCAGTCGGCACCAACGTTCCCGACAACATCCCATAACGCGCTGTCCTTCAGCACCGTCAGCTCGCCGGCTGCTGCTACCTGCTTCACGTAATCGGCAGGCTTGAGCGTGCCCGCCTTCAGTCGAGCGTTGATATCCGCGCTGTCATCCAACGGAGCTTCACGGATGTGCCCCGAGGGGCGGTATTGCAACACGGCACCATCCCGGGTTCTGGTGTACACATTCAGGTAGTCAGGGTATTCCTGCCGATAAACATCCCAAAGCGAAAATTTGATTCCCGCAGCCAACTCATCCGGTGAAATAAAGTGCTCATAAAGCCAAGGGTCGCTGGCACTCTGCGCGCCATCACTGTGCGACAGGAAGTAAACGCCATGCAGGTCGAAATCGAGCAACCTCTCCAGCTTGTGATCGGGTCTCCTCGGAAAGGTATTGAACAACTCGATGGCCACATTCAGTTGGCTGGAGAGAACCGGATAGGTCGCCATGCATTCCGAACTTCCGGCAGAGGTGACGACAAAACCCAGATACACACTACCGGAGACTGTGGATACGCTCGTTGCCGCGGCTTCGATAGCCTTGTCCACTTGATCGGAGACGGCACAAAAAAAAGGCTGTGAGACGGGCCGGTTGTGTCCCAGGGCGGTACCAAGGGTCCAGTTCGCCGGCACGTTTCCTCGTACGCCACCCCACTGATCATTGGGCACCAGTACGCTCAGCGTGCCGATCGAGGCCAGTTTCTGAATCAAAAGTTCAACATCGGTGAACGGCCCGAAAGACTTGAACCCCTGTTCAAAGAGTTTTTTCTCCTCTGCCGGCTGAGTGGACTCGTACTTGATCAACGAGTCATCCGGCCCCGACAGATAGTGGCGCTGGCCATAGGCGCCCGGGTCCTGCATGTGGGTCAGGATATGCCCTCTCGAAAAAAAACCGAGGTCTAACTTGATCTGCTCGGCTGTCCACTGCGGATGAGCACGCAGAACTTCAGCGTGGCTGGCCGAATGGGACAGGTAATACGCCGCACCACTGTAGCCCGGTGGGGCAAATAGCTCTCCGACGCGGCCGGTAGACAGCAAGGTGTCAAAATCGAAATGCCCCATCCTCCCGGCCACAGGCAACGTGGGCTGAAATTTTCCATCGCCACGCTGCACGATCACGCCGCCGTAGGCTCTGTCACGACGCGCGCCGATCTGTCGGTGTGCCCAATAGGCTGCATCATCGGCGCTTATGAACGTCGGTCCCAGTGCGGGAAATTTCGCCGGTTCCTGGGGGATTGAAGGTGTGTTGCCAGAGGTGCTATCCATGCGCTACTCACTTGATTTCGAAACCACGATGATCAAGATTTCGCAGCACCGCAGGTGGTACATAGTTATCGCCTGCCGGGTTTTGGCACTGAACTCCCTCGGCACCAATGCTGCGCACTCAGGCGCACCCGCCTTGCAAACAGGCCCCAGTCTGGTGCGCGCTCCAGCCCGCCAATGGCTCTATCACGAGATTTACCGGCCTTTACCGAACAGGCACACCCCTTGCTAAAGACCCTTCAGTAGTCCGCATCTGCCAACCAAGAAAACTCATAAGTTCATGGAGATCGCACAATGAAGCGTCGCAGCTTGATCAAGGCTTTTACACTCACGGCAAGCATTGCCGCGATGGGCATGACCTGGACTGTCCAGGCCGCCGAGACCATCAAGGTCGGTATTCTGCATTCGTTGTCCGGCACCATGGCGATCTCCGAAACGTCCCTCAAAGACATGGCGTTGATGACCATCGACGAGATCAACGCCAAGGGCGGCGTGAACGGCAAGATGCTGGAGCCGGTGGTGGTCGACCCGGCGTCGAACTGGCCGCTGTTCGCAGAAAAGGGTCGTCAGTTGCTAACCCAGGACAAGGTCGCCGTGGTGTTCGGTTGCTGGACCTCGGTGTCGCGTAAATCGGTGCTGCCGGTGTTCGAAGAGCTCAATGGCCTGCTGTTCTACCCGGTGCAGTACGAAGGCGAAGAGATGTCGCCGAACGTGTTCTACACCGGCGCCGCGCCGAACCAACAGGCGATCCCGGCCGTGGAATACTTGATGAGCGAAGAAGGCGGCGCCGCCAAGCGCTACTTCCTGCTCGGCACTGACTACGTCTACCCGCGCACCACCAACAAGATCCTGCGTTCGTTCCTGCACTCCAAAGGTGTGGCCGACAAGGACATCGAAGAGGTCTACACCCCGTTCGGTCACAGCGACTATCAAACCATCGTCGCCAATATCAAAAAATTCTCGGCCGGTGGCAAGACTGCGGTCATCTCCACGGTCAATGGCGACTCCAACGTGCCGTTCTATAAAGAGCTGGCCAACCAGGGCCTGAAAGCCACCGATGTTCCGGTCGTGGCGTTCTCGGTCGGCGAAGAAGAACTGCGCGGCATCGACACCAAACCGCTGGTGGGCAATCTCGCGGCGTGGAACTACTTTGAGTCGGTGGAGAACCCGGCGAACAAGAAATTCGTCGCCGACTGGAAAGCCTACGCGAAGAAACACAACCTGCCGGGCGCCGACAAAGCGGTGACCAACGACCCGATGGAAGCCACCTACGTCGGCATCCACATGTGGGCGCAAGCAGCGGAAAAAGCCAAGTCCACCGACGTCGACAAAGTCCGCGAAGCCCTCGCTGGCCAGACCTTTGCCGCGCCGTCCGGTTACACCCTGACCATGGACAAGACCAACCACCACCTGCACAAGCCGGTGATGATCGGCGAGATTCAGGCGGACGGTCAGTTCAACGTGGTATGGCAGACCGAAGGCCCGATCCGTGCCCAGCCGTGGAGCCCGTTCATTCCTGGCAACGACAAGAAGCCGGAGTATGCGGTGAAGAGCAACTAAGCCACCTGGATGTCGGGTTCGCCCCCGACACAACACCTGTAGGAGCCAGCTTGCTGGCGATCAGCATCACACGGTTTGCCTGATGCACCGCCATCGCCGGCAAGCCGGCTCCTACAGGGTCCGCGTATCACCAGGACATTTGATATGCCCACTGCCCTTTACCGTTTCATCTTCGCTCTCGCTCTGTTGTTGCCGATGGCCACGCATGCCGGAGACGCCGAAGACTTCGTCGCCGCCAACCCTGTGCAGCAAGCAAAACTGCTGGAAGCCTGGGCCGCGCAGCCCGACCCGGCCCGAATCGAACTGATCAACGCCCTGCAACAAGGCGAATTGACGGTCGACGGCCAACCGAAAACCTTGCGCCTGAACAATCGCCTGCGGGGTCTGATCGACACCGCACTGGCCAGCCATCAATTGCTCGCCACCGACGCCAAAACCCGTCTGGCCGCCGCGCAGCAATTGCAGAAAAGCGCAAAACCGGCGCAGCTGAAATTCCTCGACCAGCAACTGGCTGGCGAACACGACGAAAACGTTCACGCCGCGCTCAGCCTCGCGCTGGCCAACCTGCAACTGGTGGACACCGACCCGGCCGTACGCCTTGCCGCTGTGCGCCTGCTCGGTGAAACCGGCGATCCACTGGCTCGCACTCGACTGGAGAGTCTGCTGGAGCCGGGTGTCGAAGCTGACGCCAATGTGCGCACGGCTGCCGAAACCAGCCTCGCCCAAGTCAAACGCAAACTGCTGATCGGCGAGATGCTCGGTCAGGCCTTCAGCGGCATGTCCCTCGGTTCGATCCTGCTGCTTGCGGCGCTCGGGCTGGCGATCACGTTCGGCCTGCTCGGCGTGATCAACATGGCCCACGGTGAGATGCTGATGCTCGGCGCCTACTCGACCTACGTCGTGCAGTTGCTGTTCCAGCGCTTTGCCCCGCAAGCCATCGAGTTCTACCCATTGATCGCATTGCCGGTGGCGTTTTTCGTCACGGCCGCGATTGGCATGGCGCTGGAACGCACGGTAATTCGTCACCTCTACGGCCGCCCACTGGAGACCCTGCTCGCCACGTGGGGCATCAGCCTGATGCTGATCCAGCTTGTCCGATTGGTGTTCGGCGCGCAGAACGTCGAAGTGGCCAACCCGGCGTGGTTGTCGGGCGGGATTCAGGTGTTGCCGAACCTGGTGCTGCCGTACAACCGCATCGTGATCATCGCCTTCGCTCTGTTCGTGGTGGTGCTGACCTGGCTGCTGTTGAACAAGACACGCCTGGGCCTGAACGTGCGCGCCGTCACTCAGAACCGCAACATGGCCGCCTGCTGCGGCGTGCCCACCGGGCGCGTGGACATGCTCGCTTTCGGCCTCGGCTCCGGCATCGCCGGCCTTGGCGGCGTGGCGCTGAGTCAGATCGGCAACGTCGGCCCGGACCTCGGCCAGAGCTACATCATCGACTCGTTCCTGGTGGTGGTGCTCGGCGGCGTCGGTCAACTGGCCGGTAGCGTGCTCGCCGCGTTCGGGCTGGGCATCGCCAACAAGATTCTCGAACCGCAGATCGGCGCCGTACTCGGCAAGATCCTGATCCTCGCGCTGATCATTCTGTTCATCCAGAAACGTCCGCAAGGCCTCTTCGCACTGAAAGGACGGGTGATCGACTGATGAACCAGCCTCTGATGCTCACGGCCAGCCAAAAGGCCGGCCCGAAAGTCACGATTGCCGTCGGTGCGGTGATCCTTGTTTTGCTGTTGACGTTGCCGCTGCTGTCGCTGTTGTCGCCAGACAGCGCCTTCCATGTCTCGGCCTACACGCTGACCCTGGTGGGCAAGATTCTTTGCTACGCCATCGTCGCCCTCGCCCTCGATCTGGTCTGGGGTTACGCCGGCCTGCTGTCCCTCGGTCACGGTCTGTTCTTTGCCCTTGGCGGTTACGCGATGGGCATGTACCTGATGCGCCAGGCCTCGGGCGATGCCTTGCCGGCGTTCATGACCTTCCTGTCGTGGACCGAACTGCCGTGGTACTGGACCGGCACCAGCAGCTTCCTCTGGTCGATGTGTCTGGTGGTGTTGGCGCCCGGATTGCTGGCGTTGGTGTTCGGCTTCTTTGCCTTCCGTTCGCGGATCAAAGGCGTGTATTTCTCGATCATGACCCAGGCCCTGACCTTCGCCGGGATGCTGCTGTTTTTCCGCAACGAAACCGGGTTTGGCGGCAATAACGGCTTCACCAACTTCCGCACCATTCTTGGCTTTGGCATCACCGAACCGGGGACGCGCGCGGTGCTGTTTTTCGCCACGGTGGTGTTGCTGGTGGCGAGCCTGTTTATCGGCTGGCGACTGGCGCAAAGCAAATTTGGCCGAGTGCTGACCGCCCTGCGCGATGCAGAAAACCGCCTGATGTTTTGTGGCTATGACCCGCGCGGTTTCAAGCTGTTTGTCTGGGTCTTGAGCGCAGTGTTGTGCGGTCTCGCGGGTGCGCTGTACGTGCCGCAAGTCGGCATCATCAACCCGAGCGAAATGTCGCCGACCAACTCCATCGAAGCCGCCGTCTGGGTCGCGCTCGGTGGTCGCGGCACGCTGATCGGCCCGTTGCTGGGCGCCGGCGTGGTCAACGGCATGAAGAGCTGGTTCACCGTGGCGTTCCCCGAGTACTGGCTGTTCTTCCTCGGCGCGCTGTTCATCGTCGTGACCTTGTACCTGCCCAAAGGCGTGATCGGCCTGCTGAAGAAAAGGGGTGACCAATGAGAGTGACTGCGACGGCTGAATTCATGCTCGAACCGGCCTTCTATCCACCGCAGCCGAACAAGGACGCCGGCACCAGCCGCGATGCCATCGGCCTCGGGCAACGCGTCGGCCCCGGCCTGAATACCCGCCACGGCACCATCCTGACCCTGGAAGACATCAGCGTCAGCTTCGATGGTTTCAAGGCACTGAACGATTTGAACCTGTACATCGGCGTCGGCGAATTGCGCTGCATCATCGGCCCCAACGGCGCGGGCAAGACCACGCTGATGGACGTAATCACCGGCAAGACGCGCCCCAGCCATGGCAAAGCCTGGTTCGGTGAAACCCTCGATCTGACGCAGATGAGCGAAGTGCAAATTGCTCAGGCCGGCATCGGTCGCAAGTTTCAGAAGCCGACGGTGTTTGAAGCGCTGAGCGTGTTTGAAAACCTTGAACTGGCGCAGAAAACCGACAAGTCAGTGTGGGCCAGCCTGCGGGCTCGCCTGAGTGGCGAACAGAAAGATCGCATCAGCGAAGTGCTGGAAACCATTCGCCTGACTACCTCGGTCAATCGCCCGGCGGGCTTGTTGTCCCACGGGCAGAAGCAGTTTCTGGAGATCGGCATGTTGTTGATGCAAGACCCGCAATTGCTGCTGCTCGACGAACCCGTGGCGGGCATGACCGACGCCGAAACCGAATTCACCGCCGAGCTGTTCAAGAGTCTGGCGGGCAAGCATTCGCTGATGGTGGTGGAACACGACATGGGGTTTGTCGGCTCGATTGCCGACCACGTCACCGTGCTGCACCAGGGCAGCGTGCTGGCCGAAGGGTCGCTGGAGCAGGTGCAGGATAACGAGCGGGTGATCGAGGTGTACCTCGGTCGCTAGGCCTGCAAATACAACCCCCCTGTAGGAGCCGGCTTGCTGGCGATGGCGGCGTATCAGCCGGCATCAATATCGCCTGACCCACCGCCATCGCCAGCAAGCCGGCTCCTACAGAGGTTGAGAGGAATTCAAAGATGCTGCAAGTCGACAAGCTGCACCAGTACTACGGCGGTAGCCACATCCTGCGCGGCCTGACGTTTGACGTGAAGGTCGGTGAAGTCACCTGCCTGCTCGGGCGCAACGGTGTGGGCAAGACCACGCTGCTCAAATGCCTGATGGGTTTGCTGCCGGCCAAAGAAGGCGCGGTGAACTGGGAAGGCAAACCGATCACCACGTTCAAACCGCACCAGCGGGTGCATGCAGGGATCGCTTACGTGCCTCAGGGCCGGGAGATTTTCGGTCGGCTGACGGTAGAGGAAAACCTGCTGATGGGCCTGTCGCGATTTCCGGGCAGCGAAGCGAAAGAAGTCCCGGCGTTCATCTACGAGCTGTTCCCGGTGTTGCTGCAAATGAAGCAACGACGCGGCGGTGACCTGTCTGGTGGCCAACAGCAGCAACTGGCAATCGGCCGGGCGCTGGCCAGCCGTCCTCGGCTGCTGATCCTCGACGAGCCGACCGAGGGCATCCAGCCGTCGGTGATCAAGGAGATCGGCGCGGTCATCAAGAAGCTTGCGGCACGCGGCGACATGGCGATTCTGCTGGTGGAGCAGTTCTACGATTTCGCCGCTGAACTGGCGGATCAATACCTGGTGATGTCCCGCGGCGAGATCGTGCAGCAGGGCCGCGGCGAAAATATGGAAGCCGAGGGTGTGCGCGGTCTGGTTACGATCTAATCTGTAGCGTCCTAACGATAATTAGAAATCATGAATTTACCTGCCCACACAACGCTGTTCACGCCTAGCTGGCATGCCGAGCTGGAACTGGGCTATGCCCGATTCGGCGACACCACGCGCCCGGTTCAGCGTCGGCATAAAGGGCCGTTGCGGGTGCAAAAACATCTGTACGCCGAAGGGCCCGAGGTTTGCCAGCACATCATCGTGCATCCGCCCGGCGGGATTGCCGGCGGTGATCGACTGGACATCAGCGCCAGCGTTGGCCGCGATGCGTGGGCACAAATCACCAGCCCCGGCGCGGCCAAGTGGTATCGCGCGGCAGGACCGGCTTATCAGACACTTGATCTGAAAGTGGCCAACGGCGCGACACTGGAGTGGTTACCACAAGAGACGATTATCTTCAGCGCCGCCCAGGCAGAACTCAACACATCCATTGATCTGGAAGGTGATGCGCGGCTGTTCTACTGGGACGTGGTGGCGCTGGGTCGTCCGGCCAGTGGCGAGCGCTTTGACCTCGGGCATTTTCAGGCGCAGCTGGATATCCGCCGCGACGGCCAGTTGCTCTGGCACGAACGCCAGCGCATTGTCGGGGATGACGGGTTGCTCGATTCGCCGATTGGCCTGGATGGGCAACCGGTGTTTGCGACGTTGTTGGTGACGGGGGAGATTGACAGTGAACTGCTGGAAACCTGTCGCTCGCTGCCCAATGACGTACGCGGGGATTTGACCCAGTTGCCGGGCCTGTTGGTGGCTCGGTGCCTGGCCAGCGAGGCGCTGTTGGCGCGAGGCTGGTTGATTGATTTGTGGCGATTGCTCAGGCCTGCGTTGCTCGGTCGAGAAGCCGTCCCACCCAGAATATGGAGCACCTGAACACCGATCCCTGTAGGAGCGAGGCTTGCCCGCGAAGAACGATAACGCGGTCAATCAGTTAAACCGAGGCGCAGCATTCGCGGGCAAGCCTCGCTCCTACAGAGGTTGTAGTGATTTTTTAATCTGCCGATTATGGATTCCAAACGATGGACCTGACCCCACGCGAAAAAGACAAGCTGCTGATCTTCACCGCCGGCCTCGTGGCCGAGCGGCGTTTGGCGCGCGGCGTGAAACTCAACTACCCGGAAGCCATGGCCTACATCTCCGCAGCGCTGCTCGAAGGCGCGCGTGACGGCCAGACCGTGGCCGAGCTGATGCACTTCGGCACCACCCTGCTCAGCCGCGAACAAGTGATGGAAGGCATCCCGGAAATGATCCCGGAGATCCAGGTCGAAGCCACCTTCCCCGACGGGACCAAACTGGTCACCGTCCACCAACCCATCGCCTGAGGCCGCGCCATGACTTACCACATCCGCGATGCGGTGCACGCCGATCTGCCGGCGATCCGCGACATCTACAACGACGCCGTGCTCAACACCACGGCCATCTGGAACGAACAAGCCGTGGACCTCGGCAACCGCCAGGCCTGGTTCAGCACCCGGCAAGCCCAGGGCTATCCGATCCTGGTGATCGTCGACGGCGATAACAACGTACTCGGCTACGCTTCATTTGGTGACTGGCGACCGTTCGACGGTTTCCGCCACACCGTCGAGCACTCGGTCTACGTACGCAGCGATCAACGCGGCAATGGACTGGGTCCGCAATTGATGGACGTGTTGATCGAGCGTGCC
Source organism: Pseudomonas sp. PDM01 (assembly GCF_014852325.1). NCBI lineage: Bacteria > Pseudomonadati > Pseudomonadota > Gammaproteobacteria > Pseudomonadales > Pseudomonadaceae > Pseudomonas > Pseudomonas sp. PDM01. The sequence goes on from NZ_JACVBK010000003.1 coordinate 103,979, forward strand.
AAAGGCTGCGACAAGCATGTGATGGTCGCTGCCATCGAAAGCGGCAATGCCGCGTCCATCCGCCTGCATGAACGCGTCGGCTTCGTGACCACCGGGCAGATGCCGCAGGTGGGCACCAAGTTCGGCCGCTGGCTGGACCTGACCTTCATGCAACTGACCCTCAATCCTGGCGCGGAGCCGCCGCCCGCCAACAAGGAGTAATGCCCGATGAACGCCGCCCAACTGCGCCGCGTCAATGTTGAAAGCTTTGCGCACTATCGTCAGGGTTTGATTGATCTGCTGCTCGACGCGGTCAGCTATGGCGCCAGTGTCGGGTTCATGGCCGATCTGGATGCCACACAGGCACGCGCCTGGTTCGATGGCGTTCAAGAGGAGCTGAACAAGGGCAACGTGCTGCTGTGGGTGGTGGTCAAGGACGAGCAAGTGCAGGCCAGTGTGCAACTGACTTTGTGCCAGAAAGCCAACGGCCTGAACCGCGCCGAAGTGCAGAAGCTGCTGGTGCGTGAACACGCGCGCCGCCGCGGGTTGGGCCAACAATTGATGAACGCCCTGGAACAGGCCGCGCTCCAGCACAAGCGCGGCATGCTTTACCTCGACACCGAAGCCGGTTCCCCGGCCGAGGATTTCTACAAGGCTCTGGGCTACACCCGTGCGGGAGAAATTCCCGACTACGCCTGCGACCCGAGCGGTCGTTACAAGCCGACCGCCCTCTACTACAAGATTCTCCAAGGAGCCCATTGATGATTCCCGGTGAATTCCAGATCCAGCCCGGCGACATCGAACTCAACGTCGGCCGCCGCACCGTCAGCCTGAAGGTGGCCAACAGTGGCGACCGGCCGATCCAGGTCGGCTCGCACTACCATTTTTTCGAAACCAACGACGCCCTGACTTTCGACCGCGCTGCCAGTCGCGGCATGCGCCTGAACATCCCCGCCGGCACCGCCGTGCGCTTCGAACCGGGGCAGAGCCGCGAGGTCGAGCTGGTTGACCTGGCCGGGCATCGCCGGGTGTTCGGGTTTGCCGGGCGGGTTATGGGTGACCTGTAAGTCATGTGCAGCCTGTACCGGCCTCTTCGCGGGCAAGCCTCGCTCCTACAGGTCATGTGTCGTCCGCAGCACGAACCCTGTAGGAGCGAGGCTTGCCCGCGAATGCGATCTCCCATTCAATTAATTCCTAAGGCAAGCACATGAAGATTTCCCGTCAAGCCTACGCCGACATGTTCGGCCCCACCGTCGGTGACAAGGTCCGTCTGGCCGACACCGAGCTGTGGATCGAGGTGGAGAAAGACTTCACCACCTACGGCGAAGAAGTGAAATTCGGCGGCGGCAAAGTCATCCGCGACGGCCAGGGCCAAAGCCAGCTGCTGGCCGCCGAAGTCGTCGACACGGTGATCACCAACGCGCTGATCATCGACCACTGGGGCATCGTCAAAGCCGACGTCGGCCTCAAGGACGGGCGCGTGGCAGGCATCGGCAAGGCCGGCAACCCGGACGTGCAGCCGAACGTCACCATCGCCATCGGCGCCAGCACTGAAGTGATCGCCGGCGAAGGCATGATCCTCACCGCCGGCGGCATCGACACCCACATCCACTTCATCTGCCCGCAGCAGATCGAAGAGGCGTTGATGAGCGGCGTGACCACCATGATCGGCGGCGGCACCGGCCCGGCCACCGGGACCAACGCTACTACCTGCACCTCCGGCCCATGGCACCTGGCGCGGATGCTTCAAGCGGCGGACGCCTTCCCGATGAACATCGGCCTGACGGGCAAGGGCAACGCCAGCCTGCCGGAGCCGTTGATCGAGCAGGTCAAGGCCGGCGCCATCGGCCTCAAGTTGCACGAAGACTGGGGCACCACCCCGGCGAGTATCGACAACTGCCTGACGGTGGCCGATCAGTACGACGTGCAGGTGGCGATTCACACCGACACCCTCAACGAATCCGGTTTCGTCGAGACCACCCTCGCCGCCTTCAAGGGCCGCACCATCCACACTTACCACACCGAAGGCGCGGGCGGCGGTCACGCACCGGACATCATCAAGGCCTGCGGTTTTACCAACGTGTTGCCAAGCTCGACTAACCCGACCCGGCCCTTCACCCGCAACACCATCGACGAACACCTCGACATGCTGATGGTCTGCCATCACCTGGACCCGAGCATTGCCGAAGACGTGGCCTTCGCCGAAAGCCGCATCCGCCGCGAAACGATTGCCGCCGAAGACATCCTCCACGACCTCGGCGCGTTCTCGATGATCAGCTCCGACAGCCAGGCCATGGGCCGCGTCGGCGAAGTCATTACGCGTACCTGGCAAACCGCCGACAAGATGAAAAAACAGCGCGGCCCACTGCCGGGGGATGGCGAGGGCAACGACAACTTCCGCGCCAAACGCTACATCGCCAAGTACACCATCAACCCGGCAATCACCCACGGCATCAGCCATGAAGTGGGCTCGGTCGAAGTTGGTAAGTGGGCCGATCTGGTGCTGTGGCGCCCCGCGTTTTTCGGGGTCAAACCGACGTTGATCCTCAAGGGCGGGGCCATTGCGGCCAGCCTGATGGGTGATGCCAACGCCTCGATTCCGACGCCGCAACCGGTGCACTACCGCCCGATGTTCGCCAGCTACGGCGGCTCGTTGCACGCCACCAGCCTGACGTTCATCAGCCAGGCGGCGCAGGAGGCAGGACTTCCCGAAGCGCTGGGCTTGAAGAAGAAAATCGCTGTGGTCAAAGGCTGCCGCGACGTGCAGAAAACCGACTTGATCCACAACGACTACCTGCCGAGTATCGATGTCGACCCGCAGACGTATCAGGTCAAGGCCGACGGCGTTCTGCTTTGGTGCGAGCCAGCGGATGTGCTGCCGATGGCCCAGCGTTACTTCCTGTTTTAATCGGCCAAATCACCGGAGCCTGGCTGGCCAGGCTCCGATGCAAAGCCGCAGCGATCAACTGTTCGGCTGTACGGTGAAAGGGATTTCTACCCGTTGCAGTTTTGCCCGTTCGATTGCCTGGCGTGTGAACGTTTTGATAAAGGCTTTCTTGTCTTCGTCGATGACTTCCAGCTCGGCGGCGTATTCCGCTTCGGTCATGACCCGTCCCGGCGCAAACGCGCTTTCCGGTTTGTTCAACTCAGCACCGAGCACCCTGAGCTCTTCCTTCAACTGTGCCTTTTGCTCAAGGGAAAGCGTTGTGTCGGATGCTCGTTTTTCAAGCGCTGAGTAGAACTCAATCGTGGCTTCAATCCGGCGTCTGAAACCTTTGATAACCCCCCGGTTGGAACCCTCGACATAGGATGACCAGAACGGCTGCTCGATCAGCAAATCGTCGAGCAATTCACCCGCCTCAAGGTTCAGTACACGATGGAATGCATCTTCGATCATCGCGTTCGTGACGCCGGCGATTTTTCTGAACTGCATTTTTCGCGACTGCCAGGGCAGGTCCAACCGGTCGGCAAGGTCCGTCATGAATGCCAGGTGAACTTCAACCTCATCAATCGTGCCGGTGACCTCGCCCGTCGCATTGACGCGCCTGAATTCCTCACCCATCGCCTCCCGCTCGGAAATCGTTTTTCGCGCAATCCTGCTCAGTTCATCCAGACGTGACTTACCCTGCGCCAGCGACACCAGTTCACCCTCTACCAGCGCGGGATTTGCCAGTTCATAGGCTTCATGAATCAACACCTCCATCCCCATGGCGTTGAACAGCTGCGCACCAGCATCGACGCACGCGGTGGGCACGGTGGTCAGGGTGAAGAGTTTTTGCCGCAGTTCGGTATTTTTCGACATCGCATCGAGCATTCGCCAGACCTTGGCGGTCATGTCGACCCGAAACCCGAGGTCGTGCTTGAAATGCCCCGATTCGGTGAGTTTGCGAATCTCGTTGAAGAAGCCAACCGAACCGTGCTCATCCTCGACGCTGTTCCACACCTCCTGTCTGGCCACCCACTCCGGCCGGGTCAAGCCAGCTTCCCAGTCGAGGCTGTCGCGCACGCCACGAGGCGGATACGGTCGATCAGGGTCCATGCCAACGGACGCGATGTACTCCCTGAGCGTCTGCAGATTGAAGGCCGGCAAAAACTCCGGCTCCCGGCTCAACAACGTGCGCGCCAGCAATTCCGCCTGGACCGAGCCACGCGTGACCATGGGCACGTAGGTGATTTCGTTGCGCTGCATGTCCAGGTAAAAATGCCGGAACCGCGGCTGCGCGAACAAGCCGTCCGGCCAGGTCCGAATGCCGGTGTCGGCCAGGATCAGCGTATGTAACACGCGCATGCTGCCAATATCCGGAACCTGCCCCAGGGGATTGCTATGCAGGTCCAGGATCTGAAGCCGCGTCAGGTTGCGCAGGTCCGCGACGCCTTGCGCATCCAGGACAATGCGGTTTCCTCGCAGGTTCAACTCCGTCAGCGCGCGCATGCGGCCGATGGCACGAGGAAGTCGGGTGAGCGAATTGCCGTTGATGTTGATAGAGCGCAACCGGGGGAAATGATCGAGCAATGAAGCATGCGCGTCGGTCAATTCGGTTCCGTTCAGATTAAGGCGAGTGACGTGATCGAAGTTGCCCTCCAGTGCGGGCATCGTGCGCAGATGCCGCCCCAGCGGCAGGTTCTCGAGGTCGAGCACGAAGCCTCGCAACTCGCCGTACGAGTCCACATCGCGCAAGCCGGTGTGCTGCCAACATTCCCTGACCGCTTTGTACAACGCGTTTCTGGACTGCCATTCGGCGATGCCGGCGGACGTAAAGCGGAATGCCTCGGTCGGTGATTTCAGCCAGCGTTGGAAGTTGGCATTGAGCCGATTGAACTCCTCCTCCAGGGCACTCGCCCTCTGGTCAAGACTGACGTCGCTGCCCCCCGCTTGCAGATAGGACTGAGCTTCGGCCTCCGTCCATCCTGGGCGAACGACGCGGACCCGCTCTTGCGGCGTTACTTGCCCCTGAACTCGACGCAGACCTTGGGCCATCCCGCGCATGCCGCCACGCAGACGCATCGTGGCTGGATCGTACGCAGGTTTTCGAACAGGGTTATCCGCCAGAAGCGCGTTGAACCTGTCCCGTGGCAATGGCGTTTTTTGAACGGCGTGCTTGAGCGTCGCGCCTTGATTGATCTGGTACCCCAACGCGTTCCGCTCAGTATCAGGCAGGGCATGCAACACCGAAGCGTAGAGGTCATCGGCCCCATGCAGGTGAAGATCATCGGCATCGCGGGCCTGGTACTGACCGTCCTCGCTGACAAGGATTCTGCGAACGGCGGCATCTGCCGGGCCCACACTGTCGCGCAGTGGTCCGTCGAATGAGTATTCGCGGATTTCGATCCGCACGTTTGCGGGCCAGTCGGGCAACGCTTGCAACGAATGCAACGCCAATCGCTCGCTATCGACACCGTACGCGGCATCGAGGTAAAGACCTTCGTAAGCACGTGCGGCGCGTAACGTGCGCAAGGCCAGCCGCGTGCGTTCTCTGAGCGGCAAGGGAATGCGCGAAGACTCGGTGATATTGAGCAAGTCCTGCGGTTCGATGTCGGCCAGCAACTCACGGGCGATCACCGTCGGGAGGTTGCTGAAGGCGTCCTGGAGCACCCGCACTTGCCGGTTGTCTGTCTGCTGCAAACGGCGATTGAGCGCATCAAACAAAGGCCCCGGATGACTGCCTGCCCGCCCCGCGAGCTGGTTTTTCAAGGCGTCGATGCGGATACGCTCGTCAGTGGAAATGCTCTGTCCGAACAACGCATGGATGTCGGCTTCATTGACAAACTTCACAGCCAGCTCCGGAAGTTTTCCGGCACCGACCTCGGCACGACTTATCCTCAGCGTATTGGCCGGCGACGCGTCGAGATTGCCGTACTTGATCGAGCGCCCCGACTGCTCGGCGCCGTCAAAAAGCTCGATGCTTTTTTGCTCAGGCCATCGCGGCAGTTCGACCAGCAAACGGGGCACCTGCTCGATGAACACTTCGGGAACCTCATCGAGCGCTATCTGCCCGGGCAGCTTTTGCACATCAGCCCAGATCTTGAAGCGTTCGATCGTGTCGCTCAGCAGCGCGGGCGGTGGCTCGTTGACGACATGCAGCCGGCGCAGCAGGTCTTCTTCGACACCGCTGGCGATACGAATCTGCTCCAGCGTGGCCTCGGACAAATCCTCAACCGCCAGCCCCAGGCGCCGCATGAGCGTGGTTTTGCCCCACTCGACGGGTCGGTCGAGCTCGGTCTTCCACACACCCGTACCGTCGTGTTCGAGTGCGGGCTGATACGCCTGCGGCCGATCCGGATGTTGCAGGCGAGGCTGCCCCGTTCGCGGATCGCTTCTGACTTCGAAGTACTTGTTTTCATGCATCAGGATGGTTTTTTCGCTGTGCCGGAACAGCCCCAGCTCACCTGGCGTCGCCGCTTTCGGCAACGTCAGGTCATGGGCGTAGGGCGACAGGTCCGGCTTCCATAAGCGTGTCTTGCCGTCAGGCAACTCAACCTTTTTCAACTGATCGATGAAGGCCGAGGGTTTGACCGACGCCGCCGCACCGGCGGGCAAAACATGCCCCGCCGCCATGATTGCCAGTTGCGCGAAATTGATCATGACACCGGTCAGATGGGCCGCCGCTTCGTCCCTGTCACCCTTGCTCCACTCCTCGATACCTTCCATGGTTTCGAACAGCATCTGCCCGACCATGACCGCCAGCATCGCTTCGCCCAGGCCGGGAACCAACATCGCGCCGAAGTTGAACACGTTCCAGCCGATGCTCAGATAGCTGGTCAACCGATTCCAGCGGGTGGTCGCGTCTTCATCGTCGGTCGGCACCGCGATGTGCCGCGCATCCGCAATCGCCTTGTCCCTGCGCCAGCGACCGATTTGCGGCCAAATATCGCCAGTAATGATGTTGGTGATGGGTTCTGCGTTGGCGTTTTCAACCGCGGTCTCTCGCCACCACGGCCCCATGTCCAGCGGCTCACGCTGCGTCCAGGTGAACGTGGTGAAACGCTCGCGAACCCGGGCAAAGAATTTGCCATGGTCTTTTTGTGCCACGAATCGGCTGAAAAACTGTTGATAGTCTGGCGAGCGCAACTGGCTCGTCAGTTCCTTCATGAAGTCAGTGAAGGACGCATACTCTTTGAAGGGATGGTCAGGATCATCCGGGACATAAGCGATCAACGTCCCGTCGAGACGGCTTTGTTGAAAACCATCTTCCCTTTGCAAAGTGGCGTCGACAAGACCGTTGGGGCCATTGGCGAAAAACGCCTCGAGTAATTCGAACTGCTCAAACTCCTGGCCCGGTAGCAGCATCAGACGTCTGGACCATTCCATCAGTGTGCGTTGGTGCCGGGGAACCAGACTGTCGTAAATTCTTTTAACTTCAGTGGGGTCTGCCACTGCACTGAACAACAGGATGCCGGACAACCTGAAGCCCATTAACGAAAGTCGATGGCATTGCAAAGGACGATGATTCCACGCAATGCCCTTTTCATTATCACGAACTTGCTGAAGTTTCCCGTAGCCATAGGAACTGATGTCGTTTTTCAAATACGCGATCAGCGCGGCTTCGTTGAAGATGGCTTTTTCACTGGCCATGCAGTGCCGCTCGATTATTGCCTTGGCCGCGATAGCTTCGGGCATCACTGCGGCCTTGATGTGACGCTGATAGTGCGCGCCGATATCAAGCGTCCGGCACAGGGCCGCGAATTGTTCGACCGTCAGTGCATGCCGCTGTAACTCGTTTTCGTGGTCCCGGGTGAAGATGCCGGAGCCGTCGCGAAACGCGCCGGCCTGCGTTTCAGGCGCCTCGAAATTGTGAAGCGCCGCTTCCAGCAACGTCGATTGCCTGAGCCGACTGGCATTGGTATCAATGCCAAAACCCAGTTTTGCCGGGATGTACAGGCGAATGAGCGTCGCATTGACGTCCAGATCCAGATTCAGCTGGTCCTTTAATGCTTTAACGAGCAACGGTTCGGCAAAGGCAAGAATGTCCCGCTGTACATTCTCCAACACGTCGTCCAACGGGACCTGAAGGCGCCAGCGCTCATCCGTCAGTTGCTTGAGGTACTGACGGTCGATGGCGCGTGCATTCAAATACCACTGTGGAAAATCCGCGGTCGAATCGGCCATCGTAAGCAGTCGCGAAACAGGTGCGTCTTTTAGCGGCGAAGGCAGTTTGCCCAGCAGATAATCATGATGAACATTGGCTTTGCTTCTTCCATGCCCGGTAATAACTTGCAACGCCGGAGCGTCCGATAGTTCGTTCATTTCGCAAATCCTTATGCGATGAAAAGAACCACCAGACTATTGAGTGCGATTAAAAACAAAAGCTTAAAAAACCACTTGGAAAACCGCGCCAGCCCAACAATGCATTTAATTTCAGGATCTAAAAAATATTTAATTAGCACCCTGGGGCCACTAAAGAATGGTCGCCGGCGCAGTGGTAGTTTTTAGGGGGTGCCAAAGGGGCTAAGATGCCTCGGATTGCCATCAGGAAACCGACCATGCGCCTATCCGAATTCATCAGGCAACACGTAGACCGTATCGTCGATGAATGGGAGCAGTTCGCCAGAACGATTACCCCGGCGGCCGAAAATATGGATCGAGTGGCCTTGCGTGATCACGCCAGGGAAATTCTGTTGGCGGCAGCGCGGGACATGACCACCGCGCAAACAGCCAGCGAGCAACTCGCCAAGGCCAGGGGCGAAGGTCCGGAGAAAACCCCGAGCCTGGACGAAGCCGGCGCCAGCCATGGTGAACTGCGCCATACCGTGGGCTTCGATCTGATGCAGATGACCAGCGAATTCCGTCACCTGCGTGCCTGTGTGATCCGGTTGTGGGTCAACAGTCTGGAATCACCGGACCTCGCTTACTTCCAGGACATGATCCGTTTCAACGAAGCCATCGATGAAGCCCTTGCCGAATCCACGGCGGCCTATGCCGAACAGGTCAATCATTCGCGGGATATCTTCCTGGCTATTCTCGGCCATGACCTGCGTGCCCCCTTGCAGGCCGTGAGCCTGTCCACCGAAATGCTGATGCGCAAAACCACGCTTGAAGGCGATGCCCTGGCTTGTGCGATCAATATCAAACGCGGCGCGCGGCACATGGCGGTGATGGTCGGCGATTTGCTGGAACTGGTGCGCAGTCGCCTGGGCAAGAGCCTGCCGATTGAACCCAAGCCGATGGACCTGGCCGATGCCGCCCACGCAGCGATTGCCGAAGCCTGTGCCGGTAATCCCGAATGCGATCCGACAGTTCATGCACAGGGCGACACGACAGGCGTGTGGGATGCCGGACGCCTGGCTCAACTGCTGCAAAACCTGATCGGCAATGCGTTGCAGCATGGGTCGAACAAACATGATGTGACGGTGACCCTCACCGGCGAACCTGACACCGTTCGTCTAACGGTGCATAACTTTGGAGCGCCGATACCCGAGGAGGCGATCGGTACGATCTTCGATCCGCTGGTACGCAGCGCCGATGAAGAACTCGGCCAGCCGTCCACCAGCCTTGGCCTGGGATTGTTCATCGTCAAGGAAGTGGTCGATGCGCACGGCGGGACGATCGAGGTCAGCTCGAACGAAACTGACGGGACGCTGTTTACCGTGGTGTTGCCCAGATAGACGGCCATCTGTAGGAGCCAGCTTGCTGGCGATGGGGGCAACGCGGTCTGTCTGACTCACCGCATCATCGTTCATCGCCAGCAAGCCGGCTCCTACAGGAATCGAATTGGCTTCAGCTATTCGACAACCAGCCGCGCCAACCGCTGCTTGAGCATCCGGTTCTCGGCCCGCAGTTGCTGCACCTCTTCAAGCAGGTCGAGCGCCAGGGCGACGCCTTCCCACTCCAGCTCCAGGTCGTGCCGCAGCTTCGCGGCACGCTTGGCCAGCGCCAGCTCATAATCGGTGAAACGCCAATCCTTGGGCTGCTTGCCCTGAGGTTCGAGGATGCCGTGCTCGACGATTTCGATCACGTAGACGTCCGACAAATCGGTCGCCTCACAGAATTCTGCCATGTCCAGTTGAACGATCAGGGGGTTGCTCATGATGGGCTACTCCGTCTCTTGGATCAGAAGTTTTCTCTCGGGTCGAATGCGGCTTTTTTCGCCAGTTCCTGCCACAACGCCTTGACCTCATCGCTCGAGGTTTTTGGCATGACCGCCTTCAATTGCACAAACAGATAACCGCGTTGACCGGCCTTGTTCAGCAAACCGTGGCCCTTGGCACGCATACGCTGGCCGTTCTGGCTACCGGCCGGCACCTTGAGGTTGATCTTGCCTGTCAGTGTAGGCACGGCCACTTCGGTGCCCAGCGCCAATTCCCACGGAGCCAGCGGCAGCGTAATGATCAGGTTCTCGCCTTCGACGTCGAACTTCGGATGCGGCGCAAAGCGAATGATCAGGAACAAGTCGCCGTTGGCACCACCACCGATGCCCGGTGCACCCTGGCCTTTGAGGCGGATGCGCTCGCCGTCGGTCACGCCGGCGGGAATTTTCACATTCAGGCTTTTGCTGGTGTTGCTGACGTGCTGGCCGGCAGCGTTGTACTGAGGCACCTGGAAGGTGACCTTCTTCGATTCGTTCGAGAGGGTTTCTTCCAGAAAGATCCCAAGTTCCATTTCCACGTCTTGCCCTCGACGTCCGGCACTGCGGCGCGACTCTCCACCACCAAACCCAGGACCACGGTTACCGAAGATCGAACTGAAGAAGTCCGAAAAATCGCCCGAGTCCTGACCACCACCAAAACCACCGCCGCCACGCCCCTGCCAACCTGGCGGGCCCTGGAACGGTTGGCCGTGCTGGCCGTATTTGCGCAAGTCGTCGTATTCGGCGCGCTTGTCGGCGCTTTTCAGCGCTTCATAGGCTTCCGAAGCGTCCTTGAATTTGGACTCGGCGTCCTTTTCCTTGCTGACGTCGGGGTGGTATTTGCGCGCCAGCTTGCGATAAGCCGCCTTGATCGTCTTATCGTCCGCGGTCGGTTCCACACCGAGAATCTTGTAATAGTCTTTGAAGTCCATCGTGGAATCACCATCCATTATCAAAATCGCGCCATCAGCCTCAGCATGCTCTTAATTGCCGCACGAGGTTTGACCGATCTCAAGTTTGTGACCGGACAGCGCATTAGAAGTTTATCGGCAGCGGCGGGCGGTTCTTTTGTCCGTCCCAATGGCTGCCAGGACCAATGCAGACAAGTTTGGGGCATCGGGCCGTCTTATCAAGGCGCTAATTACCGAGATTTAGCGGATAGTCGGCCTTCGAATCTGCGCCGCACTGGCATACACTGCGCGGCCGTTTTTTAACCGGAACCTGATAGACATGAAAAACGCATCTCCAGCCCGTGCCTGTGGTATCGACTTCGGCACGTCCAACTCCACCGTCGGCTGGCTGCGCCCCGGCATGGAAACGCTGATCGCGCTGGAGGACGACAAGATCACCCTGCCCTCGGTGGTCTTCTTCAATATGGAAGAACGCCGCCCGGTGTACGGCCGTCTGGCGCTGCACGAGTACCTGGAAGGCTACGAAGGCCGGCTGATGCGCTCGCTCAAGAGCCTGCTGGGTTCCAAGCTGATCAAGCACGACACCAGCGTTCTCGGCACGGCGATGCCGTTCAAGGACTTGCTCGGGTTGTTCATCGGTCAGTTGAAGAAACGTGCTGAAACCGCCGCTGGTCGCGAGTTCGATGAAGTGGTGCTGGGTCGTCCGGTGTTCTTCGTCGATGACGACGAAATGGCTGACCAGGAAGCGGAAAACACCTTGGTGGACGTGGCCCGCGCCATCGGTTTCAAGGATGTGTCGTTCCAGTACGAGCCGATTGCGGCAGCGTTCGACTATGAGTCGACCATCGAAAAGGAAGAGTTGGTACTGATCGTCGACATCGGCGGTGGTACGTCTGACTTCTCGCTGGTGCGCCTGTCTCCTGAACGCCGCAACCACGACAACCGTCACGAGGACATCCTCGCCACCGGCGGCGTGCACATCGGCGGGACCGATTTCGACAAGCAGTTGAGCCTGCAAGGCCTGATGCCACTGTTCGGCTACGGCAGCCGCATGAAGAGCGGCGCCTACATGCCGACCAGCCACCACATGAACCTGGCGACCTGGCACACCATCAACTCGGTGTATTCGCAGAAATCGACCCTGGCCTTGGGCAGCATGCGCTACGACATCGAAGACACCGGCGGCATCGACCGTCTGTTCAAGCTGATCGAGCAACGTGCCGGGCACTGGCTGGCGATGGAAGTGGAAGAAACCAAGATCCAGCTGACCCACGCCGACAGCCGCCATGTGCCGCTGGACCGCATCGAGCCGGGCCTGAGCGTGGAGTTGAGCCGGGCGTTGTTCGAATCGGCCATCGACAACTTGCTGGAGCGCGTGCGCAACAGCGTGACCCAGATGCTGAACGACGCCGACGTGCGGGTCGATCAGGTGGATACGGTGTTCTTCACCGGTGGTTCGAGCGGGATTCCGGCATTGCGCAACAGCGTCTCGGCGATGTTGCCGAATGCGCGGCATGTGGAAGGCAACATCTTTGGCAGCATCGGCAGTGGTTTGGCGATTGAAGCGGCCAAGCGTTACGGGCCGATGGACTGATCCAGAACCGAGTCGCGCCCTTCGCGGGCAAGCCTCGCTCCTACAGAATCAATTCAATCCCTGTAGGAGCGAGGCTTGCCCGCGAAGGCGTCAGATCAGGCAATACATATCGACCGGATCAAACCATCCCCACCTGCTTCAACTCACTCTTCAAATACGCGTAATAAATCGGCCCCGCCACCACCCCCGGCAGGCCGAACGCGGCCTCGAACACCAGCATCGCCAACAGCAACTCCCACGACTTGGCACTGATCTGCCCGCCGACAATGCGCGCGTTGAGGAAGTATTCGAGCTTGTGGATAACAATCAGATAACCCAGCGCGGCCACCGCGACCCAGATCGACAGCGACAAACCGACGATTGTGATCAGCGTGTTCGACATCAGATTGCCGATCACCGGCAACAGGCCGAGCAGGAAGGTCAGCACGATCAGGGTTTTGGTCAGCGGTAACTTGATGCCGAACATCGGCAGGACCACCGCCAGGAAAATCCCAGTGAAGAAGGTGTTGAGCAGGGAAATCTTGATCTGTGCGAACACGATGTTGCGGAACGCCTGGACCAGCAGGTGCAAGCGATCAAACAGTGCGGCGGCCAGCGGCTTGCGCTTGGTCAGGTCCGGCACCCGTTGCAGGGCGATGATCGCGCCGAGCACCATGCCGATCAGCAACGTCACGAACATGTGCGCCGCGTCCTTGCCCACCAGTTGAAGATCGCTGAGGTGTTTGCTCATCCACTCGCCAATCGCCACGCGAAACTCGGCGGCGCTGGCCGGCAGGTAGGCGTCGATGAACGGCGGCAACTGACCGCGAGCGCGGTCGACCACGAGCATGAATTTATCGAGGGAAGCGCCGGGGTTTTCCGCCTCATGCAGCAGGAAACTGAAAGCGCCGGCAAAGATCAGCGTCAGCACACTGACCACTAACGTCCCCAGTAACGCCACCGCGAGCCAGCGCGCACGCCGACCTTCGATCAGTCGCTGCAATTGCGGGGTGAGCATGTTGACCAGTTCGAACACCAGCAGACCGGCCAGAAGGCTTGGCAGCAAGCGCAACGGAATCACCAGCAGCAAACCACCAAAGATGATGACCCAACTGATGAGCAGCAAGACTTGGCGTTGAGAAAACGTTGGCATACAGCCTCAAAACGAACGGCGTAAAAGGATTGGCAGTCTGCCAGCGTTCGGGTGTCAGCACTAGGGATTGTGTGGGGCGACGTTGGTCGGGGGCAGAGGCGATTTCTGCAGCGCTCTGGCCGGCCTCATCGCGAGCAGGCTCGCTCCCACATTTGTCCTGTGTATGCAGATCCATTGTGGGAGCGAGCCTGCTCGCGATGGGGCCCTCACAATCCCCGCAAATCCGTTTATTTCTTCTTCAGGCAATCACTCATGAACGCCTTGCGCTCATCACCCTTGAGGGCCTTGGTCGCGGCATCGGCATTGCAGGTTTTCATCTTCTCTTGCTGAGGGGTCAAGGCTTTCGCGTCATTGGCGGCGGGCGCGGCTTTAAGGCAGGTGCTCATGAAGGCTTTGCGCTCATCGCCCTTGAGGCTTTTCGCGGTAGCGTCGGCATTGCAGGTGGTCATCTTGTTCTGTTGGGCAGTGGCGGCGAAGCCCTGGGAGCAGAGCAGCAAACCGATCATCAACAAAGGGACACGCAACATCGTCATGGAGTTTTCTCCTTGTTGCCGCACCGAGGGGCACGGCCTCGCTCTGGAGTGTAGACAAAGCCTGTTACAGCTTCCTGCCCGGCAGATGGCTTCGGCGATACTGCTCTGGCGTACATCCGGCTTGACGCTGGAACATGGCGATAAACGCCGACCCGGTGCTGTAGCCCATGTCGAACGCGATTTCCTGAATGCTGCGATGACTGTCCAGCGCTTCGATCGCCGCCAGAAAACGCAGGCGCTGCCGCCACTCGCCGAAACTCATGCCCAACTCGCGCACAAACTGCCGCGCCAGGGTGCGCTCGCTGACGTGAATCTGCTCGGCCCATGCCGACAACGGCCGGTTATCTCCGGGCTCAACCTGCAAGGCTTCCAGAATACCGAGCAGCCCGGGACTGCTGGCGTAGGGCAAGTAGCATTGGTGAATGGGCGCCTGCTGCAGCTGATCCACCAGCACTTGGGCCAGGCGTTGGTCGGTCTCTTGCTCGGGAATCTTCACGTCACGGGCGGCGAAGTCCTTGAGGATTGCCTTGAGGATGTCGCTGATCGCCAGGGTGCAGGCCTGCTTCGGCAGTTCGTGGCACAGCGCCGGCGCCAGGCAGACGGCGCGGTAGTTGATCGGTTGATTGCTGTAGAAACTGTGCTCGATCTGCGGCGGCACCCACACGGCGTATTGCGGCGGCGACATGAAACGGCTGCTGCCGATCTCCATGTGCAACACACCGTTGGCCGAATACTCCAGGGTGCCCCAGGGGTGACGGTGGGCCGAGGCATATTCGTGGCTATTGAAGTCGGCGTAGCGGAAGTACACCGGCGCGGGCAATTCGCTGAAATCCAGCAGGTCGATGTGTTTGCTGCTCATGCTGTCTGTCATCAGGGTCAGGTTGTCTGGATCGCAGTATAGGCTTGCATCCGGACAGGCGATAATTCTCCCTCATTAACGTTCTGGTTGTTCCTGATGCAATACGCTTATCCCCTGCTGGCCATTTTCATTTGGGCTGGCAATACCGTGATCACCAAAATGTCGGCCGGGGCGATCTTCCCGGCGGAGATCGGTTTTTACCGCTGGCTGCTGGCCGGATTGTTGTTCACGCCCTTTATGCTCAAACCGGTGATCGCCCATTGGTCGGCCATCCGCCCGAACCTGGGCAAGATCTTCATCCTCGGCGTGCTGGGCATGGCGGTTTATCAGAGCCTGGCGTACTTCGCGGCGACGCTGACCTCCGCCACCAATATGGGCATCATCCTGTCGTTGATGCCGTTGATGTCGCTGGCCATGGCGATCGTCAGCCTCGGCCAGCGCCTGACCGCCGGCGCGCTGGCCGGTGCGGTGTTGTCGTTTGGCGGTGTGTTGGTGGTGGTGTCGTCCGGCAGCCTCAGTGCATTGCTTGAGCACGGGGTGAATCTGGGCGATGCAATGATGCTGATCGCCACGCTGGCCTATGCGATTTACAGCACGCTGCTGAAAAAATGGCAGCTGCGTTTGCCGCCGCTGGTGTTGTTGTATCTGCAGGTGTGGGTGGCGGTGGTGGTGCTGTTTCCGTTGTTCGCCGTGTCGCCGAAAATCGGTCCGACGCTGCAAAACATTCCGCTGGTTCTGTATGCCTGCCTGCTGGCGTCGATGGTTGCGCCGCTCGCATGGATGCAGGCCGTGGTGCGTCTGGGACCGAGCCGGACGACGCTGTTTTTCAATTTGCTGCCGGTGATTACCGCATTGATTGCCGCGCTGGTGTTGCATGAGCAATTGGCGATGTATCACCTGGTGGGCGGGATGTTGACGTTGGGTGGGGTGATTGTTTCGGAGCGTTGGACCATGGTGTTGGGGCGCAAGGTTAGCGTCGCCTGACATGGCGCCTTCGCGGGCAAGCCTCGCTCCTACAGTTCATGCGCTGTCCCTGTAGGAGCGAGGCTTGCCCGCGAAGAACGATAATGCGGTCTGACGGCTAAACCCCCGCCGCCTTCAACCGCGCCGCATGCTCCACAAACAACCGGATCGGCTCGGCCCCCTTCCCCACCAACCCCAACGATTGGTTGACGATGTCAAAGTGATCCAGCGGATACTCATCGCCAATCACCGTGCCCAGATGTGAGCTGTAACGCCCGACCATCCCGTCGCAATGCCCGACTTCACGCACGAAGGTTTTGGCAAACAGCCGACAACTGCGGTTCGTCCCGTCGAACAGATTGCGCCCGCGATCGGTCTTGCCTGGCTGCAACGTGCCGGACCACGAGTAATAGCGCACGCCGTTGACCTCTTCCGGCCCGTGCCCGCCCCATGTTTCAGGCAAGCCCTGTGGATAACGTTGGTTGAACAGCGCCACCCCCGCTGTCGTCAGCGACTCATGGGACGCGTGGATGTCCACCGGCAGCTTCGGCCCGCGATAACCCGTCTCCAGCAAACTCATCAACGCACCGATGATTCGAAGAAAAAACGCCAGCAGCCGCCCCCTCGCGCTGTCCGCCGGGTAATGTTTGTGCAAGTAGTCCGCCAGTTCCGAGCCGTGATTGGGGCCTGCCACCGAGGTCACGGAAGCCACGCGATCCGGGCGTTTGGCGGCGGCATAACGGGCGGTCAGCGAGCCCTGGCTGTGGCCGATCAGGTTGACCTTCTCGGCACCGGTTTCGCGCAGGATTTCATCGATCCGCGCCAGCAATTGTTCACCGCGCACTTCAGTCGAGTGCAGCGGCGACACCTGAACCGCAATCACCGTCGCCCCACCCTGGCGCAACGCCGCCACGATCCCGTACCAGTACGGATAAAGCACCAGACGGATAAATCCGAGCATTCCCGGGACCAGCACCAACGGATAACGCGTGGCAGAACCTTGCGACATGGGCAAACGTCCTTGTGATCGGTGAGGTGACGCAAGGCTGAATACAAGACATCAGCCCAGCATCGACATCGAATGTGACAGCTCGACGACCAGTCTATGACATCCGCCCTATTTCAGCCCCGCCACCCCCGCCACGATCAATCCGACCGATACCAGTTTGACCGCCGTCAGGCTTTCGCCGAGCAACGCAAACCCGAGAAACACCGTGCCCAGCGAACCGATAGCGGTCCAGATCGGGTAAGCGATGCTCACCGGCAATTCGCGCATCGCCAGGGTCAGGAAGTAAATCCCGCCCACTGCCGCCACTACCGTGATCAGTGACGGCCAGAGCCGGGTGAAGCCTTCGGCATACTTCATGCCCATGGCGAAGGTGACTTCGAACCCGGCGGCGATCAGCAAAAACACCCAGGCCATCTAGCACTCCCTGGCCAGCGTCAGCAGACGCTGCTCGGCCTCGGCGACGGAGATCTCGAAGGTGCGCTCGGCGGATTCCTCACCCTCGGCGGCCACGACGGTCACGTCGGTAATGCCGATAAACCCCAACGCCGTGCGCAACAGCGTATCGGCATGGTTCAAGGCTTCCAGTTCACCACCGGGACCGAAACCGAAGCCGCCACGGCTGGTGACGATCAGCGCTTTCTTGCCGTGCACCAGCGGCTCGTATTGCGCGACACCATTGTCCAGCGTGTGATTGAAGGTAAGCCCGAGCCGCACGATTTGATCGATCCACGCCTTGAGGCCGCTGGGCACGCTGAAGTTGTGCATCGGCGTGGAAATCAGCAGCAGATCGTGGCCCAGCAACTCGGCGACCAGTTCATCGCTGAACGCGAGATCGGCCTGCATCGTCAGCGGCCGCGCCTCGGGCTCGGGGTAAAACGCGGCGGCCACAAACGCTTCGTTGACCGGAGGAATCAACGCCCGTCCGACTTCGCGGCGAGTCAGTTGCGCGTGCGGATGGCGGGCCTGCCAGGCGCCGAGAAACACTTCGGCCAGGCGACGGGAGTGGGAACGTTCGCCCCGTGGGCTGGCGTGAATCGCAAGAATTCTGTTCATCTGAATCTCCTGAGGACTAAACTAAAACGGCGTGTGGCATGCAGCTTGTGCCCGCAACCGCCTCGCCTCAAATGAGCAAAAATCAGCTTGGGTGAATTCATTTCATCCATGGAGTGTTCAATGTTTGCCTCGCTGCCACTGACCGCCCTGCGCGCCTTCGAATCCGCCTCACGCCTGCTGAGTTTCAAGGCCGCCGCCGAAGAACTGTCGGTGACGCCAACGGCGGTTTCTCATCAGATCCGCTCGCTGGAAACCTGGCTCGGCGTGCCGCTGTTCGAGCGACTGCCACGGCAAGTGCGCCTGACCGAATGCGGCGAGCGCCTGTTTCACAGCCTGCACGGCGCTTTTCTGGAAGTGGCGCAAAGCGTCGACACCTTGCGCCCGCAACGCAGCGGCACCAGCCTGACAATCTCCACCACCGCCGCTTTTGCTGCGCTGTGGCTGGTACCGCGACTGGGGCGTTTTTACGCCCGGCATCCGAACATCAGCGTGCGGCTGGACACCCATTGCGAAGTCATCGATTTGCATCAGGACGCCAGCGTCGATCTGGTGGTGCGCTATAGCCTCGATGACTACCCGAACCTTTATGGCCTGTGCCTGTTCGATGAATCGTTCGGCGTTTATGGCTCGCCGGAACAGGTTGCACAGGCCAGCATCCGCGCACCGACGTTGATCAGCGTGCGTTGGCACAACTCGAAGCTGTACGCCCATGGCTGGGAAGCGTGGTGCTCGCAGTCTGCAGAAACCTGGCTGACGGCAAACCCGGCGGTCCGCGAATACGACGAAGAGCATTACGCGCTGCAAGCCGCGATCGCCGGACAAGGCCTGGTGCTGGCGAGCAATATCCTGGTGTCCGAGAGCGTGGCCAGTGGTTTGTTGGTGGCTTACCGGAGTGACATTCAGGTGAGTGGCGCCGGTTACAGCGCGCTGTGCGTACCGGGTCGAGAACGCCATCCGCCGGTGCGGGCATTTTTTGCGTGGTTGCAGGAGGAAGCCCGATTGTCTGGCTTGTTGCCAAGATCGCCAATCACATCAAAATTTTCGTCGCGCTTGTCACTCACACCGGAGTAGCGATCACTTCCCTGTGGCCGACATCCTGAAAGATTTGTAGCGCCTGTCAGACCGTCATCGGTTTATTTGGTGGGCTTAACGGTGACGGGTGCCTTGCCTGCCTTCATCTGCTCCAGCAACGGCGCACACTGATTCGGCTCACCCCCACTCGGTGCCACCAGCGCCAGCAACCCCGCCGCCGGCGCCGCAATCACGCCCAAGGCCACCATCCCCGCCCCGCGCAATATCAGCGGCACCGCCTTCACGCCCGCATCCGGCTTGATGAACTTGCCCCGTACGTACAGCGGCGAACGCAGGGAAATCAGGCGCCAGCCCTTGGATTCCGGGGTGATGGTCAGGTCCAGTTGCTCAGTCGCCATGTTCGCCGTGCCATCGATGTAGATGATCGCGTTCTCGGTATCAAAGACAAACAACCGGGTGGTGGCCAGGCCGGTCTTGATGTCGAAGTCGGCCGCCGCGCAATTGATCTTCACTTCTTTGTCGCCAAAGATTTTACCGACCACGTAGTTGCCAACGTTCAGCCCAGCCAGTTCCATCAACTCGCGGCTGATGGCACCGTCGTTGATCAGCATCTTCAGATTGCCATTGGCCGAACCCAGCAGCTTGGCCACCGAGTTGCCGTGACCACTGATGTCGGCATCGCCATTGAGTTCGCCGAAACTGGTCTTCATCGGTTCAAAGGTCGGGAACAGCTGCTTGAGCTTGAAACCGCGCCCGGTCAGCTTGGCGTTGCCTTCCAGCGGCTCGGTGCGACCGTTCAGGCGAATCTGCGCATCCAGTTTGCCGCCGGCCACGCCGAAACGCAGGGGTTCGAGACTGAGCACGCCGTCGGTCAGCACCAGGTGCGTGTAGAGGTCATTGAACGGCAGTTTTTCACTGTGGACGATGCGCTTGCCGGTGAATTCGACGTCGGCGTCCATGTCGCGCCAGCGCTCGGTCTTGAACTCTTCGACCGGTAACACCTTGTCCGCCGGCTGCTTGCTTTCGCCGCCGCGAGCCTTTTGCTTGGCGTTGGAGTCGGCGCCGATCAAGGGCGCAAGGTCGGTAAACAACAGTTGATTGGAGAGCAGCGAACCGCTGAGTCTCGGCCGAGGCTGGCTGGCGACGTAGGCCAGGCTGCCATGGATGTCGCTCTCGCCGATCTTGCCGTTGAACGCTTCGTAATGGAACACCGCGCCGCCCGGCTCATGCAGCTTGGCGATCAAGTGGCCGTCGGTGGCGTAGGGCGGTGTATCCGGCAGGGTCACGCCGGTCAGCGGATAGAGATTGCCCAGGCTGCTGCCGGCCAGTTTCAGCCGCAGGTCCAGCGCACCAAGGTTGAGTGGGTCGGTCAGCGTACCGGCGAGCTCGACGCTGGTGTCGGCAATCTTGACCTGGGCCTGGAGCGGGAACGGCCGGGCCGAATCCTGCAAGGCCAGCAGGCCGCCGATCTTGCCTTCGCCCGTCAGTTTCTGGCCGTGGTATTGGCCTTTGACCTTCAGTGCAAACGCGTAATCCTGGGGAGCCGCGCCCTTCTCCTGCGCAGTTTTCGCGGCTTTTTCGCCGACGATGTCGCTGAACGGGATCGGCTTGCCCAGCGGGTCGATGATCAGGTCGAGCTGGGTTTTCAGGCTCTGGTCGTCGAGGGTGACGTGGCCTTTGTCGAAGCCGATCGCACCGATGTCGACCACCCAACTGGAAGGTTTGGCGTTCGGGTCTTTCGGGTCGAACTTGAAGGTCCAGTTGGCGCGGCCATCGGCCAGGCGCTGGAGGTCTGCGTTTGGTTCGGTCAAGTCAATGCGCGGGATCGTCACCCGTTGCGCCAACAGAGCCAGCGGCGAAATGCGCAGCTCGACGCGTTTGAGCGTGGCCATTTGCGGTTGCTTCGACCAGTCCGGGTTGCCGAGGCTCAGGTCCTGCGCCACCACATGCGGCCACGGCACCCAGGCGCGCCACCCACCTTCGTCAAGCTCACGCCGCCAGACCACCGCGAGGTTGCCATTGATGGCAAACGGTCGATGCAGCTCTTCGGAGACTTTGGCGTTGAGGGTCGGTTTGATCCGGTTCCAATCGAAGAACGCGATGATCAGAACCAGTATCGCCAGTAACACAACCAGGCTGGCAAAGGTCCAGGCAAGAATTTTCGGGGTGCGCGTCATTGCACAGGGCTCCTGAATACGACTGAGCGCCCTGACCGCGACGCGCGTGTGAAACCCCAGGCCAGAACCGGCCTGGCATGAAGCCTAGGACTGGGAAACGGCGCGCAGGTTTAATCGAAATGCGGCTTAACGTTCAAATAATCGGTCGGGGACACCCTGCACTCGAAATCCGGCGTTACCGACCCCGCACTTTTGTGCGACGCACGTGAGTAGAAAATACCCACATCAGTGCGAAAACATCCGCCGGAAAGGCCCGGTCTAGAGCCTTCGCACGGAACAATCAATTCTGTTGATTATTACCATTGCGTTTATGAACTTTTATATCGACTTATCGAGAGTAGCATTGGCCTCGTACCCACTTTGCCGCCCTCCCACGGAGCACATGATCATGAAACGCCAACTACTGTTTAGCCTTACCCTCTCCATGCTGGCCAGCACCGCTTTCGCCCTGCCAGCCGCTGACCAGGCCACCCCACAAGTGAAAGACAGCCACTCGGTGTTCAGTCAAACCGTTGCCGAAGGTGGTAATGATCGCCTGAAAGAAAAAGGCCTGATCACTCAAGATGGTTCGGACCGCACTCCACAAGGTCAAACCCTGGCCGCTGACGGTTCCGATCGCACCCCACAAGGCCAAACCCTGGCTGCCGACGGTTCCGATCGCACCCCACAAGGTCAAACCCTGGCTGCTGACGGTTCCGACCGCACTCCACAAGGCCAAACCCTGGCTGCTGACGGTTCCGACCGCACTCCACAAGGCCAAACCCTGGCTGCCGACGGTTCCGACCGTACCCCACAAGGCCAAACCCTGGCTGCCGACGGTTCCGACCGCACTCCACAAGGCCAAACCCTGGCTGCCGACGGTTCCGACCGTACCCCACAAGGCCAAACCCTGGCTGAAGGTGGTGGTGACCGTGTAATCGAACGCAACAGCGCTGTGAGCTAAGCCCATGGCGGCCTTGAAAAAAAGCCCAATCCACGGATTGGGCTTTTGACTTTATAGAAGCCACGCATTCCCTCGCATCACTCCCGATAGTCGTTCGACGCCGGCAAAGCCGATTTGCTAGAGTGCGCCGCTGTCTTGTCCAGAAAACACCCTTGCGATGCTGCCCCGCGCCGAACAGAAACAACAAACCCGCAACGCCTTGATGGACGCTGCCCGCCATTTGATGGAGTGCGGCCGAGGATTCGGCAGCCTGAGCCTGCGCGAAGTGGCGAAAACCGCCGGCATCGTCCCCACCGGTTTCTACCGGCATTTCGCCGACATGGATGAACTGGGCCTGGTGCTGGTGAGCGAAGTCGGACAAACCTTCCGCGAAACCATCCGCTTGGTGCGTCACAACGAGTTCGTCATGGGCGGCATCATCGATGCCTCGGTGCGGATTTTTCTCGACGTGGTGTCGGCCAATCGTTCGCAATTCCTGTTTCTGGCCCGCGAGCAGTACGGCGGTTCGCTACCGGTGCGCCTGGCCATCGGTCGCTTGCGCGAAGACATCAGCTCGGACCTTGCGGCCGATTTGTCGCTGATGCCAAAGCTGCAACACCTGGACATCGCCGGCCTGAGTGTCATGGCCGATCTCATCGTCAAAAGCGTGTTTGCGACCCTGCCGGAAATCATTGATCCGCCGGCCGAGGCGTTGCCCGCGCATTTGACACCGCAGGCGAAAATCACTCAGCAGCTGCGCTTTATCTTTATCGGCCTCAAGCACTGGCAAGGCCTGGGCAGCACGGAATAACCCTCCTGCACGCCGATCTCCTGTAGGAGCCGGCTTGCTGGCGATTCAGGCAACACGGTGCGTCTGAACCACCACCTCCCTTGTAGGAGCTGGCTTGCCAGCGATGGCGCCCTTCAGCCAATAAAGATGTCGTCTGGTCGACCGCTATCGCCAGCAAGCCGGCTCCTACAAGGTTGGGTGGTGAATGCGGGATCGCGAACAATCTGGAGCACGCCCTGCGCCGTCATTTGGTGCGCCTTTCCCAGCCCCGCACCAAATTGCCGCAACAAACTGAAACGCCCTCCATGCGCCGACAGGCATTTCCTACACTTGCGCCGATTGGCAAGCCCCTTGCTCTAGCCTGACTATTGTCCATAGCTGGAAGCTTTCCGATGCTGGTGATTCATCGCAGAATCGACCCTCAACCCGTCTGGGCCGCCGAGTTGCACCTGACCTTCGAAGCCCGGAGCAAAAGCCGTTTGCGCTGTTTCAGTGCCGAGGGTGAAGACGTCGGGTTGTTTTTGGAGCGCGGTCAGTCGCCCCTGACTGATGGCGAATGCCTACAGGCTGAAGACGGTCGCATCGTCCGCGTCTGCGCCCGCCCCGAACAACTGCTGCACGTCACCTGCGCCAATGCCTTCGAACTGACCCGCGCGGCCTATCACCTGGGCAATCGCCACGTCGCCCTGCAAGTCGGTGATGGCTGGTTGCGCCTGCTCGACGACTACGTGCTCAAGGCCATGCTCGAACAACTTGAAGCCAAGGTCGAAAACATCGAAGCGCCGTTCCAGCCGGAGCACGGCGCCTATGGTGGTGGCCATCACCACTCGCGGCATGGCGACGAAGACTTCAACTACCCGCCGAAACTGCATCAGTTCGGCGTACGCCAATGAACCCGGCCTGGGCGCTGTTGCGCCTGGCCAGTCCGCAATTGCCGATTGGCGGCTACAGCTATTCCCAAGGTCTGGAAATGGCGGTGGATAACGGCCGGGTGAATGATTCAGACAGCGCCCGTCGCTGGATCAGCGATCAATTGCTGCTGAACCTGGCACGCTTCGAGGCGCCGCTGCTGCTCGCCCATTGCGTGGCCGCCGCCACAGAAAACTGGGCCGAACTGCTGCAACGCTGCGAAGAACACCGCGCCAGCCGGGAAACCCGCGAGTTGCATCAGGAGAGCCGACAGATGGGCTACTCCCTGCAGCAACTGCTCAACGGTTTGCCGGAACTCGATGCACCGGCCCGCGCCTTTCTCGAACAACGCCCCGAACCGCACCTGGCCCTCGGCTGGGCGCTGGCCGCACGCGCCTGGCACATCAGCCCGCAAGACGCGCTGGCCGCGTGGCTCTGGAGCTGGCTGGAAAACCAGTTGGCGGTGCTGATGAAAACCCTGCCGCTGGGCCAGCAAGCCGCGCAACGCCTGACCAGCGAACTGCTGCCGCTGCTGCAACAAGCCCAGCAGGACGCCACCCGAATCAACCCCGACCACTATGGCAGCGCCACTTTCGGCCTGTCCCTGGCGTGCATGGCCCATGAGCGCCAGTACAGCCGTCTGTTCCGTTCCTAGGGCCTGTTATTTTGGAGAATCACATGAACACACAACCTCTGCGCGTCGGCATCGGCGGCCCGGTCGGTTCCGGCAAAACCGCCCTGACGCTGGCCCTGTGCCTGGCGCTGCGCGAGCGCTACAACCTGGCGGTCGTGACCAACGACATCTACACCCGCGAAGACGCCGATTTTCTGGTGCGCAACCAGGCCCTGGCGCCGGAACGGATCATCGGCGTGGAAACCGGCGGCTGCCCGCACACGGCGATCCGCGAAGACGCCTCGATCAACCTCGAAGCCGTGGATCAACTGAACCGACGCTTTCCGGGGCTGGATCTGATTCTGGTGGAGTCCGGAGGCGACAACCTTTCAGCCACGTTCAGCCCGGAATTGTCCGACCTGACAATTTACGTAATCGACGTCTCGGCGGGCGACAAACTGCCGCGCAAGGGTGGGCCGGGGATCTGCAAATCCGACCTGCTGGTGATCAACAAAGTCGACCTCGCACCGCTGGTAGGCGCGTCGCTTTCGATGATGGACAGCGACACGAAGCGCATGCGCAACGGCAAACCGTTTGTCTTCAGCAACCAGAAAACCGGGCTGGGCCTGGAAGAAATCATCGCCTTCATCGAGCGCCAGGGCCTGCTGACCGCAGCCTGATTACGATCAAACTTATCAACAAGGAAGCTTATCCATGACACTTAAACGCATCCTGGGCGCCATGGCCCTGCTGCTGACTCCGGCCATCGCCTTCGCCCACCCCGGTCACGGCGACAATGGCTTGATCGCCGGCATCAGCCACCCGATCGGCGGCCTCGATCACTTGCTGGCAATGGTTGCCGTCGGGCTGTGGGCAGCACAGCAGAAAGGCGCTGCACGCTGGGCGCTGCCGTGCACGTTCGTTGGCACCATGCTGATCGGCGGCCTGCTCGGTTTTGAAGGGCTGAACCTGCCAGCGCTGGAAAGCGGGATTGCCGCGTCGGTACTGGCGCTGGGGCTGGCGGTGGCGCTGGCGGTACGTCCGCCACTGAGCATGGCAGTGGGTGCGACGGCGTTGTTTGCGTTGTTCCATGGCGTGGCGCATGGGCTGGAATTGCCGGACATGTCGAGCCCTTGGGCCTATGCCTCAGGGTTTGTGGCGGCAACGGCGGCGTTGCATGCGGCGGGTTATGCGCTGGTTCGCGTGTTGCCGCAAGCAGCGGCACCGCTGGTTCGTCTGGCGGGCGCGGCTTCGGCAGCGACCGGGGTGTGGTTGTTGGCGGGTTGATTGCGTATTGCCGGTGATGACCTCTTCGCGAGCAAGCCTCGCTCCTACAGGATTTGCGTCGTTCACATTATCGCGATCCGACGCAAATCCTGTAGGAGCAAGGCTTGCCCGCGAAGAGGCCTGACAGACACCACATCTCTCAGGCCTGATAACATGTCGCGCATTCGACCCTGCCGTGACGACGCCAGCCAATGCCTCATGCTCCCCGCTCCGCTTCCCAGCCTGAATTGACCGCTCTGTTTGCCGCGGTGCAACAGCATTTCCAGGACGTGATCGTGCCCCTCTGGCAAGGCCCCGGCTGGAATGCCGAACTGGCGCTGCCCTACGAAGCACTGGATGCCGAGCATCATCCCTTGCCACCGCAACGCTACCGGGCCATGGCCTGCGCGCGGCAGCTGTATCTGTTTTCCAGCCTGATCGGCCAGGTGCCGGGCGCGAAAGAGCGTGCGGCTGCGTTGTTCCGCTCGTTGCAGCAACATTTCCACGATGCCGAACACGGTGGCTGGTTCTACAGCATCGACCCGCAGGGCGCGCCGCTGGATCAGCGCAAAGATCTCTACACCCACGCCTTCATCCTCTTCGCCTGCGCCCATTACTGGGACAAGGTTCGCGAACCGCTGGTGGAGTCGGTGCTCAACGCTGTGCTGGAAGTGCTTGATCAGCGCTTCAGTTCGGGCGACGGCTTGTACGAAGCCTGCCTTGAGCGTGATTGGTCGTTGCTGAACACCGGGCCGCTGCAAAACCCGCTGATGCACCTCGCCGAAGCGTTTCTTGCCACGCTATCAGTGCGTGAAGACCTCGCCGTGCAGCGTGCGCTCGTCGAGTTATGCACAGCCATGCAACAACGCTTTATCGATCCGCAACACAGTGTGTTGATGGAAAAACCGCTGGGGTCTGTGGATAACTGGTTTGAACCGGGACACCAGTTTGAATGGTATTTCCTGCTGGAATCTTCGCCGTTGTTGCGCGGTACAAAACTGCACGCCTCTGTGGAGCGCGCCTTTGCGTTCACCGAGCAACTGGGCGTCGATCAATCGAGTGGCGCCGTGCGCGCGATGCTCACGCTCGACGGGCATTCGAAAGATGCCACCCAACGCATCTGGGCTCAGGCTGAATACCTGCGTGCGTTGACGCTGCGCCCGGACAGCGGGGCATCGGTATTGCACCAGTTGCAGGCGCTGCAACAGCGTTCTCTGCATGCGCGCGGCTGGTATGAGTGTCGTGACGAGAACGGTGAAGTGAGCCGGCAGGATATGCCGTCTACCACGCCTTATCATTTGGCGACCTGCTATCGCGGGTTGGTCGACTATCTTCGTTGAAAAATAGATCGTATTCGCGGGCAAGCCTCGCTCCTACAGGTTTTGCATAGACCTGTAGGAGCGAGGCTTGCCCGCGAATGGACGTTACGCAGTCTTACCCCTTGTTACGCTCAATCGCAAACCCGGCCCACGTCTGGCTCACCGGCATCAACTCGAGGCTGTTGATGTTGATGTGCGCCGGCGCATTGAGCACCCAGAAAATGGTCTCGGCGATGTCTTGCGGCTGGATCGCCTCGGCACCGGCGTAGGTCGCGTTGTAACGCTCCTGGTCACCGGCAAAGCGCACCAGCGAGAACTCACTCTCACACAGGCCCGGCTCGATGTTGCTGACGCGAACGCCCGTGCCTTGCAGGTCGCAGCGCAGGTTCAGGGAGAACTGTTTGACGAACGCCTTGCTCGCGCCATACACGTGGCTGCCCGGATACGGGTAGTTGCCGGCAATGGAACCGAGGTTGATGATGCCGGCGCCACGACCATGGGCGATCAGACGCGGCAACAGCAGGCGAGTGCTGTACATCAGGCCCTTGATGTTGGTGTCGACCATGGTGTCCCAATCATCAAGATCGCACTTCGGCGCCGGGTCCACGCCGAGCGCCAGGCCAGCGTTGTTGATCAACCCGCGCAGCTTGGCGAAGGACGGTGGCAGGTTGGCGATCGCCTCCTCCATGGCCTTGCGATCACGCACGTCGAGCACCAGGGCATGGACCTCGGTCTGCTTCGACAACTCGGCGCACAAGGCATTGAGGCGCTCTTCACGACGACCTGTCAGCACCAGTTTCCAGCCAGCCTCGGCAAAACGACGGGCACAGGCTTCGCCAAAACCGGAAGTCGCGCCGGTAATAAACAGGGTGTTGGACATCGTGTTCTCCTTGCTTCGGCCGACGGGCCGCCATTGGATTAGAAAATCAGCTGGCAGCATGCCCGGCCTTGCCGACAGCGGCAACTATCAGAAAATCTGTACGAAAAACAACCAACGCGAGCAACGCCATATACACCGTGGCCTGTAGCTATGTACGCGCACGTTATCCACAGGCCGGTCCACAGTTTCCGGGGGCAAGTGAAAAAGCTGGAAGCCGCTGTGCACAAGGCTTTGCGGGCAGATCAGAAAGTTTTTCGCTTGACCCTGAAGTGCGGGCTGTGTAGCCCAAGGCGTTTTGCACGATTGACCGGGTTTGCCAACGATGGCGCCAAGCCAGTAACTACGGCCCTTAGCCGAGTCTTTCCAGAGTTTAACCACAGACTTATCCACAGGCTGCCATCGTGTGTTTCAGGCCTCTTTTGCAATCAATAAAAAGGTTGACAACGCTGACCTCAAGCCCGGCAAAAACGCCTGATCAAAAAACAACCACATCGCTACAGGCCACGATTTAAAAGGCTCTCAGCCAGCTACTCCCACGTTATTCACAGCCAGTTCCACAGCAAACGGGGACAAGTCAAAACCGTGACAAAACAACTATTTGCAGCGGCTTTATGTCGCGCTTTGAGAGCTTGGCAAATTTGTTTTCCACAATTCACCGCGGTCCCTGTGGGAGCGAGCCTGCTCGCGATAGCGCAGTGTCAGTCGCCATGCTTTTCACAGACCCACCGCAATCGCGAGCAGGCTCGCTCCCACAAGGGATTTGCGGTGTATTGGAGGCGTAAAAAAGCCCCGACGATTGCTCGTCGGGGCTTTAGGTATTTCAACAGGACTCAATGCCCGCCGAGATAAGCGTTACGCACCTCTTCGTTCACCAGCAGCTCCTTGCCGGTGCCACTGAGGCGGATCTCGCCGTTGACCATCACGTATGCCCGATCCGACAACCGCAGGGCGTGGTTGGCGTTCTGCTCGACCAGAAAGATGGTCATGCCGGTCTTGGCCAGTTCCCGCAGGGTGGCAAAGATCTGTTTCACCACAATCGGCGCGAGCCCCAGGCTCGGCTCATCGAGCAACAGCAGTTTCGGCCGGCTCATCAACGCACGGGCGATGGCGAGCATTTGCTGTTCGCCGCCGGACATGGTCATGGCCCGCTGGGTCCGCCGCTCTTCGAGACGCGGAAACAGCTCGAACATGCGTTGCATGTCTTCCTTGGCGTACTTGTCACCAATCGGGATGGTGCCCATCTGCAGGTTTTCCTCGACGGTCATGTCGGGGAACACGCGCCGGCCTTCCGGTGATTGCGCAATGCCGTTGGACGCAATGTAGTGCGACGACTTATGGGTGATGTCCACGCCCTGATAGATGATCTGCCCGTCTGCCGCGCGCGGCTGGCCGAAGATCGACATCAGCAGGGTCGACTTGCCCGCACCGTTGGAACCGATGAGGCTGACGGTCTCCCCTTCGTTGATGTGCATCGAGACTTTTTTCAGGGCCTGGATCGGGCCGTAAAACACGTCCAGGTCTTTGAGTTCGAGGATCGGTTTGCTCATAGCACCACCTCCTCTTCATCGGCGCCCAGATAGGCTGCAATCACTTTCGGATCGTTGCGAATCGCCTCGGGGCCGCCCTCGGCGATGACGACGCCGTGGTCCAGCACCACGATGTGGTCGGAAATGCTCATAACCATGCCCATGTCGTGTTCGATCAGCACCACGGTCAGATCGTGCTCGTCGCGCAGCAGCCGGATCATCGCGCTCAGCGCTTCGGTTTCCTGAGGGTTGAGGCCGGCGGCCGGTTCGTCGAGGCAGATGATCTGCGGCCGGGTGCACATGGCCCGCGCAATCTCCAGACGACGCTGCTGGCCGTAGGACAACTCACCGGCCAGACGGTTGGCGCAATCCACCAGGTCCACCACTTCCAGCCAGTAGAAGGCGTGGTCCAGCGCATCGCTTTCAGCCTTGCGATAGCCCTTGGTGTTGAGGATGCCCGCGAGCATGCTGCGGTTGACCCACATGTGTTGGGCCACCAGCAGGTTTTCCAGCACCGACATTTCCTTGAACAGGCGAATGTTCTGGAAGGTCCGCGCCAGGCCGGCACGGTTCACCAGGTGAGTGCCGCCGAACATCTTGTAATGGAGCCGGCTGATGAAGCTTTTCGGCGATACAAAATCAGTCGCCTTGAACGGTTCACCGAGCATTTTGATGACATCGGTGCGCTCGCCGCGCACGTTGAGTTCGATCTTGCCGCCCGAGGCCTTGTAGAACCCGGTCAGGCAGTTGAACACGGTGGTCTTGCCGGCGCCGTTGGGGCCGATCAGGGCGAAGATCGAGTTGCGCTTAACCTTCAGGCTGACATCGTTCAACGCCTTGATGCCGCCGAAGTGCATCATCAGCTTCTCGACCGAGAGTACGACTTCGCTCATGGCGCTACTCCTTTACGCGGGGTCACACCGGTACGGCTGATCCGAATCAGGCCGCGCGGTCGCCAGATCATCATCAACACCATCAGGATGCCGAACAGCAGCACGCGGTATTCCGCGAAGCCACGCAGCAGTTCCGGGGCCACCGTCAGCACGAAGGCTGCGATAACCACGCCGATGGTCGAACCCATGCCGCCGAGTACCACGATGGCGAGGATCAGGGCCGATTCAAAGAAGGTGAACGAGGTCGGGTTGACGAAGCCCTGGTAGGTGGCGAAGAACACGCCAGCGAGGCCGGCTGTCGACGCACCGATGGTGAACGCCGAAAGCTTGACCAGCACGTGGTTCAAACCCATGGAACGGCAGGCGATTTCATCTTCACGCAAGGCTTCCCAGGCGCGACCGACCGGCATGCGAGTCAAACGGTGCTTGATGTACAGCACGGCCAGCACGACCAGGAACAATACCGCGTAGATGAAGTAGTACTTCACGTCAGGGTTATAGGCGATGCCGAAAAACTCGTGGAACGGAACGCCACCGTCCTTCGCCCTTTTGCCGAACTCGAGGCCGAAGAAGGTTGGCAGGGGCGCCGGCATACCGTTGGGGCCACCAGTCAGGGTCAGCCAGTTATTGAGGATCAAGCGAATGATTTCACCGAAGCCCAGGGTCACGATCGCCAGGTAGTCACCGTGCAGGCGCAACACCGGGAAACCGAGGATGCAACCGGCCAGCCCCGCCGTGATCGCCGCCAGTGGCAGCACCGTCCAGAAACCCAGCCCCAGGTATTGATAACCGAGTGCCAACCCATAGGCGCCGATGGCGTAGAACGCCACGTAACCGAGGTCGAGCAGGCCGGCCAGGCCAACCACGATGTTCAGACCAAGCCCGAGCAGCACGTAGATCAACCCGAGGATGACCACGCCCAGCAGGTAGGAGTTGGAGAAAAACGGGAACACCACGGCGATGACGATCATCAGCGGAATGATCCAGCGCAGCCGGGATTTGTAATCGGGTGCCAGTACATGAACCCCCGAACCGGTGGTTTCAAAGCCTTCGAGAATTCTCAGGCCTTTCGGCGTTTGCAGGAACAGGCTCAAGGCAAAGCGGCCGGCCATGACAATGGCGACAATCCACGCCACTCGGGTCGTTTCCAGATTGAAGCCGTAGCCGTCGAGGACTATGCCAACAATCGGGCCGAACACAATGAGGGCAACAAGACCGGCAAGAATCGCGTCAACCAGGCTTCTTTTGAGATCAATGGTTTTTTTAGTGGTTGAAGACATCGCTTACACCTTCGACACAAGAGGACGGCCGAGCAGGCCTTGGGGCCGAAAGACCAGAACGAGAACGAGCAGCGAGAAGCTGAAAACGTCTTTGTAGTCCGAGTTGACCAGACCCGAGAACAGCGACTCGGAAATCCCGAGGATGATCCCGCCGAGCATCGCGCCAGGCAGCGAGCCGATCCCGCCGAGTACCGCTGCGGTGAACGCCTTGATGCCGATGACGAAGCCTGCGTAGAAGTCGAACGTGCCGTAGTTCATGGTGATCAGCACGCCGGCCAGGGCCGCCATTGCCGCACCGATGATGAACACGTAGGAAATGACGCGGTCGGTGTTGATCCCAAGGATGGAGGCCATCTTGCGGTCTTGCTGGGTGGCGCGGCACATGCGGCCGAGCTTGGTGTACTTGATGACGTAGGTCAGCAGGGCCATGCCGGCGAATGCGGCAACCAGGATGAAGATCTTGGTGTAGGTGAGCTGAACGAAGCCGCTTCCGACTTCCACTCGCCATGCACCGGTCAGCAGGGTCGGTACGCCTTGTTGACGGGCGCCCTGTGCGATCTGTGCATAGTTTTGCAGGATCAGCGAAATACCGATGGCGCTGATCAGCGGTGCCAGTCGGGTGGAGTTACGCAGGGGTTTGTAGGCGACACGCTCGATGACCCAGCCATATACCGCTGTGACAATGATGGTGAAGACCAGTGTGCCAAGCATCAGCAGAGGGAAGGATTCAATACCGAAGTATGCCAGCAGAGCCAGACTGATTGCCGCGAGGTAAGCGGAAATCATGTAAACCTCGCCGTGGGCGAAGTTGATCATGCCGATGATGCCATAGACCATTGTGTAGCCGATGGCGATCAGGCCATAGACCGACCCGAGGGTCAGGCCGTTGACCAGTTGCTGCAGGAAAATACCATCCATAACGCAATCTCACGCATTTGAGAGACTGCACAAAAGCGAGGTGCGACGGACCGGGGTTCAGCCACCCGCGCAACACGGTTGTGTGCAGCTCTACGAGAAAAGACAGGTACTGCACGGACATGTTCTTCGATTGCCCGGCGCTCAAGGCGCCGGGCAGATCAACAGCTCATATCACTTCTGTTTTTCCAGTTGGTGGTATTTGCCATCCTTGTCCCACTGATAAACCACGTAGTCGGAGACTTTCAGGTCGCCCTTGGCGTCCCAGGTCTTCTCGCCCATCACGGTTTTAACCGGGTTTTTCTTCAGCCACTCAGCCGCTTTTTCGCCGCTGTTGGACTTGGCACCGTTGAAAGCAGCCGCCAGGGTCTGAACCGAAGCGTAGGCGTACAGGGTGTAGCCTTCTGGCTCGGTGCCGGCTTTGCGGAAGGTGTCTACCACGGTTTTGCTGTCTGGCAGCAGGCGTGGGTCGGCACCGAAGGTCATGTACACGCCATCAACGTTCTGCGGGCCACCGGCGGTGGTCACGAGTTCGTCAGTAACGATGCCGTCATCGGACATGAATTTGACGTCCTTGAGGCCTTGTTCACGCAGTTGGCGAACCAGTGGACCGGCTTCCGGGTGCAGGCCGCCGAAATAGACGACATCGGCACCGGCTGCACGGATCTTGGTTACCACGGCGCTGAAGTCTTTCTCGCCGCGGGTCAGGCCTTCGTACAGAACCGGCGTTACGCCGCGCTTGGCCAGTTGAGCCTTGGTGGCGTCGGCCAGACCTTGGCCGTAGGTGTCTTTGTCGTGCAGAACCACGACTTTCTTGCCCTTGAGCACGTCGACGATGTAGTCGCCGGCAACGATGCCCTGCTGGTCGTCACGACCGCACATACGGAACATGGCGCTCAGACCACGCTCGGTCACCTGTGGGTTGGTGGAACCCGGAGTGATTGCGATGATGCCTGCTTCGTCGTAGATCTCGGAGGCCGGGATGGTCGACGAGGAGCAGAAGTGACCAACCACGCCTGCCACTTTCTGGTTGGTCAGGTCCTTGGCGACCGTCACAGCCTGTTTCGGTTCGCAGGCGTCATCGCCCTTGACCAGTACGATTTTTTCCCCGTTGACGCCGCCCGACGCGTTGATTGCGTCGGCTGCTGCCTGTGCACCCTTCATGTACTGCTCGCCAAATGCTGCGTTGGCGCCTGTCATAGGACCCGCAACACCGATTTTTACGTCAGCCTGTGCAAACGCAGAAACACCCAGCGCAGCTGCCACTGCGAGGGCCAGAAAGCCTTTCTTGTAAAACGTCTGGGACATGAGGTGGTGCTCCAAGGTTTTTTTTTAGTTGGCACTGCGACTTCACTGAATGCTCAGAGCAAGGGCCGTGCCATCGGTTTTTTATTCTGAAAAAAGTCGCTGCTTTATTGTTATTTCGACTGTTTCGAGCCCATTTTCATTGGGCGTGCAACCGTCTAAACCGCGGAAGGTGAAACCATTTATTTTTTAAGGCGCAACCCACGCGCGCCATCATTGCAACCGCGGCGCCAAACGACGTGCAACCAGCCTGTAACAACGTGCGTCACCGAAGTGCACACTGCTGGTGCGGTACTGCTACAACCCGCACCTTTTACAGGCTAGCCGCTGCGCCGAAAAGCGCCGCTTCCAGCAACAAATTTCAACAATCAAATCACGATCCGCAGGCACTGGCCCGCGTGATACAGCGAAAATCCGGCCTCATATAGACAGCTACGCAGCCCCACCCCCGCCAGTGGCTGCATGGGTGCGAAGGGAATCGGCAGCGCCTGAGGATTTCCGTTACACAAATAATCGGCAAAGGCTTTGCCGACCACCGTCCCCGTGGTCACGCCCCGACCGTTGTAACCGGTGACTGCCACTAAACCGGGCGCCGGTTCGAACAGGCGCATCAAATGATCGGGCGTGAACGCGATGCAACCGGTCCAGGTGCACTCCCATTCCACCTGTTTGAGGTACGGAAAATAGTGCTGCTGAACCCGGTCGGCCCAGGCCTTGAGGAACCAGGTCGGCTTCTGATTGCCATTACCCAGACTGCCGAGCAACAGGCGACCGTCTTTGTCGCGACGAATACTGCTGAGCACCTGCCGGGTGTCCCACGAGCCCTGGCCACCCGGGAGAATTTGCTGCGCGGCGTCGTCAGTCAGCGGCACCGAGGCCACTTGATAGTAATAACCGGGGAAGAAATTGCGCCGCAGTTCCGTCCAGTCACCTTCGGTGTAAGCGTTGGACGCAATGACGACTTGCTCGGCAAGCACCGAACCCTGCGCCGTTTGCACCGACCAGCGCTGGCCCTGACGTTCGAGCCTGGTCACGGGAGAATGATCGAACAGCCGACCACCAAGGCCGATGGCCGCCTTGGCCAGCCCCGTGGTGTAAGCCATCGGGTTGATCGTGCCGGCACGCTTGTCGAGCAACGCGGCGGCGATCTTTTTGGTGCCGGTTGCTTGTTCGCAGGCTTGACCGGTCAGCAGTTCCACCGGGGCGCCGCGACGTTTCCATTGTTCTTCACGACTGCGCAAATCCGCTTCGCCACGGGCGTTGTGCGCCATGTGCAACGTGCCTTCGCGGCGTAACTGGCAATCGATGTTGTATTTGTCGACCAGGCTGAACACCAGGGACGGCGCGGCACCCAGCATGCGATTGAGCTGACTGCCCACCGCTTCGCCGAACCCGGCTTCGATCTCGTCCGGTGGAATCCACATGCCGGCGTTGACCAGCCCGACATTGCGTCCAGAACCGCCATGACCGGCACGATGAGCTTCCAGCACACACACCGTCTTGCCTTGCTCCAGCAGATGCACTGCCGCCGACAGACCGGTGAACCCGGCACCGATGACGCAGACATCGACCGTTACTTCGCCCTTGAGCGCAGCATTGTCGGGCCTTTGTGGCGTCAGTTTTTCCCACAGACACTCTTCGCGTAACGGCATTGCCAGACTCCAACAGAAACCTAACAAACAACAAAGCAAAAGCTTCGCGGGCAAGCCTCGCTCCTACAGGTGTTGAGTGATCCTGTGTAGGAGCGAGGCTTGCCCGCGAAGGGGCCCATCAGTCGAACGTAATCCCCTGCGCCAACGGCAACTCCAGCGAGTAGTTCACGGTGTTGGTCTGGCGGCGCATGTACCCGCGCCAGGCATCGGAGCCCGACTCACGACCACCGCCGGTTTCTTTCTCGCCACCAAACGCGCCGCCGATTTCCGCGCCGCTCGGGCCGATGTTGACGTTGGCGATGCCGCAGTCGCTGCCCACTGCGGACATGAATTGCTCGGCTTCACGCACGTCAGTGGTGAAGATGCACGAGGACAGGCCTTGTGGCACGGCATTGTTCAAACGCAGGGCTTCGTCGAAGTCTTTGTAGCCGATCACATAAAGAATCGGCGCGAAGGTTTCGTGGCAGACCACGTCGCTCTGCTCCGGCATTTCAACAATGGCCGGCGAGACGTAGTAAGCGTTCGGGTATTTGTCTTCCAGCTGACGCTTGCCGCCGAAGACCCGGCCGCCCTCGCTCAAGGCCTGCTCCAGCGCATCCTGCATGTTGTCGAAGCTGTGTTTGTCGATCAGCGGGCCGATCAGGTTGCCTTCCAGCGGGTTGCCGATACGCACTTTCGAGTACGCGGCTTTCAGGCGGGTGACGATTTCTTCTTTCACCGATTCGTGAGCGATCAGGCGACGCAAGGTGGTGCAACGCTGACCGGCAGTGCCGACGGCGCTGAACAGGATGGCGCGAACGGCCATGTCCAGGTCTGCGCTTGGGCCGAGGATCATGGCGTTGTTGCCACCCAGTTCGAGAATGCTGCGGGCGAAACGTGCAGCAATTTTCGGTGCCACTTCGCGGCCCATGCGGGTGCTGCCGGTGGCGCTGATCAGCGCGACACGCGGGTCATCGACCAGTGCTTCGCCAGCATCGCGACCGCCAATGATCACCTGGCTCAGGTGCGCAGGTGCATCGCTGAAGTTTTTCAGTACGCGGTCGAACAGCGCCTGGCAGGCCAGTGCGGTCAACGGGGTTTTCTCCGACGGTTTCCAGATCACCGGGTTGCCGCAGACCAGCGCCAGCGTGGTGTTCCAGGCCCAGACCGCGACCGGGAAGTTGAACGCACTGATCACGCCCACGACGCCCAGCGGGTGCCAGGTTTCGCGCATGTGGTGGCCTGGACGCTCGGAGGCGATGGTCAAGCCGTACAGTTGACGGGACAGACCGACGGCGAAGTCGCAGATGTCGATCATCTCCTGAACTTCACCCAGGCCTTCCTGAGTAATCTTGCCCGCTTCCCAGGACACCAGCTCGCCGAGGTCGGCCTTGTATTCGCGCAGAATGTCGCCCAGTTGACGCACCAATTCGCCACGGCGCGGGGCCGGGACCTTGCGCCACAATTCGAACGCATGATCTGCGCGACTGATGTGCTGCTCGACTTCAGCGGCGCCTTCCCAGTTCACAGAGGCGATCTTGCTGCCATCGATCGGCGAATGCACCGGCACTTTGCCGTTCTGGTACAGGGCCGGGTTCACACCAAGACGATCAAGCAATGCGGCAACCATGGGTCACTCCTCGAGCTAAAACAGAAAACGTGCAGCCGGAATATCACGGCTGATCAGACCTGTAGTTTTAGCTCGCCGGAGGTTACCCAACAAACGACCTTTAAGAGAGATATCATTCCGTTTATTCATGCTGCGAATTGCTGGTCAGCAAGAAACAAGAAAAAAGGACAACCCATGCTGAATAAACGCTACCTGCCGTCGATCACCGCGCTGCAGTGTTTCGAGGCCGTGACCCGGCATTTGAGCTTCACGCGGGCCGCCGAAGAGCTGAACCTGACCCAGAGCGCCGTCAGCAAACAGGTCGCGCAACTCGAAGAATTGTTGCAGCACCTGTTGTTCCGGCGGGTGCGCCGACGCCTGCAAATGACCCCGGCCGGTGATTTGTATCTGGTTGAGGTACGAAAAATCCTCACGCAAGTCGAGATGTCGACCCATTACCTGCGCTCCTACGGCGGAGAGACCGAAGTCCTGCGCGTCTCGACCCCGCCGACGTTCGGCGCCCGCTGGCTGGTCCCCCGTTTGAAGGGTTGGCGACTGCGCCATCCGTCGATTCATCTGGACCTGTGCAGCGAGCAGGAAGCCGATGACCTGCTGCAAGGTCGCAGCGATCTGGCGTTCTATTTCGGCCAGGGCTCACGGCCCCGCACCGAATGCCTGAAACTGTTCGGCGAAGAGCTTGTTCCGGTGTGTGCACCGAGTAGCCTGCCGGCCACGCCGTTCACCGATCCGACGCAACTTACCGACCTGGTCCTGCTGCAAAACGCCTCCCGGCCGCAGGCCTGGCACGACTGGTTCGACAGCCAGGGTTACCACACCGAACACAGCTACCACGGCCCGCGCTTCGAAACCTTTTATATGTGCATCCGTGCCGCACAGGTCGGCTGCGGCGTGGCGTTGTTGCCGCGGTTTCTGGTGGAAGAGGAATTGGCCGACGGCAAACTGGTCATTCCCTGGCAGCATGCAATGCCCAGTTCCGACGCCTATTACCTGGCGTACCCGGAGCATTCGGCGGAAGTGCCGAAGGTGCGGGATTTTGTGAAGTGGATGCTGGAGCAGATCGACAGCCCTGTAATGCCTTGAGGACGCCTTCGCCGGCAAGCCGTGCTCCTACAGGTTTCGGGCCAGACAAAGGTCCTGTAGGAGCCGGGCTTGCCGGCGAAGAGGCCATCGGCAGCGGCACAACCCTCACAAAAAAACACTGGCAATACCCCGCGCTGATATGCGCCACTAGCCCCCATCATTGAAACAGCTGCAACGTCGCCGCCACGGGCCGCGGCCAGCCTGGAGAATCCCGTTATGAGCGAGAGTGTGTTTGCCGATCGCATCGTGCAGAACCTGCTCGACACCGACTTCTACAAACTGACGATGATGCAGGCGGTGCTGCACAACTACCCGAACGTAGAAGTCGAATGGGAGTTTCGTTGCCGTAATAGTGAGGATTTGCGCCCGTACCTGGCGGAAATCCGCTTTCAGATCGAGCGCCTGGCCGAGCTGAGCCTGAGCGCCGACCAGTTGAGCTTCATGGAGCGCATCAGCTTCATGAAGCCGGATTTCCTGCGTTTTCTCGGGTTGTTCCGCTTCAATCTGCGCTACGTCCACACCGGCATCGAAAACGGCGAACTGTTCATCCGCCTGCGCGGACCGTGGCTGCATGTGATCCTGTTCGAAGTGCCGCTGCTGTCCATCGTCAGCGAAGTGCGCAACCGCTATCGCTACCGGGAGATCGTGCTGGTGCAGGCGCGTGAGCAGCTCTATCGCAAGTTCGACTGGCTGACCGCGAATGCCGGCAGCGACGAATTGTCCGAATTGCAAGTAGCCGATTTCGGTACTCGCCGTCGCTTCTCTTACCGTGTGCAGGAAGAAGTGGTGAACGTGCTCAAGCACGATTTCCCCGGGCGCTTCGTCGGCACCAGCAACGTGCACCTTTCGCGAGAGCTGGACATGAAACCGCTGGGCACCATGGCCCACGAGTGGATCATGGCCCACCAGCAACTGGGCCCGCGGCTGATCGACAGCCAGGCCGCCGCCCTCGATTGCTGGGTCCGCGAGTACCGCGGCCTGTTGGGGATCGCCTTGACTGACTGCATCACCATGGATGCCTTCCTCAACGACTTCGACTTGTTTTTCGCCAAGCTCTTTGACGGTCTGCGACATGACTCCGGTGATCCGGTGATCTGGGCGGAAAAGGCGATCGCCCACTATCAAAAGCTGGGTATCGACCCGATGAGCAAGACGCTGACGTTCTCCGACAGCCTGACGCTGCCCAAGGCGCTGGAAATATTTCGCGCATTGCGCGGTCGGATCAATGTCAGCTTCGGCATCGGTACCAACCTGACGTGCGATATTCCGGGTGTCGAACCGATGAGCATCGTGCTTAAAATGGCGGCCTGCAACGGCCAGCCGGTGGCAAAGATCTCCGACGAGCCTGGCAAGACTCACTGTAAAGACCCGAATTTCGTTGCCTATTTGCGACACGTTTTCAAAGTTCCTGCCGCCCTTTCCAGCACACCAAGCAAGGAGTGAATTCATGCAAGCCGTACAGCGTGAGATTGCTGAGCAGCTCAAGGTTCAACCGCCATTCGCCGACGAGGCCGCCCTCGAGGCTGAAATCGCGCGGCGCATCAGTTTCATCCAGGATTGCCTGGTCAATTCCGGGCTCAAGACCCTGGTGCTCGGGATCAGCGGCGGCGTCGATTCCCTGACCGCCGGCCTGCTGGCCCAGCGCGCCATGTGTGAACTGCGCACCCGCACCGGTGATGACAACTACAAGTTCATCGCCGTGCGCCTGCCGTACGAAACCCAGTTCGATGAACACGACGCCCAGGCGTCGGTGGATTTCATCAAGCCAGACGAGCGTCACACCGTGAACATCGGCCCGGCGGTCAAATCCCTGGCCAATGAAGTGGCAGCGTTCGAAGGCAAGCACGCGGTCTCGGTGGATTTCGTCCTTGGCAACACCAAGGCGCGGATGCGCATGGTCGCCCAGTACACCATCGCCGGCGCGGCCCATGGCCTGGTGATCGGCACCGATCATGCAGCGGAAGCTGTGATGGGTTTCTTCACCAAATTCGGCGACGGCGCCTGCGACCTGGCCCCGTTGAGCGGTCTGGTGAAAAATCAGGTCCGGGCGATTGCCCGCAGTTTCGGCGCGCCGGAATCGCTGGTGGAAAAAGTCCCGACGGCGGACCTTGAAGACCTGTCGCCGGGTAAACCGGATGAAGCGTCCCATGGCGTGACGTATGCCGAGATCGACGCGTTCCTGCATGGGCAGCCGGTGCGCGAGGAAGCGTTCAAGATCATTTGCGATACGTACAGGAAGACCCATCACAAGCGGGTGATGCCTTTCGCCCCTTGATTTAGGTGGTGCCTGATCCGACGCCTTCGCGGGCAAGCCTCGCTCCTACAGGGTTTCGACACCGCCCCTGTAGGAGCTAGGCTTGCCCGCGAATAACGATTACACGGTCAAACGCCGGGCACAAAAAAAGCGTCCCAAGTGGACGCTTTTTTTATGCGCGCGATTCGCTTACTTCAGCGTAACCGTGCCTTTCATCATCGAAATGTGGCCCGGGAACGAGCAGAAGAAGCCGTATTTCTCGGCAGCATCAAGCTTGGACACATCGAAGGTCACCGAGTCGGTTTCCTTGGAGCCGATGATTTTGGTGTGAGCGATAATGCGCGCATCACCTTCTTTCAGGTAGTTCTTGTCGATGCCGGCAGACAGGCCATCGGTAGCGATCGGCTGCATGTCCGCTTCTTTGCTCAGCACCCAGTTGTGGCCCATGACGTTTTTCGGCAGGTTGCCGGAGTGGGTCAGTTCAACGGTGAAGGTCTTGCAGCTTTTGTCGATTTCGATGGCCTTGGTGTTGAAGGCCATTTGGTCGGTGGAATCGATGGTCGTCTTGCACTCGGCAGCCATCAATTGACTGCTGGCCAGTGTCAGCAGGGATACCGCAACAAGTTTGGCAAACATGGTGAATCTCCAAGGCAGGGTTAACAAAAGTGCGAATGGACAGAAGACTGCCTGAAAACTTCGCAAGTTCCTATGACCTGAATCAAAAATTGTATACAACTTTCGGGCTATGACACCTATCGAAACAATCTACCAGCCAGACGTCTAGGGCGGCCCTATCATCAGGTCGTCATCACTTATACGGAGCGTCTGTCATGTCCATCAATAGCCTGTTGTGCAGTTTGCTCGCCGCTTACGCCTGTGGCGCCAGTGGCACCTGTGAAACGTCCCGGCGTGAAGTTTAGACCTTGGAGCATAGCGCCTCTGCCTTTACTCTGTGGCCATCCTGACCATGGAGTAAGGCATGTCTTTAGCGTCCGTTTGTGTATTTTGCGGTGCCAGCACCGGCACCAACCCGGCTTATCGTGAAGCGGCTGTCGCCCTCGGGCGAGCATTGGCCGAGCGCAAGCTGACCCTGGTCTATGGCGGCGGTGCCGTCGGGCTGATGGGGATCGTCGCCGACGCCGCACTGGCGGCCGGCGGTGAAGTGATCGGGATCATCCCGCAAAGCCTCAAAGACAAGGAAATCGGTCACAGCGGCCTCACGCGCCTGGAAGTGGTCGACGGCATGCATGCGCGCAAGGCGCGGATGGCTGAGCTCAGCGACGCTTTTATCGCGCTGCCCGGTGGCCTGGGCACTCTGGAAGAACTGTTCGAAGTCTGGACCTGGGGCCAGCTCGGCTACCACGGCAAACCGCTGGGACTGCTGGAAGTGAACGGTTTCTACAGCAAGTTGACCGGTTTTCTTGATCATATCGTCGGCGAAGGCTTCGTTCGCGAAGCACACCGTGACATGCTGCAAGTGAGCGAATCGCCGCACACCCTGCTCGATGCACTGGACGCCTGGCAGCCCTCGGTACTGCCAAAATGGGCCGAGCAAAAACCCAGCTAACGGCTAGGCACCGATACAGGGCAGAATATGCGCCGCTCAACCTCACCTTCGACCCCAGAGGATCGCCCATGGCTAAACCTAAT
Organism: Pseudomonas sp. PDM01; assembly: GCF_014852325.1. Taxonomy (NCBI): domain Bacteria; kingdom Pseudomonadati; phylum Pseudomonadota; class Gammaproteobacteria; order Pseudomonadales; family Pseudomonadaceae; genus Pseudomonas; species Pseudomonas sp. PDM01. The sequence continues at coordinate 146,148 of NZ_JACVBK010000003.1, forward strand.
TATTCCTTCGCCAAACGTCAGAGAGACTTGGCCAAGGAGCAGAAGAAAGAGGAAAAGCTTCAGCGCAAGAAAGCTTCAGCTGAAGAAGACGCCGCCGCACTGAACCCGGAAGCAGACGGTGAAGTGACCGCAGAAAGTGATGTTGAAGCACCGAAAGATCAGGCGCCCGACGCCTGAGACCCTCAGGGCCCGATGATCTGATCAGGCCCACCGGATCTGTGTCCAGGGTCAGCAGCGATGTTGCTGACCCTCACAATCCCTTCCGAAATCCCCCCCATCCGAAAGTCCTTACACAATTCCACGTGGGAGCGGCGGTGCGACGATTCGACTTGCTCGCGAAAGCGGCGGCACATCCAACATCTTTGTGGCTGACAGACTGCTTTCGCGAGCAAGTCGAATCGTCGCACCGCCGCTCCCACATGGGGTTCTGGGTTACTCCAGTGGCATCACGGTGACCCGGACTTCCGGATCGTGATTTCCGCCCCCCAGAATCACCCCACGCAACGGCGATACATCGGAGAAATCCCGGCCCCAGGCCAGGGTGATGTGTTCGAGTGCCGGTTGCACATTGTTGGTCGGATCGAAATCCACCCAACCCAACACCGGGCAAAACACTGAAACCCAGGCGTGCGATGCATCGGCACCGATCAGCCGCGGCTGGCCCGGTGGCGGCTGAGTCAGCAGGTAGCCGCTGATGTAACGCGCCGCCAACCCACGGGACCGCACGCACGCGAGCATCAGGTGAGCGAAGTCCTGGCACACCCCGCGACGGCGCTCCAGCACTTCCACCAGAGGCGTTGCCACTTGAGTGGCCTCGGCGTCGAAGGTGAATTCGCTGAAGATTTTTTCCATCAACGCCTGGACGCCGAGCAACAGCGGCCGCCCCGCAGGAAAACAACTTTCCGAGAATTCGACGAAGTTGCGCTTCAAATGCACATAGGGCGATTCAAACCGGTAACGACACGCTTCGAGCACGTCGGACGAAAGCGGCTGGCTGCTGTAGGTCAGTGCGTTGCGGGTTTCTTCCCAGGCCGGCGATTGATTGAAATCCAGCGTTGGCCGGGCCAGCACTTCGACGGTAAGACTGGCATTAACCAGTAACTCATCGTGAGGCCGCTCGAACGCCAGCCGGGTCAGTGGGTTGCCGAATACATCCAGTTCGTCGCGGCGCGCCGTCGGGTCCGGGCTGATCTGCAATTGTTGCGCAGTACAACGCTGCCAGGCGCACGAGCGCGGCCACAGATGCGCCAACTGCTGAGCGAGGGACACCGGGCTGTCGTAGTGATAATGGGTGTCATGGAAAATCTGGTAATGAGCGCTCATCAGACGGACACCGTGCGTTGGCTGACATCATCGACGTGGGCGAAATGGCGCAATGCCAAACGATCCGACACCTGCCCGCTCGCATCGGCGATCTCTTGCAGCAGGTCGGCCAGGCCATTGATGGCGGCGCGTACGCTGGCTTCACCGAACAGCGAATTCTCCAGACACCCAAGATCAAAGCGCGCCAGACGCTCCACCAGAAACGGCAGACCAGCTTCGCGCGGCACACCAAAATCATCGTTCAAACGTTTAAGCGTGCGGGTCACCAGCTTCAACTGGAACAGCACCGCATGCGGGTTTTGTTCGTCGAGCAGCAACAGGTCCAGCACCGGAATCAATTGCGCCACCGCCAGATACCGCGAGCGGTAGGTGATGCTGCTGTTACCCAGCTCCAGCAGCCACTCCAGCCCGGCCTGATCAAAGGCGCCGCTACCGCGCAGAAACGCCGCGAGGCTGCCGCTGAGAAATTGCAGGCGCTCGATCCGTCGACCGATCATCAGGAAGCGCCAGCCTTCGTCCCGGGTCATGTCGTCCAGTGCAAAACCCGACAGTGCCGCCAGCGACATCACCAGACGGTTGAGAAAATCCAGCAACTCGCCGAAATCCGGTTCTTCGGTTTCCAGTTCGACGGCCTCACGCTGCAACTCCACCAGCGCCTGCCAGTTTTCCCGCGAGAGCTTTCCGCGCACTTGCGACGCCGCCCACTGCAAGCGCTGCAGGTTGGAACGCAGGCTGAACGGCCAGTCGTCACCGAGCAGCGCCGCCAACAACCGTTCAGGCAGCTCGCCTTCTTCGGGCAGCAACATTAGCCGCTCACCCAGATCGACCGCGGCCTCCAGCGCTTGCGGGTCATCGCCATCGACGTAGCGCGCCAGCATGATCCGCAGCAACCGAGCACTGTCATCGCAGCGCTCGCAGTAACGGCCGAACCAGAACAGGTTTTCCACCACCCGCGACGGCAAATACGGATCGCGTCGCACCAGGTCGTGCACGCCAATGTTGCGCTGGGCTTTCCATTGTTCGCCGCTGGGTGGTCGATCCCCCAGCACCCAAGTGTCCTTGCTCGCACCGCCGCGTTGCATCGACACCACTTCAGCGTCGGCCTCGGCGGCCACCCGGGTCAAACCGCCGGGCAGAACCCGGTACCCGTCACGACTCGCCACCGCGTACACGCGCATGCCGATGGCCCGGGGTTGCAACTGGCCACCCTCGGCCTGCCAGATCGGCGCCTGGGACAACTGTGCAAGTTCTTGCGCCACATAGGCATAAGGTCGTGCCTGCATGCGCTCGGAAAGCGCCAGACGCTGTTTTTCACTCAAATCGCGGCCAAACACCGGCGCGAAGCTCTGTGAGGGGAACGCTGGTTTGATCAGCAATTCCGGCAGTTTTTCCAGCGCCTGGGCCAGCACCGGCGCTTCGCCGCACCACCACGTGGCGATAGAGGGCAGGATCAACTCTTCGCCGAACAGGAATTGATTGATCTTCGGCAGGAAGCCCAGCAACCCTGGTGATTCCAGCACGCCGCTGCCCAGCGCGTTGGCCACCAGCACCCGCCCTTGTCGCACGGCTTCGAGCAGGCCCGGCACACCGAGCGCCGAGTCGGTGCGCAGCTCCAGCGGATCACAGAAGTCGTCGTCGAGCCGGCGCATGATCGCGTGGACCCGACGCAGGCCGCTCAAGGTTTTCAGGTAAACCGTGGCATCGCGCACCGTGAGGTCGCCGCCCTCCACCAACGGATAACCGAGTTGCCGCGCCAGATACAGGTGCTCGAAATAGCTTTCGTTAAAACGCCCCGGTGTCAGCAGCACCACCAACGGCACTTCATCGTCGCTTGGCGCCTGACGGGCCAGGGTTTCCTGAAGCGTGCGGAAGAACCCAGCCAGATGCTGCACCTTCAAATCACGGTACAACTCGGGGAAGGCCCGGGACACGATCGTGCGGTTTTCCAGGGCGTAACCGGCGCCGGACGGTGCCTGGGTCCGATCCGCGGTCACCCACCAGCGACCGTCGGGCGTGCGCGCCAGATCCACGGCATACAGATGCAGAAAGGCCCCGTCGGGCGGCGAGATGCCCTGACAGGGCCAGAGGAAGTTGTTGTGGCCGAATACCAGCTCAGCCGGCAACAAGCCTTCAGCGATCAACCGTTGTGGGCCGTACAAGTCCGCCAGCACAGCATTCAACAGTCGAGCCCGCTGGGCGATCCCGGCCGACAAGTGCTCCCATTCATCCGCAGCGATCACGTGCGGCAGCAAGTCCAGCTCCCACGGCCGGTCCGCGCCCTTGGGATCGGCATAGACGTTGTAGGTCACGCCGTTTTCCTGGATCTGCCGGGTCAGCAGTGCCTGACGCTGCACCAGCTGCGCGGGCGTGCTGCGTTGCAACTGGTCGAACAACCGGCGCCAGTGCGGGCGTACGGCGCCACTGTCGTCGAGCAGTTCGTGATAAGTGCCCGCCGTCAGCGGGTAGCGGTCAAGCAGGTCAGGCATGGAAAGCTCGGCAGACAGCAAGGAACGGTCAGACTAACGCACGCTCATGACGCCCGGATATACGAAAAATCCGAGCGTCGCGTACGGTTTAGAAACGTCGCAAATCGAGAGTCATCGGCAGCTCGTCGTTTATTTCCAGAATCGGTATAGGAAGTTTCCCCGGGCTGTGTCCGATGCGGAAGAAACGCGCCATCCTCCGACTCTCGGCTTCATTGGCGTTCACCGGCAAGCTGTCATAGTTGCGCCCGCCCGGATGGGCGACGTGGTACTGACACCCCCCCAGCGAACGCTGCATCCAAGTGTCGAGCAGGTCGAACACCAGCGGCGCATGGACCGGGATCGTCGGTTGCAGACAGTTGGCCGGCTGCCAGGCACGAAAGCGCACGCCTGCGACGAACTCGCCAACCCGGCCGGTCGGCTGCAAAGGCACCGGAACGCCGTTGCAGGTCAGCAAATAGCGCTGCGGTGCCAGGCCGGTGAGTTTCACCTGCAAGCGCTCCAGGGATGAATCCACGTAGCGCACCGTGCCGCCGACCGCGCCCTCCTCGCCCAGTACATGCCAAGGCTCCAGCGCCTGACGCACTTCCAGTTCGATGCCGCTGACGGCGTAATCGCCGACCTTGGGAAAGCGAAACTCCAGATGCGCGGCAAACCACTCGGCCCGCACCGGATAACCCGCGGCATTGAGGTCGACGATCACATCAGCGAAATCCTGCTCGATAAAGTGTGGCAACAGGAACCGGTCGTGCAATTCCGTGCCCCAGCGCGCCAGTTTCGGCGGCGCATAAGGCTCGCGCCAGAACCGCGCAACCAGCGCTCGCAGCAACAACTGCTGCGCCAGGCTCATGCGCGCGTGGGGCGGCATTTCAAAAGCGCGCAACTCCAGCAAGCCAAGGCGCCCCGTTGCGCCATCGGGCGAATAAAGCTTGTCGATGCAGAATTCGGCGCGATGAGTGTTACCCGTCACGTCTATCAACAGGTTGCGCAGCAGCCGGTCGACCAGCCACGGTGCGCATTCTTCGCCGGGTGAAGGCATCTGGGCGAAGGCGATTTCCAGCTCGTACAACGCATCATTGCGCGCTTCATCGACGCGCGGCGCCTGAGACGTCGGGCCGATGAACAATCCGGAAAACAGGTAGGACAACGACGGGTGGTTATGCCAGTAACTGATCAGGCTGCGCAGCAAATCGGGACGGCGCAAGAACGGTGAGTCAGCCGGTGTCGCACCGCCCAGTACGAAATGGTTACCGCCGCCGGTGCCGGTGTGTCGGCCGTCGATCATGAATTTTTCAGTGGTCAGCCGCGTCTGGCGCGCTTCTTCGTAGAGAAACTCGGTGCGCTCGACCAGTTCATCCCAGGTGGCGGACGGCTGCACGTTGACCTCGATCACGCCTGGGTCCGGGGTAATGCGGAAGTTGCTCAGACGCGGATCGCTTGGCGGTTCATAGCCTTCCAGCAGCACCGGACAATGCAGCTCCTCAGCCGTGGCCTCGATTGCAGTGACCAGCTCCAGATAATCCTCGACCCGCTCCAGCGGCGGCATGAACAAGTACAACCGCCCCTCCCGCGCCTCGGCGCAGAACGCGGTGCGCGTCAGCCAATCGGCGGATTCGTCGATTTCCAGATCACGCTCGACCGCTTCGGCCGCGGCGACGGGGCGGCTCAACTGCTGAGTATCCGGGAGCGTCGGGAATTCCTGATTGGGATCGTTGGGGTAGATGAACGGATACTCGGCGGCTTTCACCCACGGCTGCGAGCCCAGCGGCAAGCGATAACCCAGTGGCGAATCGCCCGGCACCAACCGGCAGTGCTCGTCGCGCAGGTACCAGCGACCGCTTTGCCACTGATCGCCCTTGGCGGTGCGCGCCAATGGCAGCACCTGGCCGATCACTTTATCCAACCCCTGACTGAAGACTTTGCGTAGTCGCGCACGCTCCAAGGGTTCTTCCAGACGCGAATCTTCGGCGCTGACGTTCTGCGGCAAAGCGCCCTCGCGCCAGAGGTAATAGAAATTGTCTTCGTAAGCCGGGAACACAAAGCGTGTCGGAATTTTCAGGCGTTCGGCGACACTCGCCAGAAAACGCCCGGCCAGTTCGCCATCGGCACCGTAGTCTTCTTGCTCATCGGCAATCAGCGCGCTGTTGTGCCAGATCGGCACGCCATCGCGGCGCCAGTAGCAATTCAGCGACCAGCGCGGCAGTTGCTCGCCGGGGTACCACTTGCCTTGACCGAAATGCACCAGTCCTTTGGGTGCGTAATGTTTGCGCATTCGCTGGAACAGCTCGGCGGACAAACGCCGCTTGTCTGGCCCCAGCGCGGCGGTGTTCCACTCGGCGCCGTCCGGATCGTCGATGGAGACGAAGGTCGGCTCGCCGCCCATGGTCAGGCGTACGTCGCCTTCCAGCAGGTCGGCATCGATCTGCCGGCCCAACGCCTGGATCGCCAGCCATTGATCTTCGGTGTAGGGCTTGGTGACGCGCGGCGCCTCCCAAATCCGCTCAACGGACATTTCGTGGGTGAATTCGCACTCGCACGGCTCCACCAGGCCACTGATCGGTGCCGCAGAGCCCGGATCGGGACTACACGCCAACGGAATGTGTCCTTCACCGGCAAACAGGCCTGAGGTCGCGTCCAGGCCGATCCAGCCGGCACCGGGCAAATAGACCTCGCACCAGGCGTGCAAATCGGTGAAATCCACGTCGGTGCCCGACGGGCCGTCGAGGCTTTTGACGTCGGCGGTCAGTTGAATCAGGTAGCCGGAGACAAAACGCGCCGCCAGGCCCAGGTTGCGCAGCAGCTGCACCAGCAGCCACGCCGAGTCGCGACAGGAACCGGAGGCATGTTCGAGGGTGTGTTCGGGCGTTTGCACGCCCGGCTCCATGCGGATCAGGTAACCGATGTCCTCGCTCAGGCGCTGATTGAGCGCGACGAGGAAATCCACGCTGGGCAGCGGCGTGCGGTCGATGCCGTCCAGATAGGCCTTGAATTTAGGCGTCAGCGGCAGGGTTTCCAGGTACGGCGCCAGTTCCTTGCGCTCGTCCGCGGCGTAGGCAAACGGGATTTTTTCCGCGTAGGGTTCTAGGAAGAAGTCGAATGGATTGAACACCGCCATTTCCGCCAGCAGATCGACCTCGATCCGCAGTTCCTCGGTTTTCTCCGGGAACACCAGACGCGCCAGGTAATTACCTTGGGGGTCCTGCTGCCAGTTAATGAAGTGCTGCTCGGGCGAGACTTTCAGCGCATACGACAGTATCCGCGTACGGCTGTGGGCGGCCGGGCGCAGGCGAACTATCTGCGGACCGAGCTCGACAGCGCGGTCGTAGCGGTAATGCGTGACGTGGTGCAATGCGACATGAATCGACACGGCGTGCCTCCTGCGAGCCTTAAGCGTTATCGAAAGCGCGCAAGACTTATGCCATCCAGTGGCGCTGGCGCTTTCTCCGGTTGCTTGAGGCAGTACAGCACCAAAATCGGGCGATGCAGGAAATTGCTTTGGGGGCGTTGCACGCAAATGTGGCGACCAGTGGGCTGTCAGCTGGAATTGGCTGCGGCTGTAGTGGCCTCATCGCGAGCAGGCTCGCTCCCACAATGATCTCTGTCGTTCACAAATTCTGCATCCAAAGAAAAACCTGTGGGAGCGAGCCTGCTCGCGATGAGGCCAGTCGCTACAACCCATTATCTGACTCTGAAAACGCCCGCTTGGTTGCCGCACACAAAAACGCCAACCCGAAGGTTGGCGTTCTGTTCAGCTCAAGTGCGGTTTAGCGCGGCACAACCGGCTTGCGCGCGGGCTTCGGCCCTTTGCCTTTGGCTGCATCCTTGCGTTCCTTGGCCGCCTGCTGGTTGCGGGCGAATGCCGCTGCCTTGGCCTGTTCACGCTTGTCCCACGGGTTACCGCCATCGCTGGCACGTGGTGGCAGACCGGTGTGCTGGGTCAGGATCTTGGTGGTCTTCTCACCCGCGACCTTGTGACTGCCGGCCGGCGTCGAGTTCTTGCGACGGGCGCTCTGGTAGCTGTCGCTCGCTGGCTGATGCAGCGGGATCAACTGGTTCTTGCCCGGCCCGATCAGGTCGGCGCGGCCCATGCGGGTCAGCGCTTCACGCAGCATCGGCCAGCCTTTCGGGTCGTGGTAACGCAAGAACGCCTTGTGCAGACGACGCTGCTCTTCGCTCTTGACGATGGTCACGGCGTCGCTCTTGTAAGTGACCTTGCGCAGCGGGTTCTTGCCCGAGTGGTACATCGCGGTGGCGGTGGCCATCGGCGACGGGTAGAACGCCTGCACCTGGTCGGCACGGAAGCCGTTGCCCTTGAGCCACAGGGCCAGGTTCATCATGTCTTCGTCGGTCGTGCCCGGGTGAGCGGCAATGAAGTACGGAATCAGGTACTGCTCTTTCCCGGCTTCCTTGGAGTACTTCTCGAACATGCGCTTGAACTTGTCATAGCTGCCGATGCCCGGTTTCATCATCTGATTGAGCGGACCTTCCTCGGTGTGTTCCGGGGCGATCTTCAGGTAACCACCAACGTGGTGGGTCACCAGCTCCTTGACGTATTCCGGCGACTCGACCGCGAGGTCATAGCGCAGACCGGACGCGATCAAAATCTTCTTCACACCCGGCAACGCACGGGCGCTGCGATACAACTGGATCAGCGACGAGTGGTCGGTGTTCAGGTTCGGGCAGATGCCTGGGAACACGCACGATGGCTTGCGGCACGCGGATTCGATTTCCGGGCTCTTGCACGCGATGCGGTACATGTTCGCGGTCGGGCCGCCGAGGTCGGAAATGACGCCGGTGAAACCTGGCACCTTGTCGCGGATCTCTTCGATTTCGCGAATGATCGACTCTTCGGAACGGTTCTGGATGATCCGGCCTTCGTGCTCGGTGATCGAGCAGAAGGTGCAGCCGCCGAAGCAGCCACGCATGATGTTCACCGAGAAGCGGATCATGTCGTAGGCAGGGATTTTTTCCTTGCCGTACGCCGGGTGTGGAATACGTGCGTAAGGCATGCCGAACACGTAGTCCATTTCTTCGGTGGTCATCGGAATCGGCGGCGGGTTGAACCAGACGTCGACTTCGCCGTGCTTCTGCACCAGCGCGCGGGCGTTGCCCGGGTTGGTTTCCAGGTGAAGCACGCGGTTGGCGTGAGCGTAAAGCACCGCATCGCCACGGACCTTCTCGACCGACGGCAGACGGATCACCGTCTTGTCGCGGGTCATTTTCGAGCTGGCCAGAATCTGTACGACTTTGGCTTCGCTCGGGTCTTCAACCGGCCCCTTTTCCTGCTCGATGGCGCAGGCCTGGGTGTCCTGGGTGTTCACGTACGGGTTAATGATCTTGTCGATCTTGCCCGGACGGTCGATGCGCGTGGAGTCGACTTCGTACCAGTCTTTCGGCGTATCGCGACGGATGAACGCAGTGCCGCGCACATCGGTGATGTCTTCGATCTTGTGGCCGTAGGACAGGCGCTGGGCGACTTCGACAATCGCACGCTCGGCGTTGCCGTAGAGCAGGATATCGGCGCAGGCGTCGATCAGGATCGAGTTGCGCACCCGGTCCTGCCAGTAGTCGTAGTGGGCGATGCGGCGCAGGGACGCTTCAATACCGCCGAGTACGATCGGCACGTTCTTGTAGGCTTCCTTGCAGCGCTGGCTGTAAACCAGGCTCGCGCGATCCGGACGTTTGCCCGCCAGGCCACCGGGGGTGTAGGCGTCGTCGGAGCGGATCTTCTTGTCGGCGGTATAGCGGTTGATCATCGAGTCCATGTTGCCGGCCGCGACACCGAAGAACAGGTTCGGCTCGCCGAGCTTCATGAAATCGTCTTTGGACTGCCAGTTCGGCTGGGCAATGATCCCGACGCGGAAGCCCTGGGACTCCAGCAGCCGGCCGATGATCGCCATGCCGAACGACGGATGGTCAACGTAGGCATCACCGGTGACGATGATGATGTCGCATGAATCCCAGCCAAGCTGATCCATCTCCTCCCTGCTCATTGGCAGGAATGGCGCTGGACCGAAGCATTCGGCCCAGTACTTGGGATAGTCAAATAACGGCTTGGCTGTTTGCATGACGATGACCGGTGTTGAGATGAAAAATCGCGGGCGCGGAATATAGCACAAAAAATGACCAATTCCGACGGTTATGGTCGGAAATTGGTGGCGACCTCATTCGCGGGCAAGCCTCGCTCCTACAGAGGAATGTGATCCCCTGTAGGAGCGAGGCTTGCCCGCGAATGAGGCCCTGACAGGCGCTACATAATTTACTCGTCGTCGAAGTTGTAGCTACCCGGCGCCAGGTTTTCGAAGCGGGTGTACTTACCGATGAACGCCAGTCGCGACGTGCCGATCGGGCCGTTCCGCTGTTTACCGATAATGATTTCGGCGATGCCTTTGTGTTCGGTTTCCGGGTGATAAACCTCATCCCGGTAAACGAACATGATGACGTCGGCATCCTGCTCGATCGCTCCGGATTCCCGGAGGTCGGAGTTGATCGGCCGTTTGTTCGGTCGTTGCTCCAGGGAGCGGTTGAGCTGGGACAGCGCCACCACCGGGCAATTGAATTCCTTGGCCAGGGCCTTCAAGGAACGCGAGATCTCGGAAATCTCGTTGGTCCGGTTGTCACCACCGGAACCCGGAATCTGCATCAATTGCAGGTAGTCGATCATGATCAGGGCGACGTCGCCGTGCTCACGCACCAGACGCCGGGTCCGCGCGCGCATTTCCGACGGGCTGATACCCGCCGTATCGTCGATGAACAGCTTGCGGTCGTTGAGCAGGTTGACCGCCGATGTCAGGCGCGGCCAATCGTCGTCGTCCAGGCGACCGGCACGGACCTTGGTCTGGTCGATACGGCCGAGGGACGACAACATACGCATGATCAGCGATTCGCCTGGCATCTCGAGCGAGTAAACCAGTACGCACTTGTCACTTCGCAACACGGCGTTTTCCACCAGGTTCATCGCAAAGGTGGTTTTACCCATCGACGGACGGCCAGCGACGATGATCAAGTCGGCCGGCTGCAGGCCGCTGGTCTTCTCGTCGAGGTCGGTGTAACCGGTGGACAAGCCAGTGATGGCGTTATCGGTGTTGAACAAGGTGTCGATGCGGTCGATGGCCTTGGTCAGCAGGTCATTCACGCTCACCGGGCCGCCGGTTTTAGGCCGGGCCTCGGCGATCTGGAAGATCTGCCGCTCGGCTTCGTCGAGAATCTCTTCAGCCGTGCGACCTTCCGGGTTGAAGGCGCTGTCGGCAATCTCGGTGGCGATGCCGATCAACTGCCGCAACGTCGCTCGCGCGCGAACGATCTGCGCATACGCCTTGATGTTGGCGACGGACGGCGTGTTTTTCGCCAGTTCACCGAGGTAACCGAGGCCACCGACCTGCGAGGTCTGACCTTCCTTGTCCAATTGCTCGGCAAGGGTCACGACGTCGATCGGGGAGTTCTGGTCGGCGAGTTTGGCGATCGCGCGGAAAATCAGGCGGTGGTCATGTCGATAGAAATCGCCGTCGGAGACTTGATCAAGCACGCGCTCCCAGGCGTTGTTGTCCAGCATCAGACCACCGAGCACGGCCTGTTCGGCCTCGATGGAATGCGGCGGCACCTTCAGGGAAGCGGTTTGCAGATCGTATTGCTCGGGAGCGGAGATATCGTTCATGGCCACTTGAATAGTTGTGAAAATCAGGAACTGCAGAAAGACAAAGGGCACGACCTGTAAACAGGATCGTGCCCGATGTTACCGGCAAGCACCCGAGGGTGCCAGCCGACAAGTGCTGCTTAAGCTGCTACCACGACAACGCGTACGGTGGCTTCAACTTCGGCGTGCAGGTGCACGGCTACGTCGAATTCGCCTACGTTGCGGATGGTGCCGTTCGGCAGACGAACTTCGCTTTTTGCAACTTCAACGCCAGAGGCGGTCAGTGCATCAGCGATGTCGTGAGTACCGATCGAACCGAACAGCTTGCCTTCGTCACCAGCGGTGGCAGTGATAGTCACTTCCAGCTCAGCCAGTTGGGCGGCACGGCTTTCAGCCGAAGTTTTACGGTCTGCTGCGGCTTTTTCCAGCTCAGCGCGACGCTCTTCGAACGCAGCCAGGTTGGCTGGGGTCGCGGCGGTAGCTTTGCCGTAAGGCAGCAGGTAGTTACGACCGTAACCAGCCTTAACGTTTACTTTGTCACCCAGGTTGCCCAGGTTGGTGACTTTTTCCAGAAGGATCAGTTGCATGTGAAAATCCTCTTAACTTTTAACCTTCACCGTTCGCGCTATCGACGTCTTTCGGCGTCGAACGACCGCGAAAATCAATCAGGCTGTCGACGATGGCCAGGACCACCAGCAACGGATAGATCAGCTGCATGAACAGCAACAGCGTGACGTACAACCCCACCAGCCAGAATCTGGCCAGTCGCTTTTGCGCCACCAGCCCGTGAATCAGGGCCAGCCCGGCGAACACCAGCGGTACACTGCACAACGGCGTCAACATGGCCATCTGCGGGCCGATGTTCGGCCCCAGAAGCATGAACGCCAGCAGTAACATCGCCAGCCCCAGCGGGAATCGGATGGCGCGAAATTCGCGACCAAAACCACCCGGGTTGTACAACAACGCCTGCCAGTAGCGCCCGACAATCAGGCTCAGCACACTGACGATTTGCAACAAGGCCGCAATCAGGCCAGTCAGGACCGGTGCAATCAGGGACGCAAAATGCGCTTGCTCGTCTACCGACAACTTCTGGTAGACATCACCGAGTAGCGACGGCATGACCTTTATCAAGGCCTGCGCCAGCATCTCGATTTGGGGAGCAAAAACTGTCCCCAGCACCACTGCAAACACCACTCCCATCGCTATGCTGACCAGCAGCACGCGGTTCCAGGACTCGCTTGCGCGCAAAACCAACGCAAGGCTCGAAGACCCCAGCAGCACCAGAAGTGCCCGTGGGTCATCGGAGTAAAGCCACCAGATCAACGCCGGCAGCAGTCCCAGAGCAAGTACGCCAAGGGCGTCCTTCAATCCGCGCCGCAGGAGCACAAGGCATCCGGCGGCAGCACCCAACCAATACAACAACGGCAATGTTGCGCATCCGGCCACTACGAGAGTGGCCTGCATACGGCCGCGCATGATGAACTCAGCTATGGCACGCATGCATTCAATCCTTTGCTACGTGTCGACTGCCCGGTCTCAGCGGCCGTGGCTGTCGGTGTAGGCCAGCAGGGCCAGGAAGCGGGCGCGCTTGATAGCGGTGGCCAGCTGACGCTGATAACGAGCTTTGGTACCGGTGATGCGGCTTGGAACGATTTTGCCGGTCTCGGATACGTAGGCTTTCAGAGTGTTGAGATCTTTGTAATCGATCTCTTTCACGTCTTCAGCGGTGAAGCGGCAGAATTTACGACGACGGAAGAAACGTGCCATGTAATAGGCTCCTCAAAAGGTCCGTGGATTACTCGTCAGCGTTATCGCTGTTGTCGCTGTCATCACCATCAACGCCTTCGGCGTCGGAGTGCTCAGGACGGTCGCGACGCTCACGGCGCTCACTGCGGTTTTCTTCAGCCTTGAGCATCTCGGATTGGCCGGTAACGGCTTCTTCGCGACGGATGACCAGGTTACGGATCACTGCATCGTTGTAGCGGAAGTTGTCTTCCAGCTCGGCCAGGGCCTTGCCAGTGCACTCAACGTTCAGCATCACGTAGTGAGCCTTGTGAACATTGTTGATTGCGTAGGCCAGTTGACGACGGCCCCAATCTTCCAGACGGTGGATTTTGCCGCCGTCTTCTTCGATCAGCTTGGTGTAACGCTCAACCATGCCGCCGACTTGCTCGCTTTGATCCGGGTGGACCAAAAAGATGATTTCGTAATGACGCATGAATGCTCCTTACGGGTTGTAGCCTGCCGCTCAAAAGCGGTCAGACAAGGAGTGAATGACACTTATGGACTTGCTTGCGATAGACACATGCGTGCCTGCCGTCATAGCAAGGGGCGCAATTGTAGAGAAGGGACAGAAGAGGTGCAAGGCAATTGGTGATTATTTGAACAACCACCAACAACCCCATACCTGTAGGAGCCGGCTTGCCGGCGATCCAGGCGACGCGGTCTTTCAAATGGACCGAGGTGCCTGGATCGCCAGCAAGCTGGCTCCTACAGGGGGTGTATCAGGATTTTTTGGTGGCGGCTTTTACGCTGCGCTGGCGCTGGGCCTCGAACAGGCAGACGCCGGTCGCCACGGAAACGTTGAGACTGCTGACGCTACCGGTCATCGGCAGGTGCACCAGGTAGTCGCAAAGATCGCGGGTCAGGCGACGCATGCCGCTGCCTTCCGCGCCCATGATCAGGATGGTCGGCCCGGTCATGTCTTGCTGATACAAGCTCTGCTCGGCTTCGCCCGCGGTACCGACGACCCACAAGCCGCGCTGTTTGAGTTTTTCCAGGGTGCGCGCCAGGTTGGTTACGGCGACCAACGGAATCACTTCCGCCGCGCCACAGGCGACTTTTCGTACCGTTGGAGTCAGCGTGGCCGACTTGTCTTTCGGCACGATCACCGCCAGCGCACCGGCCGCATCGGCCGAACGCAGGCAAGCGCCGAGGTTGTGCGGATCGGTCACGCCGTCGAGCACCAGCAACAGCGGCGCACCATCGGTGCGATCGAGCAGCTCGTCGAGCATTGCCTCGCCCCAGACCTGACTCGGACTCACATCCGCCACCACGCCCTGGTGCACGCCTTCAACCCAGGCATCCAGCTCACGACGTTCGGCATTGCCGACGGCCACGCGGTTTTCGGCCGCGAGCGCGATCAGCGTCTGAACCCGCGGATCACTGCGGCCTTCCGCCAGCCAGATCTGCTTGACGCGTTTCGGGTGGTGACGCAGCAATGCTTCTACCGCATGCACGCCGTAGATTTTTTCCAACTGACTCATGACTTGGCCTTAGGTTTACGCGCCCCGCCGCTTTTGGCTGGGGCCGAGCCCGCTTTCGGCGGGCCTTTACGGTGTTTGCTCGGTTTGCTGCCGGGAGCCTTGTCAGGCGCCGACCGCCCGGTCTTTCCCCCAGACGCCGCTTTACCACCGCTTTTCGCTTCAGACAGCAACGCCTGCTTCATTTCACGGCTTTTGCGCAGCTCAGCATTTTTCGCTGCCGCATCGCTTGGGCGATAGGCTTCGACTGCTTTTTCCTTGGCAGGACGACGACCGGTTTTCGCCGGCGCCGGCTCTGCTGCAGTCTTGCCAGCAGGTGCAGCGGTTTCAGCCCCGCGCTTTTTGCGGCCGATCGGTGCGCTGATGGTTTTTTCAGCCATCTCGAAGTCGATCTTGCGCTCGTCGAGGTCGACGCGCATGACGCGCACTTCAACGGTGTCGCCAAGGCGGAAGCTGCGACCGGTGCGCTCACCGGCGAGGCGGTGATGCACAGGATCGAAGTGGTAGTAATCGCCCGGCAGCGCGGTGACGTGCACCAGGCCTTCGACGTAGATATCGGTCAGCTCGACGAACAGGCCGAAACCGGTCACGGCGGTGATCACACCCGGGAACGACTCGCCCACGCGGTCTTTCATGAACTCGCACTTGAGCCAGTTCACCACGTCGCGGGTCGCTTCGTCGGCACGGCGCTCGCTCATCGAGCACTGCTCGCCGAGTTGCTCCAGCGCGGCTTCGTCGTACGGATAGATGCGCGCCTTCGGAATGGTCATCGCGCCGGCACGGCGAACGTGCGGGGTGTCCATTTTCGAATGAATGACGCTGCGGATCGCCCGATGCGTGAGCAAGTCCGGGTAGCGGCGGATCGGCGAAGTGAAGTGGGTATAGGCTTCGTAATTCAGGCCGAAGTGGCCCTGGTTATCAGCGCTGTACACCGCCTGACTCAGCGAACGCAGCATGACGGTCTGGATCAGGTGGAAATCCGGACGGTCCTTGATGCTTGCCAGCAAGGCCTGGTAATCCTTCGGCGACGGGCCGTCCTTGCCTTTGTGCAGGGACAGGCCGAGCTCGCCAAGGAAGGCGCGCAGTTTTTCCAGACGCTCCGGTGGCGGACCATCGTGGACGCGATACAGCGCAGGAATTTCGTGCTTCTTCAGGAATTCGGCAGTGGCCACGTTGGCCGCCAGCATGCATTCCTCGATCAGCTTGTGTGCATCGTTGCGCACGGTCGGACGGATTTCGGCAATCTTGCGCTCGGAACCGAAGATGATCCGGGTTTCCTGCGTTTCGAAATCGATCGCGCCACGCACATGACGGGCCGCCAGCAGCACCTTGTACAGCGAATACAGCTGTTTGAGGTGTGGCAGAACGTCGGTGTATTCGCCGCGAAGCTGGCGTGCTTCGGTAACTTTCGGCGTCTCCAGCATGGTGCTGACCTTGTTATAGGTCAGACGGGCATGGGAGTGAATCACTGCTTCGTAGAAGCAGTAGTCGGTCATCTCACCGGATTTGGAGATGGTCATCTCGCAGACCATGGCCAGACGATCGACATGTGGATTCAGCGAGCACAGGCCGTTGGACAGCTGCTCAGGCAGCATCGGCACTACGCGCTCCGGGAAGTAAACGGAGTTGCCGCGAACCTGGGATTCGTTGTCCAGCGCGGAACCGATTTTCACGTAGCTGGAAACGTCGGCAATCGCCACGTACAACTTCCAGCCACCGGAGAACAGGCGCAGCTTGCCCGGTTTGGCTTCGCAGTAGACCGCGTCATCGAAGTCGCGCGCATCTTCACCGTCGATGGTCACGAACGGCAGATGGCGCAGGTCGATGCGCTTCTCTTTGTCTTTTTCTTCAACTTCCGGCTTGAGCTTGGCGGCTTCTTTCAAGACCGCTTCAGGCCAGACGTGCGGAATATCGTAGGTGCGCAGGGCGACATCGATTTCCATGCCCGGCGCCATGTAGTTGCCCACGACTTCGACCACGTCGCCTTGCGGCTGGAAGCGTGGCGTCGGCCAGTGAGTGATCTTCACTTCGACGAACTGACCGACTTTGGCGTTGGCATTGCGGCCCGGAGTCACCAGCACTTCTTGCTGGATCTTCGGATTGTCCGCCACCACGAAGCCGATACCGCCCTCTTCGAAGTAACGGCCGACGATGGTTTCGTGAGCGCGGGACACCACTTCGACGATCATGCCTTCGCGACGACCGCGACGGTCCAGACCGGAAACACGGGCCAGGGCACGGTCGCCATCGAACACCAGACGCATTTGCGCCGGGCTCATGAACAGGTCGTCACTGCCGTCGTCCGGGACCAGGAAGCCGAAGCCGTCACGGTGACCGCTGATGCGGCCCAGGATCAGGTCGAGCTTGTCCACCGGCGCATACGTGCCACGACGGGTATAGATGAGTTGAGCGTCGCGCTCCATGGCGCGCAGGCGGCGGCGCAGGGCTTCGATCTGGTCTTCTGTGATCAGACCAAACTCTTCGACCAGTTGCTCGCGGTTAGCAGGCGAACCCCGATCAGCAAGGTGCTGAAGGATCAGTTCGCGGCTAGGAATAGGGTTTTCATATTTTTCCGCTTCACGAGCGGCCTCGGGATCGAGGGACTGCCAATCGGCCATTAGAGAGTTTTCACCTTGTCTATATGCGGGTTAGTTTGGCATAGGCGTAATGAAACGGGAAATTTCAGGCTACGAGAGCCCATCTAAAGCCCTTTATCGACAGCGCAAAGCTGATTTAAATGCCGCTGGTAAAATTTTCCAGGTTTTTTTGACGCTGGGGGTTTACAGTTAAAAAGACGCTCCGTATAGTGCGCGCCATCGACGACGGAGACGTTGCCGATACTGCCCAGATGGTGAAATTGGTAGACACGCCAGCTTCAGGTGCTGGTGACCGCAAGGTCGTGGAAGTTCGAGTCTTCTTCTGGGCACCAATTCAGAGCTTGAGATTAGATCAATTTCAAGGCTCGCACAAAAACCCGCGAAAGCGGGTTTTTTGCATTCTACGGTTCTGATTTATTAAAACCAAATCAGGGGTTTACAGATCAAACTGCTCTCCGTATAGTGCGCCACATCAACAGCGGCAACGCTGAAGATTATGCCCAGATGGTGAAATTGGTAGACACGCCAGCTTCAGGTGCTGGTGACCTTACGGTCGTGGAAGTTCGAGTCTTCTTCTGGGCACCAATTCAAATTTCAGAGCTTGCTCTGGAATTTCACAAAAACCCGCGAAAGCGGGTTTTTGCGTTTCTGGCATTCGAAAAACCACACCCCCCCCTGCTCGTGATGAACTCACAGGCGCCGCCGTCATCGTTCACGTCCATCGCGAGCAGGCTCGCTCCTACAGGAGTCAGGCCACACTCCGCAAGGCGCACTTGAGAAACAATATCGTTTATCATTGTTTCAAGTTTTTGCAATGCGACAGTGAGGAACCCTGCGAATGACGTTTCGAAATACCCTGCGCCGCGGCCTGACCATCACCCTGCTCGGCCTGGCACTCGCTACCCCCCTCACCCAGGCTGCTAATCCAGTTTCCCTGACACTCTATAACGGTCAACACAAAGAAGTCGGCGACGCCGTCGCCAAAGCTTTCGAAGCCAAGACCGGCATCCACGTCAACGTGCGCAAAGGCAGCAGCAACCAGCTTGCCAGCCAGATCGTCGAAGAAGGCGATCGCTCCCCGGCCGATGTGATCTACACCGAAGAATCGCCACCGCTGAACAAACTCGGCGAGCAAGGCCTGCTGGCACAAACCGATGCCGCCACCCTCGCCGTGCTGCCAAAAGACTACGTCGCCGGCAATGGCACCTGGATCGGCATCACCGCGCGAGTCCGCGTGGTTGCGTTCAACCCCAAACTGATCGATGAAAAAGACCTGCCCAAATCGGTGATGGAATTCTCCGACCCAAAATGGCAAGGCAAGGTTGGCTTCGTGCCCACCAGCGGCGCGTTCCAGGAACAGGCCGTGGCAATCATCAAAGTGCACGGCATGGATGCAGCCGAAGAATGGCTGACCGGCTTGCGCGCATTCGGCAAGACCTACAGCAACAACATGGTCGCCTTGAAAGCCGTGGAGAACGGCGAAGTCGCGACCGTGCTGGTGAACAACTACTACTGGTTCGCCCTGCAACGCGAAAAAGGCCAGCTCGATTCGAAACTGCATTACTTCACTGGCGGCGACGTCGGCGGGCTGATCACCGTTTCCAGTGCAGCCGTGCTGAAGTCCAGCAAACACCCAAAGGAAGCCCAGCAATTCCTCGCCTACATGGCCAGCGAAGAAGGTCAGCGCGTGATCACCCAGACCACCGCCGAATACCCGCTGCACAAAGGCATGGAATCGGACCGCGGCCTCAAGCCGTTCAGCGAGCTTGAAGCACCGAAAGTCACGCCAGCCGACCTCGGCAACGCCGAAGAAGCCCTGGACCTGGAACGCGACGTTGGCTTGAACTGATGAGCGCACCGCTATCTGCCCCAGCCGTGCGCGGAAGCTACGTGCCACGGCGCAAGCGGCCGTCGATCTGGCTGCTGCTGCCGGTTTTGCTGTTGGTACTGCTCAGCGTGTTGCCGCTGGTGTATGTCGGGCTCAAGACCTGGCAGGCCGGTTGGGCCCAAGCACTGCATTTGCTGTGGCGGCCCTACGTGTTTGGCTTGCTGCGTAACACCCTGGAGCTGATGGTCGGCGTAACGGTCGCCTGTGGCGTGATCGGTTTGTCGCTGGCCTGGCTGCTGGAACGCAGCAATCTGCCAGGCCGACGTTTGTGGGGCGTGATCCTGTGCTTGCCGTTTGCGGTGCCGGCGTTTGTCAGCAGCTTTACCTGGGTCTCGCTGAGCGCGCACTTCGAGGGTTTGGGCGGGGCGATTCTGGTGATGACCCTGTCCAAGTACCCGCTGATTTTTCTGCCGGTGGCGGCGACCCTGCGCAATCTCGATCCTTCGCTTGAAGAGTCCGCACGCACGCTCGGGCAGAATCGCTGGGGCGTGTTTTTCAGGATCACCCTGCCTCTGCTGTGGCCGTCGCTGCTCGCCGGTTCGCTGCTGATCGCATTGCACATGCTCGTTGAGTTCGGCGCGCTGTCGATTATTGGCTTGCAGACGTTCACCACGGCGATCTATCAGCAATTCGAACTGGAATTCAGCAATGCCAATGCGGCGATGCTTTCCGCCGTGCTGCTCGCGCTGTGCCTGATGCTCTTGTGGCTTGAGCTGCGAGCCCGTGGCAAGGGTCGGCACGTGCGCACCGGCCAGGGCGCGGCGCGGCAGGCGGAACAGGTGCAGCTGGGGCCTTGGGCGGCCCTTGGGCAGATTTACTGTCTGGCACTGGCGATCATCGGCAGCGGCATTCCACTGGGGATGCTGGTGTACTGGCTGGCGGTAGGTTCGTCGGCAGCGTTTCCGGTGGCGGCGATCAGCGAGGCGCTGCTGTCGTCCCTTGCGCTTTCGCTGGGTGGCGCCGCGCTGTGCCTGGTGCTGGCGGTGCCGGTGGGCTTGTTGGTCGTGCGCTACAAAGGCCAACTGGCGATCTGGGCCGAGCGCTTGCCGTACCTGTTGCATGCGCTGCCAGGGCTGGTGATTGCGCTGACGTTGGTGTATTTCGCCCTGCACTATGTGCCGGCGCTGTACCAAACGTCGGCGTTGCTGCTGATCGCTTATGCGCTGCTGTTTTTACCATTGGCACAGGCACCGATTCGCACGGCACTGAACAAGGCTGCTCCGCAGCTGGAAGAGGCGGCTCGCACGCTGGGCGCCTCGTCGTTCAGCGCGTTTTGTCGGGTGACGTTGCCGATCATCTTCCCGGCGCTGGGCGCGGCGTTTGCGCTGGTGTTTCTGGATGCGATGAAGGAACTGACGGCGACGCTGCTACTGAGTCCGACCGGGCTCAATACGCTGGCGACAGAGGTTTGGGCGCATACCGCGAATGTGGAGTTTGCGGCGGCGGCGCCTTATGCGGCGTTGTTGATATTGGTGTCGGGGCTGCCTGTGTACCTGTTAACAACCCGGATGTATTTGAGCCGCTGAAAAGCTTCGCGGGCAAGCCTCGCTCCTACAGGGGGTTACACAACCCTTGTAGGAGCGAGGCTTGCCCGCGAAGGCGTCATACCCGCCAATACAAATCTTAAGCCCTGAACTGGCCCAGGCTCGCCTTCAACTGCGCCGCGAGGCCATCCAGCACCTTGCCGCTGGCCGTGGTTTCCACCACCGCCTGAGCCGCCTTCTCAGCCTGCGCATGAATGGTTTCAACCCGGCCCCGCACCGCTTGCGCACCTTGCGCCTGATGAGCCGCTGCTTGCGTCGCCAGACCAATCGCCGCATGCACCTGCTCGACCGACACCTGCACCGATTGCTGCAACTGCGCACTGTCACGCAACACCAGCAAACCCTCGCTGGCCTGACGCCCGGCCTGGCCGATCACTTCCACCGCCTCACGCGCACCTTGCTGCAACGCCACGATGTGCGCCTGAATGTCGCCCGTGGAACTCTGGGTCTTGCTCGCCAGTGCCCGCACTTCGTCCGCCACTACGGCAAAGCCGCGACCGGTCTCACCGGCACGCGCCGCTTCGATGGCAGCGTTCAGTGCCAGCAGGTTGGTTTGCTCGGCGATCCCGTGAATCACGGTCAGCACCACTTCAATCTGCTCACTTTGCTGCGCCAGTCGCTCGATGACTTTCGCGCCGGTATCGACTTGCCCGGCCAACGCTTCGATCAGGCTGCCGACCTTCGCCGAGGTCCGGGTGTTTTCATCGGTGGCCGAACGGATATCCACCACTTGCTTCAAGGCTGCCTGCATGGCGTGGCTTTCAGATTGGGCCTCATCAGCCATTTGCGACAAGGCGCGCAAACTTTCGGCCACTTCGTCACGCTGCATGCCCGCCGCCGCATCGGCACCGGCGTTACGCAGGGTCATGGCGCCGATTTCCACGCCGGTGCGCTGGGCCACATCGCCCGCTTCGCGCACGATCGGCTGCAACTTATCCACAAACCGATTGACCGCCGAGGCCATGTCGCCGATTTCGTCCTTGCTGTTGATCTGCACGCGCTTGGTCAGGTCGCCCTCGCCCGCCGCCAGGTCGTCCATCGCGGCAATCAACAGCTTCAAGCGATTGACTACGCGCCGACCCAAAACGACCGCCAGCAACAGCAGCACACCGCAACCGACCAGTGCCAGGCCCATACCGATGCGCCAGCGCAAGGTCGCCGCGGCTTCCTGCACGGTGCTGGTGGTGTTGGCTTTCATTTCCGAGGCGGTGGACTGAGCAGACGTCAGACGCGCCCGCATCGCCGTGGCGCTATCAGCCGCCGCGCCCTTGAGACTGTCGCCGACCAGTTGATCACTGCTGGAGATCAGTGCCGAGAAACGCTTGTCCAGCGCCACCAGATCGGTTTCCACCGAGGCGGTGGAGACGCCCATCAAGACTTTGCCGATTTCCACGCCATTAGGGTTGATCGAGGCTTCGACGTAGTAGACCGATGGATCGTTTTTCGCCGCATCCAGCACTTTATCCAGCGCACGCTCGCCCTGACCTTTCTCCAGAAGGGCCTTGTTGATCGGGTTTTCGCGGTTGAGGTAGCGCGTCAGGTGCTGCCCCGTTGCGTCGTCATAGATCACGAACAGCACGTTGGGATTGCGCTGGGCCCGGCGGGCGAATTCGGACAGGGTGGGAACGTCGCTGTCCCACATGGCGCGGGGCGCGACGGAAGCAAGAAGCTGCGCCATATCATTGGCAGAGTCCTTCAGGTCCTTTTCCAGGGTCGCACGCAGCTGCACCTGCTCTTCCTTCAGTCGCGAGGACAAACCGGCCGTGAGGCGCTGACGCGTGCTGGTGGAGAGGTTGTCGAGGCTCGACGTGACTTCACGTCCCGCCTGCTCCAACTCGCCGGAAAGTTTTTGACTGTCGGCACCCAGGCGCACACCCAAATCAGCTTCCAGTGCAGTCACTGTGCTCCGCGTCAGAGCAACAGCTACCAGCACCTGCACCAAAAGGGCGATACCAAGGGTAACGAACACAGGCCGCAATAGACGGCTTTGTAACAATGAGAGAACCGCCGACACTTGATATCCCTCTGCATTGACGCCATTAAATTGATGGCACGCCAGAAGACGCGCTCTTAATGAAGATCACAGCAAAGGTCATGCCGTCCAACAGGCATAAACGACAAAGGGCCCGATTAAGGGCCCTTTGTTTTTTACATCAACGACTTATTAAGCGAACGGGTGACGCAGAACGATGGTTTCGTTGCGGTCCGGGCCCGTCGAAATAATGTCGATCGGTGCACCGATCAGCTCTTCGACGCGTTTGATGTAGGCGCGTGCGTTAGCTGGCAGCTCTTCCAGGGCTTTGGCACCCACGGTCGACTCGGTCCAGCCCGGCACTTCTTCGTACACAGGCTGCAGACCCACGTAGCTGTCAGCATCAGTCGGGGCAACAGCGTTACCTTCGGCATCTTTGTAGCCGACGCAGATGTTGATGGTTTCCAGACCGTCGAGTACGTCCAGCTTGGTCAGGCAGATGCCCGAGATGCTGTTCACATCGATAGCGCGACGCAGGATAACAGCGTCAAACCAGCCACAACGACGGGCACGGCCGGTAGTCGCACCGAACTCGTGACCTTGTTTGGCCAGGTGTGCACCGACTTCGTCGAACAGTTCAGTCGGGAACGGACCCGAACCTACACGCGTGGTGTAAGCCTTGGTGATGCCCAGGATGTAGTCCAGGAACATCGGGCCAACACCCGAACCGGTAGCAACGCCGCCAGCGGTGGTGTTAGAGCTGGTCACGTACGGGTAGGTGCCGTGGTCGATGTCCAGCAACGAACCTTGGGCGCCTTCAAACATGATGTCTTTGCCGGCGCGACGCAGGTCGTGCAGCTCGGCGGTCACGTCCAGCATCAGCGGCTTGAGCAGCTCAGCGTATTCTTTGCATTCAGCCAGGGTCTTTTCGAACTCGATGGCCGGCTCTTTGTAGTAACCCACCAGCATGAAGTTGTGGTAATCCACCAGTTCACGCAGCTTGTCTTCAAAGCGCGGCATGTTGAGCAGGTCGCCGACACGCAGGCCACGACGCGCAACCTTGTCTTCGTAGGCCGGGCCGATGCCGCGACCGGTCGTACCGATCTTCAGCTCGCCACGGGCCTTTTCACGGGCCTGGTCCAGCGCAACGTGGAAGGACAGGATCAGCGGGCAGGACGGGCTGATACGCAGACGCTCACGCACCGGTACGCCTTTCTCTTCCAGCTTGATGATTTCCCGCAGCAGAGCGTCGGGAGCAACCACCACGCCGTTACCGATCAGGCACTGCACGCCTTCGCGCAGCACGCCCGACGGGATCAGGTGCAAGACGGTTTTTTCGCCATCGATCACCAGGGTGTGACCAGCGTTGTGGCCACCCTGGTAGCGCACTACGGCGGCAGCATGTTCGGTCAGCAGATCAACGATCTTGCCTTTGCCCTCATCACCCCATTGGGTGCCCAGGACTACGACATTCTTACCCATAACACTTGTCCTCATTCGCGCAAACTTGGTGCCGGCCAAGGGCCGGCAGGAAAACTCAAGAAGCCAGTGGCGATACTTGCCAAAGCCCGTTCTGCTGAATCAATTGCCGGTCGCAGTCCGCTTCACGGGCGGCGGCCAAAGGTTGCCCAGGCAATGCCTGAACGACACGCTGACCCTCACTGCGCAACTGGCAAACCTGCTGCCAGAGTGCTGCATCCGTACTGTCAGGCATCCAGATACCGCCAGACGGTAGCTCGATTTCAGCACGCCCCAGGGTCACCAGGGTTTTCAAATCGGTAGAGAAACCGGTTGCCGGACGAGCGCGACCGAAGTCAGCGCCGATGTCGTCGTAACGACCGCCCTGAGCGATGGACTGACCAACGCCCGGCACGAACACCGCGAACACCACACCAGTGTGGTAGTGGTAGCCGCGCAACTCGCCCAGGTCGAAGTACAGCGGCAGTTCCGGGAAACGCACGGACAAACGCTCGGCAATCGCCAGCAAATCGTCCAGTGCCGCCAAAACCGGCGCCGGCGCATTCGCCAGACGCTCGCGAGCAGCGCTCAACACTTCACGGCCGCCACACAGGTCGACCAACGCACGCAGCATGCCCGACAGATCGGCAGGCAAACCTTCGGTCAAGGTAATGACCTCGTCGATGGCCTTGCGTTGCAACGCATCGAACAACTGTTGTTCAACCTCACCTGACAAACCGGCCGCGCGAGCCAGGCCACGGTAGATGCCGACATGACCGAGGTCCATGTGCACTTCCGGCACGTCGGCCAGTTGCAGCATGGCCAGCATCAGGCTGATGACTTCCACGTCGCTGCTCGGGCTGGCATCGCCGTACAACTCGGCGCCCAGTTGAATCGGGCTGCGCGAGGACGACAAGGCGCGTGGCTGAGCGTGCAGTACGCTGCCGGCATAGCACAGACGGCTCGGACCTTCGCGACGCAGGGTATGCGCATCGATGCGCGCCACTTGCGGCGTGATGTCGGCACGGAAACCCATCTGCCGGCCCGATTGCGGGTCGATGACCTTGAAGGTACGCAGATCGAGGTCCTGGCCCGCGCCGGTCAGCAAGGATTCCAGGTACTCGATATGGGGAGTCACGACAAACTCGTAACCCCAGCTCTGGAACAGATCCAACACCTGACGACGCGCGACTTCAATGCGCGCCGCTTCCGGTGGCAGTACTTCTTCGATGCCATCTGGCAGCAGCCAGCGGTCTACCGTTGCCATTACGCCATTCCCCTATGGTCCGGGCGGCAAGCCTATGGGCGAGCCTTGAGTGAAGCAGAAAATGATCGGCTTTGTTTACAAGCCACCCATAAACAACGCGGCGAAAAGCCTGAAAATAAGCTTCGCCAATCACTTTCCTCGAAAAACCTGTCGAGTCATTCAACTCGGGCGCCTGCATAAACAACAGCAATCAAACGTGCAGACGCAAAAAAGCCGGGAATTTCCCGGCTGCCGCATCATACACACGTTTTCCCAAAGGATCACCCCGCCCGAGGCTTTAGCCGCCAGGCGGGGGATGATTCAGGTCAACGTCGTATCAAGGCTTGGCTTTTTCCAGGTAACGGAAGAAGTCACTGCTTGGGTCCAGGACCATGACGTCGGATTTGTTCGCGAAGCTTTCACGGTAGGCACGCAGGCTACGGTAGAAACCGTAGAACTCCTGATCCTGGCCGTAGGCCTTGGAGTAGATCGCAGCGGCCTGGGCATCGCCATCACCGCGAACCTCTTCGGATTCACGATAGGCTTCAGCCAGCAGCACGCGGCGTTGACGATCGGCGTCGGCACGAATGCCTTCTGCCAGCTCGTTACCCTTGGCGCGGTGCTCGCGAGCTTCACGCTCACGCTCGGAGCTCATACGCTCGAACACACTGCGGTTTACTTCTTTCGGCAGATCGATGGCCTTGACCCGAACATCGACCACTTCGATGCCCAGCTCTTTTTCCGCCATCTTGTTCAGCGAAGCGGTGATATCGGTCATCAGCGCATCGCGCTCACCCGAGACCACTTCGTGCAGCGTGCGTTTACCAAACTGGTCACGCAGGCCCGACTCCAGACGACGGGAAAGACGCTCGTCAGCAATCTGCTTGAGGCCGGAAGTCGCGGTGTAGTAACGCTCAGCGTCCTTCACGCGCCACTTGGCGTAGGCATCGACCATGACTGCTTTCTTTTCCAGCGTCAGGAAGCGTTGTGTCGGTGCATCCAGCGTCATCAGGCGCGAGTCGAACTTACGCACCTGGTTAACGTAAGGCACTTTCACATGCAGGCCCGGCTGAACATCGGTCTGAACCACGCGACCGAACTGCAGCAACACCGCACGCTCGGTCTGAGCCACGATGTAGAAGCAGTTCCAGGCTGCGATCGCCACGACGACGCCGACAATAAGGGCGATCAGCGATTTATTGCTCATCAGCGACTCTCCCTGGTACGTGCAGGCTGTTGCTGCAGATCAGCTGCCGCACGTGCATTCGCTTCATTGCTGGTGGCTGCCGCACCGGTCACCGAAGTGCTGGTGTTGCGACCACTTTCGACCATCTTGTCCAGCGGCAAGTACAGCAGATTGCTCTGGCCATTCTTGTTGCCGGTCACGAGAACCTTGCTGGTGCTGCTGAAGACTTCCTGCATGGTGTCCAGGTACAGACGCTGGCGGGTGACCTCAGGTGCCTTGCGGTACTCGGCGACCAGTTTGGTGAAGCGATCGGCCTCACCCTTGGCGCGCGAGACGGTTTCGTCACGGTAGCCGTTGGCATCTTCGATGATGCGCTGGGCCTGACCACGGGCTTCCGGTACGACGCCGTTGGCATAGGTTTCAGCCTGGTTGCGCGAACGCTGCTCGTCTTCACGGGCGCGGATCACGTCATCGAAGGCTTCCTGCACTTCACGCGGTGCCGCTGCGCTCTGTACGTTGACCTGGGTGACGGTGATGCCGGTGCGATAGGTATCCATGAAGCGTTGCAGACGCTCCTTGATCTCGCTGGCCATCAATTCACGACCTTCGGTCAGCACCTGGTCCATCGCGGTGGAACCCACCACATGGCGCAGGGCACTTTCGGTCGCGTGCTGCAGGCTGATTTCCGGCTGATCGACGCTCAGCACGAAGTCCTGCAGGTTGCTGATCTTGTACTGCACGGTCAGCGGTACTTCGACGATGTTTTCGTCTTCAGTCAGCATTTGACCCTGCTTGGTGTACGCACGCTCACGCGTGACGTTTTCCAGGTACTTGCGATCGATCGGCGGGAAATAGATGTTCAGACCCGGGCCGACGGTTTCGTAGTACTTACCGAAGCGCAGCACCACGGCTTGCTCCTGCTCGTCGACTACATAGACCGCGCTGTACAGCCAAACGGCCGCCAACACGACCAGGCCGATGCCGAGCAGGCCGCCAAAGCCGCCACTCTTGCCCGGACCACCGCCGTCATCACCGCGTTTCTTACCACCACCGAACAACCCATTCAGGCTTTCCTGCAGCTTTCGGAAGGCCTCGTCGAGATCCGGTGGTCCCTTGCGGTCGCCGTTATTGCGACGCTTGCCACCCCAAGGATCCTGATTATTCGAGTTGCCACCCGGCTCATTCCAAGCCATAGCGCTCTCCATCTGATAAAGCAAAGACGCACCCACGGCGCGCCGACCAATGCTACAGAATGCCTGTCACCGCGGCACAACCGCTTTCTCAGGCTTTTATTGCAAAGTGTGTTGTTCGATGAACTCTGTCGGCACAACGCCTTCACGGCTGACCAGCCGATTGAGCTCCGAGCGTGGCAATCGAACGGCCAGCAAGCTGACACCTTCTTCGTCGTGTTCTTCTTTCTGCACCGCTCCGAGTTCGAAGAACTGCGCACGCAGTCGAGCGAATCGTTGCGGCAAGCGCAAGGTACCGATAAACATCTCACTGCCCAGCAACTCGGCAATGGCTTGTTCGAGCAATTCCAGACCACTGCCATCACGCGCCGACAACCAGACCCGTTGAGGCTTGCCGCTTTCGTCGCGCTGGATCTGTGGCTCAACGCCTTCAAGCAAATCGAGTTTGTTATAGACCTCGAGGATCGGCAAGTCCTGGGCACCAATCTCGCCCAGCACCACCATCACCTGCTCGATCTGCAACATGCGATCCGGTTCGGCCGCATCGATCACGTGCAACAACAGGTCGGAGTTGCTCGACTCTTCGAGCGTAGACCGAAATGCCTCGACCAGCTTGTGGGGCAAGTGACGAATGAAACCCACGGTGTCGGCCAGGACAATCGGCCCCAGGTCGGCCAGTTCCAGACGGCGCAAGGTCGGGTCCAGCGTGGCAAACAACTGGTCAGCCGCGTACACGTCGGATTTCGTCACGTTATTGAAGAGCGTGGATTTGCCGGCGTTGGTATACCCCACCAAAGACACGGTAGGGATATCCGCACGCGTACGGCCACGTCGCGACTGTTCGCGCTGGCTGCGCACTTTTTCCAGTCGGCCCTTGATCTGTCGCAGGCGAACCCGCAGCAAGCGACGGTCGGTCTCCAGCTGGGTTTCACCCGGGCCACGCATGCCGATACCGCCACCTTGACGCTCAAGGTGAGTCCAGCCACGAACCAGCCGGGTGCTCATGTGGTCAAGCTGGGCCAGTTCTACCTGGAGCTTGCCTTCATGGGTACGGGCGCGCTGGGCGAAAATATCGAGAATCAGACCGGTGCGGTCGATCACGCGACACTCGAAAACACGTTCGAGGTTACGTTCCTGACTGGGCGTAAGCGTGTGATTGAAGATCACCAGATCGGCTTCTTCGGCATGGACCAGGTCGCGCAGTTCCTCGACCTTGCCGCTACCGATCAGGAATTTGGCGGTTGGCCGATGACGCGGCACGTTAAAAAACGCAACGGTCTCGGCGCCGGCCGAATTAGCCAATTCCTGAAACTCCTGCGGATCTTCGCGCGCCTCAGGGTCCTGTCCATCCAAGTGAACGAGGATCACTCGCTCACCACCACCGTGGCGCTCAAAGAACAAAGGAGACTCCTATCAGGCGTTACCTGGCTCAGCGTCGCCTGCTTCGGATTCGGTTGCGCTAGGCAGACGAATTGGACGAACCGGCACCACTGTAGAGATAGCGTGTTTGTAAACCATCTGGCTGACGGTGTTCTTCAGCAGGATAACGAACTGGTCGAAAGACTCGATCGTGCCTTGCAGTTTGATCCCGTTGACCAGGTAGATGGACACCCCAACTTTCTCTTTACGTAAAGTATTCAAGTAAGGGTCTTGTAGCGAATGCCCTTTTGACATGTGCCGCACTCCTTTAAGGATTCAATATAAAAAATAGGTAAACAGATGGCTTGTGGCCGTCACACCCCCAAGGATAGACGGCAATTGCAAGGACTCAGCTCAATATGGAGATGGTCCCCAGGTATTTCAAGGCGCGCGGCAGATTGTCGCAATCCAGGCTGTCCAACCAGTGTAAATCAGCCCAACTGCGCAGCCAGGTGAACTGACGTTTTGCCAATTGGCGCGTGGCAATGATTCCACGCTCCTGCATCTCGGCTTGCGTCAGCTTGCCATCCAGGTAGTCCCAGACTTGTCGGTAGCCTACTGCACGTATAGACGGCAACCCGGAATGCAGGTCACTTCGCTTACGCAGGGCTACGACCTCGTCGATGAATCCCTGTTCCAACATTAAAGTGAATCTTTGTTTAATTCGCTCGTGCAGTACCTGACGATTTGCCGGAGCAATGGCCAAGTTCGCGACAGTATAGGGCAATTGTTGCAGTCCCGAAGCGGCTGCTTCAGTACTTTGCGCAGATTGTCTCAGTCTAAGCTCGGTCATGCTCTGACCGCTGACACGATAAACTTCCAGCGCTCGACTGAGTCGTTGCGGATCGTTCGGGTGAATACGCGCCGCCGATTCCGGGTCGATGATCGCCAATTGGTCGTGCAGGGCTTGCCAGCCAAGGCGTGCAGCTTCTTCTTCGATCTGCGCGCGCACTTCAGGATCGGCCGCCGGCATGTCCGCCAGGCCTTCGACCAAAGCCTTGTAATAGAGCATTGTGCCGCCCACCAGCAGCGGAATTTTGCCCCGCGCGGTGATGTCGGCCATCGCTTCAAGGGCGTCACGGCGGAAATCTGCGGCGGAATAGCTCTCTGCCGGGTCAAGAATATCGATCAGACGATGGGGAAATTCGGCCAGAATCTCTTTCGAGGGCTTGGCGGTGCCGATGTCCATGCCGCGATAGACCAGCGCCGAATCGACGCTAATCAGCTCGCAAGGCAGGACTTTGGTCAGCTCGATGGCCAGGTCGGTCTTGCCCGCTGCGGTCGGGCCCATCAGGAAAATCGCAGGAGGGAGCTGGCTCATCAACGACCGCGCAGGAACAGTTTGTCCAGATCGTCCAGGCCCAATTGGGTCCAGGTCGGTCGGCCATGGTTGCATTGACCGCTGCGCTCGGTGTTTTCCATGTCACGCAGCAGACCGTTCATTTCCGGCAGGGCCAGACGCCGATTCGCCCGAATCGCGCCGTGGCAGGCCATGGTGCCAAGCAATTCGTTCAGGTGCGCCTGAATCCGGTCACTGGTGCCATATTCCATCAGATCGGCCAAAACATCGCTGACCAACCGGTTGGCTTCCGCCTGCTTGAGCAAGGCCGGAATCTGTCGAATAGCCAGTGTTTCCGGGCCGAGACGCTGCAACTCAAAGCCCAGACGCTGGAACCACGCGACGTTTTCTTCGGCGCAATCGCCTTCGCGCTCGCTCACCGCCAACGATTCCGGAACCAACAGCGGCTGACCGCTCAGGCCTTCGCTGGCCATGGCGACTTTCAGGCGTTCGTACATGATCCGCTCATGAGCGGCGTGCATGTCCACCAATACCAGGCCTTGGGCGTTTTCCGAAAGGATGTAGATGCCCTTGAGTTGCGCCAATGCGTAACCCAACGGTGGAATATCGTCCTGACCGGCTGGCAGCGCGACAGCATTGGCTTCCGGCAGCGGCGCAAAAAACTCACGGTAAGCCGCCTGGGCTTCAGCCGCAGGCACGCCGGACTGAGGGCGCGGCGTGTATTGATACTGATAACCGGCACCAGCGCCCGAGCCCGCCGGCGTGTTGAACGACGGTTGCGCTTGGGGCTGCTCCAGCAACGCATTGGCCGCCAGGCGCATTTCGCCTTGCGGACCGAATTCACCGGCTTCGAGGCCGCTCGGACGAACGATGGCGGTCGCCACCGGTGCCGCCAGATGATCATCCGGTCGCACATCGCCCAAGGCACGGTGCAAAGTGCCATAGAGGAAATCGTGGACCATGCGCCCGTCACGGAAGCGCACTTCGTGTTTGGTCGGGTGCACGTTGACGTCGACACCGGCCGGATCGACTTCGAAAAACAGCACGAAAGTCGGGTGCCGACCATTGAACAGCACGTCGCGATAGGCCTGGCGCACCGCGTGGGCCACCAGTTTGTCGCGAACGGCGCGGCCGTTGACGAAGAAGTACTGCAAGTCCGCCTGACTGCGGTTGAAGGTCGGTAAGCCCACCCAGCCCCACAAATGCAGGCCGTTGCGCTCGATTTCGATCGGCAGCGCCTGCTCCAGGAACCCCGAGCCGCAGATCGCCGCCACACGCCGGGCGCGGGCCGCGTCGTCATGGGCTTCATGCAGGCTGAGGATGGTCTTGCCGTTGTGGCGCAGGTGGAACGCCACGTCGAAGCGCGCCAGGGCCAGACGCTTGATCACTTCTTGCAGGTGATCGAATTCGGTTTTTTCGGTTTTGAGAAACTTGCGCCGCGCCGGGGTGTTGAAGAACAGATCCCGCACTTCCACGGAGGTGCCCACCGGATGAGCGGCTGGCTGCACGCGGGGCGCCATGTCCCGGCCTTCGGTTTCGACCTGCCAGGCCTGATCGGCATCGCGGGTGCGGGAGGTCAGGGTCAAGCGCGCCACGGAGCTGATCGAGGCGAGTGCCTCACCACGGAACCCGAGGCTCATCACCTGTTCGAGGTCTTCCAGGTTGCGGATCTTGCTGGTGGCGTGACGGGCCAGGGCCAGCGGCAGGTCATCGGCAGAAATGCCGCTGCCATCGTCGCGCACCCGCAGCAGCTTGACGCCGCCCTGCTCGACATCGACGTCAATGCGCTTGGCGCCGGAATCGAGGCTGTTTTCCAGCAGCTCCTTGATCACCGAAGCCGGGCGCTCGACCACCTCGCCGGCGGCAATCTGGTTCGCCAGTCGCGGGCTGAGCAGCTCAATGCGAGCGCTGTTGATCACGGCCTGATTCATTCTTTGGATGCCAGTTCGGTGCCGGGAATGGTCAGGGTCTGACCGATTTTCAGCTCGTCGGTTTTCAGGTTGTTGGCGCTGCGCAAGGTGGCCGGGGACACCTGATAACGCACGGCGATCATCGCCAGGGTTTCACCCGGGTTCACCCGGTGATCACGCGGCCCTTGGGCGATTTTCCCGGAATCGCGCAGCCAGGCGATGTAAGTACCCGGTGGCGGATTCTGCTGGAAGAACTGGCGTACGCCGCTGCTGATCGAGCGAGCCAGCGCTTGCTGGTGGCTGGACGCCGCGAGTTTCGAGGCTTCGTTGGCGTTGGAGATGAACCCGGTTTCCACCAGGATCGACGGGATGTCCGGCGACTTCAACACCATGAACCCGGCTTGTTCCACGCGCTGTTTGTGCAGCGGCGTGACGCGGCCGATGTTGCTCAAAACCTTCTGGCCGACGTTCAGGCTGGACGTCAGCGAGGCGGTCATCGACAAGTCGAGCAGCACGCCTGCGAGCATGCGGTCCTTGTCGTCGAGGCTGACGTTGCCGGCACCACCGATCAAGTCGGAGCGGTTTTCACTGTCGGCCAGCCAACGGGCAGTTTCCGACGTGGCGCCGCGATCAGACAGGGCGAACACCGAGGCACCGAACGCAGCAGCCGAAGGCGCGGCATCGGCGTGGATCGAAACGAACAGGTCGGCGCCTTTCTTGCGGGCGATTTCGGTACGGCCACGCAACGGAATGAAGTAGTCGCCGGTACGGGTCAGTTCGGCGCGGAAGCCTTTCATGCCGTTGACCTGGCGCTGCAATTCGCGAGCGATCGCCAGCACCACGTCTTTTTCACGCTGACCACGAGAGCCCGAGGCACCCGGGTCTTCGCCGCCGTGACCTGCATCGATCACGACAATGATGTCGCGCTTGCCGGCCGGGGCGGGCGGCAGCTTGACCGGGGGATCGACCGGGGTGACCGGCACCGGTGCGACGGTCGCGACGTTGGTCGGCGCAGGAATCGGCGCGGCGTCGGCGGCGTTATCGAACAGATCGACCACCAGGCGGTTGCCGTACTGGGCGTTCGGCGCCAGGGTGAAGCTCTTCGGCGTGACGGCTTTTTTCAGGTCGATGACCACCCGCAGGTCGGTCGGCGTGCGTTGGGCCGAGCGCATGGCGGTGATCGGGGTGTTGGCGGTGGAGACGTTCAGCGGCGCACCGAGGGTGGCGCCATTAATGTCGATCACCAGTCGGTCCGGGGCTGTCAGGGTAAAAACGCTGTGTTGCACCGGCCCGGTCAGGTCGAACACCAACCGTGTGTTGTCCGGCGCCCGCCACAGACGGACGCTGTTGACCTTCGTTTCGGCCACAGCGTCGACGGTCACCGCCAAAAACAACATCCCTACGGCAGCTACCATCGCGCGAAAGCGCATACCTGACCCCATCATTTAATTGATTTCCAATGCCAAAGCGGCACACCACGACTCGCCACGCGAGCCCTGGGACAAAATTTTCAGCGAACGCCCGCTGTCTTGCGGGCTAATGGTAATGGTCAGGTCGGGCTTTGGCAAAAAGCCTGCACCTTTATCGGGCCACTCGATCAGGCACAAGGCATCGTCTTCGAAGTAGTCGCGGATGCCGAGGTACTCCAGTTCTTCAGGGTCGACCAAACGATAGAGATCGAAATGGAAGGCGCGGATGTCGCCAATCTCGTAGGGCTCGACCAGGGTGAACGTCGGACTTTTTACCGCGCCCTCATGCCCCAACCCCCGGATGATGCCGCGGGACAACGTGGTTTTCCCCGCCCCCAGATCCCCTTCCAGAAAAATCAGACCGTGCCCTTCGGTGGTTTTCGCGATGCGGGCGCCAAACGCGGTCATCGCTTCTTCATCAGCCAGGTACAGGGTTACTTCAGACACGGTGCTTGCTCCTCCAACAACTGACGAATGGCTGGAATCAGATCACTGGCCGCCAGCCCACGGCCCGATTTACCTTGTTGCGCGCCGGCATTGGCGTGCAGCCAGACGCCAAGGCAGGCCGCATCGAACGCGTCCATGCCCTGGGCCAGCAACGCGCCGACCAGACCGGCCAGCACATCGCCCAGACCGGCAGCGGCCATGGCCGGATGGCCCTGATGACACACCGCCAGGCGCCCGTCAGGACTGGCGATAAGACTGCCGGCGCCTTTCAGAATCACTACAGCTGTATATTTTTTGCTCAATGCGTGAGCAGCGGACGGACGGTCGGCCTGAACCTCAGCGGTACTGATCCCGAGCAACCGTGCCGCCTCCCCCGGATGCGGCGTGATCACGCAGTCCTTGGCCAGGCTCACGAGTTCGTCAGCCAGCATATTCAACGCATCGGCGTCCCAGACTTGTGGAAGCGGCGCATTGGCCGCCGCCGACAGCAGACTGCGCCCCCACGAAGCCTGCCCCAAGCCCGGACCGACCACCAGCACGGAAACCTTTTGCAGCAAACCCATCAGCTGATTCGCCGACGAAGTGCCCAGCACCATCGCCTCGGGAATTCTGGCCAGTGCGGCTGGCACGTGCTCGCTGCGAGTGGCCACCGACACCATGCCGGCGCCACTGCGCAGCGCACTTTGTGCACTCAGCAAAATGGCACCGCCGAAACCGCGATCACCGCCGATCAGCAAGACATGGCCGAATTTGCCTTTATGCGCAGTCGGCGCACGCCCCGCCAGACGCGACAAGTTACCGGCCGTCAAACGACAAGCACTGATGGCGATCCCGCTCAAAGACTCAGGCGAAGCTTGCAGATCATTAAAGACCCACTCGCCCACCACGTCCGCCGCCTCCCCTGTGAACAGGCCCAGTTTCAAACCAATGAAGGTCACGGTCAGGTCCGCCCGGACAGCCGCACCGAGCACGCTTCCCGTATCCGCACAAAGGCCCGACGGAATATCCACCGCCGCAACCGCCAGGCCGCTGGCATTGATCGCCGCGATGACACTGGCGTAAGGCTCGCGCACCTTGCCTGTCAGGCCGGTGCCGAGCAAGGCGTCCAACACAACGCCACGCAACTCCGACTGTGCACTCCAGGCTTGAACGGCGACGCCTTCGGACAGGGCCTCGGCGTGGGCCAAGGCAGCATCGCCCTGCAAACGCTGGGGATCACCGACCGCCAGCACGCGCACATGCCAGCCGGCACGCTTGGCCAACACCGCGACCAGATAACCATCACCGGCGTTGTTGCCGTGGCCGGCGGCCACCGTCAGTTCGTTGGCCGTCGGCCAGTGCCGGACCAACGCACGCCAGGTTGCCCGCGCCGCCCGCTGCATCAATTCGAAGCCCGGCGTACCGGCCGCAATCAGGCTCGCATCGAGCGCTCGCACTTGCGCGGCGCTGTACAGCACGTCGGGTAAATCATCTTTAGTGTGCGGCATGCGTCTTCGGGCTCCGATGTCTGGCAGAATTATACGCACCTCAGCTCCGGTTTCTCTCGCCTCATGCCCGCTATTACCACAGACCTGCCCGCCCTCGCCCAATCCATCAAGGACTGGGGCCGCGAGCTGGGCTTTCAGCAAGTCGGCATCAGCGGCCTGGATCTGGCCGAGCATGAGCAGCACCTGGCGCGCTGGCTCGAAGCCGGCTACCACGGCGAAATGGACTACATGGGCGCCCATGGCAGCAAACGCTCACACCCGGAAGAGCTGGTGCCCGGCACGCTTCGGGTGGTGTCCCTGCGCATGGATTACCTGCCGGGCGATACCCAAATGGCGCAATTGCTGGCTCAGCCGGAAAAAGCCTACGTGTCGCGTTATGCCTTGGGCCGCGATTACCACAAGTTGATCCGTAAACGCGTGCAACAACTGGCAGAAAAGATTCAGGCGGTCATCGGCCCGTTCGGCTACCGCGCATTTGTCGACAGCGCACCGGTGCTGGAAAAAGCCATCGCAGAAAAGGCCGGCCTTGGATGGATCGGCAAAAACACGCTGGTCTTGAATCGCAAGGCCGGCAGTTACTTCTTTCTCAGTGAGCTCTTTGTCGATCTGCCGCTGCCGGAAGACCCACCGCACGCCACCGAACATTGCGGCCGCTGCACCGCGTGCCTCGACATCTGCCCGACCAACGCCTTTGTTGGCCCTTATGTCCTAGACGCCCGGCGCTGCATTTCCTACCTGACCATCGAACTGAAAAGCGCGATCCCCGAGGATCTGCGGCCATTGATCGGCAATCGGGTGTTCGGCTGCGATGACTGCCAGATCGTCTGCCCGTGGAACCGTTTTGCCCGTCCGTCCGGCGAAAGCGACTTCAAGCCACGGCACAACCTCGACAACGCTGAACTGGCGGAGCTGTTCATGTGGGATGAAGACCGGTTTCTGAGCAGCACCGAAGGCTCGCCGCTGCGTCGGGCGGGTTATGAGCGCTGGTTGCGGAATCTGGCGGTGGGTTTGGGGAATGCGCCTTCAACGATTCCGGTACTGGAAGCATTGAAGGCGCGACGGGAATACCCGTCGGAGTTGGTGAGAGAGCATGTGGAGTGGGCATTGCGTCAGCATGAACTGCGCAACGCCTGATCTCGCCACCCACTCACGACGCGTATGCTCACCTCGGCCTCAACTTCCTTTTTTTGTATGGCCGATCCAATACAATGTCACCCATCGCTTGTCTCTATTTGCGTAAAAAAACAGACGTTTGGCCCCACTAAGCCTGATCTCGGTTTCGCCGGTGAAATTGAAGTATCCCGGCTCGAGAAGCTGTCTGGCGTTTGGGGATCTAAACGGCACCATTTCGTTATAGAAAGTACTGCTGCCTAGCCGCGCTGCTGCCTCGACCGGCGATATCCCCTCATCATTAATAGCGTTCTTGAACAAAAAGTATTTCTTCTTGCCGTCGTCTGTCAGCGTGTCAAAACCAGGAACGCCGCGCTGTGAGTTGTAAAACTTGATCTTCCATCTTAAAGACGCTGCTCCCGCAGGCGGGGGGGATGATCCGGCTCCAGAGCGACTTCCGCCCGTCCCGCTGGCCATCGCCTTGGCCGCCCCTCGCGCATCTCCGCTCAAACCTGACCGGAACGCTCCCGCAACCTTGCCGGCGCCCTGAGCGGCCGCCCCTGCCCCAGCCGCAAAAGACGCCAACCCCAACCCCAGGCTCACGTAGCCGAGGACGTCCCCCAGCTCTGATTGCGGCATCACTTCATGGGCAATCTCACTCGCAATGCCGGCGATCCCGGAAGCCAGCGCCAACGTCAGGCTCGCGACCGCCAGCGGCGTGGTTGCGCCAAAGGTCAGGATGCTTGTCGCGATACTGAACAACGAAAGGCCAACGCCCAAGGCAGATTGCCAGGAAACATGCCCGGTCGGATCAACCCGATTGATCGGATCGCCCAGGCAGTAAGCGTATGGGTTCAATCCACCCGCGCCAAACGGGCTCAAGCTGTCCGGACTGAGGAAACGCATCAACGTCGGGCTGTAGGCCCGGTAACCATTGCCCAGCAAATAGAGCCCGGTCAACGGATCAAGCTGCTCACCGCTGAATCCTGCCTGGCTGAATATCCCGCCTTCGGCAGGACGATATCCGTAGGGGCTGTAGGCAACTTCGTCGCGCTGTGCACCGGACTCGGCGATCAAAACGCTTTGCTGCAGGTCTGTGCCAAACAGCGTCAATCCGGTGGCCGCGCCCTGCTGCTGTTCCCCCAGCAATAAACCGGACTGGCGCCCACAGGTACGACGGTCAGCACCGCTGATCTCGTTGATCACCCGCCCGTCATGGTAGAAGCGCTGGGCACCCGGCCCGCCGGGTTGTGACAGCTCGACCAGGCGATCGCGCGCATCGTAGTGATAGCCGCGCATCACCGCCCCGGATGCCGCAGCGATTTGCGTCAATCGCCCCAGTGCGTCGTAGCTCAGCGTACGAGCCTGATCGTCCTGGATCATCTGGCCGTTGGCGTCATATTGCAGCGTAACCGGCGGCGGATAATCCGCGTGAGAGTGCTGAACCTCGATCAGTTGCGTGGGATCGACAGCGCTGTAGGTGAAGGTCGTGGTGTTGCTGCCACCGGGAAAATCGTTTTGCAGGCTGACGATGTTATCCAGCGCATCGTAAACGTAGGTCTGCTTGATAATGTCTTTGCCGAAAGGATCGCGTGGCCGCAGCGTTCCGCTACAGGTGTAGTGGCCCAATCGACCTCGGATGTCGTAGTCGAAGCGTTCGTCGCGCAGAACGTCTTCACCGATGCCCAGTACCTTCTGCGTCAGCTTGCCAGCGAGGTCGTAACTCGATTTCAGGGTCTGAGTAGCAGCGCCCTTGACCTCAAAGCTGCGCGAAATTTCTCGCCCCTGATCGTCGTAGACCAGGCGGGTCGTCATGGAACGCTTGGCCTGCGTATCCTGCGAGTCGACCCGCTCCAGCAGGCCCACGGCGTTGTAGATGAAATCGGCCTTGAGCGAATTCTGCTCAAACGACTTTGCCCGCCCCCATTCGTCGTACCCCGTCTTGTGTGCCTGACCGAGCACATCGACGCAAGTCAGTGGCCGACCACCGAACGTGTACGTGTACGACGCCGTCCGGTCCACGCCCGCGTGCGCAGTGGTTTCACTTTTCAGGCGTCCGGAAGGGTGATATTCGAAACGCGCTTCCCGCCCCTGCTCGACACAACTGGCTAACTGACCGTGCAGCGGATTGTAGGTAAATTCGGCGTCCAGTCCGGTCGCCTTGCGTTGCGTCACGCGCCCGCCGAAATCGCGCGCATAAACGAACTCGACTTTTTCATCGCTGGCGCTTTTCTGCCAGATCGGTTGCGTGAATCCTGCCGCGTAGCCCGCAGTGAACGCGCGTCCACCCACGGTGCTTTCGCTCAAGCGGCCCAAGCCATCGAATGTCTGCCGCCCAAGACTTTGGTCCGCCACTTTCACTTCAGTGGCAAGCGACGCCTGGCTGTGCAGCGCGTAGTCGGTCTGCACGGTGTTCCCGTCGGGCAAGACGCTGCGCCGCAACCGATTAAACACGTCGTACTCATAGGTGGTGGTGTTGCCGACAGGATCGGTCTGGCTGATGGCTCGGCCGATGCCGTCATAGCCATGAACGATTGCGCCTTGGGTTTCACCCGCAATATTGAACGACTCGATATGATCAGGCTTGCCGAAAACATTGAGGCCGGTGACAGACTTGCCCATGCCCTCAAGCCAGCGGGTTTCAGTGCGGGCCACAGGGTCGATTGTGCAATGCTCCTTGCGCCCGTCAGCGTGAAGCGTGGTCTTGACCTGTCCCCAGCCATCGTAGACAAACCCGGTCTTGACCGGCCTCGCAACCCCATCCCACCAGTCAGAATGCGTTTGTTCCACTAACTGGCCCAGCGCATCGTGGCGCGCTGTATAGATAACGAGCAACTGGGTCCTGGCCGCTTCGTCCGGGTTATCGCAATCCTGCTCTTCGACTGCGACGACGCGCCCGAGGCCGTCGTACACGACTTTTTGCTGAACGCCGGCCACATCCGTCGTGAGCATCGTCGCCGGTGCTTTATTGCTGGCCGCCTGATAAACCATGCGGCGGGTGGCGGCGTTGGCCGTGCCCGGCGAAAACGTTTCGCTCAGGGGCCGGCCAATGGCGTCGAACGTGTAGGCAACCGCTCCCTGGTCTTCGCCGCGCTCGCCCAGCTTCATGCCGTTGAGCGATGAGAGTGTCTGAGCCGCGGTTTTGACGGTGCCATCGAAACCCTTGAGGGTGCTCTGAATTTCAAGCCGGTTGTTGTCGAGCACATAGGAAAACTCGGTAACCGTCGCCAAGGCGTTCTGCGTGACGGTTTGTTTTTGCAGCAAGCCATGGCGCAGCCGGTCATGAGGCTGATTGACGTAAACCCGTTGTGTTTTCGAACGCAGAATTTCAGCGTCTGCGCTCAGCTCATAAAAGCTCTCCTCGACAGGCAGCACGGCGGTCACCGGCGAACCTTGCAACGAGGCGTGCAAGGCATAGCGATAACGCATCACCGTCGAGGCGGCGCTTGGTTTATCCGATGCTTGTGATGCCGGGATGATGGTTCTCTGCTTCTCGAACCGGACAAATCCCAATGGGTCGGCAGGGCATCCCTCCGCTCCGGCAGCGGGATAAAATTCGGACAGGGTCGTGACGCCATCTGGTCCGACCTGTTTGAGCAGGTTGCCTGCCCCATCGAATTCGGTGTGGGTAAGCTCTTCGCGCGATGTCCCGGCGGTGCGGTTTTCGTAGCGTAACGTCTGGACTTTGGGCAATCGAAACTGCGCAGGTTGCTCGAGAAAGCTCTTGCTCGAATCGATGTGGTACACCGTGGACCGGGTGGTGATCATCTGCTGACAGGTTGTCACCTGCGAAACCAGCAGATGATATTTGTTGTAGGTGCGCACCGTGGAGCTGTGGACCTTTGTGCCCGCCATCAGTTTTTCGGTCGAAGAATACAAATAGCCCGACGAGCTCCTGTAGAGCGTGTCACCGTCCGGGGACCATCGCCTGCCGTCGTCATCGAAGCCCTGAAAATTTTTCTGCGAGAACTCATAATTTTTTGTGATCGCGGGCTGATTCTGCCGTGGGTACACGGTGTGGGAGATCACATAAGGCATGGAGCGAATCGGCGAACCGGGCGGGAATTGATGCCCCGCTTCCTGATACCCGATTATCTCTCGCGCTCCTAGCGGCGAATCGACCTGGGTCAGGCACTGGAGATTGCCGAAAGGCTCATAGGTCAGAAACCAGGACCCGCCTACGGGCAAATCAATGGAAGCCACCGCGTTGTTAGCGAGCGACAACACAAAGCTGGCTTCACATTCGGTGCCGGGGTATTGCGTCAGCGTAACCTTGCCCCTGGTACGGGAAATGCTCAGCAA
This sequence comes from Pseudomonas sp. PDM01, assembly GCF_014852325.1. Lineage (NCBI taxonomy): Bacteria > Pseudomonadati > Pseudomonadota > Gammaproteobacteria > Pseudomonadales > Pseudomonadaceae > Pseudomonas > Pseudomonas sp. PDM01. Next base: position 187,375 of record NZ_JACVBK010000003.1, read on the forward strand.
CGTACGTTGTGTGTCCTTCACAGCCACCAGCGCCGGTTGCCCGTTGATGGCGGTGTAGTCGAGCGTGATGGCAGCGCCATTGGCGCCAACGATCCTCATCGGCACCGCTACATCGCTGCCCTCAAAGATCTTCAGCTCTTCACGCACACCATTTTTATGGATGACGTCAAAACGCCCTGGCCCAGACCGTTCAACCTTGAGCGTCTCAAGTTTCAACTCATCGAAGACCAGGTGGGCGGCTGTCTGCTTCGTCTTGAAACTTCCGTCACCGGACAAACCGAGTATTTCATTGCCCGCGTCGTAACGGGTCATTGCCATCGACCAACCGCTGCCGAAACCGCTGTCGATACTGTTGAGTGGGCTGTAGGACAAGCTGATTGGCAAAGAAGGACCGTTCAAGTCTGCGGACTTGATGTCACCCAACATCAACGAACAGGTGTAAATACCGGTACGGGGGTCGACCCCGCCGGAGAGAAACTCATCAAAATTAAACGCATTGGAATAGACGTTCGCCACTTCACTGACTGTCATTATCAGATACCCCTAAAACTCATGAATATTGAATCATCACGCAGCACATCAGCTACGCACATGTCTTGATCAAAGCTTTGACCCAATTGATTCTCAGCCTCTTCTCAACACAAACTCATCATTAGGAATATCGATTTCAATCGACAGATTGTGCGTATTACCGAACTCATCGAAAGCGACAAAGTGAAAAGGTTCAACTCTCACTTGATTAGTGTAAACATACTGCGGAGGCACACCTTTTATAACTGTCAACTCCCCCGAACGCTGGTTTACTTCAACCTTTCGCCACTCAGAAACATAGACATCCAACTCTGTTGCCCGAGAAGGAGCAATGACACCCACGAAGGACCTCGGCGCATCCCGCCCCAGAATCAATCCCGTGTCACAGAATAAAACAGGGTAGGTGCCGCCGACTTCGTACTGACGACTTTCCCAACGCCGTAACTTTACTTGCTTGCCACCTGGATACAGCCCCAAGTGGTATCGAAACAATAGATCACCCTCAAACGACCCGCGCATTTCATGCGACTGCCACGTAAATTGCTCTACGCCATAAACAGGGCTTTTTTCCGCATGAATCACAACGCTGCGGGGAATCTTCCGGCCATCCGGATTCAGGGTGTTATTGCTTCGGTAAACCTTACCCTGCACCGTCACTTCGGCGGCGATTTGTGCTTGTCCTTCGATAGACGATGAAACCCAGAACTCGACTGGTGTTCCGCTGATGCTCCCTGCGCTACCGGATTGAACGCCTCCGGGCACGTCATGGGTGTACCCGTTTTCGTAACGACTGGCATTCCAACCAGCCAGTGGCAGATTTTGATACGACTCCCCTTCCAATGGCTGGCCATTGTGGAAATGAATCAGCTTTGCGGAGAATTGAAGCGGGGAAAGGTCGATTTCAACTGCATCACCATTTTCATCTACCGCTTCGACGAACACCCAGACGCGAACTTGCATCCGCCCATTGGCATACACTTTTTTTGATTCGACACCGGGGGCTTCGAAACGGACCTCCAGTCTTGATAATCCGGATATGGATGGTTTGTTACTTTCTACCGAAGCAGTCAAGCCTTGAACATTACTCATGACGCATTCCTTGCTGGTTATTAATCGATTCAACGGGTCGTATCACCGATTAATAACAAGAAAAAATCAGCGCCTCAATGCAGTAATTACCACAAACTTAAACATGAAACCTTCCACCCAACCAATCACTTACAAAGTATTACAGCCGACTCAGTCCGAATCACCTTCACCAACTCCGCTGTCGTCCGAATCAGGCGCTTCCTGCCAATCGATTTCTTCACCCAGCGCACCATCAAATTGAATCATTATCTTTTTATCAAGACTTGAGTTCTCAATATAACTCTCAATGCGCGACCTGCAGGCTTCACTTAACGGATTACCCAACAAGTTGTAATTAACCTCTCGAGCATCTGAAACTTCAAACAGCTCATCCGGCAATGTGGTGATCTGATTGAATCTCAGATCGGCGAATGCCAACTGTTCAAGATCGAACAGTCCGGCAGGCACCTCCATCAAACCCGTGTTTTTCAAGTAGAGACTGTCCAGCTGGCTCATGTAACGAACATCGGGGGTCAGCCCAAGCGGGTTGTGGTCCAAGTGTAAAAGCGTCAAATCTTCCATATGCGCGAGGCCTTCGACCGCTGCCTCATTCAGTTCGATAGCACAGTCATCAAGGGTCAGCGTCTCCAGTGCCCTCATCTGATAGATTTCCATGGGCAAAGTCTCCAGCGCGAAGCCTGACAATGTCAGGTACCGCACACCCGGGAAGCTGGCGAGAAAGGAATGCCCGCCCAACCCGGCGCTGCTGCTCAAAGACAACTCACGAACATGGCTGAAGTCTGCCGACAACACCGGTAACTCACCGAGTATCTCCAGATCGTAATCAAGCATGGTCGGTGTGTAGCGGTTGGCCATCGTCAGCCTGCGACTCCAATTCGCCTGCAACTCCTGCGCGAACAGCTTTCTGCCCTGGCGCTGAATAGAGAGTTCATTGTCTGTGAGCATCGATCCCGTGGCCGGATGACGGGGAGGCACGTCATTGCTCCACATCTCCAAATCATTGACCAACGTGACGTACTCATTCTCCAGGCGCGCAACGGCCAACACCTGCTCCCCGATCAATCGCTCGCTGCGTAGCGTCGTCATTTCTTCCTCGGAGAGCGTCGGGTACAGCGCTTGAAGCCGCTGCCCTACGGAGCGCACCGGCTCCGGTACGAAATCGCCACCGCCCAACAGATAGCCGGTACGCCCCACGGCCAGCCCCATGGGCGAACGAGCGTCCGCCTCCAAAGGCGGCTGTCCCAGCAAGGCCCGGGCTTGCGAGCGAGGCATCAGTGATTGTTGCCTGACCGCCTGCCGAAGCCCCACGCCCTGCCCGACATGAGGCAAACCCAACGCCCGGCGCTGAACATCGGGAAGAGCATGCTGGACAGCGCCGTAGAGATCGTCGAATGCGTGCAGCTCCTTGCCGAAGCCATCGTAGGCTTGGTACTGGCCATCCTGTCTGACCAGGACTTTGCGGATCGGGGCCTCGGGACCACCGATACTGTCCACCAACGCACCGTCAATGCTGCCCTCTCGCACTTCGATGCGCACCTCTGGCGACCAGCCGTTCAGGCTTTCGAGCCTATGCAGCGCCAACCTGTCGGAGTCCGGATTCGCACTCGTCTCCAGATAAAGCCCTTCGTACGCCCTGCTCAGGCGCACCTCCCGTAGATAGAACAGCGCTTCATGCGCCATTCGCCGGGTGATTCCGGGGTTGTGCTGCATGTGAAGGCGATCGGCAGCCGCTGCATGGCGCCATAATTCTTCAGCGATGGTTTTGGGCAGATCAGGAAAAATCCGGCGTATCTGTCGGGTGTTTTCATCACTGCTCAGCTCAAAGTGGTGCTCACTTGCCTCGAACAAACTGGCGCGACTTTCCTGTGCCCAACCCGCGATTCTGAGTCGCAGCCCGGCGGCTCGCACGTCGATTCCTGGCAATGAATCGCCAAACGCCGGGCTTTCACCCAGCAGTTTTTTCAGCTGTGCATCCTCAAGTGTTTCAACCACGCTTCGAACCACATCGCCGCTTCGCAGCTGGCTGTCCTGCAGGCTGACGCCCTGAGCTCGCAGCAGTTGCACCTGCATCTGCCGATCGGCTTTCAAATACACCTGCGAATCGGTGCTTTGCATCTGCGCGATGAACGCCTGAATCTGCTGATCGAGTTTGAACCGCCGGATGGTGTCTTCGAGCAAGGCCGGGGGGCGCCGGGTATGAACGTGCATGTCGCGCAGCACTGCCTCGTCGATGCCGCTCACCGCCAGAATGCGTCCAGCCGTGACATCCGAAAACTCGGCCACCGAATGCCCCAGGCGACGAAACAGCTGTGCGCGCCGCCACTCCATGGGGCGATCAACCTCATGCGCCCACGCTCCTGCGCCGTTGTGAGCAAGTTGTGGTTTGTAGGCATCCGGCCTGTCCGGGTGGCGAATGCGATAGGCATCCCCGTCAGCCTCGGGCACCACTTCATAGGTTTTCCCATCCAGAAGCAGCACGCTCGCGCCCTGATGCCGATGTAAACCGAGCGCATCAGCCCGGGAGTCGGCTGGCAAGCGCACCGCACGCTCATACGCACTCAGATCGGGATTCCACAATCGTTGCTGGCCCGCCCCCAAATCAACGACTTTCAAGCGGTTGACGAAAGCGCCGGGGGTGACGGACAGCAGTTTGCCGACGGCCAGGCCGCCCAAGGCAAACGCGCCCAACTGGGCGACCGTTTCAGCAATGGACAGCAAATGCGCCGACGCTTCGATCAACTGCCCTTCGGCCCAATCAAGGATGCCGGTAAACGTGTCGTCCAGCAGTTGGTACAGGGTATAGGCCAACATCAGTTCGCCCAGAAACGGCACGAACGGAATCGCCGCCAGCGCCGCGACCTCCAGCACAATGGTGGCGACTTTTTCCAGGCGGTCCCATTGTTCCCAACGCGACTTGCGGTCTTCGTCTGCGGTAGACACGGCCATGACGCGCGCGTCATTGAGGATCTGGTTCAACCGGGATTGATACAGCCAGGTCCACAATTGCGGACCCACGCGCTGTGTTTGCATCCTGAGGTTGGGCCGCGCATCGGGGGCTGCGGCGTTGAGCAAATTTAGCAACGTGGCGAAAAAAGTGCCTCGTTGGTCGTGAGCGACAAATCGGGCAAAAAAACGCTGGTAATCGGTAGAGCGCAATCGCCGGGTCAGTTCGTCCACGAATTCGCGGGTGGAGGCATAGGTTTTCAGCGGGTGCTCAGGGTCATCGGGGATGTAGGCAATCACCGGTTCAACTTCGCGAGAATGTTCTGGATCCGCCGAGAACAGCACGATGCCGGTCAACGCCGTTCCCAGGAGGCTCAGTTGATACAAACGCAGCGCTGTTGCGCCAGGCATCGGTATTTTTTGCTCTGTGAGCAGGCCCGGCAACAGCGCCTGTTCAGCGTGCCCAATGTCCCCTTTCATTCGCGCCAGGAGTGTCGCCACCCTGAATCGATCCTGCTGACTGGTTATGACTTTGTTTGCCAGCATCGCCCTGGCCGCAGCATCCGCAGGTAATAACAGCGCCTCAAGTTGCTGGTTATAGCGCCCTCCGATATCAAGTTGTCGGCACAGCGAGGCAAATGCCGCGACAGACAAGCGACTATCAATCTGAAGAACATCGAACTGCCCGGCCGCACCGGGCTCAGTGATAAAACATGAAGCGCTGTCAAAGTAATGCGTTGCCGTCTCCTTCATTTCGAAGTTATGCAAGGCAGCATCCAGAAGTGAAATCGTCGTCACTTCATAGCGGACCGGTAAATCTTTGGGGACATAGAGTCGCAGGTACGTTTTCCTGACATCCAGTTCTATCTCGAACTGACTTTTCAGGGCCTGAGTCAGCAATGGCTCGGCAAATGCGCGAACGTCGGCAAGGCCTTCAAACAGGCGGTCCACCCGGGTTTGCGAAACCCAACTACGTTGAGTTGCCTGCTTCAAGGTCTCATGAGTGGCGGCGGTTGCCGAGCGGTACCAGTCAGGAAAAACAACCCCGGCGTTTTTCAATGCCAGGCGTCTTTCGGCAGGCGCACGAATCAACCAGTCGGGAATCGACTTTATTATCAACGTTTGATGCGCGCCGGGCTGCGCGTTTGTCGAGTCTGAATCAGACATGCAAGTAACCTATTTAAACAGTGGAAAACCACAGCTTATTTAATTACTCGCCTGACAAGCGCTACATATATACCGCAACTTTATAGGTCATTCGTGCCGTTCTTGACGAATGTAAGCATTGCCACTCATTGCTCGTCGTTATAAACGAACTTCGGCATTTCCCAGTGAAAACGAATCGCCAACAACCGCAGCAAGAAGCCACCAAACAGGGTGATGAGAATGGCCTGTTCACCGGGCAGTTGCAGATAGATGCACAGCATGTAGCACCACGCCGCCGCGAAGGAGACGCTGGCGTAGAGTTCGCGGCGGAAGATCAGCGGGATGTCGTTGCAGAAAATGTCGCGCAGGATGCCGCCGAACACCCCGGTGATCACGCCGCTGACCGAGGCCACCAGCATGCCGTGGCCCATTTCCAGCGCGGTCATGCAGCCGATCAGGGTGAACGCCACCAGCCCCACGGCGTCGAGCACCAGAAACAGTGAGCGCAGGTGGCGCATCCAGCGGGCCGTGAAAACAGTGACCATGGCCGCAACCGAGGTCAGCACCAGGTATTCCGGGTGTTTGACCCAAGTCAGCGGGTAGTGACCGAGCAGTACGTCGCGCACCGAACCGCCGCCCAACGCCGTGATGCAGGCGATCAGCACCACGCCAAACCAGTCCATGCCGCGACGGCCGGCAGACAGTGCGCCGGTCATGGCTTCGGCGGTGATGGCGATCAGGTAAAGCATCAGCAACATGGTGGCGGTCCTTGCAGGAAGGCGCGCAGTCTAGCCATTTAGGTGCAGCACCAAAAGGGGGCGATCACGGAGATAGGCCGCGTCGCTCCCTTCGCGGGCAAGCCTCGCTCCTACGGGCACAACGCGCCCCTGTAGGAGCGAGGCTTGCCCGCGAAAGCGTCAGCACAGGCGCTGCTGAATCAGAATTTGATGAAATGCTTGCGGTAGTGCTGCAGCTCGGCGATGGATTCGCGGATGTCGTCCAGCGCCAGGTGGGTGCTACCCTTTTTGAAGCTGTCGCGCACGTCCGGCGCCCAGCGTGCGGCCAACTCTTTCAGAGTCGAGACGTCGAGGTTGCGGTAGTGGAAGAAGCTTTCCAGGGATTTCATGTGCGTATAAAGGAAGCGGCGATCCTGGCAAATGCTGTTGCCACAGATCGGCGACTTGCCCTTCGGCACCCACTTCTCCAGGAAAGCGATGGTCTCGGCTTCCGCTTCGGCCATGCTGATGCGGCTGTCGCGCACGCGCTGGGTCAGGCCCGAGCCGCCGTGTTGACGGGTGTTCCACTCGTCCATGCCGGCGAGGATTTCATCGCTGTGGTGAATCGCGATCACCGGCCCTTCGGCCAAGGTGTTCAGATCACTGTCAGTGACGATGGTGGCCATCTCGATGATGACGTCGGTATCAGGGTTCAGACCGGTCATTTCCAGGTCGATCCAGATCAGATTCTGCGGGTTTTGCATGTGTCGGCTCCTAGGCAATGCTGCGCAGTTTAGCCTAGGGAGGTGGCCGGGCGTGCTAAACTCGCGGCCGTTTTACCTAATCGCTGCATTCTTGATACGGAACACCCATGGCCAAACGCCAACTCAATCGTCGTCAAAACTGGCGCATCGAAAAGATTCAGGGCGAACGCGCTGCCCGCGCCGCCAAACGCGAGTCCTCGGCTGTCGAGGCACTTGAGGGTGGCGACCTGGGTCCGGAACAGACCGGCCTGGTGATCGCACACTTCGGTGTGCAGGTCGAAGTCGAAGCCCTCGATGGCGATTTGGCCGGCCAGGTGTTCCGCTGCCACTTGCGCGCCAACCTGCCGGCGCTGGTGACCGGTGATCAGGTGGTCTGGCGTGCCGGCAACCAGGGCATCGGGGTGATCGTGGCGCAACTGCCGCGCAAAACCGAACTCTGCCGCCCGGACAGTCGTGGCCAGCTCAAGCCGGTGGCGGCCAACGTCGACATGATCGTCATCGTCTTCGCGCCGCTGCCCGAGCCTCACGCCAACCTGATCGACCGCTATCTGGTCGCTGCTGAGCACGCCGGCATCCGGCCGTTGCTGCTGCTCAACAAATTCGACCTGATCGACGAGCAGAACGCCCCGGCGCTGAATGCCTTGCTCGCGGTTTACCGCACGCTGGGTTATCCGGTACTGGAAGTGTCGGCGCACCACGGCAATGGCATGGAGCAACTTCAGGAACAACTGGACGGACGCATCAGCGTATTCGTCGGCCAGTCCGGCGTCGGCAAGTCGTCGTTGGTCAACAGCCTGCTGCCGGAAGTCGAAACCCGCGTCGGCCCGTTGTCCGAGCTGTCCGGCCAGGGCACCCACACCACCACGACCGCGCGGCTGTTCCACTTCCCCGGTGGCGGTGAGTTGATCGACTCCCCGGGTATTCGCGAATTCGGCCTGGGCCACGTCAGCCGCTCCGACGTCGAAGCCGGTTTCATCGAGTTCAACGACCTGATCGGCACCTGCCGCTTCCGCGACTGCAAGCACGACCGCGAACCGGGTTGCGCATTGCTCAAGGCACTGGAAGAAGGTCGCGTGCAGCAGCAACGGATGAACAGCTATCGCTCGATCATTGCGAGTTTGCCGGAGAGCAGCTACTAGGCCGCTTCTCGCAGAAACAAAAAAAGCCGTGATCATCTCGCGGCTTTCTCATTTTCGGTGCACAGCCCTGCACATCCAAAGTGTCATGGCTGTCCTGGTGCCTGCAAATTCGACGTAGTTTGGCGACACCGGGACGAGCGCAATACCTGTAGGAGCTGGCTTGCCGGCGATTGCGTCCGTTCAGTCACGTACTTATTGCCTGACCCACCGCTATCGCCGGCAAGCCGGCTCCTACAGGGAATCGCGTTTGCTTTCGCTTCTCACCACTCATCAGGCCGAGCGTTAGCTCGCCTTCCGCTTTTGATCTGAGCGCCCCCTCGAGAGGCCGAGCGCAGGTTCTGCGCAGTGGGCAACCCGGCATGGATGGCCGATGGGCATGGTGAGCATTAGCGAGCCACCGAACGAAAGGGGCAAGAGCCTTTTGGTTACTTTGGGGCTTTTCCAAAGTGACTCGCTGTAAGAGCGAAACCATAGGCGGCCGTTACCGCAGGAATGGATATGTACACACCAAAAAACCCACGCCAGCCAGGCCGCCATCGCCAGCAAGCTGGCTCCTACAAGGGACCTCACACGGCCTTCAAACCCGTGAAATAAAAAAGCCGACATCGCTGTCGGCTTTTTTGTGGGTCACTGCTTCGGCGGTTCAGCCGGTTTCGGTGCCGGGTCATCGAACAGATTCAAACGCTCGCGAAGCTCATGCGCCGGCAGCGGTTCTTTATCCGCCGGCAATACATTCGGATCGGCCGGCACTTCACCCGGGCCGCCCTGCCCTTGCGTCGGCTCCGGAGTCGGCTCCGCGCCTTGCGAACCTTCGATGGCACGCTGGGCTTTTTTGGTCAGCACGATGATGTCGATGCGGCGGTTGACAGGGTTGAGCGGGTTCTCGCGATCGAACAATGCCGACGAGGCATAACCGACCACGCGTGCGATCTGCTGCTCCGGATAACTGCCCGCCACCAGCGCACGACGTGCAGCGTTGGCACGGTTGGCTGAAAGCTCCCAGTTGCCGAAATCACCCTGGCCACTGTACGGCTTGGCGTCGGTGTGGCCGCTGATGCTGATCTTGTTCGGCACTGCTTTGATGGTGTCGGCCATGGCCAGCAGGATGTCTTCGAAGTACGGTTTCAGGCGCGCACTGCCGGAGTCGAACATCGGGCGGTTTTCGGCGTCCACGATCTGGATGCGCAAACCGTCCGGCGTGATTTCGAACAGAATCTGGTCCTTGAATTTCTTCAGTTGCGGATTCTCTTCGACCTTGTTCTGCAGTTCTTGCAGCAACAGTTCGAGGCGTTCCTTCTCCACCATCTCGGCCATGCCTTCGACCTGCTCGGCGTCGACCGTCACCTTGTCCGGCTGCGGCTGGGATTTCACCTCGGGGTTGAGGGTGTTTTCCGGCGCCAGGGTCGGGGTGCCGCCCAGATCGATGATGTACGGCGTACCGCTTTCGGAAAAGCCGATCGGGTCTTTGAAGTAACCGGCGATGGCGAGTTTCTGTTCCGGTGTCGCGGTGGACAGCAGCCACAACACCAGGAAGAACGCCATCATCGCCGTCGCGAAGTCGGCGAAGGCGATTTTCCAGGCGCCCCCGTGATGCCCGCCGGCGATGCGCTTGACGCGCTTGATAATAATCGGCTGATTATTTTCCATGACTTAGCGACCGCGAACCGCTTGTTCCAGCTCAGCGAAGCTAGGACGGTGCGCCGGGTACAGAACCTTGCGTCCGAACTCTACAGCCAGCGATGGCGGCATGCCGGAAGCCGAAGCCACCAGCGAGGCCTTGATGGCTTCGTAGACGTTCAGCTCTTCCTTGGCATCGTGGGCCAGGGAGTGGGCCAGCGGACCGAAGAAACCGTACGCCGCGAGAATACCGAAGAAGGTACCGACCAGTGCCGCACCCACGTGCAGACCGATGGACTTCTGGTCGCCTTCGCCCAGGGACGCCATGGTCACCACGATACCCAATACCGCCGCGACGATACCGAAACCGGGCATGGCGTCGGCGATGCCGTTCACCGCGTGGGACGGGTGTTCGAGGTCTTCCTTGAGGTTGTAGAGTTCCATGTCGAACAGGCCTTCCAGCTCATGGGGAGCCATGTTGCCGGAGGACATGATGCGCAGGTAATCGCAGATGAACGCGGTCATGCGCTCGTCTTTGAGCACTGACGGGTACTTGGCGAAGATCGGGCTCGCGGCGGCATCTTCAATGTCGCCTTCGATGGCCATCATGCCTTCGCGGCGACTCTTGTTGAGGATCTCGTAGATCAGCCCCAACACTTCAAGATAGTAGCCGTGATTGAAACGCGATCCGAACATGCTCAAGGACTTCTTGAGCACGTGCAGGGTCATGTAACCGGGGTTGGCCTGGAGGAATGCACCAAGGGCCGCGCCACCGATGATCATCACCTCGAAGGGTTGAATCAGGGCGGCAATCTTGCCGTGGGAAAGCACGTATCCGCCGAGCACGCTCGCGAATACGACGATGATGCCGATTATTTTAGCCATAGGTAGGAGAGCACTTACTGAGTCGGGTTCAAGGTCATATTCGGAAGTTAAAAAATCTCTTCTTCTACTTATCGGCAAAACTGCGCCAGACTATAGCCAGTTCAGGCGAAAAGCCAATTTGGCCCACTTCGGGCATAGGTAATGCAGACGATGATCGCGTCCAACCATGGCTAACGAAACGAACGTTCCAACTCCAAAACCAAACACTCTCCAAGGCTGGGTAAAGCTTCTGGACGGCGTGCACCTGCCCGTTCCGCAAGGCAGTCATGACCGGGTCTGCAAGGCCATCGGCGACAACCGCAGCTCGTTGCGCGATATCGCCGAGCTGATGCAGGACAGCCCCGCCCTGGCCTTGAGCGTGATTCGTGAAGCCAACCGGCACACCCACGGCAGCATGACCGAGCCTGCGGAAAACCTTGAGGTGGCGATCAATCGCCTCGGTTTGAAGCGCACCGAAGAACTGCTCGCACGGCTGCCCGCGATGCCGGAATCGGACATTCCCGTGGCCCTGCGTCAGTTGCAGATGATCAGCCAGCACGCGACGCAACAGGCCAACGGCTTTTTCGCCGCTCGCCTGGCGCGGCTGTGGCAGGACATCCACTGGGGCAGCCTGCTGTTTTTATCGCCGCTATGGCCATTGGCGTTGACCCATCCGCAATTGCTCGAAGAATGGGAGCTGCGGGTCATCCATAAGGGCGAGTCCGCACGTAAAGTCGAGAAACAATTATTCGGCGTACGCCTGCTGGAAATCGGTCAGGCCCTGGTGGAAATCTGGCACCTGCCGAACTGGGTGCAGCAGGGTTACAAGCTGTTACTCAATGAGCAACGGGAACTGGTGAAAGTCCTGCGCATCGCGCGCGACAGCGATCATCCATTGCGCCAGCAGAACCGTCTCGATGACGATCCGACGTTGCGCCGCTGGCTCAATCAGCCGGCCAACACGGTGTTGCTGGCCAACGGTCTGGCGCTGTCGGCACAGCACGCCTGGGACTGTCCGCACAGTGAACGCTGGCAGTACCTGACCAGCCTTTACCTGCAAATGCCGATGGACGAGGTGCAGCAGCAACTTCACCAGCAGGCCGCCAACAGTGCGCGCCAGCACGCCATGCCAGACCTCTGGCACCCCGCCGTCGCGCTGCTCTGGCCGCAGGGCATGAACCGTGTGCACGCCGGTTTGCTGCCAGCCCCGGCGCCGACCGCCGAGGACCTGGCCAAGTGGCGCAAACAATGCGCCGAGCTGCTGGTGGAGCCGAGTCGTTTCACCAATGCCATGCACTTGACCAACTCGGCCCGCGACGCACTGGTTGCATGTGGCATGCGCCGGGTGATGATCCTGATGGCCGACCGCACGCACGCCAATCTGCGCGTGCACCAGATTGCCGGGTTGCCGAAAGAAACGGCCGGCCTGAATTTCGTGGTCAGCCAAAGCACCGTGCTGCAACGCCTGCTCTCGCAGCAAGCCCAGGTACGCCTGACCCCGGCCAACAACGCACAATTTTCGGCACTGCTGCCGGCCAGCCTGCGCTCGCAGTTCGGTGGCGAACACCTGCTGTTGCGCTCGCTGGTCAACAACGGCCGCGTGATCATGATCGTGGTGGCGGACCAGGGCGGCGGGCCGTTCTCCGAAATTACCGTGCAAGCCTTTGGCAAAACCGCGCAGTGCATCGAGAAAGCCCTGCACACCTTTAGCCATCGCGGCCAATGACCCGCTACAATCCTCCCCTTTGTGCTCTGGAGACCTCACATGTCTGACTTCTCTGGCTTGCCGCTGGTGATCGAACCGAGCGACTTGCTCTCTCGCCTCGACGCCCGCGATCTGATTCTGGTGGACCTGACCAGCAGCGCCCGCTATGCCGAAGGGCATATTCCCGGCGCGCGCTTCGTCGATCCGAAACGCACGCAACTCGGCCAGCCACCGGCGCCGGGCCTGATGCCGCCGCAAGCGGCTCTCGAAGCGTTGTTCGGCGAGCTGGGCCACAACCCCGATGCGGTCTACGTCGTGTATGACGACGAAGGCGGCGGTTGGGCCGGGCGTTTTATCTGGTTGCTGGATGTCATCGGCCACCACAAGTATCACTATGTCGACGGCGGTCTGACGGCATGGCTGGCGGAAGGCTCGCCGATGTCGATCCAGATCCCGCCCGCGGTCGGCGGCCCGGTTGCGTTGACCCTGCACGACGAACCCACCGCCACCCGCGAATACCTGCAAAGCCGTCTCGGCGCCGCCGACCTGGCGATCTGGGATGCGCGCGGGCCGCTGGAGTACTCCGGCGAGAAAGTCCTGGCGGCCAAGGGCGGACACATTCCCGGCGCGGTCAATTTCGAATGGACCGCGGGCATGGACCGGACGCGCAACCTGCGCATCCGCACGGACATGCCGCAGATCCTCGAACAACTCGGGATCAGCAAAGACAAAGAAGTGATTACCCACTGCCAGACTCACCACCGTTCTGGCTTCACCTATCTGGTGGCCAAGTCCCTCGGTTATCCGCGGGTCAAAGGCTACGCCGGCTCCTGGGGCGAATGGGGTAACCATCCCGATACGCCTGTAGAGATTTAAGGTTTTTAAGGACAGTTAATGAATAAGCGTTTGTTTATCCTCAGCCAATACCTGCTGCCCCACCACTTGCTCTCGCGACTGGCCGGCTGCATCGCCGAATGCCGTGTGCGCTGGTTCAAGAATGCGTTCACCGCGTGGTTCGCCAAGCGTTATCAGGTGGACATGTCCCAAGCCCTGGTCGAAGACCTGACCGCCTACGAGCATTTCAACGCGTTCTTCACCCGCGCCTTGAAAGACGGCGCTCGTCCGCTGGACGAAACCCCGGGCGCCATCCTCAGCCCGGCCGACGGCGCGGTCAGCCAGCTCGGCCCGATCGAGCACGGTCGCGTGTTCCAGGCCAAGGGCCACAGCTTCAGCGTGCTGGAACTGCTGGGCGGTGACGCGGCCAACGCAGCGCCGTTCATGGGCGGTGATTTCGCGACGATTTACCTGTCGCCGAAAGACTACCACCGCGTGCACATGCCGCTGGCCGGCACGCTGCGCGAGATGGTCTACATTCCGGGGCGGATTTTCTCGGTCAACCAGACCACTGCGGAAAACGTTCCGGAACTGTTCGCCCGCAACGAGCGTGTGGCGTGCATTTTCGACACCGAGCGCGGGCCGATGGCCGTGGTGCTGGTGGGCGCGATGATCGTGGCGTCGATCGAAACCGTGTGGGCGGGTCTGGTAACTCCACCGAAACGCGAGCTGAAAACCTTCCGCTACGACGAAGCTGCCCGTGCGCCGATCCACCTGGAGAAAGGTGCGGAACTGGGTCGTTTCAAACTGGGTTCGACGGCTGTTGTGCTGTTCGGCCCGGATCAAGTGCAGTGGGCTGAAGAACTGGCGGCCGGTTCGCCGGTGCAGATGGGCCAGGGCATGGGCCTGCCGAAAGCCTGATCCAACGCTGCTCTACTGTAGGAGCGAAGCTTGCTCGCGAAGGTCGTCAATGACAACCGGGATCTGTCTGATGATCCGCGGCGTCCTCCGGCTCTTCGCGAGCAAGCTTCGCTCCTACAGTGAACAGGCATTGCAATGCGCGCCCCCAAGACATAGCTGCTAAAGTCTGGTCATTCACTGCCCATTTCCCGGTTGGAGTTTGTCCACCGCATGAATGAGACCAGTCCCCACCTTCAGCTGCGCACCCCTGTCCCCGCACAGTTGCGCCTGTCGTTCTGCGAAGCCACCCCGCGCGACCTCAAGCGCTGGATCGCCAAGCTGCCCAAAGCCAACATCGGCGAAACCGCTCGCCAGCTCTATCAGGGCTTGAGCGAACTGAACCAGTTACTGACGCCCAGCGACAATCGCCTGCAATTGCTCGAACTGCTAAGACCCGAGGTGTATTACGTCTGCAAACACCTGGAGCGGCATTTCCTGCACCAGTCGATTACCCTCGACGAGCGTTCAAGCAAGATCGCCAACCTCTGCCAGGCGCTGCAAAGCCACTTGGCGATCGGCTATAAACAGATCGTCGTGCGCATCACGCCGCGCTTCAGCAAGGACCGTGCGCCGCTGCTGGCCCTGGCATTGCAACGGGCGATGCATTGCCTCAACGGATCACTGATCCGCGCCACCCAACTCTATTGCCCGGTGCCGGAAGGCGTGTGGCTGGAGCTGCACCAGCTGTATCGAATCGCCTGTAGCCTTCGACTGCAGCATCTGAACCTGCGCGATGAATTGGCGAGCCAGACGCAAAACCTGAGCATCGAACAGACGTACGTGGTCGCCCTGCTAGTGGGCGCCGCACGTTGCAATCAACTGCGCCAGAACCAGATCGCGCGGCTCGCCGAAGTGCTGGAGCCGTGGAGCAAACTGATCAAGCTGCAACCGGAAACACCGGCCGATGGATTGTTTGCCATCGCCCCGGAACTCGACATCGGGCCGCGTTACCGCTCGAAATTCCGGCCCGGGCAACAGGAGCGTTTGCTGGGGTTCGATCCGCAGCCGCTGGTCGCAGCCATCGATGCCCATTTGGAAAAAAACGACGGTGAGTCGCCACTCCCGGTGCCGGCAGGTCTGAGCCTGGATACGCTGCAACACCTGAGGGCCGCGTGGGGGCAGGCGGTCGAGCGCAGTTTCCAGCGCACCGCCAGTCAAGGCACCTTGACCTTGTGCGTGGGCATGAGCGCGCTGCATTTCTATCTGGGCGGGCAGCGCCCGTTCAGCGAAATCCTGAAAAACCCCGGCGCCCGCCGTGCGCAGTTCACGGCGATATCGCCCGCGCTCCGGGAAAAAGACCAATGGAGCCATGCCTTCGACGCAGCGCCCCACGGCACCGCTGACACGCTGCTGCCCTACGAAGAAATCGAATACCGGCAGCTGCAGAATGACGACAGTCACGAAGCCAGCGACCGCCACTTTCCGACGTACGCCCTGCCCGTGATCAATCACAGCCCGGGCGGTTATTGCCTGGCCTGGCCTGACGCTGTACCTGCCGAGTTACAGGCTGGCGAGATGGTCGGCATCGAGGACACGGCGGGCGCAGGCTGGAGCATTGCGGTGGTGCGCTGGATCCGCCAGGTTCGCGGCGGCGGCACGCAGATGGGCATCGAGCAAGTCGCGCCATACGCCGAACCTTGCGGCCTGCAACTGGTGCGCACCCGGGACGACCACAGTCACTACCTGCGCGGCCTGTTACTGCCGGCCATCAGCGCGATAGATTTGCCGGCCACCCTGCTCGCTCCGCGCCTGCCGTTCCAGGAAGGGCACAAGGTGCTGATCAACACCAACGGCGAGGAGCGCCGGGCCGGACTGGATCGGCGGGTGTCGAGCACCAACAGCTTCAATCAGTTTGCGTATCGGTCGCTTGAGGCCGCCAGAAACGACAACGCCGCGGGGAGCGGCGTGGTTGGTATCGAGGAGGAGTTTGATTCGTTGTGGCAGACGCTTTGAGGGTGAAGTCCTGAGACCGCGGTGCGTCCTTCGCGGGCAAGCCTCGCTCCTACAGGGGTACGCAATTACCTGTAGGAGCGAGGCTTGCCCGCGAAGAGGCCCTATCAGTCAATACAAGACTCAGAGCTGCCCGTCACGATCCCGAAAGCCCAGCAGATACAGCACGCCATCCAGCCCCAACGTGGAGATCGCCTGCTTCGCCGATTGCTTGACCAGTGGCTTGGCGCGGAATGCCACGCCCAGCCCGGCAATCGCCAGCATCGGCAAATCGTTGGCGCCGTCGCCGACCGCAATGGTCTGCTCCAGACGCAAGCCTTCCTTGTGCGCCAGCTCCTTCAGCAGATCCGCCTTGCGCTGCGCATCGACAATCGGCTCGACCGCCACGCCGGTGACCTTGCCATCGACCACTTCCAGCTCGTTGGCGAACACGTAGTCGATGCCCAGCTTGGCCTGCAATTGCTTGGCGAAGTAGGTGAAGCCGCCCGACAGAATCGCGGTCTTGTAGCCCAGACGCTTGAGTTCGGCGAACAGGGTTTCGGCGCCTTCGGTCAGGCGCAGCGAGGCACCGATCGAATCCAGCACGCTGACATCCAGCCCTTTGAGCAACGCCAGGCGTTCCTTGAAGCTGGCACGGAAATCCAGCTCGCCGGCCATCGCCCGCTCGGTAATCTCCGAAACCTGATCGCCCACACCGGCCGCCTTGGCCAGTTCGTCGATGACTTCGGCTTCGATCAGCGTCGAGTCCATGTCAAACACCGCCAGACGACGGTTGCGGCGGAACAGCGAATCTTCCTGGAAGGCGATGTCGACGTTCAATTCCTGGGCGACGCTGAGGAACTCGGCCCGCAACGCTTGTGGATCCGCCGCTTCGCCACGCACGGAAAACTCGATGCAGCCCTTGCCTTTATCGGCCGGGGTATCCAGCGGCATGCGCCCGGACAGGCGATCGATGTGGTCGATGTTCAGGCCATATTTGGCGGTGATCGAACTCACGGCCTGCAATTGCCCGGCAGTCACTTTGCGGGTCAATAGCGTCACGATGTGGCGTTTTTTGCCCTGATTACCGACCCATTGCTGGTAATCCTCTTCGGACACCGGCGTGAAACGCACCTGTTGGTCAAGCTCATAGCCCTTGAACAGGATGTCCTTGAGCACCGACTTGCCTTGCTCGGTGTCAGGAATTTCAACCAGGATGCCGAACGACAAGGTGTCGTGGATCACCGCCTGACCGATGTCGAGAATGTTCACACCACCCTGGGCCAGAACGCCGGTAATGGCCGCGGTCAGACCCGGACGGTCCTCACCAGTGATGTTTATCAGGACGATTTCGCGCAAGGCGCACCCCCGCAGGTGGAAAAAAACCGCATTCTACCCACTTTCAGTGACCATCGGGCACCGTGAGCGCTTTGCCGGTCTAGGGCCTGTCGCTATACTGCGCGTCAACTTCACGGACAAAAGAGCCGAGCTCAAGTGAACCGGCCCACGCCAGTTAAAACCGATAACTTCTTTCTGCTGATCTTCCGTGCACTGCGCCACCGCCGTGTACCGATTGCATTGCGCATCGCCAGCCATAACGTGATCCTGGTCGCTCTGGCCCTGGTGATCTACGCCTGCGTGATGGGTTTGCAGTTCAAGCAGGCCATGCACGAGCAGGCAGATGCGTTGGGCGAAAGCCTGACCACGCAGACCGCCACGTCCGCCACGGAGCTGTTGGTGTCCAACGACATCCTCAGCCTCAACGTGCTGCTCAACAACCTGACCAAGAACAAGCTGGTGGCCCACGCCGCCATTTATAGCGTGGACAACCGCATCCTCGCCGAAGCCGGTCAGCGTCCCAAGCACGGCCTGCTGGGCGAAGCCGAGGGCATGTACCAGAGCAAGATCACCTTCCAGGACGTGACCGCCGGGCAACTGCGCATCAGCCTGGACATGGATCAGTTCCAGCAGCCGATGACCATCAGCCTGCAAAGCATGGGCATCTTGAGTGCGATTCTGTTGGCACTGTCGCTGGCCTTGAGCCTGCGCCTGGGTCGGCACATCTCCACGCCGCTGCTGCAATTGCGCGTGTGGCTGCGCAACATCGACGAATACACCCCGGCCACCGACCGTCAGGATGAAATCGGCGACCTGGCTCGCCAGCTGCACGCCAACTTCGCGCCGGAACCGTCCGAGCCGGAGCCCGCACCAGAACCTGAGTTCGACGACGTCGATTACGACGATGACGCCGAGCCGTCCTTCGAAGTGCGCAACCTGCGCGACCCGAGTTTCGACGAGACCAAGCCTGTCGCCAGCCTCAAACCTGCGCCACGGCACATCGTCAGCACCGTCGAAGACGAAGATGACGACGATGCGTTTGCCGATTTGCGTGACGAATCGACAGCCGCGAAACCAGTAGTCAGAACGCCGGTATCGAACGTGCCGCAACACAGCGCAGTGCTAGCCGTGCAACTGGGCGCCCAGGATCAATTGCGCCGCCTGCCACGGGCGCGCCTGGAAGAACTGCTCAAACGTTATCGCGATTGCCTCGATCAGGCGGCCTCGCTCTATGAGGGCGAACTGCACAGCCTGAACGATGGCAGCACGCTGATGGTGTTCCACACCGAGGACAGCGGCGACGACTACCTGACCAACGCCATCTGCTGCGGCGAGTTGCTGCGAGCCTTGGGCCATCAGTTGCAGATCGAAGTCGCCGACAGCGGCATCACCCTGCAATTGCAGCTGGGCGTGACCTTGGGTGATGAGCTGTTCGGCCTGAGCCAGATCGACCTGTTGCTGACCGAAACCGCCCAGGACGCACTGGCCCTGTCGCAACACAGCCGCAATCTGCTGCTGGTGGAGCGCAAGATCAGTGACGACGCGCTGATTCGCCAGCGTGCGCGGATCCGCCCGATTGCCAGCCCTGAGGGTGCGTGCTGCGTGGAGCGGTTGATGGAGCCTTATCCGTCGATGCTGGAGCGACAGTTGGCGCGGATGCATGAGCGTCGGGCGTAAGCCTTAGCCCGGATGTGAAGAAGCCCGCAGACAAGTGATTGTCTGCGGGCTTTTTTGTTGCCCGCCCTGATGCCTTCGCGGGCAAGCCTCGCTCCTACAGGTTTCGAGTGGTTCGCGCGATTTGTGTACGAAGCAATACCTGTAGGAGCGAGGCTTGCCCGCGAAGAGGCCGGAACAGGCGATGGAGATTCCAACCCGCAGAAACAACAAAGCCCGCATCTCTGCGGGCTCTGTTTGAAATCTATCCAGGCCTTAGAACCTGAACACTTCCATATCCGTACGAATCGGCGCAGCCATCGGGATCTTCGGCTGTTTCTCTTGCTCTGTCGCCGGAGCCACAGGCTTGGCCGCCGGTTTTTTTGGCGCTTCTGCAATCGGTGGCTGATTGGCCAATGGCTTGAGCGCGATCGACAGCTGTTCGGCGAGCTTCTGCAACAACACACCCTGAGCCTGAACCTGCGCCGCTGTACCGCCCGCGTGCTGTTCTTGCAGATGAACGATGCGGTTATCGCGAACCTGCCCGCGACGGTCGATCAAACGCCATTGAGCATCGAGGATCGCCGGTTGCGACTCACCCGAGTCCAGGCGCGTGATGGTCAGCAGTACCTGAACATCCGGCGTGAAACCCACGCTCGCCGGCGCCAGCACCACACGTTGACTGTCCAGATGACCCGCTACCTGACGCAGCAACAGTTGATCGATGTCGGAAGAAAGGCTGCCGGCCCAACGACCATCGGTCGAGGCCTGAAGACTGCCATCCGGCTGACGCTGCAACAGCGTTTCACGCTGCAGGTAATCGGCAACCGTTACCGGGCCGAGCAATACCGCCATGCCCGCGCTTTGCGCAGGCTGAGCCGGACTTCCGCTGTCCAGCTGATACAGCGACACCGGTTGGTGAACGCTGCAACCCGCCAGGCCAAGAACGCCAGCGAGCATCAAAATAAAAGGAAGGCGCAGAGCAGTCATCGTCCCATCCAGGTGGTTGCCACAAGGCACACCACAGTGAAAATACTCAATAAATATGAAGAACGCTCGGCCACGCCGGCGCTTGGAAAGGCCATATCATCCGTGAATATGCGTTCCGACTCCAGCGGCAAAGCGTCGATCTACTCGTTAAATCGTAGATCGAGCGCTCTAGCGCGGTTAATTGAGGTTTTCGACGAGCAGCGCATCTACCCTCTGGAAGCCCCGTGGAAGTTTGTTACCACGACGTCCACGCTCACCTTTGTAGTGTTCGAGGTCGTCCGCTTTCAGTGACAAGGTACGTTTTCCGGCCTGCAGCACCAAGGTGGCTCCATCCGGCAGCACAGCGATGTCCGTGACATATTCTTCGCGACTGGCCACACGCTCACCGGAAATCCCGATGATCTTGTTGCCTTTGCCCTTACCTAATTGTGGCAGATCGCTGATTTTGAAGATCAGCAAGCGACCTTCGGTGGTCACCGACGCCAGCCAGTTGTTCTCACGATCCGCCACCGGACGCGGCAGAATGACCTTCGAATTGTTCGGCAAGCTCAGCAGCGCCTTGCCCGCCTTGTTCTTCGCCTGGAAGTCTTCGCCCTTGACCACGAAACCGTAACCGGCATCGGAGGCGATCACGTACAGCGAATCGTCTTCCGGCATCAGCACGCATTCAAATGTCGCACCTGGCGGCGGCGTCAGACGACCGGTCAATGGTTCGCCCTGGCCACGGGCCGAAGGCAAGGTGTGCGAGGCCACCGAATAGCTGCGACCGGTGGAGTCGATGAACACCGCAAACTGGTTGGAACGTCCGGCCGCCAAGGCCTTGAAACCGTCCCCTGCCTTGTAGGAAAGCCCGGTGGCGTCAATTTCGTGCCCTTTGGCGGAGCGGACCCAGCCTTTTTCCGATAGCACTACGGACACTTTCTCGTTCGGCAGCAGATCGTGCTCGGTCAAGGCCTTGGCCTCGGCGCGCTCGACGATTGGCGAACGACGGTCGTCGCCGTAAGTTTCGGCATCCTTGATCAGCTCGGTGCGCACCAGCTTTTTCAGCTTGGCTTCGCTGCCCAGCAGGGCTTGCAGCTTGGCTTGTTCCTTGAGCAGTTCATCCTGCTCGGAGCGCAGCTTCATTTCTTCCAGTCGCGCCAACTGACGCAAACGGGTGTCCAGAATGTACTCGGCCTGGATTTCGCTCAGGGCGAAACGCGCGATCAGGGCGGCTTTCGGATGCTCCTCGGTGCGGATGATGTGAATCACTTCATCCAGGTTGAGGTAGGCAATCAACAAACCGTCCAACAGGTGCAGGCGACGCTCAACCTTGTCGAGGCGGAATTGCAGGCGACGACGCACGGTTTGAACGCGGAACTCCAGCCATTCCACCAGCAACGCACGCAGGTTCTTCAGCTGCGGCTTGCCATCCAGGCCGATGATGTTGATGTTGACCCGGTAGCTCGACTCCAGCTCGGTGCTGGCGAACAGGTGCTGCATCAGCGCGTCGTGGTCGAAGTTTTTCCGTGCGCCCGGAATGATCACGATCCGGCACGGGTTCTCGTGGTCGGATTCGTCGCGCAGGTCAGCGATCTGCGGGGCCTTGGACGGTTTGGCCTGCATCATGGCCGCGATCTGTTCCAGCACCTTGGCGCCAGACACCTGATGCGGCAGCGCGGTGACGATGATGTCGCCGTCTTCGATGTGGTACACGGCGCGCATGCGCACCGAGCCCTTGCCGGTTTCGTACATTTTCAGCAGGTCGGCGCGCGGGGTGATGATTTCCGCTTCGGTCGGGTAATCCGGACCCTGAATGTGTTCGCAGAGCTGTTCGACCGTGGCTTTTGGCTCATCGAGCAAACGCACGCAGGCGGTCGCGACTTCGCGCAGGTTGTGCGGCGGAACGTCGGTGGCCATGCCCACGGCGATGCCGGTGGTGCCGTTGAGCAGGATGTTCGGCAAACGTGCCGGCAACACCAATGGCTCGTCGAGTGTGCCGTCGAAGTTCGGGCCCCAGTCCGCAGTGCCCTGGCCCAGTTCGCTGAGCAGCACTTCGGAATAACGCGACAACCGCGCTTCGGTGTATCGCATGGCGGCGAAGGACTTGGGATCATCCGGCGCACCCCAGTTACCCTGGCCGTCGACCAGCGTGTAGCGGTAGCTGAACGGCTGGGCCATCAGGACCATGGCTTCGTAGCAGGCCGAATCGCCGTGCGGG
This sequence comes from Pseudomonas sp. PDM01, assembly GCF_014852325.1. Taxonomy (NCBI): domain Bacteria; kingdom Pseudomonadati; phylum Pseudomonadota; class Gammaproteobacteria; order Pseudomonadales; family Pseudomonadaceae; genus Pseudomonas; species Pseudomonas sp. PDM01. The sequence continues at coordinate 209,793 of NZ_JACVBK010000003.1, forward strand.
TGGAATTTACCGAGCACGTCACCGACGGTACGCGCCGATTTCTTGTGCTTGGAATCGGCGTCCAGCCCCAACTCGCTCATCGCGTAGACGATGCGGCGCTGTACCGGTTTCAGGCCGTCGCCGATATGCGGCAAGGCACGGTCCATGATCACGTACATGGAGTAGTTGAGGTAGGCATTTTCGGTGAAGTCAGCCAGTGACCGGCGCTCTACACCGTCCAGGCTGAGATCAAGGGAGTCGCTCATGCGGGCCTCATCGGTTCGTTGTCTGGCGCAGCAGCATGGTGCCACCGCGCTGGGTAAATTCAAGTTTGTTCAGCGCGCTCATACCGAGCAGCACTTGCTTGCCATCCAGGCCTGGCACGACGATGGCGCGCACATCACGCAGCACAATGTCGCCCAGTTGCAGCCGGTCGACACGGGTTCGATAACCCTCGGTGCGACCGTTGGCGGTGCTCAGGGTCACCCCGAAGCCTTGTTCAAGTTTCAGCCGTTCGGCCATTTCTGCCGGGATCGCCACATCGGTCGCCCCGGTATCCAGCATGAAATCCACCGACTGGCCGTTGATCTGGCCGCTGGCGACAAAGTGCCCCTGGGTGTTGCTGGCCAGTTTCACTTCGATAAAACCTTCGCCCTGTTCCGAGCTGACGACGACGTTGGGATTTTGCTGACGCTCCTCCCATTGGCCGAAAAACCGTGTCGCCAGAAATAGCGCTGCGCACCAGGCCAGCACCATGAACACCCGACCGGCGCGTTTTCCAGGTGTTTGCGGCGTCATGGCTTGGCACTCCAGCCACCTTCCGGCGCGGCAAAGCGCCAGACGACCGGGCGATACTCGCCATCAGCACGGGCACCGTCGTTGTTATCAATGCCGACCCAGGCGCCATCGGCGTCGACGATCAACGCTTCCGTCAGGCCATAGCCCTGTGGATAACGACGGTTCTCCTGCAATGCCTCGTCGGCAAACGACCAGCAACGCTCGACTTTGGCCGTCACCGCGTCACGGCGGCAAATCTCGAACGCGTTACGCTCAAGGGTAAACAGCTTGCCGTTGAACAACGACAGATCGGCAAAATCCCGCGACACGGCTCTGGCCTTGGGAAATTTCGCCGGCTGCATTTCCATCCCGGCTTCGCTCAGCAGCACGCAGCCGCCGTCGCAATCCCAGACCGTTTGCTGACGCTTGATCAACAGCAGTCCTCGGCGCTCACGCTCGGCGGCCAACCATAACTGGTCGCCCTCCGGATTGATCGCCAGGCCCTCGAACAATGCATTGAAGTGCAACAACATGCCGCTGGCCCGCGCCTCGCGAACCAGCATCGGCGAAATCTTCAGCCAGGACGTCGGCCCAACGGGCGGCACTTGCAGAATCGCCGCATGGGACTCGCTGACGATGTAGCGATTGCCGGCGCTGTCGCAGGTGATGCCTTCAAAATCCAGGTCCCCGCCGCGCGCGAACGACGCCACCCAGGTCCGCGAACGCAAACCCCAGGGCAAATCGCTGTCCGGCACCGGCGGCACACCGATGCGCACGGTTTCAGCCTGCCAGACCGTGTCGCCGGTTTCGAGCCGGTAGATCTGATCGTCGTCGCGATCGGAAACGGCCCACAGATTCTTGCCACACTGGGCCAGCCCCGACAGGTTGCCGCCGCGCATGCCCTCCACGGGATGCTCGGACAACAGGCGCAACTCCGGTGCCGGCTCAGCAAACGCCGAAGCCGAGGTCAGAAGTAACGCACACGCCAGGGCAAAGCCAAACCGCATCAGCCAAGAACCTCGGCCAGGTTGCCTTTGGATTCCAGCCAGGATTTACGATCACCGGCGCGTTTCTTCGCCAGCAACATGTCCATCATTTCCGAAGTCGCTTCGAAATCTTCCAGGGTCAGTTGCACCAGACGCCGGGTGTTCGGGTCCATGGTGGTTTCGCGCAGTTGCGGCGGGTTCATTTCACCCAGACCTTTGAATCGGGTGACCTGCGGTTTGCCGCGTTTCTTCTCGGCCACCAGACGATCGAGGATGCCGTCACGCTCAGCTTCGTCGAGGGCGTAGTAGATTTCTTTGCCCAAATCGATTCGGTACAGCGGCGGCATCGCGACGTAGACGTGACCGGCATCCACCAACGGGCGGAAATGCTGGACGAACAGCGCACACAGCAACGTGGCGATGTGCAGACCGTCGGAGTCGGCGTCGGCGAGGATGCAGATCTTGCCGTAACGCAGCTGGCTCATGTCCGCCGCGCCCGGATCGACACCGATGGCCACGGCAATGTTGTGCACTTCCTGACTGGCCAGTACTTCACTGCCGTCGACTTCCCAGGTGTTCAGGATCTTGCCGCGCAACGGCAGGATCGCTTGAAACTCTTTGTCCCGCGCTTGCTTGGCGGAACCGCCGGCGGAGTCACCTTCCACCAGGAACAGCTCGGAACGCATCGGGTCCTGCCCGGCGCAGTCGGCGAGCTTGCCTGGCAGTGCCGGGCCTTGGGTGATGCGCTTGCGCTCGACCTTCTTGCTGGCCTTCAGACGACGGCCGGCGTTGTTGATCGCCAGCTCCGCCAGGAGCATGCCGGTTTCCGGGTGAGCGTTGAGCCACAGGCTGAACGCGTCCTTGACCACGCCGGACACGAACGCCGCCGCTTCGCGGGACGACAGGCGTTCCTTGGTCTGGCCGGAGAATTGCGGCTCCTGCATTTTCATCGACAGGACGAAGGCGATGCGTTCCCAGACGTCTTCCGGCGCCAGCTTCACGCCGCGTGGCAGCAGGCTGCGGAATTCGCAGAACTCGCGCATGGCATCAAGCAAGCCCTGACGCAAACCGTTGACGTGCGTACCGCCCTGGGCCGTCGGGATCAGGTTGACGTAGCTTTCCTGCACGCTGTCGCCACCTTCCGGCAACCACAGCAGCGCCCAGTCGACCGCTTCTTTGTTACCGGCCAGGCTGCCGCAGAACGGCTCGTCCGGCAGGCGCTCGAATTCGCTGACCGCGTCCACCAGGTAGGAGCGCAGGCCGTCTTCATAATGCCATTCGACTTTCTCGCCGGTGGCCTTGTCTTCAAAACTGACCAGCAGCCCCGGGCACAGAACGGCCTTGGCCTTGAGCACGTGCTTGAGGCGGCTGATGGAGAATTTCGGTGAGTCGAAGTACTTCGGGTCTGGCGCGAAGAACACGCTGGTGCCGGTGTTGCGCTTGCCAACGGTGCCGACCACTTCCAGCTCGGTCTTCTTGTAACCGTCGGCGAAGGTCATCTGGTATTCGTTGCCGTCGCGCTTCACGCGCACCCGGACTTCGGTCGACAAGGCGTTGACCACCGAAATACCCACCCCGTGCAGACCGCCGGAGAACTGGTAGTTCTTGTTGGAAAACTTGCCGCCCGCGTGGAGCTTGGTGAGGATCAGTTCGACGCCCGACACACCCTCTTCCGGGTGAATGTCCACCGGCATGCCACGGCCGTCATCGCTGACTTCCAGGGAGTGATCGGCGTGCAGGATGACCTGCACCGACGTCGCATGCCCGGCCAAGGCTTCGTCGACGCTGTTGTCGATGACTTCCTGGGCGAGGTGGTTCGGCCGACTGGTGTCGGTGTACATGCCGGGGCGTTTGCGCACCGGGTCGAGGCCCGAGAGGACTTCGATGGCGTCTGCGTTATAAGAGCTAGCGCTGGGAGTGGCCATGGGGTCTCGTCGTCAAATGTTCTATTAAATAGAGGCGATGACTCACAGTGCAGTGAAATCAATCGCCTGATACAAATCTGCGCCGATGCCGGCAAAACTCAGCATTGCCGGCAATTGCCCGGCAAAACCCTGGAAACTATGGTCGCCGCCGGCCTGGATGCGCAAGGCACAGGCCCGGTAATACTGCTGGGCGAGGCGATAATCCAGCGTTTCGTCGCCCGTCTGCAACCATACCTGATACCGCTGCGGGTCCTGGGGTGCCGGCACTTCCAGCTCGGCCAGGGCCGTCACATGGTCGTGGGTCAATTCCCAGGCCTCATCGGTATACAGGTTTTTCTGCGTCCCCAGATACCCGTCGAACATCCGGTGCGGACTGACGGCGGGGTTGATCAACAGGGCTTTCAAGCCATGGCGCTCGGCCAGGTGAGTCGCATAGTAGCCGCCGAGTGAGCTGCCGACCAGCAGTGGCCGGCCAAGCTCCGAAATTGCCTGTTCGAGCTGACCGATGGCCTCGCGCGGATGGTGATGCAGGGCCGGAACGCGCAGGTGATCGCTCAAGCCCAGACGCTCCATCACTTCGATCAACTGAGTGGCCTTTTTTGACGAAGGCGCACTGTTGAAACCGTGGATATAAAGGATCGAACCGGACATTTGAACTCCCTGTGCGTCGGGTAAAGAAGGCGGAGTTTACAGGGTGTCGGGGGAATCGGGGATATCCGTGGAATTCATGTCGCCTGAGCGGACGCCATCGCCAGCAGGCTGGCTCCCACAGGGATTTGTGCACGACGCGGATTCATTGTGGGAGCCAGCCTGCTGGCGATGGCAGCACCGCAGATATTCAGTAGCCGTAGGAGCCGTAATCGACCTGAAAGTCGAACCCGGTCACGCGCTCTACGCCGGTTTCGAGCCGACCATCGGGCAACAGCCGCAACCACCGATACCCTGGCGCCTGCTCGCCGACCTTGAAATCCTCACTGCCCGGCTCGAACTGAATGCAGGTCGAGGGCGAGGCAATCAGGCGCACGTCGTTACGCACTTGATCGATTTCCTGATGCACGTGCCCCCAAAGCACCGCACGTACTTGCGGGAACCGGTCCAGCACAGCAAACAGTGCTTCGGGATTGCGCAACCCGATCGGCTCCATCCACGCACACCCGATCGACACCGGATGATGGTGGAAGCACACCAGATGATGGCGCTCCGGTGCCTCGCTCAGCGAGCGCGCCAGCAACTGCAATTGTTCATCCTGCAAATACCCGGGCACCGACCCCGGCACCGCCGAGTCGAGCAACGTGACGCGCCAGTTGCCGACATCCACCACTGGTTCCAGCAGCGCGCTGTGCACGGCGGCTGCGGCCATGATCTGCGGTTCGTCGTGATTGCCGGGAATCCAGCGCGCCGGTGCATCGAGTTGCCGGGTCAGGTCGCGAAACTGCTGATACGACTCCAGCGTCCCGTCCTGGGAAAGATCGCCGCTGGCAATGATCAGATCGATCTGCGGCTGTTGCTGCCTGACCAGCTCGATGACCTTTTGCAGGCTGTCGCGCGTATTCATGCCCAGCAACGTGCCGTCCGCTTCGGCAAACAGATGGCTGTCGGACAGTTGCACCAGCAACGCCGAATCGGCGGGGGTCAAAGTGGATACGCTCGGCAAGGCGGTCTCCCAGGGCTAAACACGGGATAAGTGGAATGCCGCGATTATGCTGGGGGACGAACGAAAGAGGAAATCCGAGAAGCTGACGCAGTTCACATCTAGCGAGCTCAACGCACAACGGCGTATTCGTGCCCACACGCCAGGCAATGGCTCAGCCATTCACCCAGGAACATGTTCAGCTGCGCCTTTTCGTCCGGCTGGTGCATCGAGGCGTTCGGGTAAGGATAGATCCCGCGAAAGCGTCGCGCATGTTCGGCGCTGACCACTTCGGCCATGCAGGCGTCGTGATAGACCTGCACTTCCAGTTGCGGCACCGGCAGCCACGGCAGGCTGTGTTCCTGACGCACTTGCAGGGTCGTGGTGTATGGACAGACCTGCAGCACTTCAAGGGCCAGCACGCCGAGCATCTGCTCGCCGTGGGTCACGGCAATGCGCCGCGCCGCCGGCTCGTTGCGCATGTCCGGCAGCAGTCGCATCAGGCGCGCGTAGTTGGCCTCGCAAGAGGCTTGCAGCCCCACGAGGTCCACCCGGTAGCGATCGCGCAACTTGTTTACGACCATAACCCCCTCACTTCAGCGCGGTTCAAAGCTAACCATTGCAAGGCAATGATGCTGGCCGCGTTGGCAATTCGTCCGTCGCGTACGGCTTGCAGGGCATCCTCGAACGCCCAGACCGTGACGCGGATATCTTCAGCTTCTTCCTCCAGCCCATGCAGGCCGCCGACCCCGGTTGTCTCGCAACGCCCCAGGAACAAATGCACGAATTCATTGCTGCCACCCGGCGATGGAAAATACTTGGTCATCGGCCAGAGCGCCCCGAATACAAGCCCAGCTTCCTCCTGCGCTTCGCGGTGAGCAACTTCTTCCGGCACTTCATCCTTGTCGATCAGACCAGCGACCAGTTCAATCAGCCAGGGATTGTCGGTCTTGCCCATGGCGCCGACGCGAAACTGCTCGATCAACACCACTTCATCGCGCTGCGGGTCGTAGGGCAACACGCAGACCGCATCGTGGCGAACAAACACTTCACGATTGATTTCGCGGCTCATGCCACCGGCGAACAACTCGTGGCGCAAGTGCACGCGATCGAGCTTGTAAAAGCCCTCGTAGCACTTTTCGCGCCGAACGATATCAACGGCGGTCGGAATGGCGTTGGCAAAATCAGTCATGACAATCCTCGTTTACTGCTAGTCCGATCCGAGGCTCCTTTTGGTTACTTGCAACCTCGACTTCGCGCCATCCTAACGCGCCCGCGCCGTTTGATGCAGCCCCTTTCCAGTCAGCGGGATAGACGGTGAGGGCGAAACCAACTCTAATTAGCTTAGTGGCGAACTGACTGCTTCGTTGAGAGTCGAAGCGGATAACTTTTTGCCTTTCCCTGTTTTACGAAGGACGCCCATGTCGCTTTTTAAAATCGCCTCCGTGGCCGCAATCGCCCTGACCCTGGGCGCTTGCCAAAGCCTGTTCCAGCCCAACTACCGGGCGCCGCTGGAGACTACCCGCGATGCTTCCGAACAGCTGAAACCGGGCTGCACGACACCTGACTGCCCGCTGGTGAACATCGATACGCTGCGCTTCCCCGCCGAGCCGCAGTTGGACGGCATTGTCGAAAAACGTCTGCTGCAAATGACCCGCACCTCGCCCGACGCCCCGGTGGCGCCGACGCTGGCGGCCTATCGCGATGAGTTTTTGCGCACCGCCGGCCCGCGCTACAGCAGCTACTTGCAAGCCAAAGTACGTGAGCAGCATGACGGCTTGGTGATCGTCGAATTTTCCAGCTACCTGGACACCGGCGGTGCACATGGCACGCCGGGCCGCAGCTTCATCAACTATTCGCGCCAGCAGCATAAAGTGCTGACCTTGTCCGACATGTTGGTGCCAGGTCAGGAAGAGGCATTCTGGAAAGCGGCGCAGGTTGCGCACAACAGCTGGTTGATCAGCACCAAGCTCGATCAGGAACCGGAGTTCGTGAAGAGCTGGCCGTTCCAGAAAACCCAGAACATTGCGCTGACCTACGGCGGGGTGATCCTCAAGTACGACGTGAGCACCATCGCGCCTTACGCGCTGGGCCACGTCGAACTGAAGATCCCCTACCCTCGCCTGAACGGCATCATCAAGCCCGAGCTGTTTCCCGGCCGTAACTGAAGGCCCGACCCAGCACGAGTTGCAGCAGCCCTGCCAGAATCAACGACGGCAGGGTTGCGCCGATGTCCGGATACAGATTGGCCAGCAAGTGATAGGTGCTGACCCCGCCCAGCCAGGCGAGCAGCGCCGGCCAGCGCAATGCGGCTGACGCCACTTGAGCCGAGCGCTTGCGCAGGATGAAGTGATCCACCAGCACCACGCCGAACAGCGGCGCAAACACCGAACCGATCAACAGCAGGAAGTTCTGGTACTGGGCCAATGGCGCCAACAAGGCGATCAGGGTGCAGACCACACCGATGGCCAACGCCAGGTGTTCGACTTTCAAGCGCAGCAAAATCCCGCTGGAAACGGCCGCCGAGTGAATGTCGGCAAAGGCGTTTTCCGACTCATCGAGCAGAATCAGCAGCAGCGGAATCCCCAGGCCGGCACCGGCCAGCGCCAACAGCAAGGCATTCACTTCACCGCTCGGCGCGAACGCCAGGGTGTAAGCCACGCCCAGGCTCATCAGCCAGAAATTGCCGATAAAGAAACCAATCGCCGTCCCGCCGAACACGTTTTTCGCACGCTTGCCGAAACGCGAGTAGTCAGCGATCAGCGGCAGCCACGACAGCGGCATCGCGATGGCAATGTCGAAGCCCACGGCGAACGGCATCGAACCGTCCCCGGCCTGCGCCCACAACGCCGCCAGATCGGCTTTGGCGAACAGGTTCCAGGTCAGCCAGATGCACGCGGCCAGCAGCAGCCAGATGCCCCATTTGCGCAGGATCTGGCGCACGAAGGTCAACGGACCGCTGACGGCCAGCAAGGTTGCCAAGGCACCGAAGAACAACGTCCAGAGCAGCGGACTGGAGAACAGACTGCCTTCGCTGAACGCACGCGCGCCGAGCAGGCTGGCAGCGTCGCGCATGACGATGATTTCAAACGAGCCCCAACCGATCAGTTGCAGCAGGTTCAGCACCGCTGGCAGGCTCGCGCCTTTCGCACCGAGGCTGAGTTTGAGCGCGGCCATCGACGACAGGCCGGTGTCACTGCCGATCACGCCGACAGCGGCCAGCAGCAGAACGCCGACCAGCGTGCCGAGGAAGATTGCCAGCAGCGAACCGGACAGGCCAAGACCTGGCGCGAGCAATGCGCCGGTCTGCAAAACCATCAGGCCGATGCCGAGGGAGAACCACAGGGAAAAAAGATCACGGCCGCCGAAGACACGTTTGTCGGTCGGCACCGCGATGTCGGGTGAATAAGTGCTGGGTTGAATGCTCAAGGGTGTTATCTCAGAGGAACATTATTTTTGTACCCGCCCCCTGTAGGAGCGAGGCTTGCCCGCGAAGGCGGTGTGTCAGGTAAAACGCCTTCGCGGGCAAGCCTCGCTCCTACAGGGTATGCGCCAGTCAGGAAGCACTGACGCTGCGGATCAGATCAAACCTTCTTGTACAGCTGACTGCCTTCCTGCTTGAACCGCTCAGCCTGTTCCGCCAATCCGCGGGCGACTTCGGCGTCGACGGTTTCGATCCGCTGGTTGGCCGCGTATTCGCGGACTTCCTGGGTGATTTTCATCGAGCAGAATTTCGGCCCGCACATCGAACAGAAATGCGCGACCTTGGCCGAATCCTTCGGCAACGTCTCATCGTGATACGAACGTGCGGTGTCCGGATCGAGGCCCAGGTTGAACTGGTCTTCCCAACGGAACTCGAATCGCGCCTTGCTCAAGGCATTGTCGCGAATCTGCGCGCCCGGGTGTCCCTTCGCCAGATCGGCGGCATGCGCGGCGATCTTGTAAGTGATGATCCCGGTCTTCACGTCATCCTTGTTCGGCAGGCCCAAGTGTTCCTTCGGCGTCACGTAGCAGAGCATCGCGCAACCGAACCAGCCGATCATCGCCGCACCGATACCCGAGGTGATGTGGTCGTAGCCTGGCGCGATGTCAGTGGTCAGCGGGCCGAGGGTGTAGAACGGCGCCTCGTCGCAGCACTCGAGCTGCTTGTCCATGTTCTCTTTGATCAACTGCATCGGCACGTGGCCCGGGCCTTCGATCATGGTTTGCACGTCGTGCTTCCACGCGATCTTGGTCAGCTCGCCGAGGGTTTCCAGCTCACCGAATTGCGCGGCGTCGTTGGCGTCGGCAATCGAGCCCGGACGCAGGCCGTCGCCCAGCGAGAAGCTGACGTCGTAGGCCTTCATGATTTCGCAGATCTCTTCGAAATGCGTGTAGGCGAAGTTTTCTTTGTGGTGCGCCAGGCACCACTTGGCCATGATCGAGCCGCCACGGGAAACGATGCCGGTCACACGCTTGGCGGTCAGCGGCACGTAGCGCAGCAGCACGCCGGCGTGGATGGTGAAGTAATCGACACCCTGCTCGGCCTGTTCGATCAGCGTGTCGCGGAACAGCTCCCAGGTCAGGTCTTCGGCAGCGCCGCCGACTTTTTCCAGCGCCTGATAAATCGGCACGGTGCCGATCGGCACTGGCGAGTTGCGGATGATCCACTCGCGGGTTTCATGAATGTGCTTGCCGGTGGACAAGTCCATGATGTTGTCCGCGCCCCAGCGAATGCCCCAGGTCAGTTTCGCCACTTCTTCTTCGATGGACGAACCCAGTGCGCTGTTGCCGATGTTGCCGTTGATCTTCACCAGGAAGTTACGGCCGATGATCATCGGTTCCAGTTCGGTGTGGTTGATGTTGGCCGGGATGATCGCGCGACCGCGAGCGATCTCTTCACGAACGAATTCGGGGGTGATGATTTTCGGCACGCTGGCGCCGAAGCTGTGGCCGGCGTGTTGCTGATCCAGCAGGCCAGCGGCACGGGCGACTTCAAGCTTCATGTTTTCGCGGATGGCGACGAATTCCATCTCGGGCGTGATGATGCCCTGACGCGCGTAGTGCATTTGCGTGACGTTGCCACCGGCCTTGGCGCGGCGCGGGTTGTTCACGTGAGCGAATCGCAGCTTGGTCAGCTCCGGATCGGCGAGGCGTTCCTTGCCGAAGTTCGAGCTGAGGCCGGGCAGGCGCTCGGTGTCGCCACGGGCTTCGATCCACGGCGAGCGGATGTCGGCCAGGCCTTTGCGCACGTCGATGATCACGTTGGGGTCGGTGTACGGACCCGAGGTGTCGTACACGACAACCGGCGCGTTGATCTCACCGCCGAAGTCGGTCGGGGTCACATCAAGGCTGATTTCGCGCATCGGCACGAGGATGTCCGGGCGGGAGCCCTGAACGTAGATTTTTTGCGAGCGGGTAAACGGTTGAACCGATTGTTGATCGACTTGGGCCGAGTCACTCAGGTTCGTTATGTTTTTTGGTTTTATCGTCATCACGGGCTCTCCGAACACATCCAGGCAGTGGATTTTTGTCGGAGCGAACCTGTAATCGAATGGACGCACGAACGCTGGGAAAACCAGCAGTGCTGTGCTCAGTGCTCGAGGGGTGTTCGATTGTCGAACAACATCCCGGACGAAGCACAAGAGGACTCGCCGGGTGACGAGAAATCTTGTTCCCTACGCAGGCGCTAACCTGATCAGGTTCAACGGGATCCGAAATTATTCGATCTCAGCCTCATAGCAAGGCACCCCGACAAGAACCCGGCCAGTCTAGACACAACTGACAAAGAACGCCAACACCGCAGTAAACACCATGATGAATGGCGCAATCAGACGATTGTTGCCGCACGTATGCGCAACTACACTCGCAACGGCCATGTCGCGCATTGACGCTGAGTGGGCTGCGCCGTACCTTTGGCGCTCAAATTATCAGTGTAATTTTTAGGGATGGCCTCATGCTGCGCAAACTCTCACTGGCCCTTGCCGTGTCTTGTGCTTCCAATGGAATGGCCTGGGCAGCAGAAGCGCCCTTATCGACCAAGACCGATCTGGTCAGCGTCTACCAGGAAGCGGTGGACAACAACGCCGACCTGGCCGCCGCCCGCGCCCAATACGGCGCGCAGAAAGAAGTCGTGCCCCAGGCACGCGCCGGCTTGCTGCCGAATATTTCCGGTGGCGCCCAGTTGGCCAACGTGCGCACCGATATCGATCAACCGTCGTCCGTTGCCAACCGTAGCGCCAATTCCTATCAGGCAACGTTGGCTCAGCCTTTGTTTCGTGCCGATCGCTGGTTCCAGTACCAGGCCGCCAAGGACGTCAATGAGCAAGCCGCCCTGCAACTCTCGGCGACCGAGCAGAACCTGATCCTGCAAACCGCCGAGGACTACTTCAACGTGCTGCGCAGCCAGGACAACCTGGCCTCGACCAAGGCCGAGGAAGCGGCGTTCAAGCGTCAGCTCGACCAGTCCAACGAACGCTTCGATGTCGGCCTGTCGGACAAGACCGACGTGCTGCAATCGCAAGCCAGTTACGACACCGCACGGGCCAACCGGATCGTTGCGCAGCGTCAGGTGGATGATGCGTTTGAAGCGTTGATCACTCTGACCAACCGTCAGTACAACTCGATTCAGGGCATCGTTCACACCTTGCCGATCCTGCCGCCGGCACCGAACGACGCCAAGGCCTGGGTCGACACCGCCGCCAAACAGAACCTGAATCTGCTGGCCAGCAACTACGCAGTCAGCGCCGCCGAAGAAACCCTGAAGCAGCGCAAGGCCGGCCACGCACCGACGGTGGATGCGGTGGCCAAGTATGAGAAAGGCGATAACGATGCCTTGGGCTTCAGCAACCCGAACGGCTTCGGCCAGCCATATGGTGGCCCCGTCGAGCAACGCACGCTGGCGCTGCAATTGAACATCCCGATCTACAGCGGCGGGCTGACCAGTTCGCAGGTTCGCGAGTCGTACTCGCGCCTGGATCAGACCGAACAACAGCGTGAAGGCCTGCGTCGGCAGGTGGTGGAAAACACCCGCAACCTGCATCGCGCGGTGAACACCGATGTCGAGCAGGTGCAGGCGCGCAAGCAGTCGATCATCTCCAACCAGAGCGCGGTGGAAGCGACCGAAATCGGTTATCAGGTGGGCACGCGCAACATCGTCGATGTGCTCGACGCGCAGCGTCAGCTGTACACCTCGGTGCGCAATTACAACAACACCCGCTACGACTACATCCTCGACAACCTGCGCCTGAAGCAGGCCGCCGGCACGTTGAACCCGGGGGATTTGCAGGACCTCAAACGCTATCTCAAGGCTGACTACAACCCGGACAAGGACTTCCTGCCACCGGACCTGGCCAAGGCTGCGGCTGAGCAGTTAAAGGCAAAACCGGGGCAATAGTATTCGACGCGACTCTTTGTAGGAGCCGGCTTGCCGGCGATAGCGATTCCGAAGACGCCATCGCCAGCAAGCTGGCTCCTACAGAATCGGGGGATGACGGAGCTTCTGGGTTCACGCAAAACCCGTAGGAGCCAGGCTTGCCGGCGAAGGCGATTTCAAGGAAGCCTTCGCCGGCAAGCCTGGCTCCTACAAGTCAGCGATTGATCAATCGATCCAACCCATCCAGCAACCGCTGCAACGCGCCCTGATTGGTGCGCATCACTTTCAGCCCCGCGTCTGCCATTCGCTGCGCATCGCGCGGCAATTCGAACAGCCGCTGCACCGCCAGCGCCAAACCCTCGGCATCTTCCACTTCCTGCAACGCCCCGGCGCTGCGCAACTGCGCGGCGATTTCGAGGAAGTTGAACAGGTGCGGCCCACTGAGCACCGGTTTCGCCAGCGCGGCGGGTTCCAGCAAGTTATGGCCACCGTTCGGCACCAGACTGCCGCCGACAAAAGCGCTGTCGGCCAGGGCATACAAAAACAGCAACTCGCCCATGGTGTCGCCGAGCAACACCGACGTATCGGCGGTGACCGGCTCGCCGGAGGAACGACGTACTGTGGCGAAACCTTGTTGCTTGCAAAGCTCGAACACCGCGTTGAAACGCTCCGGATGGCGCGGCACCAGAATCAGCAACGTATCAGGATGACTGTCGAGCAGTTGACGATGCGCCGCCAACACCACTTCATCTTCACCGTCGTGAGTGCTGGCGGCGATCCACACCGGACGTTCCTGCGCCCGCCATTGCCCACGCAACTCGGTCGCACGCTGGAGCAGTTGCGGGTCGATGGTCAGGTCGAACTTGATCGAACCGGTCACTTCAACCGTTTCCGCACGGGCGCCCAAATCGCGGAAGCGCTGGGCCTCGGCTTCGGTCTGCACGGCGAACAGGCTCATTTCGGCGAGCATCGGCTGAGTCAATTTACCGAAGCGGCCATAGCCTTTGGCGGAACGCTCGGACAGTCGTGCGTTGGCCAGCGCCACAGGAATCCCGCGTTTGGCGCATTGGTGAATGTGGTTGGGCCAGAGCTCGGTTTCCATGATCACCGCCAGTGTTGGCCGGACCCGGTCAAGAAACCGCGCCGCCGCGCATGGCAAGTCGTAAGGCAAATAGCAGTGCTGAATGCGCGGCTCGTTGGCGAACAAGGCATGGATGCGTTCGGAGCCCGTCGGCGTCATGCAGGTCACGGTGATCGGCAGCGCGGGATAACGTTGCAGCAACGCGCGAATCATCGGCGCTGCGGCAATGCTCTCGCCCACGGACACCGCGTGCACCCAGATGCCGCCTGGCTTCATCGCCGGCAGCCCGAGCGAGAACCGCTCGCCGATGCGTTTGGCATACGCCGGTGCCTTGCGCGAGCGCAGCCACAGCCGAATCGCTACCAGTGGCAGCCCCAGGTAAAACAGCGCGGTGTAGAGAGTTCTATTCATGGCGGCGGAGTTTATCGGTTTTTTCGCCGATCGCCTGCAAGTGCACGGCAAAACGTTCCGCCAGCCAACGGGCTGCCGGGCCGAGCGGTTCATCCCGGCGCCAGACCAGCTCCACCACCAGCGCCGGCGGCGTCCATTCGCTGGCCAGTTCGACCATCAGCCCCTGATACGCCGGATACTGCACCACGTGCCGTGGCAACCAGGCCCAGCCGAGGCCGCGCACCAGCCATTCGGCCATCACGTAGAAACTGTCGGCCCGCCAGACCTGCGGGCTGGCCGGCTCGCTGCCGGGATACACACTGGACTGGGTCGACATCAGCAACTGCCGATGCTGCGCCAGTTGCTGACAATCGACCGGAGCCTGCGTTGCCAATGGATGCCCGACGCCACATACCGTGACCATTTCGACGCTGCCCAGCACTCGACGTTCGAGCGCCTCGGGAATCTGATCGTGATAAAACAACAGACCGAGATCGGCCCGGCGCTCCACCAGCTTGCGCGCCACATCGCCTTGGGCAGCGCTGGTCAATTGCACTTCAAGGCTGGGAAACTGTTCCGCCAGGGCTTCGAAACTTTCAATGATCGGCTGATACGGCATCGCCTCATCCTGAGCCACGCGCAGGCGAGCTTCCTGCCCACGCGTCATTGCCAGCGCACGGCCATTCAGGCGCTCGCATTGACGCAGCACTTCCCGCGCCTCATCCAGCAACGCATTGCCGGCCTCAGTGAGTTTCGGCTGCCGGCCGCTGCTGCGGTCGAACAGGCTCACACCCAGGTCTTCTTCCAACAGCGCTATCGAACTGCTGACCGCCGACTGCGCCTTGCGCTGGTCCCGCGCCACAGCGGAAAACGATCGCTGCTCGGCAACGCTGACGAACAAACGCAACTGCTCCAGATTCCATTGAATGTTCATGACCAACCCATCTCCAGCACAGATAGGTAATGACTTTACCCCATCTGAGCAACCTCTAAAATGCCGACCTCATAAAGCAACACTTCACACGAGGATGCACCCATGACCGCTTACTACTACCTGGCCATCGCCATCTGCGCCGAAGTGATCGCCACTGTTTCGATGAAAGCGGTCAAAGGCTTCAGCACACCGCTGCCGCTGATTCTGGTGATCGTCGGTTATGGCATTGCCTTCTGGATGCTGACGCTGGTGGTGCGCAGCGTGCCGGTGGGTGTGGCGTACGCGGTGTGGGCCGGCATGGGGATCGTGATGGTCAGCGTCGCGGCGCTGTTTATCTACGGGCAGAAGTTGGATGTACCGGCGATGCTCGGGATGGCGCTCATCGTGCTGGGCGTCGTAGTGATCCAGCTCTTCTCCAAAACAGCGGGCCACTAAAACCTGAAACACAATCCATTGTAGGAGCGAGCCTGCTCGCGATTGCGGTATGTCAGTCAACATCTCTGCTGAATGTACCGCCCTCATCGCGAGCAGGCTCACTCCCACAGAATTTGTGTCCGGCTATAGATTGATTGCCAGCAAAACCTCCATTCTTCGAGTCTGTATACTGCGCCCTCGTCTTGAACACTGAGGTCGCTGCATGCCATCCGTTATTTCCACCGACGTTTTGATTGTCGGCGCTGGTGTCGCCGGCCTCTGGCTGAACGCGCGCCTGCGCCGCCAGGGTTTTTCGACCGTGTTGGTGGAAAGCGCCACCCTCGGTGGCGGGCAGAGCCTGAAGTCCCAAGGCATCATCCACGGCGGCGCCAAGTACGCGCTGCATGGCGCCCTGACCGGCGCCTCGGAAGCCATCGCCGACATGCCGCGCCGCTGGCGTGAAGCCCTGGCCGGTGACGGTGAACTGGATTTGTCCGGCGTGCGCCTGTTGTCCGAAGCCCATTACCTTTGGTCCCCCGGCACAATCGCCGGCAACCTCACCAGCTTCTTCGCCAGCAAAGCCGTGCGCGGCCGCGTCGATCAGGTCAAGGGCGATCAACTGCCGCCAGCCCTGCAAGACAAGCGCTTCAAGGGCAAGGTCTATCGACTGGCAGAACTGGTGATCGACGTGCCAAGCCTGATTCAGCGCCTCGCCGACCTGGCCGGTGACGGCTTGCTCGCCGGGAAGACGATCGAGCCGTTGCTGGACGCTGGCGTTCTGGTCGGCCTGAAGGTCGACGAGCGTGAAATCCGCGCCCAACGCATCATCTTGAGTGCCGGTGCCGGGACGGCAGCGCTACTCGAAGCACTGGGGCTGACCAAGCCCGCCATGCAACGTCGGCCGCTGCACATGATCATCGCCAAAGGGCCAGGCCTCAAACCGCTGTACGCCCATTGCCTGGGTGGCGGCACCAAGCCGCGCATCACCGTGACCACCCATCCGGCCGCCGATGGCCAATGGGTCTGGTACCTGGGTGGCGATATCGCCGAGGCCGAAGGGGTTGCCCGCGAACCGGCCGAGCAAATCGCCACCGCGCAAAAAGAACTCGGCCAATTGCTGCCATGGATCGACTTGAGCACCGCGCAATGGGCGACCTTGCGTGTGGACCGCGCCGAGCCGCTGCAATCGGGCCTGACGCGACCGGACAACGCCTTCCTTGCCGAAGAAGGCCGTTTGCTGGTCGGCTGGCCGACCAAACTGGCGCTGGCGCCGGACTTTGCCGACCGCGTCATCAGCTCATTGCAACGTGACGGCATCCAGCCAAGCCCTCACGCGCCGCTGCCCGAGTTGCCGAAGCCGCCGATGGGCGTCCCGGCCTGGGAGCAACTGCTGCCATGAGCCAACCGACCCTGCACGACTTGCATCGCCCGCTGGGCAGCACCGGCCTGATGGTTTCGCCCCTGGGTTTGGGCACGGTCAAACTCGGCCGCGATCAAGGCGTGAAATACCCCAACGGTTTCCAGATCCCCGACGATGACGAAGCGCGCATGCTGCTCAAACTCACGCGCGACCTGGGCATCAACCTGATCGACACCGCCCCGGCCTATGGTCGCAGTGAAGAACGACTCGGCCCGTTGTTACGCGGTCAACGCCAGGACTGGGTGATCGTCAGCAAGGTCGGCGAAGAGTTTGCTGACGGCCTGTCCCGCCACGATTTCAGCGCCGCGCATACCCGGCTCTCGGTGGAACGCAGCCTGCAACGTCTGGAAACCGATTTTATCGATCTGGTGCTGGTGCACTCCGACGGCAACGACCTGGCGATCCTCAACGACAGCGAAGTCTACGCGACCCTCGCCGCGCTCAAGGCCGAAGGCAAGATTCGTGGCTATGGTTTCTCCGGCAAAACCGTCGAAGGCGGTTTGAAGGCTCTGGAACAAGGTGATTGCGCGATGGTCACCTACAATCTGAACGAACGAAACGAGAAGCCGGTCATTGACTATGCTGCTGATCACGGCAAAGCCATCCTGGTCAAAAAAGCCCTCGCCAGCGGTCACGTCTGCCTGAGTCCAGGCGTGGATCCGGTGCGCGCCAGTTTCGAGTTGTTGTTTGAACATCCGGGGGTGGCCAGTGCTATTGTCGGGACCATCAATCCGCTGCACCTCGCCCACAACGTCGCGACCGTTGCCCAGGTCCTACGTAGCAACTGATGCCGCCCCACGCGGCCTTAAGCAGGAGCCGACATGCCGCGTACGCTCATTAGAAAGAACCCGAGCAACTTCAAGACCCTGCCGTTATTCGTCGAAGCGACTCCCGAAGGCCTGAGTTATCAAAGCGTCGGGATGCCGCTGAATTTTTCCCAGACGTTGCAACGTCGCCGCCCGGTGACAGTGGCTGACAGCGAACGGTTCGCCGTGGAGTTGGCCAATCTCGGGGTTTCGGTGCGCCTGACCCTGCATTGGCAGAATCGCGATTACTGGGTGTTGGTACGTCAGCGTCGGCAAGACCGTGGCGATGTGGTGCTCAAGCTGATCTCCGGTTACGTGCCGGCCCACGAACTGAACCTGCCGCTGCACACCGCCATCCAGGAGATTGCCGAAGAGTGCCTGCTGGAAACGCCGGAAGGCTGGCTCGGCGGGCGTTTCAACGACACCTGGCTGCCGGCGCCCTACTCCGCCGCGCTGCACTATCGCGAGGCGTTGCCGTTTCGGCTGACGCCGCTATCCGGCTCGGCGCGGCCGGTGCGCTGCGCCAACCTGCAGTTGATCGAACGACCGCGCGCCTATGTGCACCTGCCGACCGCGTCGCTGCAACTGATCTATGACTTGCGCCTGGACGTGCCCAAGGAAGCCAAATCCCTGAGCCTGTTTCATGTCGACGAACGACTGGAGGGCGATCAACTGGTGGCCCGCCTCGACCGCAAGCGTCCCGACTTGTACCTGATGCCGTTGCAGGACGGCCAGCCGATGGCCGAGTTGTATACCCTGAAAAAGGATCACCTTTACCCGGCGAGCACGCGCGGGTTGTATCTGGCAGAGAGTTTTGCCCAGCAGCAAGGCTGGCTGGTGCGCGATGAGCGGATTCGCTGGAAGGATTGGGTGCGCCAGCAAGGCTTGAACCCGCCGGGGAAAGATTCCGGTTTGGCGCGGTTGCGCGGGAAGGCGAAGCAATTGCTGAAAAAGATCGTGCCGCGCAAGAAGGTCAGTTCCTAAAAACCCAGCAGGCGTACACCTAACCCTGTAGGAGCTGGCTTGCCAGCGATGGTCGTTAACGATGACGCGTGTCTACTGAGTAAACGCGGCGCCCTTGAGGCCATCGCTGGCAAGCCAGCTCCTACAAAAGTTTGGTATCACTCGGACTTGCGGATTTTTTCGACTATCGCGGTCGTGGAACTGTTTTCCACCAGCCCCAGCACTTTTACCGTTCCGCCATATGCCGTCACGATGTCCGCACCGACGACCTGGTCGATCCCGTAGTCCCCACCCTTGACCAGCACGTCCGGCTTGACCTCGCGCAGCAGGTTTTCCGGGGTGCCTTCAGGGAAGCTGATCACCCAATCCACCGCACCCAGACCGGCCAGTACCGCCATGCGACGGTCGACGCTGTTGATCGGACGACCCGGCCCTTTCAGGCGGCTGACCGAAGCATCGTCGTTGACCGCAACGATCAGACGATCGCCTTGAGCGCGCGCCTGTTCGAGGTACGTCACGTGGCCGGCGTGCAGGATGTCGAAGCAGCCATTGGTGAAGACGATCTTCTCTTTGTGCGCACGCGCATCGTCGACCGCCAGCAACAACTGCTCAAGACCCAGCACACCGCGCTCGGAACCTTCTTCACGCTGGATGGCGCGACGCAGTTCCGGGGCACTGATGGCCGCCGTACCGAGCTTGCCGACAACGATGCCTGCCGCCAGGTTGGCCAGGGCCACGGCGTGAGGCAATTCCTCGCCCGCGGCAATCGCCGCCGCCAGGGTAGAAATCACCGTATCGCCGGCACCGGTCACGTCGAACACTTCACGTGCCCGAGCCGGCAGGTGCAACGCCGGATGATCCGGGCGCAACAGGGTCATGCCGTGTTCGCCGCGGGTCACCAGCAACGCGCCGAGGTCGAGGTCGTGCATCAGCTGCGCGCCCTTGCTCACGAGTTCATGCTCATCGGCGCAACCGCCGACGATGGTCTCGAATTCGCTGAGGTTCGGAGTGATCAGGCTCGCACCCCGGTAGATCGAGAAATCCTTGCCCTTGGGATCGGCCAGCACCGGAATGCCACGGGCACGGGCGGCCTGGATCAGCACTTGATGATTTCTCAACGCGCCTTTGCCGTAGTCGGACAGCACCAGCACCTTGATGCCTTCGAGCAGTTCATCGACTTGCTCGCTGAGCGCCAACGCGTCGGTGGCGAAGGGTTCTTCAAAGTCGATACGCAGCAGTTGCTGGTGACGGCTCATGACCCGCAGCTTGACGATGGTCGGCTGGTGCGCGATGCGCTGGAACAACGCCCGTACGCCAGCGCCCTTGAGGCTGTTGGCCAGGCTGTCGGCGGCTTCATCGTCGCCGGTCACGCCGACCAGCGAGGCCGGTGCGCCGAGGGCGGCAATGTTCAGGGCAACGTTCGCGGCACCGCCCGGGCGATCCTCGATTTGCTCGACTTTGACGACGGGTACCGGCGCCTCAGGGGAAATCCGTGAGGTACCACCATGCCAGTAACGGTCGAGCATGACATCGCCGACCACCAAGACAGGGGCTTGATCGAATCGCGGCATGGACAACTTCATGGAGCAACCCACATACAGAATGAACAGGGGCGGGATATTAACACAGGGTTGACGTGGGCTTGTGTGGCGGCTGCAACGGGATGATTTTGCGGGGTTTATTGCTCATTTATTGAGCAATAAACCCGATAACCGCCGGCAAGCATCTGCCATCTCCAGCGTTTGCGTGTCGATTTCACACTCGGCGCACAACGGTGCCTCGTAGGGACTGTCGATCCCCGTGAAATCCTTGATCCGTCCTTGCCGGGCCGCCCGATACAAGCCTTTTGGGTCGCGCTGCGCGCATACCGCGAACGAGGTGCTCACATACACCTCGATAAAATCGCCCTCGGCGAACAGCCGTCGCGCCGCATCACGCTCGGCCCGAAACGGCGAAATCGCCGCAACAATCACGATCAGGCCGGCATCGACCATCAGCCTCGCCACCTCGGCCATGCGCCGGATATTTTCCCGACGACATTCAGCCCCCATCCCCAGGTCACGGCACAGACCGGCGCGCAGATTGTCACCATCGAGCACAAAGGTATGCCGCCCGAGCTCGTTGAGTTGTAGCTCTAGGGCATTGGCCAGCGTTGACTTGCCCGCACCGGACAACCCCGTCAGCCAGAGGCAGCGCGGCCGCTGCGATTTGATCGCGGCACGGTCGTTGATCGACAGCGACAACGCATAAGGCCTGATCCCGGGGACTGACATCGACAGCGCCTCATTCATAACCGAGCATCTCGTAATCGCGCTGGTACACCCGCCGTACCAACCGGCGGGTGCGTACTGAGCAGAAGTCACGGGCAGGCGCCGTGCGCCGCTGCTGCGAGCTGTTGATGTGCGGCAGCGGCACCGCGTCGCCCACCTGCTCGCACACCCGCTGAAAGTCGCGCTCCAGATGCTCCTGATAGCCAATGAAATCCAGCGCCAGATGCCCGAAGGAATCGGTGAGAAAATCCGTTTGCGCAGCGAAATGCAGCTGCCGCTGGATCGTTTCCGGGTGCAGCCAGCGAGCGACGAAATCGTCGAAATCGCGGTAGTGGCTGACCAGTTTCTGCGCGGGCCGGTCGCGCAGGCTCAGCTCGTTGCCCCGCAGAAAAGCGTAGGCCGAGTACGCCCTTTCCAGCGGATCGCGAACAAAAGCAAACTTGAAACTGTCGGCAAACTGCTCGGGAAATTGCTGTTCGTACCAGTACAAGGGCAAGTGCCCCGGGCTCCAGCCATCGAACAACGCCGCACAGACGCTGCTCCCGGCGCATTTGGGGACGTGAATGAACAGGCAGGAACGCTGTGTGAAAGGCTGGGGATAGCACAGGTTGGCCGACATCGACCGATTGACCACCTGACGGTCCACGACCGACAGACGCCCCAGCAAGAATTGCCGTTGCGCCTTGGGCAACAGCTTCCAGAGATAACGTTGCAACATTGCAGCACCCGCGCGAAGGGGATGGCCCCCTCGATTGAAGTCAAAGTTCGTTCAGGAACCTTAACAAGCGCGTTGCCGAGATTTATTCAGGTTTGGTCAAGAAAGGTAAAGGTCTGGATACAATTCACCGGACGCATTGCACGTCGATGAGCGCGAGGGTGAGCCAGGCTCACCCTCGCGTCGGGTCAGGCGATGTTTTCTGCCGGTGCATCGAGCCCCATCGCATGCAGGCGCGAGTAGTAGCCGTTTTGCGCCAGAAGCTGGGCGTGGGTGCCGCGCTCGACAATTTCCCCATGATCCATGACCAGGATCAGATCGGCCTTCTCGATGGTCGACAAGCGGTGAGCGATCACCAGCGTGGTGCGACCTTTCATGACCTGATCCAGTGCCGCCTGAATGTGCCGCTCGGATTCGGTATCGAGCGCCGAGGTCGCCTCGTCGAGAATCAGCAACGGTGCGTTCTTCAACAAGGCCCGGGCAATCGCCAGACGCTGACGCTGACCACCGGACAGCAACACGCCGTTTTCGCCGACCTGAGTGTCCAGGCCTTGCGGCATTTGCGAGATGAAGTCCATCGCATAAGCGTCCGCGGCGGCCTTTTCGATGTCTTCACGCGGCGCGCCGGCAAGGTCGCCGTAGGCAATGTTGTTGGCGATGGAGTCGTTGAACAGGGTCACATGCTGCGTCACTTGCGCCACATGCCGACGCAGATTACGCAGACGGTAATCTTCGATTTCTACGTCATCGAGCAGGATTTCGCCGGTTTCATGGTGATAGAAACGCGGAATCAGACTGGCCAGGGTCGACTTGCCGCTGCCGGAACGCCCCACCAGCGCGATCATTTGCCCCGGCGCCGCGGTGAAGCTGATGTTCTTCAGCACTTCACGGTCGGTACCTGGGTAAGTGAAGCTCAGGTTACGCACTTCAAGGTGACCGCTGACGCGATCGCGCTCGACAGTGCCGGTGTCGATCTCAGGCTCGACGTCCAGTTGCTCGAAAATGCTTTCGGCACCGGCGACGCCTTTCTGGATGGTCGAACTGACTTCCGACAACTGGCGAATCGGTTTCGGCAACAGGCCGGCGGCGGTGATGTAGGCCACCAGGTCACCTGCGGTGGCATCACCGCGCAGGAACAACACGAGGAACATCAGCACCGCCATGGCGGTGTAGATAACCAACTGCAGCATCGGCGTGTAGACCGCGCCGGTCTTGGTCATGCGCAATTGCTTGTCGGTGTTGCCCTGACTGGCTTCGGCAAAGCGCCGCTCTTCATAGCTTTCACCGCCGAAGCTGCGCACCACGCGATAGCCCTGAATGGTTTCGGACGCCACGTGTGTCACGTCGCCCATCGCCACCTGGATCTTCTTGCTTTGCTTGCGGAATTTCTTGCTGGCGCTGCTGACCATGATCGCGATGATCGGCAGGATCGCCAGCATCACCAGGGTCAGTTGCCAGTTCATCCACAACAGGTAGGCAAACAGGAACACCACGGTCAGGCCTTCGCGAATGACCACTTTGATGGCATCCGTGGCAGCACCGGTGACCATGGTCACGTTAAAGGTGATACGCGAAATCAGGTGCCCGGAGTTATGGGTGTCGAAATAGCGGTTGGGCAAAACCAGCAATTTGTTGAACAGCTCGACGCGCAGGTCATGGACCAGACCGAGGGAGACCTTGGCCAGGTAATAGTTGCCCAGGAACGACCCCAGGCCTTGCCATGCCGCGATCAGGATGATCAGCAGCGGCACGGCCATCAGCAACTGCAAGTCTTTTAGGTAGGGAACATTCGGGAACAGCACCGCTTCGGGGTTGCTCAAGCCGTCGACGAAGTATTTGAGAATCCCGGCCAGCATCGGCTGTGTCGAGGCAAAAATCACGAAGCCAATGATACTGATGGCAAACAGGCCCCAGTACGGGCGCACATACGACAGCAGGCGCAGGTAAATCTTCAAGCTCGACGGCGCAGGCGAATCAGGGCTAGTCATGAGAACCCGTTGTATGAGAAAAGAGCCCGCGAGTGTAACACAGGCCATTTTAGTCGCTGAGCTGCGGTAATATGGCCGGCTATCCATGCCTCACGGCGTCGACCCCGGAGTATTGATGCAAGCGCTTGACCACACCCGATACCTCGCCCTGCGCGAGGGTGCACAAGTCCTTGAAGCGGATGGTTCGGGAGACAAGGTGCTGCGGTTGACGGACGGCTCGATCCTCAAGCTGTTCCGCCGCAAGCGTCTGTTGACGTCGGCCGCCTGGTATCCGTACGCCAAACGTTTTGCCGACAATTGTGATGCATTGCGTGAACGGCACATTCCCTGCCCGTCGATTCGTCAGGTCTACCGCATCGCGAGTATCGAGCGCGATGCCGTGCACTACGATCCGTTACCGGGTCAGACCCTGCGCCAGTTGCTGGACGACGAAGGCGACGCTGATCCGCTGCGCGGCCAGTTGGGGGCGTTCATGGCGACCCTGCATGAGCGAGGGATCTATTTCCGCTCGGCGCACCTGGGCAACATCGTGCTGACGCCCGAGCATCAATTGGGTTTGATCGACATTGCCGATATGCGGGTCTATCGCCGTCCGCTGCGCAAGACCCTGCGGCTGCGCAACTTCAAGCATATGGTGCGTTACCCACAGGATCGCCAGTGGTTGCTCGACGATCGCGGTGAGGTGTTCATGCAGAATTATGGCCAGACCCAGAGCGTTTGCTCTGCGGAAGAACTGAGCATCGCCCTGCAAAAATGATCTGGACACCTTCGCCTCCGGGGAGGAGGCGAAGGTCAGGCATTACGCCAGTGCCTGGCGTCGCGCTTTCAATACACGCGAGAGAATCATCGCCGAAGGCAGCAACACCAGTGGCCACAACTCGTCCGGGTTGCCGATCAGCAAACTTCCATCGAAGTTCAGCATCACCAACGCACACGCCAGGTAAACACCCCACGCATCGCGCAGACGCCAGGCTTGCCACAGCGAAGCCACCATCAACCCGACAAACAGCAGCAACGCCACCGCACCGCCGTAAAGCCCCATGGCCACGAAGATATTGTGCGGATGCTGGATCGGCATCGTGCCATCGAGCAACTGTTCAGTATGGAAACCGATGCCGCAGCCCAGCGCCCAACCGCAGTTGCGCCACTCGCCGATCATGATGTGGAAGATTTCGATGCGGTACGAATCACCCCGGTTCCACAGGGACAGGAACCAAAGCTCGTTGTGCACCATCCAGAACAACAGACCGAGAATCACCAGGCCAACCGCCATCGCACTGCCCACCAGACGCGGCTTCTTGTAAAGCGCGTAAAGCAGCCAGGCGCCCAGCAGGAAGGCTCCGCCCACCAACGCGGTGCGTGTCTGCATGACAAAGACCACGGCGAACACCGCCAGGAAGACAGCCAGGCCACCTTCGATCAGCCTCCGCTCCTTGACCCACATCGGCAGCGCCAGCCCCAATGCGCAGAACAGCCAGATACTGGCATAGATGACATTTTCCAGACGCCCTGGAAGCAGTCCGACACGGATGCCGACGGCATACTCACCGGTCACCCAGGCGTAGATCGCCGAACTGAACACGTACAACGTCAGGACCCAGAACTGCGCACGAACGAAGGCCGAGCTGCGGAAAAACTGTGGATTGGTGAGGGCGCCCACGACCATC
This sequence comes from Pseudomonas sp. PDM01, assembly GCF_014852325.1. Lineage (NCBI taxonomy): Bacteria > Pseudomonadati > Pseudomonadota > Gammaproteobacteria > Pseudomonadales > Pseudomonadaceae > Pseudomonas > Pseudomonas sp. PDM01. The sequence goes on from NZ_JACVBK010000003.1 coordinate 235,092, forward strand.
ACGAACATCAGCACATAGAAAATGTGCTTGAAGAACTGCGCATGTCCGGCAATCGTCGCCGGAACCAGAAACCACAACAGGAAAGCCAGCCACCCCAGCGCCAACGGGAGCTTGAACAGGCCTGCCCCGCGCTCCTTGACCAGAAAGACCAGCCCAGGCAAAACCATCAGGCCGTAATACAGGTTGTTGGTCCACTTCGAAGACCAGCCCACCACAAAACTCAACAGGAACAAGCAAAGTGCTGCCCCGAAGTACGACGTGATGGTGATTTTTCCTGGCTTCATGCCGCTAAATTCCATTGACTACCCAACCTATTGCCACACCAAGAATCAGGGCCACGACCAGCTTGATTCGATCGAGACGTTTACGCCTTAACTTGTTTTGCCGCTCCTGTGGAACCACCACGTGCTCACCGAAACCGGTGTGCAGTACCGCGTCGTTCTCCAGAATCAGCGCATAGCGGTTTTCGCCGGCATACAGGCGCGACAGGTCTTTCTCTCCGGAAAAAGCGGAGTACGGTGCATGAATCAGGTAATCGGCACGGCGTCGCAAGCCCGGGTTCAGGGAGAAGCCCTGCCAGTCGGCCTTGTGCGAGCCCAGCACATAGAAAGGAATGCCGTGGCTGACTTTGCGCTCGTTCAAAAACACATAAGGACTGTGAACCTTGAGGTCATGATTGAAGCTGCGCAGCCACACCTGCAAGGCTTGCGGATCTTCTTCCAGCAAGCATTGGGACTCTTCGATAAAGCCTTCGCGGTAGAAGTCCCAGTCATCTTCGCAGTGGAAAATCCACGAGGTCTGCACCTCGGCATAGGCCGCATCGATGGATCGTAGCTGGCCCAGTCGCGGATTGTTGATGAAGAACCGGGTATGCGCCCGCCAGTGCTCCGGAATGCAGGCCTCGACGGCGCTGTCGCCGGAGTCCTCGGTAATGAATACCTTGCGGATGGGAGCCGTATTGAACCGGTCAAACGTCTCCAGGGTTCGCTTCAACAAATCGAAGCGACCGCAACTGGTGATGACGACCGAAATGTCGCTAGTCTCGCTGAACAGCATTTATTTACACCGCTCCATTAGTGGTTTGACCGCCGGCTTCACAGCCCGAGCGTTAAGCGTATTTTTTCTTTCCAGCCCAGCGGAACGTGCTCGCGTAGCGGCGCGCGCAGGGCGTCGACAATCGCATGCCCAACGGCGCGGAAGGTGTAACGCTGCTCTACCAGAGCCTGCCCGGCCAATGAAATGGACTCGGTCAGTTGCGGGGACTCACGCAACACCGCGAGTTTTTCCCTCAATTCATCGCGCGTTCGATAAAGCACAATGTTGTGCATATCGACAAAGCCCAGTGCGCGATTCTCTTCTTCGCCCTGATCGTAAGCAAACAACACACAACCACAGGCCATAGCCTCGAAATTCTTGATCATGTATTCGCCCATGCCGACATCGGCACTCACGAAATAACGGATCCGGCTCAACGTCTCGCAGTATTCCTCACCCGACTTGGTGCGCGTGATCAGCAGGTTTTCGACTTCGGCCACGGACTCGAGCATCGCCCTGCGTCCGGCATAGGCAACACTGTTCAGGCTGCCGACGAAACCCAGCTCGATGTCACGTTCACGCTGACGGTTCTGCAACAGCGCCTGATCGTAGCCCTTGGGCACGAAATGCGCGTCAAAGCCTTCATCGCACAGGCGCTGGCTGACCATGTAACCCGAGCTGATCACCCGCGCCCAGGGCAACTTGCGGTAATGGGCGCTGAACTTTCCGGTGTACTTGCACGGAATGTAATTCTGGTACGCATCGTGTTCCAGAATAACCAGATTGGGCAGGGTCTGTATGAACCTCACCTGTCTGATTTCTTTTTTGAAGCGCAGGAAGAACACGATCCGGTCATAGCGAGAGACATCTACGTGCTTGCGAAAGTAGCCACGCAAGTCGTCCTGTTCCTCACTGGTCAATTCGCGCTTGTCACACTCGCACTGCTCAGCGATACCGTCATACAGCCGGTCGAGGATCGCTCGCTGCTCTTTCTGCACCAGAAACAGAACTTTCAATTGGTCTCTCTCTTTCCCGACAGCTCATGGACCCAGAATAATTCATGGCGTCGCACCGCTTTACGGAAGAACTCGTTTTCGCCGAAAGCCGGCCATTGCCTGGCAGCCAGGCAACGTTGTATCGCCCGGCGGAGTAAACGCTTGAGGGGAAGTCGCGGCTGAAGGTCGTGCATCATGCCCAACGACATGGCCTTGTGCCACTGTTTTTCGGTCGACAGGCAAAGCGACCAGGGGCGCAATGGCTCTTCGGCACTGATCTGCGGAGGCATCGCCACACCCGCACCGGCATCGCCCATTGGCCAGCGATCGTTATCGTGCAGGTGATTGGCGTAATGCAACAAAGTCTCGGGCTGCCAGGCTGTACCGCCCAGCGCCTGCATCACTGCTTGTTGCGAACACAGGTGGTCCGGGTGCGGGTCAAAGCGCGGATGCGGCAAGACAATGACCTGGGGCTGAATGCGCTCGATCAGCTCTTTCAGGTCGGCCAGCAGGTTGTTCCAGGACGGCACGCCATCCACGTCACTGCCCAGGGCGAACGGATTGAATCGGCGAAAATAACGGGTATCGCCCAGTTGCGCCTCGCGGGACAACACGGCCTCGGCTGGCGCGTTTTGCATGGCAGGCAACTGTAGACAGAAGTAGCCCAGCTGGACACAGCGTTCCTGAGGTACGCCGCCCCACAATGGCACGCTGATACTGTCCCAGGCGCGAAGCGAACCTTTCAACCGGGATGCTTCGACGCCTTTGAGCCCCATCTGCTGATAGTGTTCGGCCTCGATTTCACCGGCGGTCAAGGTCACGATCCAGCTTTCGCTGGCACTGCTGTACAAGCCGAACGCGGCCAATTCGGCATCGTCGGCATGGGGCGCGATCACCATCACCCGCCGATTGCTGTAATCCGGATGTTCGAACGCCCAAAGTACCGGTTCGCCGAGCAATCGGCAGAAACGCCCGCGCAAACGCAACTCGCCTTTGGACAGAACCTGCGCCTGGCCGCTGAGGTTGAGGTAACGCAGACCGTTCACACCGCGCTCAAAGACTTGCCGGTCCGGACTGTCGCCACCCGACAACTCCACTATCGGGTCGAGAAAGCGCCCCAGCCAGGTGCTTTTGATCCGTAACGCCAGCACCAGGGTCGCGTCGTCCACCAGCATGACGCCGTCATCCAGCCGCAAATGCTCACCGTCCAGGTGAACCTTGGGTTGTTGGGTATAGGGCGGAAAGCTGTACTCGTAATCGTCTTTGGGCGAATAAAACAAATGGTCGGCAAACCATGCTTCGTGAGCGATCCAGCCCAGGACCGCCAGAATCAGCGGTAACCACCAGGCCACCAGCACGCCGATGGCAATCAACAGCACCAGCGCGACCAGCAGGCCGATGCGTTTCTGGCGCCGATGGCGCTTGAGCAATTGCTGTTTACGGCTCATGGATTGGCTCATACGGTGAAGACTGGCACAGGATTGCACCAGCGATCCTTGTATTCTCGATCGGCGCGACCGAAGGAGAAGCGAAGGGGCTTGTCCAGCGCTCGCGCATGCTCCCAGGCACTTTGCGTATTGAGAAAGCTCAGCACGCTGCCAGGGCTGAATTCACGGGTTTGCGGGTCCACGCCACCATTGATGTACTCGACACTGATCCATTGCGGCGCTTCGACGCGGTAAACCAGTTGAATCGCGATTGGCGCGTCGTTGAGGAAAATCACCGAGCCGATCAACAAATCACGCAACAACTCGATCACTTCGCCCATGCGCTCGGCGCCGGTGGCCGCAAAGCCCCAGCGACGCTGAAACAGGTCGCAATAAATCGCGGCCAGTTCTCGGCTGGAAAACTCGCTGACCGGCCGCACCACGCCGCCCGCCTCCTCCAGCAAGCGCAATTCGCGGCGCTGGTTGTAGCGAAACTTCTTCGACAGCTCTTCCGGAGTGCGGGCCATGGCCAATTGTTCAGTCTGCAACCTGATGCCTGCGAAGCGGCCTTCATTCAGTGCTGACAGATAACGGGCGCGATGGCGCAGGGGCGCTTGCGTATCAGCAGCGGCCGGCAGGATGAGCTCGGCATTGCCGAGGTCGAACAGGCCTTTTTTACCGTTGCGCTTGAGCACGTCCTTGGACAAGGCAAGGTCGCGCCCCCAGGTCGGGATGGCTGCCTGGACGTCACCGTTTTGCGCCCAGGCCAGATAGCGCACGGGAATGCCGGCCAAATGAGCCAGTCGCTCGACGACCATCGGATGCGTCGCGACGCTGCCGCCATAACGGTGCCAGGCCTCGGCGTATGTCGAGGCATCGACCACCGCCCAGCCACGCTCGCGCCAGCCTTGTAGTCGGTTGAGCATCAGCCCCTCGGCGCCAGTTCGGTAACGTGTGGCAAACGCCAGAAAGCATCGCGTACGGCACGGTCGGAGAAGCGCTCACGCAGGCGGTCGAGCATCAGCTCGGCGCACTGGCGACGTTGTTGCTCATCCATTGCGGCCAGATGGTGCAGCCCTTGAGCCAGGTGCCCGGCATCGCCCAACGGGAACAGAATGCCAACGCCTTCCACCACTTCCTTCGCGCCGCCACACGCCGTGGCGAGCAACGGCACGCCGGCAGCCATGGCCTCCAGCAACACCATGCCGAACGGCTCGTGATCGGAACTCAGGGCAAACACATCGAAGGCACGGAAATAACGCCGAGCCTCGGGCACCTGCCCAAGGAACAGTACGCGATCGCCAATGCCCAACTCGCGGGCCTGGGCCTTGAGGTCCTGCTCCAGCCGACCGGTACCCAAAATAACCAGTTGGCTGTTAGCCGGCAAACCCGGCAGAGCCGTCGCAAAACCTTCCAGCAACGTGGCCTGATCCTTGTCCGGATGCAGCCGCCCGACGTTGCCGACAACCCAGGCATCCATCGACAACCCCAGGGTTTCCCGGGCTTCACGAACGGACACCTGGCTGTCTTGCAAGGTTTGCACATCGATGCGGTTATAGAGCGTCTGAATCCGCCCGGCCGGCCATTTCGGCAAGCAACCGCGCATGTCATCGCGCACCGCGTCGGAAACCCCGAGCAGGCTCAGGCGCTTGCGGAAAATATGGGCGAAGAGCTTGCGAGTGCCGCGCTTGTAGTCATCAAACGCATGATGCACACCGATGACCGGCAACGAAGTGCCCAGCAAGGCGATGTAGATCGGCTTGAAACGATGAGCGATGCAGAAGCTGAAGTTGCGCGAAGCGGCGATCTTGCGCAGATCGCCGATGGCACCCAGCTTCAGGCCACGAATGGCCTTGGAGCTGTATTCCATGAACAACACTTCATCGGAAGCACAGCCCGCGGCAACCTCGCTGTCTGCAACCCCGGTCAGAAACACCGTGGTCACTCGATATCCGGTCCCCGCGAACAGGCTGGCGTACTGCCGGGCGCAGTCCAGAAACGGCCCGTCATAGCCGTGACAGAACTGCAGCACATGGCGTTCAGCCGAGCGTGTCATATGCGTCCGCGCCCTCTTTGACCACCAGGATGTCTTCCATGATCAGATACTGCAGGTCGGAGCCGAAGAACATGTTCAGGGCATCCGTTGGCGAGCAGATCATCGGCTCGCCACGACGGTTGAGCGACGTGTTCAGCGACACGCCGTTGCCGGTCAGCACTTCCAGCGCCTTCATCATGTCGTAGTAGCGCGGGTTGTATTCGCGCTTGAGCACCTGGGCCCGGGACGTGCCGTCTTCGTGAACGACTTCCGGCACGCGGGTTTTCCACTCTTCAGCCACTTCGAAGGTGAAGGTCATGAACGGCGCCGGGTGATCGATCTTGATCATCTGCGGTGCGACGGTGTCGAGCATCGACGGGCAGAAAGGCCTCCAGCGCTCGCGGAACTTGATCTGGTGGTTGATGCGGTCAGCCACGCCGGTCGCACTCGGGCAACCGATGATCGAACGACCGCCCAAGGCACGCGGACCGAACTCCATGCGACCCTGGAACCACGCAACCGGGTTGCCATCGACCATGATTTTGGCAATGTTTTCCGGCATGTTATCGAGCTTGCGCCATACCGGCTTGCTCGGGTGACGGGCGCATGCTGCCAGCACGTCTTCGTTGCTGTACGACGGGCCGAGGTAGACGTGTTCCATCTTCTCGACCGGCACACCACGGGCGTGAGACACGTAAGCCGCCGCGCCGACCGCAGTGCCGGCATCGCCGGACGCAGGCTGGACGAACAGCTCTTTGACGTCGTCACGGGCGATGATTTTCTGGTTGAGCTTGACGTTCAACGCACAGCCGCCGGCGAAGGCCAGCTTGCCGGTTTCCTTGAGTACGTCGCCCAGGTAATGGTCGATCATCTGCAACGCCAGTTTCTCGAACAGCGCTTGCATGCTCGCGGCGTAGTGGATGTACGGCTCGTCGGCGATGTCGCCTTCGCGCTTGGGACCCAGCCACTCGATCAGCTTCGGCGAGAAGTAGAAACCCTTGCCCTTCTCTTTATAACGGCGCAGACCGATGACGTTGGCGTAGTCGGTGTTGATCACCAGCTCGCCGTTCTCGAACGAGGCCAGGCGCGAGAAGTCGTATTTGCTGGCGTCGCCGTACGGCGCCATGCCCATGACCTTGAACTCGCCGTCGAGCATCTCGAAACCGAGGAACTCGGTGATCGCACCGTACAGGCCGCCGAGGGAATCCGGATCGAAGAATTCCTTGATCTTGTGGATCTTGCCGTTTTCGCCGTAACCGAAGAAGGTCGTGGCGTACTCACCCTTGCCGTCGATGCCGAGGATCGCGGTTTTCTCTTTGAAACCGGAGCAGTGGTAAGCGCTGGAAGCGTGAGCCAGGTGATGCTCGACGGGCTCGATCTTGATTTTCTTTGGATCGAAGCCCAGTTGCTCCAGGCACCAGACGATCTTGTTGCGATAGCGCTTGTAGCGACGGTTGCCCATCAGGATCGCGTCGAGGGCGCGGTCCGGGGCGTACCAGTAACGCTTGGCGTAGTGCCAGCGTGCCTTGCCGAACAGGCTGATCGGCGCGAACGGAATCGCAACCACGTCAACGTCGGACGGCTTGATGCCCGCCTGCTCGAGGCAGAACTTCGCCGATTCGTATGGCATGCGGTTCTTTGCATGTTTATCGCGCACAAAGCGCTCTTCTTCAGCCGCCGCGACCAGCTTGCCGTCGATGTACAAGGCTGCGGAAGGATCATGGCTAAGGGCGCCGGACAGGCCAAGAATCGTCAATGCCACAGGGGTCTAGCCTCTTTAGTCTGCATGCAGGCGCAACGCGCCTCAAAAATTAATGTGCCCTCGCAAGGGGCGAGAGACAGCTAAAGGGCGGGATTATAGCGTAAACATGCCGGGAATGACCCTACGGTTATCAGCGGCGTAAACATGACCCAAGGCCAGGACGCATGGCCAGGATCATCCGCGACCCGGCCGCCAGTAAATCCTGAGATTGCCATCGACCCCCTGCCGGTAAATCGTGTACGGCAAGGCAACGGTGTCCAGCGCACCGGACAACGCCAGGTCCAGCAAAACCAGCGGTACAAGAAAACCCGTGGGGTCCGGCGGTGCATTCAGCACACAAAAATCGTAGGCCATCCCGCTGTAGATTCGCGGGATGGACTGGCAGTAGGTTTTTTGTTTGCGCAGGTCACGCGCCGCGTCTTCGTCATTTTGCAGGACGGTGACGGCGGTGCCGCAGCCAGATAGCGCCAGTGAGAATGTGCCGAGCAGAACAGCCGTTTTGATCGTCAAGATTTGCCCTCCATGAACGTCAGGCAAACTAGCATTGCGGCTATTCAGGGCACAGTTCATGGGGTCTGGGGATCATGTAGGAGATTTCATAAGAACTTGTCCCCCTGATCTCCGGTGGCTGTGCCGGCCCCATCGCGAGCAGGCTCGCTCCCACAATTGATTTACTGTGAACACAAATCCAATGTGGGAGCGAGCCGGCTCCGGGCGGCGTTCCGACGATAGGACCGAAGGCCCGATTCAGGCAGCGCTGGAGATTTCTTTGGGCAGCCGCTGATCGATGACCTGATACAGCGCGCTGCTCTCAGGCCAATTGCGCATGAACCGCGCCCGGTCCCGCGCATACGCCGGGGCGAAGCTGGCGAGCGAGCCGTGCTGACGCATCGCGTCCAGATCGATCAGTGCCCAGCGATCTACCTGCCAGAACAGGTTGTGGCCCTTGAAGTCGCCATGACTGATCCGCTCGCGAATCAGCTCTGCAAACAACTGATCCAGCGCCACCAGCTCTGCCTCGGGCGCTTCACCGCTTTCAACGTATGGCGCAAACCGCTCGATGATGTCCGGCCCCGGCAAATGCTCGGTCACCAGATACGCCCGGCTGCGCAACCAGAGAAAACGTTTTTCCAGCACGGCCAACGGTTTCGGCGTGGCGATACCGAGGAATGCCAGCCGATTGCCTTCGCGCCATGAGTGCCAGGCACGGCTCGGGCGCCAGAAGCGCTTGAGCCAGTGGGCAAAGCCTTTGATGTTGTAGCGCTTGATTACCAGCGTCCGACCGTCCACCGCGACTTTTCCGACACTCGCCGCGCCGCCGGTCTTGTACAGATGGCCCTGATCGAGCAATGCATCGGCCTGCTCCAGCACCGGCAACATCGCCGCTTCTTCCTCGCGGCGAATCGCCCGCAACCCGAAGGCCCCGCGCTGCACGCTGAACAGCGTGCATTCGCGTCCGACCTTAATCAGGAAGTCTTTCAGGCGCCAGCTGCGGACCTTGTCGATCTGTTTCTGCAACGCTTCCATGGGCAAGGCATGCTCGCCATTGCTCAACAGGTAATACACCAGCAATTCTTCGGTGAAAGGCTCCAGCGCCTTGGGCAACTGGGCGAAAAACACCCCGAGGTTTTCCAGGACTTTCTGTCGCGACAGTGGCTGGCCGGGGGTTTCGCTGCAGATCCCCGCACCGTCGATCAGATACAGTCGACCGCCCTGGCGCAGCAGGTTGTCCAGATGCAGGTCTTCCTGCCACAGCCCTTTGCGGTGCATCTGGCCGATCGCGCCCAACGCCTCGGCCAACACGGCCCCTTGCCCATCCGCGAGCACCGGCAAGTGCTCGACCTGTTTCCAGGTATCCCCCAGGCTCTCGGCGCCTTCAAGGAAATCGAACAGCAGCCAGCCGCCCTCGCCGTCCTTCAAGCCGTCGGCCAGCAGCTGCGGCGTGGTCAGACCTTGAGCGGCGAGCAAGCGCACACCGTCCAGTTCTCGCTGAAAATGCCGGGCCGCCTTGGTGCCGACCAACAACTTGGCCAGCACCGGACGGCCACGCCAGACACCGGCGCCGACATAACGCTGGCCCGGCAACACCCGCAACAGACTCAACAATTGCAACTCGGCAGGGCCGGCGGCATCGGCCAGTGAAACACTCAGCGGCAGAGCCGGGCTACGGCCGGTGTTTTTCAGTTCGGACAAACGCATCAGCGCGCCTCCTTGTGGCTGCGCCGCGCGGTCAGTCGCGCCAGCCAGCTGTCGATCAGCGAACTGTCCTGCGATTGATCCAGGTAAGCGGCCAGTAATTCACGCACCTGCGCATCGCTCCACTCGGGCGCCCGCCGCGTCAACGGCTCCAGATCCTTGACCCGGTCACGTCGGCCCCACAGCAGCGGCCGGGTTTTCTCCAGGTCGATCAATTGAGCCTGGTAACCGTCGCCCGTGGCCCGCAGAAAAATGTGTTTGGGATAGAAGCAGCCATGAACCTGACGCGCCGCGTGCAGGCGCCGAGCCAGCTCGCCACACGCCTGCAAAATCGCCGAGTGCTGCGCGCCACTTAACTCCGACCAACGCTGCAGCAGCGAATCCAGGTCATCCCAACCGTCCAGCGCACGGGTCAGCAGAATCGCCCGGACTTCGCCCTCGACTTTGCGCTCACCGAAGAACGCCGCTTTCAGCGCCGGAATGCCAAGCTTTTCATAACGACTGATGTTGCGAAATTCCCGGGCAAAACTGGGTTCGCCAAACGGCGCATGCAACGTGCGCATCTGGTAGTTGCTTTGCCGCTTGAGGTAGAAGCCGTGACCTTCAAGATCCAGCCGAAACACGCTGCTCCAGCCACCGCGCACGGTGTTGGGCTCATCCACAGCATCAAGCTGCCTGGCCCAAAGCGCATCGAAGTTGCCGAGGCCGTGGCGCTCCAGTAGCGCACGGTCTTCAGCAGCCAGAAAATCAGTCATTCGCGTCCCTCGAAAAATCTAACCACGTGCCGGATCCGTTTTTTGTCGGCGGCATTGAGTCGTGTCCGTTGGCTGTATTGCAGGTAAAAGCGCAGGCGTTGAGTCGCCGACAGCTGATACTTGGCGACCTTGTCCAGGCACGCCAGATCCTTGGTGATACGGTACTTGAGCCAGAAGCCGCGCCAGAAATTACCGTTGGGGCAATCGATCAGGAACAGCCGGGCCTGGTCGTCGATCAACAGGTTGCGCCACTTCAGATCGTTATGGGTGAAGCGGTGGTCGTGCATGGTCCGGGTGTAACCGGCCAATTGCCGACTGACATGATCGACCCAGGCGCGGTCCGCCAATTTCGGATCATGCCGTTCAGCCAGGATGGACAGGTCCACGGTTTGCGGCAGTTCAAGGGTAATCATCGCCCCACGAGCATACGCCGCACCGCGCCGCTCCAGCCCCCAGGCCACCACTTCAGCAGTGGGAATGCCCCATTTGGCGAAGCGCTTGAGGTTCTGCCACTCCATTTTCACCCGCGGCTTGCCCAGATAACGGCGCAAGCCCTTGCCCGCGCCGACGTAACGCTTGACGTAATAGTTGACGCCATTGCGATTGACGCGGATGACTTCGGACAATGGGTCGTGAGTCAGTCGCTCGCCCTTAAGCGCAAACACCGCTTCAAGGCTGCCGAAATCTTCTGCCAGCTCGCTATAAGCAGGTTCCAGTTTCCAGCCCGACATCAGAGCGCATCCCCGTATCGCTGTTTACGGTCGTAGAGTTTGTTGGCCTTGCCTTCCAGCCAGGCGAGCAGCCCCGCTTCTTCCGACAGAACCTGGCGCAGCGGTTGCTGGAAGTAGCCCTTGAGGAAACGCAATTTGTCGCGCTGGGTCAAGCCGATGTCCAGGGCCGAGAAGTACAGCGCCGCCAGATCCTTGTTACGCCAGCGCTGGGTAATCGTCGGGCGGGTCTGGGCGCGGTGCAGGTCGATCACCGAAAGTTTGAAATCGTCGGCGGTCACCGGTTTATCGGTGTGCAACAGGAAGTGGCAGATGTAGCAGTCGCGATGGTTGACCCCGGCGCGGTGCATCATGCCGGTCATGCGCGCGACTTCGGCGATCAGCGCGCGCTTGAGTTTGGGCTCCGGTGGTTGCTTGACCCAGTCGATACTGAAATCTTCGAGGCTGACGGTCGGCGCCAGCTCTTCGGTAACGATGAACGAATGCTGGTCCGCCGGGTTGCTGCCCTTTTCACCGTAGGCAACGGCGGTCATGGTCGGCACACCGACTTCCTGCAGGCGCTGAATGGCTTTCCACTCCTGGCCCGCACCGAGCACCGGCAGTTTGGCGGTCAGCAGGTTCTTGAAGATCTCGCCCCAGCCAATGCCACGGTGGATCTTCACGAAAAAACCATGGCCGTTCACTTCGGTGCGCAAGGTCCGGCGCGCTTCCAGCTCGCGATAAACCTCGCCCTGCAAGCCTTCGACTTCGGCGAACGGGTCTCGCCCGGCCCAAAGGCTCTTGAACGGTTCAGCCAGCATCAACTTCATTTAGCGTGCTCCGCCAGAATCACATCGGCCGCGTGTTGCGGCATGCTGTAGAGGTCGGCCGTCTCGGCGAAAGCCAGACCATTGCGGCTCCAGGCCGCCCGTGCTTGAGCGTCGTTCAACATGCTGGTCAGGTATTGCGTCAGTTGCGCCTGATCGAAGGGTTCATCCAGCACCAGGCCGGCGTCGGCCTCGGCGATGTAATGAGCGTAACCGCACACGGCGCTGACCAGTACCGGCAACCCGGCCACCAGGGCTTCGAGCAACACGGTCCCGGTGTTTTCGTTGTACGCCGGGTGGATCAACAGGTCAGCACCCAGCAGAAAACGCGGGATATCGCTGCGGCCCTTGAGGAACGTCACGTTATCACCGAGCCCCAAGGTGGCGCTCTGCACCTGGAATAACTTGGGGTCATCCTGGCCAATTACAAACAGCCGGGTGCGTTTCTTCAGGTCAGCGGGCAATGCGGCCAGTGCCTTGAGGCTGCGATCCACGCCCTTGGTCTTGAACCCGGAGCCGATCTGCACCAGCAACAACTCGTCGTCCTGCAGGCTGAATTCACGACGGAACCCGACACGAATCTCAGCCGCATTCGGTGGCGCGCGACGGTCCTGAGAAATGCCCGGCGGCAGCAAATGGAAGCGTTCCAGCGGCGTGTCGTAATGCTTGATGAACAGCGGCTGCTGGACTTCGGAGATCATCAGCACTTCTGTCTTGGCGTCCTTGGCGAACACCGCGCGCTCGTACTCGGCGAAGTGCCGGTAGCGGCCCCAACGACGGTACAGCGAGTTGCGCAGGTTCTGCGCCTTGTCTTCAAAGCAGCCGTCGGCGGCGTAGTAGACGTCCAGGCCTGGCATTTTGTTGAAACCGATCAGGCGGTCCACCGGACGCTTGGCCAGATCGGCCTCCATCCACTCGCTGAGTTTCTCGTTGCGACGATGATTGAAGAACGCCTTGACCGGCGCCACCAGCACTTCGAAACCCGGCGGGATGTCGCCTTCCCAGATCAGCGTGTAGACACGAATCTGATGACCGCGCTGCTGGCATTCCAGGGCAATGCGCATGAAATCGCGCTGCAAGCCCCCGAACGGAAAGTACTTGTACAAGACGAATGCCAATTGCATCAGCGCAGCTCCTCAGCCAGTAACAACGTGCTCAGTCGGGTCGCGACACGCTCGGGATTCAAACGCGTGAAGCACAGTGGCGACTCGCGTTTCAGGTCAAACCGGCGGGCATCTTCGGCCGTCGGTTGATAGGTGCATTTCTTTTGCAGGCAGGGTGCGCAGGGGAAATCGCTGGCCATGTGAATCTGTGCCTTGCCATACGCGCCGGTCAGGCCAGGGTTGGTCGGACCGAACAGCGACAGCGTTGGCACATCGAGTGCGGCCGCGAGGTGACCGAGACCGGTGTCCACCGCCACGCACGCTTGCGCACCGGCCAGCACTTTGCCGATGCCCGCCAGGTTCAACTTGGGCAGCACTTCAACGTGACGCATGTCTTTGGCGATGCGTTCGGCCCGGGCCTTCTCGGCCGGATTGCCCCACGCCAGCTTCACGCCGACGCCCAGATAGCCAACGCGCTCGGCCAGTTCGCGCCAATAGGCTTCAGGCCAGTGTTTGGTGTCCCAGGTGGTGCCGTGCAGGAACAGCACGTAAGGATTCTTGCGCGGCAATTCCACCAGGCGCTCGACGTTCAGACCGTAATCGCCCAGACCTTTTGGCAAGTCGTAGCCCAAGGCGATGGCGAACAACTGACGCACTCGCTCCACCGCGTGTTGACCACGGGCGACCGCCAGGCGCCGATCATAGAAACGCGCAGCGATCGGCTCTCGCGCCGATCCTTTATCCAGGCCCGCCACCGGCGCCTTGACGTAGCGGGTCAGCAACGCGCTTTTCAACAGGCCTTGCGCGTCAATCACCAAATCATATTTCGTGGCGCGAACGCTTTGCTTGAAGCGCTTCCACTCGCCACTCTTGATGGTTTGCCAGATGTTCTTGCGCCAGCGACGGATCGCCACCGGAATCACCTTGCCCACGGCCGGGTGCCAGGTCGGGATTTCGGCGAAACCTTCTTCCACCACCCAGTCGAACGTGATGCCGGGAATCGCCCGGGATGCGTCGGTCAACGCCGGCAACGCATGAATCACGTCGCCCAGCGAAGAAGTCTTGATCAGCAGAACCCGCAAACTATTTGACCTCGACCACAGTGCCCTGCAACCGCTGCAAGGCTTCGTTCACCGCTTGCGGCATCAGCTGGCGCAGGCAGTTGTAATGACCAAAGCGGCACGTGCGATCAAAGCACGGGCTGCATTCGATGCCCAGGCGCACGATCTCGACATGTTCGGCCAGCGGTGGCGTGAAGCCCGGCGACGTCGAGCCGTACACCGCCACCAACGGGCGGTTCAGTGCCGCCGCGACGTGCATCAGGCCGGAATCGTTGGACACCACCGAATCGGCGCAGGACATCAGGTCGATGGCCTCGGCCAGGGACGTGCCGCCGCTGAGGTTCACCGACTCTTCACGCAGGCCGGGAATCAGCCGCGCGCGAATGTCTTCGCCCACGGCGTGATCATTTTTCGAACCGAACAGCCAGACTTGCCAGCCTTCGCGAATCTTCGCTTCGGCGACCTGGGCGTAATGCTCGGACGGCCAGCGCTTGGACTCGCCAAACTCGGCACCAGGGCACAGCGCCAACACCGGACGGTCGAGGCTCAGGCCGAATTTGGCCAGCGCCGCTTCACGGGTGACCGGATCGATCTGCAAGCTCGGGCGCGGATACGGTTTCGGCAGATCAAGGCCGGGCTCGTACGCCAGCGCCATGAAGCGCTCGATCATCAGTGGGTAACGTTCTTTGTCCAGCGTGCGCACGTCATTGAGCAAGCCGTAGCGAAATTCGCCACGCCAGCCGGTGCGTTTCGGGATACCGGCGAAGAACGGCACCAGCGCCGACTTCAGGGAATTGGGCAGCAGGATCGCCTGGTCGTACTGACCGGCCAGGGATTTGCCGATGCGCCGACGCGTCGCCAGCTCCAGCGCGCCGTGGCCGAGCGGAAAGCTCAAGGCCTGGCGAACTTCGGGCATGCGCTCAAGAATCGGCCGGCTCCACTCGGGGGCCAGCACGTCGATTTCGCATTGCGGGTGGCGTTGCTTGAGACACTGAAACAGTGTCTGCGCCATCACCATGTCACCGACCCAACTGGGCCCAACGATCAGAATTTTCATGTGGTTTCCAAAAACGAACCGGGGAGGCATACGCCTCCCCGCCTCGAGAATCACTGTGGGAGCCTGTTTGCTCGCGATGGGATCATCACATCCAACATGACTGTCGACTGTCACTCCGCTATCGCGGGCAAGCCCGCTCCTACATGGGTATTGGTGCACATCCAGTGCGGTGCAGCTTAGCTACCTAAATCTACAAAACACTGCAGATCTACTGTGGGAGTGAGCCTGCTCGCGATGGCGGCGTGACAGTCAACATAAATGCTACATGTTACGGCCTCATCGCGAGCAGGCTCGCTCCCACATTTGAATTTCGTCGCTCCAACTGGCGAGATTCAGCTCAATCCCAGCTCGCGCCAGATCCGCAATACCTGCCGCCGTTCGTCCGCGAACTGGTCGCCCGGTATCACCCCGGCGTCCTTCTGCAAGGCCTGCCGGTGCGCGGCGGAGCGGTAGGCTTTATAGGCCTCTCGCAACAGGCTGGCGTCTTCGGCGGGCATCAGCCCTTCGTGTTCCAGCTCTTCCAGAATGCGGATATTGTCGGTCCAGCGCAGCAATGGCGGGTGTGTTTCGGACCATGCCAGAGCCGCGTATTGCACCATAAATTCAATATCGACGATACCTCCCGCGTCCTGCTTGAGATCGAACGGCGCCGTGGCTTCGAAGGCATTCGCCCCGGTGCCGGCCGCGGTGCTCTTGCTGCCAAGGTTATCGCGCATCTTCGCGCGCATCTCGCTGACCTCCTGACGCAAGGTCGGCAAATCCCGAACTTTGCCCAATATCGCCGCGCGAACCTTCTCGAACGCCTGGCCGACATCCTGACTGCCCACCAGCACCCGCGCCCGTACCAGCGCCTGATGTTCCCAGGTCCAGGCTTCGTTTTCCTGATAACGGGCAAACGCCCCGAGCGAACTCACCAGCAGGCCCGAAGCACCGGATGGTCGCAGGCGCATGTCCACCTCATACAGCTGACCGGAGTTGGTCTGGGCGGTGAGCAAGTGAATGATCCGCTGCCCCAGCCGGGTGAAAAATTGCGCGCCGTCGATCGGTTTCGGCCCGTCGGTTTCTGCCTGCGGATCGCCGTCATGAATGAACACCAGGTCCAGGTCCGAACCATGCCCGAGTTCCAGCCCGCCGACTTTCCCGTAACCGACAATGATGAAACCGGGATCGCACAAAGTGCCATCGGTGCGCTGCGGCGTGCCGTATTTGGCCACGGTCTGGCGCCAGGCCAGGGCCAACACTTGTTCGAGGATCGCTTCAGCGAGCCAGGTCAGGTAATCGCTGACTTTCATCAGCGGCAGGCTGCCGGCGATTTCCGACGCGGCGACGCGCAAACGGTGCGCCAGTTTGAAATGGCGCAGGGCTTCCATTTGTTGTTCGAGGTCATCCTCGGGGATTCGTGTCAGGCGCTCGCGCAACTCGGCGGCCAGTTCCGGCGCCAAGGGCGGCTTGAACAACCGGCCTTCGTTGAGCAATTCATCGAGCAGCAGCGGGAAGCGCGTGATCTGTTCAGCGATCCACGGGCTCGCGGCGCACAAGGTCAGCAAACGTCGCAGCGCGCCGGGATTTTCAGTCAGCAGCACCAGGTACGCGGAGCGTCGGGCCACTGCTTCGACCAGTGGCAGCACGCGCTCCAGCACCAGATCCGGGTTGGCGTGTTCGACCGCCTGGGCCAGCAACCGTGGAATGAACGCATCAAGGCGTTCGCGGCCCAGACGCTGCATCGCGCGCAATTGCGGGCTGCTGCGCAGGCTGGCCAGGGCTTTCAGCGCTTTGGTGGCATCGGCGAAACCGCCCTCCTCCAATTGGCGACAAGCGGCCTCTTCGTCCTGCGCCTCCTCCCACAATGGCAGCCATTCACCGCCGACCACCACTTCGCTTTCGGTGCCTTCCTCTTCATCAGGGTCGGCGATCACCTGGCCAAAGTGCCAGGCCACGCGACCGCGCCAATACATCAGCTGCTCATGGAAGGCGTCCCAATCGGCGAAGCCCAGCATAAAGGCAATGCGCGCCTGATCCTGCGCCCCGTCCGGCAACATCTGCGTCTGGCGGTCGGCAATCGCCTGGATCGCGTGCTCGGTGTAACGCAGGAATTCGTAGCCTTCGCGCAGCTCGCTGACCACCGTCGGCGGCAGGTAACCCTGACCTTCCAGCGTGCTCAGTACTTTTAATAGAGGACGTTGTTGCAGGCTCAGGTCGCGACCACCGTGGATCAGCTGGAACGCCTGGGCGATAAACTCGACTTCGCGGATGCCGCCGGAGCCGAGCTTGATATTGTCGGCCATGCCCTTGCGCCGGACTTCCTGCTGAATCAGCTGCTTCATCGTGCGCAGCGCTTCGATGGCGGAGAAGTCCAGGTAACGCCGGTAAACGAACGGGCGCAGCATGTCTTGCAGCTGTGCGCCGGCCACTTGGTCGCCGGCCACCACCCGCGACTTGATCATCGCGTAGCGTTCCCAGTCACGGCCCTGATCCTGGTAATACTGCTCCAGCGCGTTGAAGCTCAACACCAGCGCACCCGACGAACCGTAAGGGCGCAGGCGCATGTCGACGCGGAACACAAAGCCGTCAACGGTCATCGGGTCCAGCGCCTTGATCACGCGCTGACCGAGGCGGATGAAAAATTCCTGATTATCCAGCGAGCGTTTCACGCCGACGGTTTCGCCACCCTCGGGGTAGGCGAAGATCAGGTCGATGTCCGACGACAGGTTCAGCTCGACCGCGCCAAGCTTGCCCATGCCGAGAATGACCATCTGCTGCGGCTCGCCGCTGCGTCGGCCGGTGGGCACGCCAAACTGCTGGCAATGCCGCGAGTACAACCACTGATAGGCCTGATCGATGCTCGCATCGGCCATGTCCGAGAGGTCGCGGCAGGTCTGGACCAGATCGGCCTGACGGGTCAGGTCGCGCCAGATGATCCGCACTTGATGGCGGGTGCGCTGGCGACGCAGGGCGCGACCGAGCTCGTCTTCGGTTTCAGCCGCGTTCACCGCTGCCGCAATCTGCGCGCACAGTTCGCCGGGAGCATAGCCACGGTCCAGCTCACCGGACTGCACCAGCGCCAGCAACATCAAAGGGTCACGTGCACTCTGTTCAATCACGAAGTCGCTGGCGGCGGTGACGCGGGCGAATTGCGCCCAGCGCTCAGGCGTCCAGGCGGACAGGCCTTGATCATCATCAAGAGCCTCGACGGCCGTACGGAACGACTGCTCGGCGCGGGTGACAAACGGCAGGAGAATGCCGGGCAGTTCAGCAAGCGTAGGGAGGCTCATGGTCTATCCTTGATCGGCGTGTAGGAGGCTGCATGTAGTGAATTTTCAAATTGCACTACCTGATCGACTGTCGAACAAAGGTTAGAAATAGCTGAAATTTCTTTATTTTTGGCAGGCAGCATCAAGCTTTCACCTTTTTCGGTTGGTAAAAGACCAACCTTAACGATTATTCTCACAACGTAGCCGGAGGCCACAAGCCGCTCATCTGTAGTTTTACTACTCGTATATACATTCGAATAGCTGAAATGCCCGATGATTTGTAGTAAAACTACACGCCGCCGAATCCTACCTCTCGGCAATCCAAGAATTTATATCGTCTGCCCACAAGGCCAGTCGCAAACTCAGGCAACCGATTCTGGAAGCCTTTCCGCCCTGGAGCAAGCCATGCAAGACCTCGATCCCGTCGAAACCCAGGAATGGCTGGACGCCCTGGAATCGGTTCTCGACAAAGAAGGCGAAGACCGTGCTCACTATCTGATGACCCGTATGGGCGAACTCGCAACCCGCAGCGGTTCGCAATTGCCTTACGCCATCACCACGCCATACCGCAACACCATTCCCGTTACCCACGAAGCACGCATGCCTGGCGACCTGTTCATGGAACGCCGCATTCGCTCGCTGGTACGCTGGAACGCGATGGCCATGGTGATGCGCACGAACCTGAAAGATTCTGACCTGGGCGGTCACATCTCCAGCTTCGCCTCCAGCGCAACCCTGTACGACATCGGCTTCAACTATTTCTTCCAGGCCCCGACCGACGAACACGGTGGCGACCTGATCTACTTCCAGGGCCACACCTCGCCAGGCGTTTACGCCCGTGCGTTCATGGAAGGCCGCATCACCGAAGACCAGATGAACAACTTCCGCCAGGAAGTGGACGGTCAGGGCCTGTCGTCCTACCCGCACCCTTGGCTGATGCCTGATTTCTGGCAGTTCCCGACTGTATCCATGGGTCTGGGCCCGATCCAGGCGATCTACCAGGCGCGCTTCATGAAGTACCTGGAAGCCCGTGGCTTCATTCCGGAAGGCAAGCAGAAAGTCTGGTGCTTCCTGGGCGACGGCGAGTGCGACGAGCCGGAATCCCTGGGCGCGATCTCGCTGGCTGGCCGCGAGAAGCTCGACAACCTGATCTTCGTCATCAACTGCAACCTGCAGCGCCTCGACGGCCCGGTTCGCGGCAACGGCAAGATCATCCAGGAACTCGAAGGCGTGTTCCGCGGTGCTCAGTGGAACGTGACCAAAGTCATCTGGGGCCGTTTCTGGGACCCACTGCTGGCCAAAGACGTCGACGGCATCCTGCAACGTCGCATGGACGAAGTCATCGACGGCGAGTACCAGAACTACAAAGCCAAAGACGGCGCGTTCGTGCGTGAACACTTCTTCAACACGCCAGAACTCAAGGCGATGGTTGCAGACCTGTCCGACGACGAGATCTGGAAACTCAACCGTGGCGGCCACGACCCGTACAAGGTCTACGCGGCGTACCACGAAGCGGTCAACCACAAAGAACAACCGACCGTCATCCTGGCCAAGACCATCAAAGGTTATGGCACCGGTGCCGGCGAAGCGAAAAACACTGCGCACAACACCAAGAAAGTCGACGTCGACAGCCTGAAGTTGTTCCGTGATCGTTTCGACATCCCGGTCAAAGACGACGAGCTGGAAAACCTGCCGTTCTTCAAGCCAGAACCAAACAGCGCCGAAGCCCGCTACCTGAGCGAGCGCCGCACTGCACTGGGCGGCTTCGTGCCACAGCGCCGCGCGCAGAGCTTCAGCGTACCGACGCCATCGCTGGATACGCTCAAGGCGATCCTCGACGGCTCGGGCGACCGTGAAATTTCCACCACCATGGCCTTCGTGCGGATCCTCGCGCAGCTGGTCAAGGACAAGGAAATCGGCCCGCGCATCGTTCCGATCATCCCGGACGAAGCCCGTACCTTCGGTATGGAAGGCATGTTCCGTCAGTTGGGCATCTACTCGTCCGTCGGCCAGCTCTACGAGCCAGTCGATAAAGACCAGGTGATGTTCTACAAGGAAGACAAAAAGGGCCAGATCCTCGAAGAAGGCATCAACGAAGCGGGCGCCATGAGCTCCTTCATCGCTGCCGGTACTTCGTACTCCAGCCACAACCAGCCAATGCTGCCGTTCTACATCTTCTACTCGATGTTCGGCTTCCAGCGTATCGGCGACCTGGCCTGGGCTGCCGGCGACAGCCGTACCCGTGGCTTCCTGATCGGCGGCACTGCCGGCCGGACCACGCTGAACGGCGAAGGCCTGCAACACGAAGACGGTCACAGCCACATCCTGGCTGCCACCATCCCGAACTGCCGCACCTATGATCCAACCTACGGCTACGAGCTGGCGGTGATCATTCAGGACGGCATGAAGAAGATGACCGAAGAGCAGCAGGACGTTTTCTACTACATCACCGTGATGAACGAGTCCTACCAGCAGCCAGCCATGCCGGCCGGTGTCGAGGAAGGCATCATCAAGGGCATGTACCTGCTCGAAGAAGACACCCGCGAAGCGGCGCACCACGTTCAGCTGATGGGCTCCGGCACCATCCTGCGTGAAGTCCGTGAAGCGGCGAAGATCCTGCGTGAGCAGTTCAACGTTGGCGCCGACGTGTGGAGCGTTACCAGCTTCAACGAACTGCGTCGCGATGGCCTGGCCGTCGAGCGCACCAACCGTCTGCACCCTGGCCAGAAGCCTAAACTGAGCTACGTCGAAGAGTGCCTGAACGGCCGTCAAGGTCCGGTCATCGCGTCTACCGACTACATGAAGCTGTTCGCTGAGCAAATTCGTCAGTGGGTCCCGTCCAAGGAATTCAAAGTCCTGGGCACCGACGGTTTCGGCCGCAGTGACAGCCGCAAGAAGCTGCGTCACTTCTTCGAAGTCGATCGTCATTTCGTGGTGTTGGCAGCCCTGGAAGCACTGGCTGACCGTGGTGACATCGAACCTAAAGTGGTGGCTGAAGCCATCGCCAAGTTCGGTATCAACCCGGAAAAACGCAACCCACTGGACTGCTGAGGAGAGATTCTGTGAGCGAACTCATTCGCGTACCTGACATCGGCAGCGGTGAAGGTGAAGTAATTGAACTGTTTGTGAAGGTCGGCGACCGTATCGAAGCCGACCAGAGCATCCTGACACTTGAGTCGGACAAGGCGAGCATGGAAGTGCCTGCGCCGAAGGCCGGTATCATCAAGAGCCTGAAAGTGAAGCTGGGCGACCGCCTGAAAGAAGGCGACGAACTGCTGGAGCTGGAAGTCGAAGGTGCCGCTGCCCCAGCCTCTGCATCGTCTCCTGCGGCTGCCGCGCCAGCAGCCAAAGCCGCAGAGAAACCGGCCGCTGCTCCAGCGCCGGCCGCTCCTGCTGCTGCGCCAGCTGCCGCTTCGGTTCAGCAAGTGCACGTGCCGGACATCGGTTCGGCAGGCAAGGCCCAGATCATCGAGATCCAGGTCAAGGTCGGCGACACCGTCGAGGCTGATCAGTCGCTGATCACCCTGGAATCCGACAAGGCGAGCATGGAAATTCCATCGCCTGCCGCTGGCGTGATCAAAGCCATCAGCGTCAAGCTCAACGACGAAGTCGGCACCGGCGACCTGATTCTGGACCTGGAAGTGGCAGGTGCTGCGGCACCGGCTGCGGCCGCGCCAGCTCAGGCTGCTGCTCCTGCCGCTGCACCTGCGCCAGCCGCTGCCGCCCCGGCCGCACCGGTTGCCGACAGCGTTCAGGACATTCACGTCCCGGACATCGGTTCGGCGGGCAAGGCCAAGATCATCGAAGTATTGGTCAAGGCCGGTGACACCGTCGCCGCCGACCAGTCGCTGATCACCCTGGAATCCGACAAGGCGAGCATGGAAATCCCATCGCCTGCCGCTGGCGTGGTGGAAAGCATTTCCATCAAGCTGGATGACGAAGTCGGTACCGGCGACCTGATCCTGAAGCTGAAAGTCAAAGGCGCTGCGCCTGCTGCTGCCCCGGCTGCGGCGTCGGCTCCAGTCGCTGCGGCACCGAGCGCTCCTGCGCCAGCCGCCGCTGCTCCTGCTGCTCCAGCACCAGCGGCGGCCCCGGCCAAATCGGGCGCCAAGGTTCACGCAGGCCCTGCGGTACGCCAACTGGCCCGCGAATTCGGCGTCGAGCTGAGCGCGGTCAGCCCAAGCGGCCCGCACGGTCGAGTGCTGAAAGAAGACGTTCAGGTTTACGTCAAAGCCATGATGCAGAAGGCCAAGGAAGCACCGGCCGCTGCTGCTGGCGCAACCGGTGGCGCGGGCATCCCGCCGATTCCGGTCGTGGACTTCAGCCGCTTCGGTGAAACCGAAGAAGTGCCGATGACTCGCCTGATGCAAATCGGCGCGTCGAGCCTGCACCGCAGCTGGTTGAACATCCCGCACGTGACTCAGTTCGATTCGGCTGATATCACCGAGCTGGAAGCGTTCCGTATCGCTCAGAAAGCCGTTGCAGAGAAGGCCGGCGTCAAGCTGACCATCCTGCCGCTGCTGCTCAAATCCTGCGCGCACATGCTCAAGGAACTGCCGGACTTCAACAGTTCGCTGGCACCAAGCGGCAAGGCGATCATCCGCAAGAAGTACGTGAACATCGGCTTCGCCGTCGACACCCCTGAAGGCCTGCTGGTACCGGTCATCAAGAACGTCGACCAGAAGAGCCTGTTGCAACTGGCAGCCGAAGCCGCTGCGCTGGCTGCCAAAGCCCGCGACAAGAAGCTCACCGCTGACGACATGCAAGGCGCCTGCTTCACCATTTCCAGCCTCGGCCACATTGGCGGCACCGGCTTCACGCCGATCGTCAACGCGCCGGAAGTGGCGATCCTCGGTGTTTCCAAGGCAACCATCCAGCCAGTCTGGGACGGCAAAGCCTTCCAGCCGAAACTGATGCTGCCGCTGTCGCTGTCCTACGATCACCGTGTGATCAACGGCGCCGCTGCTGCACGCTTCACCCAGCGTCTGAGCAGCCTGCTGGCGGACATCCGCACCATCTTGCTGTAACACCGGCCGGCCCTCCTTCACCGGAGGGCCGTTCGCGTTTCACGTTTTCCGAGCGCCACGCTCGTACCTCAACCCCGCCAATTTGGCGGGGCTTTTTTTGACTTGAAGAAAGTCACTTTCCTACGTTAGTGGTTGAGTTAGCCCACAACTCGAATCCACTTCGGCACGATATTTTTTGCCGGCCTCCCACTAGGCTTGGTTATACAAATGACTAACTAAAGGTTTAGTCGGCTTACTTATTTAGTTAATACCCCTTCGAATGGATTCGAATATGTTTAAACCTACAGTCGGCCCGATTATTGGCCACACTACAACTCAACACGCCCGTATCTTTTTACGTGGCGAGTTACAAGAAGACACTTTGGTGTTTGGTGG
This sequence comes from Pseudomonas sp. PDM01, assembly GCF_014852325.1. Lineage (NCBI taxonomy): Bacteria > Pseudomonadati > Pseudomonadota > Gammaproteobacteria > Pseudomonadales > Pseudomonadaceae > Pseudomonas > Pseudomonas sp. PDM01. The sequence continues at coordinate 258,705 of NZ_JACVBK010000003.1, forward strand.
AATTCGTTATCGACGCAGCGGTGATACGCCGTGGTCCAAAGCAATATTCAAACAGCTGACAAGCACGCGAGACATGTGCGACGTCTTTGCCCTCAACGATCTCGCCACCGATACCGAGTACGAATACCAGGCAGGCTGGTTCAGCCCCATGAGCCCCGTGCACACCGTGGAGACGGTTCAGGAACTGCCGCTGCAATGGCCCAGGCACGTCTACCGTTTCAGCACCCAGTCCGGCAATCCCGCAGCGCCACGGGCTTACATCGTCGGGTCATGCCGTTACCTGCGGATGACGGTCGGCGCACCTTCGTTCCCGCACCTGGGCGACCGGATCTTTGCCTCCATCACGAACCTGGCGCAGCGCGCCGAAACGCCCATCAGCGCCCTGTTGATGACCGGCGACCAAGTCTATATCGACGACTTGAACATCATCGCCCCTGATCGGGAATTCAAGGAAATACTCAGCAAGTACCGCATGGCTTTTTCCCAGCCGCACATTTCAAAGTTAATGTCTGGCACGCCGACTTACATGATCCTCGACGACCATGAAATCGAAGACAACTGGCCCGCCAATAAAAACAAAAACGATGACCTTCTCTACAACAATGCCATCGCCGCTTATGAGTTATATCAAGCCAGCCATAGCCCGGCCCATGAGTTGCTTGAAGATGGAAACATCCGTCAGCACTTGGAGCGCTATTGGTATCAATTCACCAACGGGGATATCGAATGGTTTGTCACTGACAGCCGGACCCGACGCAACCTGTCGGCCGGCGACCGGCGCATTCTCGACGAAGAGCAGGAGCAGGCCCTGTGCGAATGGCTGATCCACAGCCCGGCACGGGTCAAATTCGTGGTCACCAGCGTGATGTTCTACCCCGACCGAAAACGCCTGGGCGATGACGCCTGGAAAGCCTTTCCGGAGCAACGACTACGGTTGCTGGAGACTATTCGTACACGCCGCATCAAGAACGTGTTCTTCGTGTCCGGTGATGTGCACGGCTCCCTGACCAGTCGGTTGACCCACAGCGAAGACCCGGACTTCGAGGTGCACACCATCGTCTCCTCGCCGCTGTGCAACAGCAAATTGCTGCCCTACGCCAAGGCCTCCACCTTCATCCTTGATCAGCCATTGGTGCGGACTGCCGCCGGAGATTATCGGCATGAACTGACCAGCCAAGTCATCAGCCAGGACAATTTCGCGCACCTGATCGTTGAGCCAGAACAGATCCGCGTCAGTTATCACGACCGCGACGGCAAACTTTTACAGTCGACGAGCATTACGTTGCGGTGATGCCGAAAACATCACCAGCAAGCCGGCTCCTACAGAAATTACGCGACCCCCTGTAGGAGCCAGCTTGCTGGCGATGGCGGCCTCAAACTCTGCGCCGCCCTTCAGGCCGCCATCGCTGGCAAGCCAGGCTCCTTCAGGTCCGGTGTCGCCCCGCAGATCGAGAAATCACGCAAACCCCCTGTAGGAGCCGGCTTGCTGGCGATAGCGGTCTCAAACTCTGCGCCGCCCTTCAGGCCGCCATCGCTGGCAAGCCAGGCTCCTACAGGTTCGGTGTCGCTCCACAGATCGAGAATTACCCCACCGCCCCCCCCTGTAGGAGCCGGCTTGCTGGCGATAGCGGTCTCAAACTCTGCGCCGCCCTTCAGGCCGCCATCGCTGGCAAGCCAGGCTCCTACAGGTTCGGTGTCGCCCCGCAGATCGAGAATTACCCCACCTCCCCCTGTAGGAGCCAGCTTGCTGGCGATCAGCCGTAACGCTTTTTCCAGCGAAATACGTTAGTTTTCAGCCATTACTGAAGAAATGTTCACGCCGGCCGACATATTCTTATAGCACTTGGCCTTCATGTCTCTTGTCAGTCGGTGTCGCAATGATGCAACCTTGCCGCAGGCAACAGTAAAGAGGGCGAGAGCCCAGCGCGATCAGCACATTCGAAGCGAGTTACCCTCCATGAAAAGCCAACCCGATGCCGCCAGCCGTATGGTGGCCGAGGTAGTGACGCAGTTGCCGGTGCCCTCGCGGCTCGGCATGCTGCGTTTCGAACGGCTGAATGAACCCAGCTGGGCGCTGCTGTTTCTCGATCCCAATTGCGAGCGACAGTTCGGCCTGCCCGCGGTGGAACTCTGTGCGCTGGTCGGTTCGCCCTATGCCAGCCTGATGGAGCCCGAAGCGCGCTATCAGCTGCATGACGCGGTCCAGCAACAACTCACCGATAGCCCGCATTACCTGATCCGCTACACCTTGCACACCGCCGCAGGCACCCTGAGCCTGCTGGAACTGGGCGAAGCCTACAAACAACACAATCGACACCTGCTGCGCGGCTACCTGCTGGTGGTCGATGGCATGTTCCAAGGCGATCCGCTGCTGCCGGCGCTGGACCTCGAAACCCAGAACTCGCGCTTGCAGATCGCCCTGGAACTCAATCAGCGCGCCCAACAGGAGCAGCTCCTGCACCTGGACCGCGTGCGCGCCCAGCAAGACTTGATCCTGCTGCTGACCCGCCAGCGCTACAGCACCGGCAACTCCCTGCAAGAAGCCGCCGAGCTGATCACCCGCAGCGCCTGTGACATCTACGAAATCGACTGCGCCAGCCTGTGGAACCTCGACGGTTCGATGTTGGTGCCGATCTCGGCGTATCACCGCGCCACCCAGGAATACGCCCTACCGGAGCCGATCGACATCAGCGGCTTCCCCGATTACATGGACGCGCTGCACGGCAGCCGTGCAATCGATGCCCACAATGCGATTCGCGATCCGCGCACCCGGGAAATGGCCGAAAGCCTGCGCCCGCGTGATGTGAACGCGATGCTCGACGCCAGCATTCGTGTCGATGGCCAAGTGGTCGGCGTGCTCTGTCTGGAGCAGACCGGTGCGACCCGCGCCTGGCAGTCCGACGAAATCGCCTTCGCCGGCGAGCTGGCCGACCAGTTCGCCCAGGTCATCAACAACCACAACCGTCGCACCGCCACCAGCGCCCTGCACCTTTTCCAGCGTGCGGTCGAGCAAAGTGCCAACGCCTTTTTGCTGGTCAATTGCGACGGCGTGGTGGAATACGTCAACCCGAGTTTCACCGCGATCACCCAGTACTCCACCGAAGAAGTCCACGGCCAGCGACTGTCGGAACTGCCGGCCCTGGAAAACCTCAGTGAACTGCTGTTCGACGCGCCCTCGGCGCTGGCCAAGAGCAACAGTTGGCAGGGTGAATTCAAGAGCCGCCGCAAAAACCTCGAACCCTACTGGGGCCAGCTGTCGATTTCCAAGGTGTACGGCGACAACCGCGAGCTGACGCATTACATCGGCATCTACGAAGACATCACCCAGACCAAACTCGCCCAGCAGCGCATCGAGCGCCTGGCCTACACCGACAACCTGACCAACCTCGGTAACCGCCCGGCGTTCATCCGTAATCTCGATGAGCGCTTCGCCCGAGACAGCGATACCCCGATCAGTCTGCTGCTGGTGGACATCGACAACTTCAAGCGAATCAACGACAGCCTCGGCCACCAGACCGGCGACAAACTGCTGATCAGCCTGGCCCGACGCCTGCGCAACAGCCTGATCCCGAGCGGCAGCCTGGCGCGCTTCGCCAGTAACGAATTCGCCGTGCTGCTGGACAACACCGACCTCGCGATGGGCCAGCAAGTCGCCAACCAACTGCTGGCGACCCTCGACAAACCGATGTTCGTCGACAACCAGCTGATCAGCGTCACCGGCTCCGTGGGCCTGGCCTGCGCGCCGCTGCACGGCCGTGACCCGCAAACCCTGATGCGTAACGCCGGGCTCGCGCTGCACAAGGCCAAGGCCAACGGCAAGCATCAGGTTCAGGTGTTCACCGAAGCGCTGAACGCCGAGGCCAGTTACAAACTGTTCGTCGAGAACAACCTGCGCCGCGCCCTGACGCAGAACGAGCTGGACGTGTTCTACCAGCCGAAACTGTGCCTGCGCAGCGGTCGCCTGCTGGGCATGGAAGCGTTGCTGCGCTGGAACCATCCGGAAAAAGGCATGATCCGCCCGGACCAGTTCATCAGCGTCGCCGAAGAAACCGGGTTGATCATCCCGATCGGTAAATGGATCGCCCGCCAGGCCTGCCGCATGAGCAAAGACCTGACGGCCGCCGGCCTGGGCAATCTGCAAGTGGCGATCAACCTGTCGCCCAAGCAGTTCTCCGACCCGGACCTGGTGTCCTCGATTGCCAACATCCTCAAGGAAGAAGCGCTGCCGCCGAGCCTGCTGGAGCTGGAACTGACCGAAGGCCTGCTGCTGGAAGCCACCGAAGACACCCACTTGCAGCTCGACCAGCTCAAGCGCCTGGGCCTGACCCTGGCCATGGACGACTTCGGCACCGGTTACTCGTCGCTGAGTTACTTGAAAAAATTCCCCATCGACATCATTAAGATTGATCGAAGCTTCATTCACGAAATCCCGGACAACCAGGACGACATGGAAATCACCTCCGCGGTGATCGCCATGGCCCACAACCTGAAACTCAAGGTCGTGGCTGAAGGCATCGAGACGGCCGAACAGCTGGCTTTCCTGCGCCGCCACCGCTGCGACGTCGGCCAGGGCTACCTGTTCGACCGACCGATTCCGGGCTCCGAGCTGATCGAAAAGCTCAAGCGCTACCCGCGCGGCCCACTCGCCTGACTGCCCCACCGCAATCCCCCCCTGTAGGAGCGAGACCGGCTTGCCGGCGATGGCGGTGTGTCATCCAACGTAGATGTTGGATTTGCCGACCTCTTCGCGAGCAGGCTCACTCCTACATTGGGTAGTGCGTTACCAGGCAGCATTGGGCAAACTGGCGGTCTGACTACCTACATTTCAACCTGACTGAGAGGACTGATCATGGTTCTGCGCTCGGAAATTCTGGTGAACAAAAACGTGCTCCCTACTAAAGAACAAGCTCTGCCTGGCCGCGAATCCCCGATGACCGTGCCGGAAAAACACTTCGTCCACGACGCCCCGCTGCTGGGCCCGTTCGCGATGGACGTGGATTTTGCGATCTTCGGCCTGGGTTGCTTCTGGGGTGCTGAGCGCAAGTTCTGGCAGCGCGAAGGCGTGGTGAGTACGGCGGTGGGTTACGCCGGTGGCTTCACGCCGAACCCGACGTATGAAGAAGTCTGCTCGGGCCTGACCGGCCACAGCGAAGTGGTACTGGTGGTCTACGAGCCGGCGAAAGTCAGCTATGAAGAACTGCTGAAAATGTTCTGGGAACTGCACAACCCGACTCAGGGTATGCGCCAGGGCAATGACATCGGCACTCAGTACCGCTCGGTGGTCTACGCCACCAACCCGACGCAACTGGAAGCGGCCAAGAACAGCGAAAAAGTGTTCCAGGCCGAACTGACCAAGGCGGGTAAAGGCACCATCACCACCGAAATCGAAGAAGCGCCGACGTTCTACTTCGCCGAGGCCTATCACCAGCAGTACCTGGCCAAGAACCCTGAAGGCTACTGCGGGATTGGCGGCACCGGCGTCACCTGCCCAATCTGACCTGACGCAGAGTCAATTGTAGGAGCCAGCTTGCTGGCGATGGCAGCGGGAAATCTAGCGTTGATCTCTCGGCCGCCATCGCCAGCAAGCCGGCTCCTACAGGTTGTGTGTCAGTCACGAGATTGCGCTCGGCACTCAACTGATTGGCATCACCCACCCAATCCGATCCGACGCAGATCCAATTGTAGGAGCCGGCTTGCTGGCGATGACGGCGGAAAATCCAGCGAAGATCTCTCGGCCGCCATCGCCGGCAAGCCGGCTCCTACAGGTTTCGTGTCAGACACAATATTGAGCTCGGCACACAACTGATTGGCGTTCCCGCTCAATCCAATCTGACACAGATCCAATTGTAGGAGCCGGCTTGCCGGCTCCTACAGGGTTTTTCGTTTGCCGTGGTTATTCGGCGATCAACCAATCCATCTGCCACCCACCCTGGGTTTGTCCCAACTTCTTGGACAACCACGGCAGCAGCTCACGCAATTCCTCTTCCAGCCCCCACGGCGGGTTCGCGATCGCCAACCCGGAACCGTTCAGACTGTTCGGCGTGTCCAGCGGATGCACCAGCAACTCCACCCGCAACAACTTCGGCGCGCCCGTGCCGGCCAGATCCTGATAAAAACGACGCAACATGCGCTGGTCCTTCACCGGGTACCAGATCGCCGCCACGGTTTGACGCATCCGGCCAATCGCTTCTTTCAGCGACGCCGCACAACGCTGCATCTCATCGAGCTGTTCAAACGGCGGATCAATCAACATCACCGCCCGCTTCTCCTGCACCGGCAACATTGCACGCGGCACATGCCAGCCTTCGCCCAAGTGCACCTTCACCCGACGGTCGCCGGCCATGTTGTCCTTGAGCAACACACCGTCTTCGGGGTGCTTCTCGTTGAGCATCACCCGATCCTGCGGCCGCGTCAGACGGCGCGCCAGCTCTGGCGACCCCGGGTAATAGCGCAACTGGCCATCCGGGTTCATGTCGTGCAGCACCTTCATGTAATCGGCGGTCAGTTCCGGCAGATCCGGCTGATCCCACAACCGCGCAATGCCTTCCAGGTACTCACCGGTACGGCTCGCCTGATCGCCTTGCAGGTCATACAGACCAATGCCGGCGTGAGTGTCGAGATAGGCAAACGGCTGCTCCTTGCGCGACATCAGGGCGATGAGGCGGGTCAAGGTCAGGTGTTTGAACACATCGGCGTGATTGCCGGCATGGAAGGCGTGACGATAATTCATGATTGCTCCTGCGAAGGCCGGGAAGTTTACCTTGTACCGAGGCGAACGTCAGGGCTTCGCGGCTGAGCGGGCATTCGCTCCTTCAATCGCAACCACGTCCCCCCGTCGAAACCGCCGACGGCTGCGATTTTTTGATCTTGCTCATGTGGCGAGCAACATCAAGTCACATATTGCCGAAGACCTGCCATCGTGGCGCTTACACATGAATGCGAAGATCGGACCGGCCTGATACCCCTAAAATGGAGATTTACATGGGACGGAAAATGATTGGTATCGGTGCGCCCACCTCAACCGGCGGCTCGGTACTGGAAGGGAATGTCGGTATCAACATCGATAGCGCCGTAAGCACCTCGTCCATTGGACACTTGGCAAGTTGCCCAGCCTGCAGCAAAGGAAAAGGCCCTATCGTCGCGGTCGGGCCCAGAACCATTACGTTACCGGCCGGATTGGTTGCCCTGGAAGGTGATTACGTTGCCTGCGGCTGCCCTCCACAATCCAACAAGGTGATGTTCGCTCAGTCATCTGTATATGGAGGAGCCGAACACAACAAAGCAGATTTTTCAGGCATCACTGCCGCGCTCAATCGTCCCAAGACCATCACTGATATTTCCTTGTCCTATGGCGATGCGCAGGTGCCTGTTGAGTCAGTTTCCCGGTTTTACACCGACTTGAATATTCATGTAAAAACCTCGGGTTATTTTCCCGGCGAGACGGTTACCGTCAACATTAGCGGCCCCACCGAAAAAGCGTTGACCGGGATAGTCGGAGCCAAAGGCATAGCCATCATTCCAAACGCATTTGGAAGCGAAATTATTGACATGGAAGGGGAAGCATAATGGCTCAAGTTGTCATCAGTTCCGGCGGGGTGTCTTCCAACATTTCGGTTAAACGGCCTCGTTTCAGCACTTTATGGAACGCATATGCAGAAGTGGGTCATAAAGGCTCACTGGAGGTTTATGGACTTGTCGGCGGCGGAGTCGAAGCGGCAAGAGTGGAAAAGCCTGATGCTTATGCGAATGCCTGCGCCTTGAGGATAAGCAGAGCCTTTAACTATGGCGGATACAAAATCCCCAAAGGCACGATCATAAAAAACCAGCCCATCTATCGATTGAGTGGAGCGGACCAACTCCCCTACATCATGAAGGTGGTCGATTTCCTCGCTTTTCTTAGACATAACTGGGGCGAACCCGACCATATTTTGACGCAAAGTAATTCAAATTTTATAAATGGCAAAAAAGGCGTCATTGTCATGGAGATCACCGGATGGAGCGACGCATCAGGCCACGCTACCCTTTGGAACGGGAGCGTGACCGGTGACGACAGTGACTACCATAGGCAAGACAGCCACACCTATGACAATCCGAGGGTAAAGCTGGAAAAAATAAACTTTTGGGAGTTGAAAGGATGACACGCTCGCAGTTAATTGTGCTGGCACTACTATTGGTTTCAGGGCGAGCCATATCTGCTGAAATCAGTATCGATAAGGCTCGAGAAACGCTTAAAAATTATGGGTTGGCCAACTGTATTTCCGGCCAATTCAAGGACGAGTCAGAAATCAAATCTGATATAGGACTCGCGATTGGCGCCTACTCGTCGATGGGAAAAGGTCAGCATCTGATCGTTCAAAACGAGGACACCCTCGAGGTCACGCATGACCCCTACGCAGAAACCGAGAAATACATGCGTAATGCCTACGCAAGGACCTCATCCGTCAGCAAGCACTCCGATAAAAAAATGGTTTTTTATGGTTGTCTAGAGGTTTACAACTCCGTGGAATTCAACGCATTCGTCAAATCTCAGGATCAGTACCTGCCAAAGTAGGTCATCAAAAAATCATCCGGACGATCCTTCCCACAATTAAGCCGGAAGGATCCCCCCTTTACCGATGCTACGACAGCGCCTTCAACCGCCGCCCCAACACGTCCAGCACATCACACCCGTCCCGCAACGGAATGGCGCAGAGCAGGGCAAAGTCACTGAGGATGAAGGACTGGCACTCGATAGAACCACGCATCGACAGGTTTTCGAGCACTTGGGTGACAGCGCGGATTCGATAGCTGGCGGCGTCGTATAAAACGTCGAGTGGTGCGAGGGTATCGACGAACAAGGTGGGCATGTCGTCGCAGTTACTGGTCAGAGCCATGAAACGGCTTTTGGGTGGAGGAGTTGGTTTTTCGTAGGGTGGATCGGGGTGAAGATTAGTCATTTTTAAACCTCTGGTAAGAAGGGAAGCTACCATCGGCCTTCCTACAGGCTTGGGTGGCAGCTATACGCGGGGTAGGAATATCGAGACCAGAGAACTCGACCACGCCGAAGCATGCCCGCGCAGAGCCGCCGTAACTGATCTTACGGACGCACGTTGCCGGCCGCAAATACAGGTATCGACGCCAAAGCGTCCTCTCTAGTCTTGAAGGGTTCCTACACCCTGCCACTGAATTTTCAGTGACCACCAGAGACTATCGATGGAACGCACTTCCCACCAGTTCATGCAAACCGCTACAACTTGAAGGAAACTTCCGACGACCTTGCCCAGAAATTTCGCAGCCTGTAAGACCGCCTTCGCGGGCAAGCCTCGCTCCTACAGGATTGAGGCGGGCCGCAAAAATCAGGAACGCCTCCAATCCTGTAGGAGCAAGCTTGCCCGCGAATTGAGCGCGAAGCGCTCATAAAATCTTTCTGCCAAATAGATAACTGTTGTCACCAAGTGGATGCATCTTCAAGACTGGCCTTTTGGAGGTCTTCTTTCCATTCCACAGTTGCCAATCGATAAATATCTTCAAAGAAAACTCTCGTATTTTCCATTTCACCCCACCCATAGGGGAATGAGGAGTATGCCTGTGGATCATATTTAAAAAGCGACTGGAAATCGTACCACTTATCATCAAGCGCCTTTTCTAAGCACTTATAAAGTAAAAAGCGATGTCGATAGGAGCGATTTCTAACTAGACAGTACCTGAGTATTAATTTCTCCCTATCCGACGGATCATTCGGATTAAATTTCTCCAGCTCCTCTCCAAGCGTTTCTTCCCGATCATAAATATCGAAACACCCCAAAAAATATGAAGGCGTCGGAATGTATGGCTGCCCAGTACCAGGATCAACAAACATGTCCCCTCACTTAACTGGCTAAAAGGGGACGGAATAATTTTGCCCCACTATTAATGAGAACCATAACTCTTAAGTTAGCAGAAAAATATATCCACGTCCTTTGCTTTCCGCCCACCCATGCTCGCTCCACCTTGCTATTTCGTAGGAATCATTGACTGTCATTTCCTTGACTCTGATACCGTTCCAAACAATTAAGGAGAACCGTCATAAACTGCCTCTGATCTCTAACTTCATCATCAAAATACGTATCCATTTTTAAAAATATCTCGTCAAAACTCTCCCCCCTCTCTAAAAAATAAGACAAGGCTTCTATCAATAATCTACGTTCTTTCTCACTATATATAAAAAATTCCGGCTGTAGCAACACATCAAAAAGCTCGGCAAGTTCAATGTTATCATTTACATTTTTCGAAACAATAATTTCCTCCCGCTCCAAATCACGCGTATTTTCAATATCAAATACAAAAAGCAGACCACGTATACTCCACAGCGAATAAGGCCTATTCATCAGTCAAAATCCGTGAATGAAGTTTTAGCGTCACCATTTCCATCCAGTATGACGACCGCTCTAGTCTGCTCACCATACTCCAACCCATCTCTTTTAAATCCTTCACCTATTTTTCTACCCATTTCAATTGGTTCTCGCGAAGCATCTATGCCGCTCTGCCTAAAAATTAACTGCGCACGTTGTATTGCGTTGAATTGATCACGATGACTCAGGAAATGTGTTGCAGCGGAGGGTATGACCGGCTCACCTCTTCGTCTTCCTCTCTCATACCTATCTATTTCTCCCGTCGTGGGATTCCTGCCTTCCTCCACTCGCAAGCGCTGGGATTGCAGGGTGGTTTGCGCGCCATGTTTCTGCAGAAAGTGAGCACCTTCAATCGACTCCTCCATTTCCTTCAGACGCCTATATACATTCGCCTCCGCCAACTCATCAATCCTTGCCCGACGCTGATCAGCCGTCATTTTCGGCAGCGGCGGCTCACCCTCATCAACCTTAGCGCCAGACGTATCATCCGGCGCCCCACATCCAGGCTTACCCGACAGCGGGCAATTCCCGCTCAACCCCAACGGATCAACCCACCCCGTCGGATTCAGCGCGTACCGATACCCGTTCAGCCCACCCGCCAACTTGACCGGATCCGGCGTCAGGTACCGCCCTACCTCCGGATCATAGTACCGATGCCGGTTGTAATGCAGGCCGCTCTCGGCATCGAAGTACTGCCCTTGAAACCGCAGCGGCTGCTCAAGTTGCTCGCCCCCACCAAACGCCAACCGCGTGACTTTTCCGTAGGCGTTGTACTTCGCCGACCAGACAATCTCGCCACCAAAATCGGTCAGTTCCTGCGGAGTACCAAGGTGATCGAGTTGGTAGTAAAACGGGCAAGCCTTGCGCGGGCCTTTGCCGTCGAGCATGGCCAATGGGCGGAAGGTGCCCGGTTCGTAAACATAGCTGCGGTAGTGTTCGCGACTGCTTTCAGCGACGAGGTTGTCGCCCTGCCAGAAGAACTCGGTGGTTTTACCGTCGACGGTTTTAGCGATGCGTCGGCCGAAGGCGTCGTAGCGGTAACTCGCGCAACGTCCGTCCGGGGTCGTGACGCTAACCAAGCGATGCTGGCAGTCGTAGGCATATTCGGTGACGAGTTTTTGCCCGGTGCCGCGACGTTCGCGGATGAGGTTGCCGAAGGCGTCGTAGTCGTAATGGCGGTCGCCTTGCATGAGCAGGCGATTGCCTTTTACGGCAGCCACACCGGGGCGGTTTTGCATCAGCAGGTTGCCGGCCGGGTCGTGGGCGAAGCTTTCCGGTGGGTCGTCGCGGGTGTGGCGCACGCGGGTCAGGCGGTTGAGGGCGTCGTAGTAATAACTGCGCTGGCCGTGGCGGCTGTCGGCGACGGTCGCCAGGTTGCCGTTGACCGCGTAGGTGTAGTGGCGCAGGTACAGCGGCCGGGTTTGTTGATTGATCGCGTGCGCTTGCAGGCGGCCCTGTTCGTCGTAGTGGTAGCGGCTGGTGAGCTGGCCTTGTTGGCGCTGTTGTTCGCGGCCAAACGTGAATTGGTGGGTGGTGAGCGGCGCGCCGTTGAGGTCGATGGCGGTCAGCGCGCCACCCTTGGCGTGGTGGTAATCGAGCTTGCTGCCGTCCGGCAGGCGCATGCGGTTGAGTTGGCCACAGGCGTCGTATCCGTAGCGCAAGGTGCCCCAGCCTTGGTGCTCGGTGATCAAACGGTCTTGTCGGTCGTACTCGAATTCCAGTGGATGATCGTGACCGTCGTCGACGCTGATCAGTCGGCCGAGGTCGTCGTAGCGGTATTTGACCTTGATGTCGTCGGGCAGCGTTTTGACCAGCAGCCGCCCTGCCGAATCTCGCTCATAAGCGGTAACCCGCTGCGAGCCGTCGTCGCCGAACTCGGTTTTTTCCAGCAGGTTTCCATTGAGGTCGTAGGTGTACGCCGTGCGCTGGCCATCGAACCCGGTTTCCTGTCGGATCAATCCACCGGGCGTGTAGTCCAGGCGATATTGTTCGCCGGACTCGTTTTCGATTTCTGTGAGCAGCAGCTGCGCGTTGTCGTAGCGATAGCTGAGCTGCGTGCCGTCGGGATTGATCCGGCGGCTGACCAGATGCAAACCATCGACGTATTCGTAGCGGGTAACGAGGCCAAGCTCGTCGCGTTCGGCGGTGATTTTTCCGTAGGTGTTGTAGCTGAAGGCGCGCGTGGCCCCCGTAGGAAGTGTCGTCTGAACCAGTCGTCCAACGGCGTCCCACTCGTATCGGGTGAGTGCTCCGTGTTCATCCTGATCGGTAATCCGTCGACCCAGCGCGTCGTAGGAAAACCGCCGCAACCCACCGTCCGGCAAAGTTTCTTCAACCAGTTGCCCTAAAGCATTGCGGACGAAGAGATGGCGACTGCTATCCGGGTAACGGATCGACAGCAACTGGCCTTTTTCATCGTAGTGATAATGGGTGACATGGCCGTCGGGGTCGGTCGCTTCGGTGATGTCGCCCTGAGCGTTGCGCTGATATTTCCAGACCGCTTTGCCGCGATACCGGGCATGCAGGAAACCGTTGCGATACTCGTAGGACGTGGGCTCGTCTTCCGGCGGAATCAGCGCCACCAAGCGTCCGACTTCGTCGTAGTGGTACTCGGTAACGGCGCCGAGCGGATCCTGTTCGGCAATCAATCGACCTTTATCGTCGTAGGCTTTGAGGTGTTCGCCGCCATCCAGCTCGACCTTGCGCACCAGTCGCGCCCGGTCGTCATGCTGGTAAACCTCTTCGCTGCCGTCGATGTTGTGGACGGTGACACTGCCCTCGTCATCCCAGACATAGCGCGCTTCCATCTGCGCAAACGACGCCCAATGCCGGACGCATCGCACAGCCTTGCCAGACCTTTCCCACTCCCAGAAGAAACTCGCCCCACCGGCCAGTTGCCGCTGCTGGATGACGTGCTGGTCGTCGTAGTCGTAGCGCTCGCTTTCCCCGGCGGCGTTGGTCGCTTCGATCAGTCGCGCGCGCTCGTCGTAGCGGTAACTGACCAGTGTCTGTTCGGTTATCCAGGCTTCGTCCGACGTGTCTGCCGGGACAAAACGCTGGTAGTCGACGGCAATCAAATGGTGCTGGTCGTAGCGCAACAGCAAGGCGCGGCCGGCGCCGTTGTCGAGGCGCTGGATACGGTCGCGGCGGTCGTGAGTGATGCGCAACCGGTTGTCGTAACCGTCGCTGATCGCAGCCAATCGACCGTTGATGAAATGATAGAAACGCGTGTCGTCGCCGGCCTGGGCGAGGATCAGTTCTTCCGGGGCATCGCCCAGGTAAATCGCTGCACGCGAGAGGCTGTTGTGGATCGCCGGACGCTCATTGCCAGGCAGCGGAAAGGTGGTGCGACGGTTTTCGTGGTCGATCCAGACGACGCCATCGCCATCGATTTCCAGTCGGTGCGCAAGGCTGTGACTCCAGCCGAAACCGAGGCCGCAATCAATCTCGACGGCGCTGGTGCGATAGAGGCGCGTGAAGTCGAACGGCAGGATTCCATTCAATGAACCGTCGGTGAGGGTCAGCAGTTCTTCACCGGTGACCATCGACACAGGGCATTTGTTGGTCGCGGTTTTATCGGCCGCATCGGCGCTGTCGCCGTTGGGATTTGTGGCCTGCTTCGAAGCGTCGTCGTGGTGTTCGTTTTGCTTGAGCGTGGTATTGCGTCTGGCGTCCCAACGCAGGTGCAATCCGCCTTTTTTCACACCCGCTGCCACGCCCCGTGCGGCGACCTTTTTGTACTGGTCGACGTAGGTCATGAAGTTGTTGATGAGGGTGAAAATCGCTTTGACGAAACCCTGCACGGCGCTGACGATATGGGCGCCGTAGCTGGCGAGACGCATACCCAGGTAGGCGATGCCCGCCCCCGCACCGGCGAAGGTCAGGACCACGCCAATTAGAATGTCGATGAGCAACTGAACCACCACCGTCGACAGTGCTTCGGCGGTTTTTCCAGCGATCTCGCTGGGCGGCAGCATCTCCAGCCAGAGGCTGGCGGTTCGCAACAGCAAACACAGCGCCGCTTCGTCACTGGCCAGCAGTTGGACCTTGGCCATGACGTCCGGAGCGGTTTTGGCGAGCGTGGCCAGTTCATCCGCACTGCTACCCAACCGCTCAACGAACTTGCCGGGATCCTGGAGAATGTCCGAGAGCAGGCTGATGCTGTCCCACACACCAATGACCGCCGCCCAACTTCCCGCCAGCAGGCCATTACCCGCAGCGGCAAACGCTGACTGCGACCACTGCGGTTTGAAGCCTTGCCACTCAGTGCGCAGCCAGTCTTCCAGCTGTCCGGTCAGGCCGTCGTAAGACTTGAAAAGCTCATCAACCTGATCCGAAGTCACCGCGCTGTGGACATGCACGCGGTAGAACTTCCCGGCAATGCCCCTGAATTGTCCCTTGCCGTTTTCATCGAGCGTGACGGTGTTTTTTTCGCCGCCATCAACGGCAATCACATCAACATCAATGTTCCCCAGCGGAACGTCATAAACCGATTCGAACTTGCTCTCGATTTGCAGAATTCCGTTTAGCGGACACTGCGCAACACTGGAGAAAAAGTCGTCATCACTGCGGCTCACCGACGTAGTGACATTGCCCAGTTTGATCTGCCGGTCCATGTCCATCAGCGAGGGCAGGTCCATTGCCCGGCTGACCTTGTCGGCATTGCGACTTAAAAAGCCCTTGAGTTGCTGGCGATACACACTCAGCGTGTCCTTGAAACCTTCGAGCTCCTGCTCGATCCGTACGATCTGATCCATCAGTCCAGCTCCATCGACAGGTAATCCACCAAGGCTGATTTCGGGGCTGGCGGTAGGCCCGGCTCTGCCAGAAAGATCGCGACTTTGTGCCGCAAAACGCTTTCGGAAAACGCCTCGAAAAGATCAGGACGGTCCTCGCTCAGCCACGTGAGCAAGTTGTTCAGCCGAGTGGTGTTTGAGTGTTCACAGAGTTGCTTCAACAGCGTTTTGGAGATTTCCCACCATGGAAAAACCCTGGCGGTTTTCAGTGCAGTTCCACCGATGTCGAGCGGTTGACCATTGATCAGGCACCGCCCCACGACCGGCAGCAGTTGAGCAACTTCGACATCCGCAGACTGAAGAATCGGCAGCAAGTAATGCCCATCCCAAAAGCGGAAAAACACCGCGTTGCCATTGGGCAAAAACACTTGCGTGAGGCTGCGCAGATGTTCGATCAACACGTCTTGAGGCGAAGAAGAAACCGCCAGCCAGCCCCAATCGCGAGACTCGGTAGTGGCGACCCAGTCCAGAAACTCACTGTCAGCAGCGACGATTCCGACATAGGGCATGACCGGTTCCCACTCGGCGTAAGGGGTGTCCGCCCAGATCGGGCTCGGAGCATGCAACGGACTTGATCTCTGCCAGGCGTTGAACGGCTCAGCGGAACTGGCATTGCCGAACACTGCGAACAACTGCTCGGAAGGCTCGAGTGGTTGGCGCTCCAGCCAAGTGAGGGGTGACAAGCACTCAGGCTGCACAGACACCACCCTTGCAGCGTTCACATTCTTCGCAGAATGGGGCGTCGCTTTTCAGGGTCAGAATCTGTGCTGTGCTGAGTGCCAGAAGTGTTCGTTGAGTGGTCGCGGCGTCCATGGCCGGCATCGGTGCACCGCCCAGTTCAATCGGAACGCTGCTGAAGATCCCGGCGGGGCCGATGTTGATCCAGTGGCCACCCGCCTGGATGGTCGCGCTTGCGCCGCCATCGATGACAATTTGCTGGCCGGCGCTGGCGTGAAATTGCCCGCTCGCCTTGAGGGTCTGGTTGCTGACGGTGATGGAGCGGTCACCGTGAACGTGCAGGTTATCGTTGGCACCAATCACCGCACTGCGCTGATTTCCGACCTGGACGTGCAGGTCGTTCAACACGTGTTGAGTCCAGTTTCGCTGGGCCCGCAGGTAGATTTCCTCGGCGCCTTTGCGATCCTCGATGCGTAATTCGCTGTAACCACCGCCACCGGGACTACTTTGGCTGCGGAAAATGCTGCGGGTTTTGTCGGCGGGCAGATTCAGCGATATCGAGTTGGCGCCATTGGGTACGCAGCCCATGACCATCGGTTTATCGACGTCGGCATCGAGGAACCCCACCAACACTTCCATGCCGACCCGAGGAATCAGTGCGACGCCGTAGCCGTCATGCGCCCAGCCGGTGGCGACGCGCAACCAGCAACTGGAATGTTCATTGCGCTTTGCGTCACGATCCCAGGCGAGCTGAACCTTGACGCGGCCGTACTCGTCGCAGTGGATTTCACTGTCGGTCGGGCCAGTGACTACGGCGGTCTGATAACCGGTGAAAGAGGGTTTCCCGATCAGGGGTGGGCGAAACGAAACATCCCACGGCGTCGCCAGAAAGGTATTGCGATAGCCCTGGAAATCATCCGCCCCGTCGCTGCTGACTGACTCTTCGAGCACTTGCGGCTGACGGCCATGGTGTTCGATTTTGGTGATCAGCCACAGGTCATTCCAGGCCTGGCGTGGATGTTCCGACAACGCCAGGAAGTGGCCTGCCACCAAAGCGGGCTCATCGCTGCGACCTTCAGCCTGACGGTAGTCCGCGTTGTGGCGCTCCAGTGTTCGTTGAGCCAGCGCCCTGCCAGATTCGCGATCCGTGAACTGGCCAGGAAAGTGATAATCCTCAAGCGTCGGCAGTTGCCCGTTGTCGCTTCGGCTTTCAAGTTGCAGCCCGGGTTTATGGAAGTCGTAGTCGCGACGGGCTACCGAAGTGGTGCGGGTTTCCAGCCGCACGTTGAAGCGATTGATCGCAGGCGCGTCGGCCGCCATTCCCGTGTCAGGCGAGAAAAGTGTCGGTTTGTCGATCAGGGGGAAAACCGTCTGGTCATCACCAAACACCAGCAAATGCCCGTCAGGGCTGTGCTGAAAGTGGTAGTGAATGCCGATCTCGGCGCACAACCGCTGGATGAACGCCAGATCGCTTTCCGCGTATTGCACGCAGTACTCGCGATCGGGGTAATCGCTGCCGAGCTGAAAGGCGAACGCATCGCGCTGGATGCCATGATCCTCAAGGATTTGCGCAATGATCACCGGCACGCTTTTGTGCTGGAAAATCCGCTGATTGATGCGCTGGTCGAGGTAGGTCAAACGCGGGAGCAGGCTGACTTGATAGCGCGTCAGACGCTTACCGGAATCGCCCTGGCCAACCCGAAAAATCTGACCGTGTATACCGCTGCCGTGTGTATCGAAACTCAGAAATGCCTGACGATGCAGAAGGCTTTCGAGCTCGATGTCCGGCCGTTCACTGACCAGTTCCAGATCAAAGCGGTAAGGCTGGCTGATGGCTTCCTTGCCGGTGAACTCAAGCACCTTGAGGTCATGCTGGTCACCGTCGACGGTCAGCGTGAAACGCGGTTGATTAGCAAGAGCGAACATCCGATGTGTCTCTGCAGAGTGAAGGCGGGCGATTCTGCATGAGCGGCAAGGGGTGTTGACGAAGGGACAGGAAACTCAGATTTGTCGTGCTTTTTTAGAGAATTTTCCTTCATAAATCAGGACAGCGAACTACAGACATTCCCTTAGGAAGGTCGGGGTTGAATCAAATTACGCCTTCGCGGGCAAGCCTCGCTCCTACGGTTTTTTGGTTGCGCCCATTAGTTTTGAATCAATGCAATCCTGTAGGAGCGAGGCTTGCCCGCGAAGGCGGCATCGGCAACACCAAACTTTTCCCCGCCCAATAAAAACGGCCCACCTCCAAAGGAAGCGGGCCGTTTTCATGTTCGGCGAAAGGGTTGAGCCTCAGCTCATCCCGATCACTTGTTCAGGCGGAAATCAGCCTCGGCAGCAGCGAAACGCTGCAGCATGCCGTGAGTCGGCGCGCCCAGTTTGCTGACGATGTAGATCGCCAGGCTGGCGAAGATGAAACCAGGGATGATTTCGTACAGGCCCAGCAGTTCGAAGTGTTTCCACACGATCACGGTGATCGCGCCGACCAGGATGCCAGCCAGTGCGCCGTTACGGGTCATGTCTTTCCAGATCACGGAGATCAGGACCACTGGACCGAACGCAGCACCGAAACCGGCCCAAGCGTAGCTGACCAGACCCAGCACACGGTTTTCCGGGTTGGCGGCCAATGCGATGGCGATCAGGGCAACCAGCAGCACCATGGCGCGGCCGACCCAGACCAGTTCCACCTGGGAAGCCGATTTACGCAGGAAGGTTTTGTAGAAGTCTTCGGTCAGGGCGCTCGAGCACACCAGCAACTGGCAGCTCAGGGTACTCATCACCGCAGCCAGAATGGCCGACAGCAAAATACCGGCGATCCATGGGTTGAACAGGATTTTGGCCAGTTCGATGAACACGCGCTCGTGGTTTTCGCTGACGGGCATCGCCACGGCAGGGTTGGCCGAGAAGTAGGCAATACCGAAAAAGCCTACAGCCACGGTGCCGCCCAGGCACAGGATCATCCAGGTCATGGAAATGCGACGGGCATTGGCGATCGACTTGACCGAATCCGCCGCCATGAAACGCGCCAGGATGTGCGGTTGGCCGAAGTAGCCCAGGCCCCAGCCCATCAGCGAGATGATGCCGATGAAGGTGGTGTTTTTCAGCATGTCGAAGTTGGCTGGATCTTGCGCTTCGATGGCCAGGAACGCGGTATCGACGCCGCCGGTCGCCAGCAACACGATGATCGGCGTGAGGATCAGGGCGAAGATCATCAGCGTGGCTTGTACGGTGTCAGTCCAGCTGACTGCCAGGAAACCACCGACGAAGGTGTAGGCAATCGTCGCCGCAGCACCGGCCCACAGCGCGGTCTCGTAGGACATGCCGAAGGTGCTTTCGAACAGACGGGCGCCAGCGACGATGCCGGACGCGCAGTAGATGGTGAAGAACACCAGGATCACAACCGCCGAGATGATCCGCAGCAGGCCGCTTTTGTCTTCGAAACGGCTGGAGAAGTAGTCCGGCAGCGTCAGCGCATCGCCGTTGTGCTCGGTCTGCACGCGCAGACGGCCGGCGACGAACAGCCAGTTCAGGTAAGCACCGACGATCAGACCGATGGCGATCCAGCTTTCGGACAGACCGGACATGTAGATGGCGCCCGGCAGACCCATCAACAACCAGCCGCTCATGTCGGAGGCGCCAGCGGACAATGCAGTCACGACGCTGCCCAGGCTGCGACCGCCCAGAATGTAGTCAGAAAGGTTGTTGGTGGAGCGATAGGCCATGAAGCCGATCAGCACCATTGCTGCGATGTAGATCACGAACGTGATCAGGGTTGGATTGCTAACGCTCATTAAGTGATGCCCTGGCTTTGTTTTTATGTAGCGGCAGAGTGTGAAAACGCCGACAAACGACAATGTTTGATCAAACGATTTGCGGGTCCGCGCATTTAGGACTGATGTTTCCCCAGGAAAGCCATCAGCCGGTGCACCTGTCTTTTTAACCGGTTGCACCTTGGGCGCGAATCCTATTCAACAACGCAAATAAGGTGCAACCCATTTTTTGAGAATAAGTTGCACCTAGTCGGATTTAGCTTGAAAAGCTCTGTTTTTGCTCCCTTTTAGAGCAGTCATGAGCGTTTACTAGAAGCAAAAGCACCAAGCAGGAGCGGTACGTTCGTACCGGAATTTAATTCCTGACGAGCTGCCTATTATTCCGACAAAAAAAGGGTTGCACCCGGTTGCACCTCAGAGAGCGCGCAGCTAATCTTGCCGCCAGCTGATGCCACGCGGTCGTGGCAAACATGAGGATAAAAATATGGCTACCACCACCCTTGGGGTCAAACTTGACGACCCGACCCGCGAGCGCCTCAAGGCCGCCGCGACTTCGATTGATCGCACGCCGCACTGGCTGATCAAGCAGGCAATTTTCAATTACCTGGAAAAACTCGAGGGTGGTGCAACCCTGACCGAGCTCAACGGCCTGACGGCCAAAGAAGCTGACGACAGTGGCGACGTCCATGTCGACCACGCGCACCAGTGCTTCCTTGAGTTCGCCGAAAGCATCTTGCCGCAATCGGTGTTGCGCGCCGCCATTACCGCTGCTTACCGTCGTCCTGAGCCGGAAGTGGTGCCGATGCTGATCGAACAGGCGCGCCTGCCGGTTGCCATGGCTGACGCCACCAACAAGCTCGCTGCCTCGATTGCCGAGAAACTGCGCAATCAGAAGAGCGCCGGTGGCCGTGCCGGAATTGTTCAGGGCCTGTTGCAGGAATTTTCCCTGTCGTCCCAGGAAGGCGTGGCACTGATGTGCCTGGCCGAAGCGCTGTTGCGCATCCCGGACAAGGGCACTCGTGACGCACTGATCCGCGACAAAATCAGCACCGGTAACTGGCAGCCACACTTGGGCAACAGCCCGTCGCTGTTCGTCAACGCCGCAACCTGGGGCTTGCTGCTGACCGGCAAACTGGTCGCCACCCATAATGAAGCGGGTTTGACTTCGTCCCTGAGCCGCATCATCGGCAAGAGCGGCGAGCCGATGATCCGCAAGGGCGTCGACATGGCCATGCGCCTGATGGGCGAGCAGTTCGTCACCGGCGAAACCATCGCCGAAGCCCTGGCCAACGCGAGCAAGTTCGAAGCCAAGGGTTTCCGTTATTCCTACGACATGCTCGGTGAAGCAGCCCTCACGGAGCACGACGCGCAGAAGTACCTCGCGTCGTACGAACAAGCCATCCACTCGATCGGCAAAGCGTCCCACGGTCGTGGGATTTATGAAGGCCCGGGCATTTCCATCAAGCTGTCGGCACTGCACCCGCGTTACAGCCGTGCGCAGTACGAGCGTGTGATGGACGAGTTGTACCCGCGCCTGTTGTCGCTGACCCTGCTGGCCAAGCAATACGACATCGGCCTGAACATCGACGCCGAAGAAGCCGACCGCCTTGAGCTGTCGCTGGATCTGCTTGAGCGCCTGTGCTTCGAGCCGCAACTGACCGGCTGGAACGGCATCGGTTTCGTGATCCAGGCGTATCAGAAGCGTTGCCCGTACGTGATCGATTACGTGATCGACCTGGCTCGCCGCAGCCGTCATCGCCTGATGATCCGCCTGGTGAAAGGCGCGTACTGGGACAGCGAAATCAAGCGCGCCCAGGTCGAAGGCCTGGAAGGCTATCCGGTCTACACCCGCAAGGTGTACACCGACGTTTCCTACATCGCTTGCGCCCGCAAATTGTTGTCGGTGCCGGAAGTCATCTACCCGCAATTCGCCACACACAACGCCCACACTCTGTCGGCCATTTACCACATCGCCGGTCAGAACTATTACCCGGGCCAGTACGAGTTCCAGTGCCTGCACGGCATGGGCGAACCGCTGTACGAACAGGTTGTAGGTAAAGTTTCCGAAGGCAAACTGAACCGTCCGTGCCGCGTGTACGCACCAGTCGGGACTCACGAAACCCTGCTGGCGTACCTGGTACGTCGCCTGCTGGAAAACGGCGCGAACACCTCGTTCGTGAACCGTATCGCCGACCAGTCCATTTCGATTCAGGAGCTGGTGGCCGATCCAGTGGCCAGCATCGAGCAGATGGCGACGCTGGAAGGCGGCTTCGGCCTGCCGCACCCGCGTATCCCGCTGCCGCGCGATCTTTATGGTGCCGAGCGCGCCAACTCCAGCGGCATCGACATGGCCAACGAACATCGCCTGGCTTCGCTGTCGTGCGCTCTGCTGGCCACTGCTCACAACCACTGGAAAGCCGCGCCGATGCTCGGTTGCGTCTCCAGCACCGAAACCCCTGCGCCTGTTCTGAACCCGTCCGATTTGCGTGACGTGGTCGGTCACGTACAGGAAGCGAATGTCGAAGACGTCGACAACGCGATCCAGTGCGCCCTGAACGCTGCACCGATCTGGCAGGCCACCCCGCCGGCCGAACGTGCTGCGATTCTGGAACGTGCCGCCGATTTGATGGAAGGCGAGATCCAGCCGCTGATGGGCCTGTTGGCTCGCGAAGCCGGCAAGACCTTCGCCAACGCCATCGCCGAAGTGCGTGAGGCCGTGGACTTCCTGCGTTATTACGCGGTGCAGGCTCGCAACGATTTCACCAACGACGCCCACCGCCCATTGGGCCCGGTGGTGTGCATCAGCCCGTGGAACTTCCCGCTGGCAATCTTCAGCGGTCAGGTTGCCGCTGCATTGGCCGCCGGTAACCCGGTACTGGCCAAGCCTGCGGAACAAACCCCACTGGTCGCCGCCCAGGCCGTGCGCCTGATGCTCGAAGCCGGGATTCCGGAAGGCGTGCTGCAACTGCTGCCGGGCCGTGGCGAAACCGTGGGTGCCCGTCTGGTCGGTGACGATCGGGTCAAAGGCGTGATGTTCACCGGCTCCACCGAAGTCGCTCGTTTGCTGCAACGCAACGTCGCCGGTCGCCTGGATGCACAGGGCCGTCCGATTCCGCTGATCGCCGAGACTGGCGGCCAGAACGCGATGATCGTCGACTCCTCGGCACTGACCGAACAAGTCGTGATCGACGTGGTGTCGTCGGCCTTCGACAGCGCCGGTCAACGTTGCTCGGCTCTGCGTGTACTTTGCTTGCAGGAAGATTCTGCTGACCGTGTCATCGAAATGCTCAAGGGCGCCATGGCTGAATGCCGTCTCGGCAACCCTGAGCGCCTGTCCGTGGACATCGGCCCGGTGATCGACGCCGAAGCCAAGGCGGGCATCGAGAAGCACATCCAGGCCATGCGCGACAAAGGTCGCAACGTGTACCAGGTGGCCATCGCCAACAGCGAAGAAGTCAAACGCGGCACCTTCGTGATGCCGACGCTGATCGAGCTGGAAAGCTTCGATGAGCTGCAACGCGAGATCTTCGGCCCGGTGCTGCACGTGGTGCGCTACAAGCGCAAAGACATCGACCAGTTGATCGGCCAGATCAACGCTTCCGGCTACGGCCTGACGCTGGGCGTGCATACGCGCATCGACGAGACCATCGCCAAGGTGATCGACAACGTCAATGCCGGTAACGTCTATGTGAACCGCAACATCGTTGGTGCTGTGGTTGGCGTGCAACCGTTCGGTGGCGAAGGCCTGTCGGGCACCGGCCCGAAAGCCGGTGGTCCGTTGTACCTGTACCGCCTGCTGTCGACGCGTCCTGCCGATGCAATCGAACAATCCTTCGCTCGTGGCGACGCCGCCACTGCACCGGATGTTCGTCTGCGCGATGCCATGAGCAAACCGCTGACCGCCCTGCAAACCTGGGCCGACAGCAACAAGTTTGCCGACCTGAGCGCCTTGTGCGTGCAGTTCGCGGCGCAATCGCAAAGCGGCATCACCCGTGTTCTGGCAGGCCCGACCGGCGAGCGCAACAGCTACGCGATCCTGCCGCGTGAGCACGTGCTGTCCCTGGCCGAAGCTGAAGGCGATTTGCTGACGCAACTGGCGGCGGTATTGGCCGTCGGTGGCTCAGCGGTATGGCCGGAAGCTGACCTGACCAAAGCCTTGTTCGCACGCCTGCCGAAGGAAGTTCAGGCGCGCATCAAGCTGGTTGCCGACTGGAACAAGGACGAAGTGGTGTTTGATGCGGTTCTGCATCACGGCCATTCCGATCAATTGCGTGCGGTGTGCCAGCAAGTGGCCAAGCGTGCCGGGGCGATTGTCGGGGTTCACGGGTTGTCGCTGGGCGAGACCAACATTGCGTTGGAGCGCCTGGTGATCGAGCGAGCGTTGAGCGTTAACACCGCTGCGGCGGGTGGTAATGCGAGCTTGATGACCATCGGCTAAAACCGATAAGCCGGGCTGCCGCAATAGCCGCCCGGTACGCAATACCCCTTGTGGGAGCGAGCCTGCTCGCGATAGCGGTGTGTCATCCGACACATGTATTGGATGAAACACCGCTATCGCGAGCAGGCTCGCTCCCACATTTGTTTTGTGGTGCCTGTTAAGTCGTCGCTCTGCCCTACCATCACGCTCATCAATCATCCTGTTCAGCCTCTATCCCCACGCCTAGACTCGGTCCATTCCAAAAAAAGGTAGGCCGCCATGTCCGAGACGTTGCTCAGTTCCCGCAATCTGGCTTTCGAGCTGTATGAAGTCCTCGATGCCGAAGGCCTGACCCAGCGTGAGCGTTTCGCCGAGCACAATCGCGAGACCTTCGACGCCGCCATCGGCACCGCTCGCAGCATTGCCGAGAAGTTTTTTGCCCCGCACAACCGTAAGGGCGACGAGAATGAGCCTCGCTACGAGAACGGTCAGGCGATTCTGATTCCGGAAGTGAAACCAGCGGTGGATGCCTTCCTCGAAGCCGGTTTCCTCAACGCCGCGCGCAGTTTCGACGCCGGCGGCATGCAACTTCCTACGCTGTTGTCCCAGGCGTGTTTCGCGCACTTCCAGTCAGCCAACGCGGCCTCGACTTCATACCCGTTCCTGACCATGGGCGCGGCGAACCTGATCGAAAGCTTCGGCACCGAGGAACAGAAACAGCGCTTCCTGCAACCGATGATCGACGGCCGTTTCTTCGGCACCATGGCCCTGACCGAGCCGCACGCAGGTTCGTCGTTGTCGGATATTCGTACCCGCGCCGAGCCCGCTTCTGACGGCACCTATCGACTCAAGGGCAACAAGATCTTCATCTCCGGCGGCGATCACCCGCTGTCGGAAAACATCGTGCACATGGTGCTGGCCAAGCTGCCGGATGCACCGGCCGGAGTGAAGGGGATTTCGCTGTTTATCGTGCCCAAGTTCCTGGTCAACGATGACGGCAGCCTGGGCAAGCGCAACGACGTGTTGCTGGCCGGGCTGTTCCACAAGATGGGCTGGCGCGGCACGACGTCCACGGCGCTGAATTTCGGTGATAACGGTGAGTGCATCGGTTATCTGGTGGGCAAGCCGCACCACGGTTTGAGCTACATGTTCCAGATGATGAACGAAGCGCGAATCGGCGTCGGCATGGGCGCGGTGATGCTCGGTTACGCCGGTTACCTGTATTCGCTGGAATACGCCCGCGAGCGTCCGCAAGGCCGCGTGCCGGACAGCAAAGACCCGAACACCGCGCCGGTGGCGATCATTCAGCACGCCGACGTCAAACGCATGTTGCTCACGCAAAAGGCTTACGTCGAAGGCTCGTTCGACCTCGGGCTGTACGCGGCGCGACTGTTCGATGACACCACGACGCTTGCGACCGAAGCCGAGCGCAAACAGGCCCATGAGCTGCTGGACTTGCTGACGCCAATCGTCAAATCCTGGCCGTCGGAGTTTTGCCTGAAGGCCAACGAACTGGCGATCCAGATTCTCGGCGGCCACGGTTATACCCGCGAATACCCGGTTGAGCAGTATTACCGCGACAACCGTCTGAACCCGATTCACGAAGGCACCCACGGCATTCAGTCACTGGACTTGCTGGGCCGCAAACTGGCGCAGAACGGTGGTGCGGGACTGAAGCAATTGATCCGCCTGATTGCCGACACGGCCGAGCGAGCGCAAGCGTACGAATCGCTGAATGCGCTGCGTGAACCGCTGGAGAAACTGGTGGCCCGCCTGCAAACCGTAACCCTCGGTTTGCTGACCGACCTGGCTCAAGGCAAGGTCAACAGCAGCCTGGCGAATTCGGCGCTGTACTTGAAGGTGTTTGGGCACACAGTGATTGGCTGGCGCTGGCTGGAACAGGCGATTCGCGCCGAGGAAGGGTTGGTCAAGGGGAACGCGGCGGATGTGAGCTTCTATAATGGCAAGCTGCAGGCGGCGCGGTATTTCCTGACCTGGGAAGTGCCGGGTTGCCACCATGAATTGGCGATTCTTGAGGCGCGGGATGATGTGTGTTTGAACATGCAGGATGAGTGGTTCTGAGATAGTCCTCCACCATTGATGGATGGCGCCTATTCCATACGGAATAAAACGCCATCCTTTAATGCAGCAACAAAACATACGATAGTACTGCGTGACAAACTCGTGCGCACCTGTCATATATTACAGGTTACAGCTTTGGTTATTTTTTATAGACTCTTGTTGTGCTTAAAATCGAAACTTCCAGATTTCGCACATTCAATATTTAAAACAATTACCAAGGACAAGAAAAGATGAACGATATAAATACTGAAACAAGTCCAGTCGACAAAGATAGCATCCTCTTGGGGCTTGCCATCCATGAGAGCATCATAATTAACGGCACCAAACATATCGTTGCCGGTAAGTTTTACCACTGGCATTCTGACGACCAAAACGCACGTTACACCTTGGAAGTAAAATTGTTCAGCCCAGCTGCTTGCACTAGTGTCAAAACGGACAAACCCGTCAGCACCGCAAAGTTTTCCACCCATGCTAACCAAGGAGATTATGTATTCATCGAAAGTACAGAGGGATATCACACTGTAACCTCCAAACAAGGAAACATTAGCAATGCCGAATACACGATAACTGTAAGTCATCCATTGTTTCCCGTATTCCCATGAAAAAAATCCATTAGTGCCTTTTTTATAAAAGGCACTAATGGATTCTTACTCCACCATTACGTTGAATTTTCAAAACGCAGCAATTACTTAATTCAACCTGAACCCACCCATCTGCCGCGCCAAATCATCCGCCAACCGCTGCAACGTCTGACAATCCTCTCGGCAAGCCCTGACCTCCCCTGCCGTCGCCCGAGCCAAGTCGGAAATCCCCTGCACGTTGCGGTTGATCTCTTCGGTTACCGCCGACTGTTCTTCCGTCGCGGTCGCAACTTGATGGTTCATGTCGCTGATGCGCTCGATCTGCCCGGTAATCGCGGTCAGCGACGTCCCGGTGCGCTGGCTCGATTCGACACCGGTGCCGGTCGCCGCTTGACCGGTGTGCATCGACGACACCGCGTTCTCCGCGCCTTGTTTGAGGCTGCCGATGATTTGCTGAATTTCATCGGTGGACGTTTGAGTTCGCCGCGCCAGCGTCCGCACTTCATCTGCCACGACGGCAAACCCGCGCCCCATATCCCCGGCCCGCGCCGCTTCGATGGCCGCGTTAAGCGCCAGCAAGTTGGTCTGCTCGGAAATCCCGCGAATCACCGCCAACACCTGATCGATCGACGCCACCTGATCAGCCAGTTCGCCCACCGCACTGGCGGCGACACCGATTTCATCGGACATGCTTTCAATATGCCGAATCGACCCACCGACCACTTCCCGCGCCTGCATCGCCTCATCGCGAGCATCCTGCGAGGCAACCGCCGCATTTCCGGCGTTCTGCGCGATTTCCTGCACGGTCAGGCCCATTTCGTGGACGGCGGTGGCAACCATGTCGGTCATTTCCTGCTGACGCCCGGAGCGTTCGGCTGTGTTATCCACAACCTTCGCCACCTGGCTGACGGCGGTGCGCAAACGCTCACTGGTGGTCAGCACTTCGCCGATCATCTCGCGCTGACTGTCGAGGAATCGATTGAAGCCGCGCGCCAGGTCACCCAGTTCATCGGCGCGGCTGGAATCTAACCGGTGGGTCAAATCTCCACCACCGCTACCGATGGCAACCAACGCTGCTGTTACTTGACGAATCGGCCGCACCAACCCACGGGCCAGCAACACCACCAGCAACAGGCACACCAACGCCACGGCCAGGCCAATGCCGCTGCTCATCCACATGGCGCGACGGGCTTCGGCGTAGATCTGCGACTGCGGCACTTCGGCCACCAGGGTCCAACCCAAGTCCCTCAGCGGCAGGCTCAAGGCCAGGAAATCTTCGCCATCACGCACGAAGCTGCTGCTGGCAGCTTTTTGACCCATGACTGCCTGCGCGGCCGACGCACCGATTTGCTCGACCAAGGTGCGCTTGCCACTGAATTGCGCTTCGGGGTGAACCTGGATCAAACCGTCGGAACGCACGAGATAGACCTTGCCGCGCTCACCGAAGGTGAAGTTGTGAATCAGCTCCGACAGCTCTTTCATGCTCAGGCCAAGCCCGGCAACGCCCACGACTTTGCCGGCCTGCTCGACCTTGAGGTCGATGAACAGCGCCAATTCTCCGGTGGCTGTGT
Organism: Pseudomonas sp. PDM01; assembly: GCF_014852325.1. NCBI lineage: Bacteria > Pseudomonadati > Pseudomonadota > Gammaproteobacteria > Pseudomonadales > Pseudomonadaceae > Pseudomonas > Pseudomonas sp. PDM01. The sequence goes on from NZ_JACVBK010000003.1 coordinate 286,967, forward strand.
CGTTGTCGATATTGAGGGTGCGCGGCTGGTTGCTGTCGAGGAACGAATAGAACCAGGCGTCTTTGGGATTGGAACGGCTGAGGCTGCGGTCCAGGCCTTTTTCAGTGAAATAGTGGTTTGAAGCCGTACCGACAATTAGCGCGGTAAAGGCTTTGTGTTCGGCGCGGATGCCCTCCAGATACTGCACGAACGCGGCGGTCTGGGCACTGTTTTCACCCCCGGCCAACCAGTCGCGCACCATGCTGTTGCTGGCGATGTCCTTGGCGGCGGTGAGGGGTTGAACGAGGATGCGCTCGATGTCGTTGCGCATCGCTTCGATGCTCGACGGCAGCGCTTGTTCGACCAGGTAGCTCTGGGCGAGACGGTTGACCACGAGGGTATAAACGCCAACCACGATCAGAATACTGACCAGCAGGGCGGTGCCCATACTGAGGATCAACTGCCACTGAATACTGCGACGCCAGAACTGCATGGAGCACCCCCAAAGAATAAGAGGCTGAAACACTGCAACAGCCGTGCCGATTGTATACAACTCAAACGACAATTTATTCTTTGGTTGTGCGCAAAGCCGATCAGGCTTGATTGATCGTCTTGGAGATCACTTCAACCGTGGCGCTGACTTGCTCTTGGTAACGGTCGAGTTCGAGCTTGTGCTGCTTTTTCATTTCGATCTGCTGAGAACACAGATTCATCGCGGCCAGCACCAGCAGGCGGTCACCGATCAGGGTCGGGTACTTTCTTTTGGTGTCAGCCAAAGCAGCCTTCAACATCAATGCGGCGTCCAGCAGGGTTTGCTCTTCCCCGGCCGGCGCCTTGATCGAATAGTCCTCCCCCAGGATCGAGACGACTTTTACCCCTGCGGCGCCGACACTCATGCGCTGACCGGGCCGGCGCTGACGCGTTCAACCAGGGCCTGGATGCGGGCGGCGGTGGCGCCTTGTTTCTCTTCCTGTTCCATCAGGCTCAGTTGCAGGCTTTCGTTTTCATCCTTGGCCTGGGCCAGTTCTGCACTCAGGGTCTGGTTCTGTTGAACAAGGTCGCTGACCAGTTGTTCCAATTGGCTTAGGGATGCTTCCAACATTTTGATTTTCCAAGCATTTTCAAGGGGCGCGTACGATAAAGAAAAGTCACCACGGATGCCAGGGTTAATGGGGCGCAAGGCCTTGATTTTCCTGGCGGGCGACCTTCCTCGCGAACTTTAAAGACTGTGATTGGCGGATCTGGTTCCTGCACTTCGTCGCCATAGTTCCTGTAGGAGCGATGCTTGCTCGCGAAGGACGTCCAGACAACGCGTTCATCCAGACTGCACGCGTTACCGTTAACGTCCTTCGCGAGCAAGCTTCGCTCCTACAGGAAACGGTCTGACTGCGACAAATACGCGCAGCCCCTCAAGACTTTAGTCGTATGACCGATAAGTCATCCATACGTCAGTCTCAGCGCCGCACAGGTGCGCTCTTTTCGGTAAACACCATGTCCCTTCGTAATATGAATATCGCTCCGCGGGCGTTCCTCGGTTTCGCCCTGATTGGCGGTCTGATGCTGGTTCTGGGGGTGTTTGCCTTGAACCAGATGAGCAAGATTCGCGGTGCTGCCGAGGAAATCACCTTGAGCAGCGTGCCGAGCATCAAAAGCCTCGACGAGTTCACTCAACTCACCTTGCGCCTGCGAGTGCTGTCCTACCGTTTGCTGGTGAACCGCGAGCCCGACGTTCAGCAGAAAACCATGGAGCTGCTGGACACGCGCAACCAACAGATTCGTGCGGCTCAGGCGACCTACGAAAAGCTGATCAGCAGCCCGCAGGAACGTGCAGCCTACGATCAATACGTACAGTTGCTGGGGCAGTACCGCCAGATCGAAGACCGGATGAAAACCCTGTCGCGCAACAATCAGGTCGATGAACTGCGCACCTTGCTCAACACCGATCTGCTGACCAACTCCGAAGCGGTCAACGCAGTGCTCAATCGCTTGCTGGAGATCAACACCCAGCAGTCCCTCGACACCAATCAGCGCGCCGCCGATCAATATGATTCGGCCTTCAATCTGGTGATCACCTTGCTGGTCATCGCCACCGGCCTGACCGTGCTGTTTGCCTGGCTGCTGACCAACAGCATCACCAAGCCAATCGCCAATGCCTTGAGCGCTGCCGAACAAATCGCCGAAGGTAACCTGACTCGCCCGATCACCGTTGATGGCGAAGACGAAGCCGGCCGTTTGCTGCTGGCCATGTCGAAGATGCAAGACAAGCTGCGTGACACCCTGCAGCGGATTTCCGGCTCGGCCACGCAACTGGCCTCCGCCGCTGAAGAGCTCAACAGTGTCACCGACGAAAGCGCCCGTGGCCTGACCCAACAGAACAATGAAATCGAACAGGCCGCCACCGCCGTCAATGAAATGACCAGCGCCGTGGAAGAAGTCGCGCGCAACGCGGTGAGCACCTCGGAAGCGTCGAAGAACGCCACCACGTCGGCCGGTGACGGCCGTGATCTGGTGCAGGAAACCGTTAGCGCCATCGAACGCATGAGCGCCGATGTGCAGAGCACGGCAACGTTGATCGGCGATCTGGCCAATGAATCCCGCGACATCGGCAAGGTACTGGACGTGATCCGTGGCCTGGCGGACCAGACCAACCTGCTGGCCTTGAACGCCGCTATCGAAGCGGCCCGTGCCGGTGAAGCCGGGCGCGGTTTTGCGGTGGTGGCGGACGAAGTGCGTGCACTGGCGCACCGCACTCAGCAATCGACCAGCGAAATCGAACGCATGATCGGCAGCATTCAGACCGGCACCGAGCACGCGGTGGATTCGATGCGCAACAGCACCGAGCGCGCCGAGTCGACCTTGAACATCGCTCGCGGCGCAGGGATGTCGCTGGACACGATCAACAGCGCCATCGTCGAAATCAACGAACGCAACCTGGTGATCGCCAGCGCGGCCGAAGAACAGGCCCAAGTGGCCCGTGAAGTGGACCGTAACCTGGTGAACATTCGTGATCTGTCGGTGCAATCGGCCACCGGCGCCAATCAGACCAGCGCGGCGAGCAACGAGCTGTCGCGACTGGCAGTGGACCTGAACACGATGGTTGGACGGTTCAGCCTCTAACCCGCTAACACCACAAATCCCTGTAGGAGCCGGCTTGCCGGCGATGAGGCCCTAAGATTTTGCGATGATCTTGAGGCCGCCATCGCTGGCAAGCCAGCTCCTACAGGGGATTGCGTAATGGCGGATTTCGCGTAAGGCTTTTGATCTGCAAAAGCTTTTTGACAGCATCACATTTCAACAGGTTAGAATCGCTGGCACGCAGACTGCATGGTCAGTGTGTGCCCGCCTTTCAGCTTTCTGGAGTATTGCCTTTGAATGCGACGACCATCAACAGCCTGTTCTTGATCGGCGCGTTGCTGGTAGGTGCGAGCATTCTGGTGAGCTCACTTTCGTCCCGCCTCGGTATCCCGATTCTGGTGATCATCCTGGCCGTGGGCATGGCCGCCGGCGTCGATGGCGGCGGGATTATTTTCGATAACTACCCAACGGCTTATCTGGTCGGCAACCTCGCACTGGCGGTGATCCTGCTCGACGGCGGTTTGCGCACCAGGGTGTCGAGTTTTCGCGTGGCATTATGGCCGGCGCTGTCGCTGGCCACGGTCGGGGTGTTGATCACCACCGGGCTGACCGGCATGGCCGCGGCCTGGCTGTTCGATCTGAACCTGATTCAGGGCCTGCTGATCGGCGCCATCGTCGGCTCCACGGATGCTGCGGCGGTGTTCTCGCTGCTCGGCGGCAAAGGCTTGAACGAACGGGTCACCGCCAGTCTCGAAATCGAATCCGGCAGCAACGACCCGATGGCGGTGTTCCTCACCGTCACCCTGATCGACATGCTCGCCAGCGGCCAGACCGGCCTGCACTGGAGCCTGCTGACCCACCTGCTGCGCGAGTTCGGCATCGGCGGCGTGATCGGGCTCGGTGGCGGCTGGCTGATGCTGCAACTGGTCAACCGGATCAATCTGGCCACCGGCCTCTATCCGATTCTGGTGATTGCCGGCGGCCTGGTGGTATTCGCCCTGACCAACGCCCTGCACGGCAGCGGTTTCCTCGCGGTTTACCTGTGCGGCCTGGTGATCGGCAACCGTCCGGTACGCAGCCGCCACGGCATTCTGCACATGCTCGACGGCATGGCGTGGCTGGCGCAGATCGGCATGTTCCTGGTGCTGGGCCTGCTGGTCACGCCGCACGACTTGCTGCCGATTGCCCTGCCCGCGCTGGGCCTGGCGCTGTGGATGATCCTGTTTGCACGGCCACTGTCGGTGCTGGTTGGCCTGCTGCCCTTCAAGGCCTTCCACGGTCGAGAGAAAGCCTTCATTTCCTGGGTCGGCCTGCGCGGCGCGGTCCCGATCATTCTGGCGGTGTTCCCGCTGATGGCCGGTCTGCCCAACGCCCAGCTCTACTTCAACCTCGCCTTCTTTATTGTGCTGGTGTCGCTGCTTGTACAGGGGACGAGCCTGCCGTGGATCGCCAAACTGTTAAAGGTGACGGTACCACCGGAACCTGCGCCGATCTCGCGCTCAGCTCTGGAAGTGCATGTCACCAGCGAGTGGGAGCTGTTCGTTTATCGCCTCGGTGCCGAAAAATGGTGCATCGGTTCGCCCCTTCGCGAACTGAAAATGCCCGAAGGCACACGCATCGCCGCACTGTTTCGTGGCCAGCAACTGCTCCATCCGTCGGGTAGTACGGTGCTCGAAGTCGATGATTTGCTCTGCGTAATCGGGCACGAACACAACCTGCCGGCCCTTGGAAAACTGTTTAGCCAGGCGCCTCAACGAGGCCTCGATTTGCGTTTCTTCGGCGACTTCGTACTCGAAGGAGATGCCCAGCTGGCGGCGGTTGCTGCCCTGTACGGGTTGAAAGTCGAAGGCATCGATCCGGATATGACTCTGGCCAGTTTCATTGCTCACAAAGTGGGCGGTGCGCCAGTCGTGGGTGACCAGGTGGAGTGGAACAACACCATCTGGACCGTCGCGGTCATGGAAGGGAACAAGATCGGCAAAGTGGGCGTCAGATTCCCCGAAGGAAGTCGCCCGGGTCCGGGACTCTTCCTCTAAACTTCATTCTTCGTCTCGTTTTCGATCGGTCTCTATGTCAACCCTGCGCACCTTTTTCATCATGGCCCTGCTGGGCTTGAGTCTGTCTGTCGGCACACTGCAAGCGGCGGAACCACCGTCCAGCGAAGCCGTGCAGGCGAGCCTGGACAAGATCGCCGACCGCAAACTGCCGGAAGCTGATCAGAAAGCCCTGCAAACGCTGCTGCAAAGCACGCTGACCCAGCTCAACAACAAGCGTGATTACGAGCGCAAGCTGGCCGATCTCAAGCAGCAACTCGCTACCGCGCCCAAGCAGAACATCGAGAACCAGCGCGAGCTGACGCGCCTCAAAGCCAGCAGCGTCATCCCTGTGGCGCAACGCTATGGCAAAGAATCCGTGCAGCAGCTCGAGCAGATGCTGACCGAGCGCGCGACCCAGCAAAGCGATATGCAGAAAGCCCTCGCCGATGCGAACAGCCTGGTCATTACCGCCCAGACCCGCCCTGAGCGCGCCCAGGCTGAAATTTCCACCAGCCAGACGCGCATCCAGCAGATCAATAACATCCTCAAGGCCGGCAAAGACAACGGCAAGACCTTGAGCAGCGAACAGCGCGACCTGCTCAATGCCGAACTCGCGGCACTGAATGCGCTGATCCCGCTGCGTCGCCAGGAACTGGCCGGCAACAGCCAGTTGCAGGACCTGGGCAACAGCCAGCATGACTTGCTCTCGGAAAAATCCGACCGCCTGGATCGCGAAATCCAGGAGCTGCAAAACCTGATCAACCAGAAACGCCTGGCCCAGTCCCAGGAGACGGTGACGCAGCAGTCCATCGAAGCGCAGAAGTCCGGCGGCAGCGCCCTGCTGGCCACCGAAAGTGCGGCAAACCTGAAGCTTTCGGACTACCTGCTCAAGAGCACCGACCGCCTCAACGAAGTCACCCAGCAGAACCTGCAAACCAAGCAGCAACTCGACAACGTAACCCAGAGCGATTCGGCCCTCGACGAGCAAATCAGCGTGCTCAAGGGCAGCCTGCTGCTGTCGAAAATCCTCTACAAACAGAAACAGGGCCTGCCGCGCCTCAAGGTCGACCGCGACCTGGCCGACCAGATCGCCGACATTCGCCTGTATCAGTTCGAAGTCAGCCAGCAACGGGAATTGCTCAGCAACCCGGCGACCTATGTCGACAACCTGCTGTCGACTCAGCCGCCCGAGCAAGTCACCCCGCAACTGCGCAAGAGCCTGCTGGAACTGGCCACGACCCGCGCCGACCTACTGGAGCGGCTGAACCGCGAACTCAGCGCGGTGCTCAACGAATCGATCACGCTGCAACTCAATCAGAAACAACTGCTCAGCACCGCGCAAAGCCTGCGGGCGACCCTCGACGAACAGATGTTCTGGATTCCCAGCAACAAGCCGCTCGATCTTGAATGGATGCGCGGCGTGCCGGAACGTCTGCAACGCCAGGTGGCGACCCTGCCGCTGGCGTCGAGCGTGAGTGAATTGATTGACGGACTGACTCAGCGACCGCTGCTGTTTCTCCCGTTGGTACTGGTGATCGGCGCCCTGCTGTGGCGGCGCAAAAGCCTGTATGCCCGACTGAACAAGGTTCACCAGGACATCGGCCACTTCAAACGTGACAGCCAGTTGCACACGCCGCAGGCGATTCTGGTCAATATTCTGCTGGCATTGCCGGTTGCGCTGGGCCTGGCCCTGTGTGGCCTGGCCCTGCAAATCGACGCTCGGGGGCAGAACGCCAACATGGGCGCGGCGCTGCTGCAAATGGCTCAGGCCTGGCTGGTGTTCTACACCGCCTACCGGATCCTCGCGCCGGGCGGCGTCGCCGAACTGCATTTCCGCTGGGAAAAGCCTCAGGTCGAATTCCTTCAGGGCTGGGTCCGCCGTCTCGGGCTGGTGGTCATGGCGTTGGTTGCGGTGGTGGCCGTTGCCGAGCTGCAACCGGCGGGGCTGGCCGATGACGTGCTGGGCATGCCGGTCGTACTGATCTGCTACGCCTTGATGACCTGGCTGCTCAGCCGATTGCTGATCAGCAGCCCGACGCACGAAAACGCCTCGTTGTTCCGCAAAGCGGTCGGGGTCATGTTCACCGTCCTGCCTGTCGCGTTGTTCGTGGCGGTGTGCTTCGGCTACTACTACACCGCGCTGAAGCTCAGCGACCGCTTGATCAACACGCTTTACCTGCTGATGTTCTGGCTGGTGATCGAAGCCACGTTCGTCCGCGGCCTGAGCGTTGCGGCACGCCGTCTCGCGTACCAGCGCGCCCTGGCCAAACGTCAGGCAGCGAAAGAGGCCGGCGATGGCGAAGCGGTGATCGAAGAGCCGACCCTGGACATCGAGAAGGTCAACGAGCAGTCGTTGCGCCTGATTCGCCTGGCGCTGCTCGGCGGCTTCATCGCTGCGCTGTACTGGGTCTGGTCCGATCTGATTTCGGTGTTCTCGTACCTCGACAACATCACCCTCTACGAATACACCAGCGGCACCGGCGCCAACATGAGCATGGTGCCGATCAGCATCGGCGACATGCTGGGGGCGCTGATCATCATCGGCATCACCTTCGCCCTCGCGCGCAACTTGCCAGGGCTGCTGGAAGTGTTCGTATTGTCGAAGCTGAACCTGGCGCAGGGCAGCGCCTACGCCACGACCACGCTGCTGTCTTACGTGATCGCCGGTATCGGTTTCGTCTCGACCCTGTCCACGCTCGGCGTGAGCTGGGACAAGTTGCAGTGGCTGGTGGCGGCGCTTTCGGTGGGACTTGGTTTCGGGATGCAGGAGATTTTTGCGAACTTCATCTCCGGGATCATGATCCTGTTCGAACGCCCGGTGCGGATCGGCGACACGATCACCATCGGCAACCTGTCGGGCACGGTCAGCAAGATCCGCATCCGCGCCACGACCATCACCGACTTCGACCGCAAGGACATCATCGTCCCGAACAAGACGTTCATCACCGGGCAACTGATCAACTGGTCACTGACCGACACCATTACCCGGGTGACCTTGAAGCTCGGCGTCGATTACGGTTCGGACCTGGACCTGGTGAAAGAACTGCTGCTCAAAGCCGCCCGGGACAACCCGCGCGTGCTGAAGGATCCGGAACCGCACGTGTACTTCCTGAACTTCGGCGAAAGCACCCTCGACCACGAGCTGCGCATGCATGTGCGTGACCTCGGCGACCGCAACCCGGTACTCGATGAGGTCAACCGCTTCATCAACCGCGAGTTCAAGAAGCAGCACATCAACATTTCGTTCCGGCAGATGGAGGTTTACCTGAAGAACCTGCACGGCCAGGAATACAAAATGGTGCCCATCGAGCCGGAAGCCAAAACCATCGTGCCGATGGCCGATGGCAAACCGCTGCAAGAGCCGCCGCCCGCCAAACTCGACTAACCGCCCTATCCCTAGCAGAATGCTCGGACATTCTGCTGGAGATGGCCGGTGAAAGCCCTCGACGAACTGACCTTCGATAATCGCTTCGATCGCTTGGGCGATACGTTTTCTGCCCACGTACTGCCCGAGCCCATCGACAATCCGCGCCTGGTCGTCGCGAGCCCTGCCGCCATGGCGCTGCTCGACCTTGATCCGGCCGAGGCCGAAACCCCGGAGTTCGCCGAGCTGTTCAGCGGCCACAAGCTGTGGGCCGACGCGGTGCCACGTGCGATGGTTTATTCCGGGCATCAGTTCGGCTCCTACAACCCACAGCTGGGCGACGGTCGCGGACTGCTGCTTGGCGAGGTCTACAACGAGGCCGGCGAGCATTGGGACCTGCACCTCAAGGGCGCCGGCCAGACGCCTTTTTCGCGCATGGGCGATGGCCGTGCGGTGCTGCGTTCGTCGATCCGCGAGTTCCTTGCGTCCGAAGCACTGCATGCCCTGAACATCCCGACCACCCGTGCGTTGTGCGTGATCGGCTCCGACACGCCGGTGTGGCGCGAAAAACAGGAACGCGCAGCCATGATCCTGCGCCTGTCACCGAGCCATGTGCGCTTCGGGCATTTCGAGTATTTCTACTACACCAAACGCCCCGAAAAGCAGAAAGAGCTCGGCGAGCACGTGCTGGCCATGCACTTCCCGGAATGCCTCGAACAGCCAGAACCGTACCTGGCGATGTTCCGCGAAGTCGTCGAACGCAATGCCGAGCTGATCGCCAAATGGCAGGCTTATGGCTTCTGCCACGGCGTGATGAACACCGACAACATGTCGATCCTCGGCATCACCTTCGACTTCGGCCCGTTCGCCTTCCTCGATGACTTCGACGCCAACTTCATCTGCAACCACTCCGATGATCAGGGCCGTTATTCCTTCAGCAACCAGGTGCCGATCGGCCAGTGGAACCTCAGCGCCCTGGCCCAGGCGCTGACGCCGTTCATCAGCGTCGAAGCCCTGCGCGAAACCCTCGGGCTGTACCTGCCGCTGTTCCAGGCCCATTACCTGGACCTGATGCGCCGTCGCCTCGGCTTCACCACCGCTGAAGACGATGACCAGAAACTGCTGGAACAGCTGCTGCAACTGATGCAGAACAGCGGCGTCGATTACAGCCTGTTCTTCCGCCGCCTCGGCGACGAGTCACCCGAGCTGGCCGTCGCCCGCTTGCGCGACGACTTCGTCGACATCAAGGGCTTTGATGCCTGGGCAGAACGCTATGTCGCCCGTGTTGCCCGCGAAGGTGAAGTTGACCAGCAACAACGCCGCCAACGGATGCACGCGGTCAATCCGCTCTACATCCTGCGCAACTACCTGGCGCAGAAAGCCATCGACGCGGCGGAGAGCGGCGACTATTCAGAGGTTCGCCGGCTGCATGCGGTGCTGAGCAATCCGTTCGAGGAGCAACCGGGGATGGAGGGTTACGCCGAACGGCCGCCGGAGTGGGGGAAGCATTTGGAGATCAGTTGTTCCTCTTGAGTGACTTACGGAATGTCGCCTTGATAACCACCGACTTCGACTCCAGATCAGCTTCACTGATTACCCATTTATTCAGAGTCCGATTATGTCCGAACCACTCCTCATCCCCTGCCCCCACTGCAACGGCCTCAACCGCATCCCCGCCGAGCGCCTCGGCGATCAGCCGAAATGTGGGCGCTGCAAAGCCGAGGTCTTGCTGAGCAAGCCTTTCGAATTGAAACAAGGTGACTACGCCAGTCAGATCAAGGGCGATCTGCCGTTGCTGGTGGACGTGTGGGCGGACTGGTGCGGGCCGTGCAAGTCTTTTGCGCCGGTGTTTGAGCAGGCAGCCAGTCAGTTGGCGGGCAAATGCAGGCTGGCCAAGCTGGACAGCGAGGCGAATCAGCAGTTGTCGGCGCAGTTGGGGATTCGCTCGATTCCGAGCCTGATTCTATTCAAGAACGGCCGGGAAGTGGCACGCCAGAGCGGGGCGTTTCCATTGCCGCAGTTGATGAGCTGGTTGCGTAGCCAGGGGATCTGAAGCCACCCCAAATCAAATGTGGGAGCGGGCTTGCTCGCGAATGCGGAGTGTCAGCCAATGTTGATGTCGACTGACACACCGCATTCGCGAGCAAGCCCGCTCCCACAGGGGCTCGGTGGTGCCGGGAAGATCAGGCGTTTTCGAGCAGGCTATGCAGCTCGACGAATTGCTGGGTCAGCTTGTGCCGTGGGTCGAGGTGGATCAGCGGCGTGTTGGCCTGATGCGATTCGCGCATCCGCACCGAAGTGCCCAAGTACACCGGCAGCACGGGCAGCCCTTCGGCAATCAGCTCGTCGAGGATCTGCTGGGGCAGGCTGGCGCGGGCCTGGAACTGGTTGACGACGATACCCTCGACCTCCAGCCCTTCGTTGTGGTCGTCCTTCAATTCTTCGATTTCCGCCAGCAAGCCGTACAGTGCCTGGCGCGAGAAACTGTCGCAGTCGAAGGGGATCAGCACACGATCGGCGGCAATCAAGGCAGAAACCGCATAAAAATTTAGCGCTGGCGGCGTATCGAGGTAGATCCGGTCGTAATCTTCGGCCAACTCGTCGAGCAGTTTGCGCAGCTTGTTGATCTTGTGTTTCGCCTCAAGCTTGGGCTGCAAGTCCGCCAGTTCGGCGGTGGCGGTGATGACGTGGAGGTTGTCGAAAGGGGTTTCGTAGATATCGACCTGGTTTTTCTTCGAAAACGGGCCTGAAGACAGCGTTTGCTTGAAGAAGTCCGCAATCCCCATCGGAATGTCATTACCGGTGAGCCCGGTGAGGTACTGGGTCGAATTGGCCTGAGCATCAAGATCCACCAACAGGGTGCGATAGCCCTCGCTGGCACTGACCGCCGCCAGATTGCAGGCAATGCTGGATTTGCCTACGCCGCCTTTCTGATTGAATACCACGCGCCGCATGTCAAAACCTCCGTGTATCAAAGAATGACCGAGTGTAGTAGTCCACGGCGTCGCTTAGCTACCTCGCCGGCACAGGGACTACGCAGTCAGGTGCAAACACTCACCGAAAAAGCCGCCTTCTCGTCCGGAAAAATGCTCTCGGCGCCGACAGACATCCGTCCACCGACGTGAATAATGGCCAAACGACAGCTTTTCACGAACCAATCGGTACATTTCGTTGAACAAAATGTAACCAGCATTTGCTACGCGCTCGCCGCAACGGGATAATGCGCGCCACTCGACGCTCAGCGTCACGTCAGGTGAATCGCCGATTTTGCGACTTGCCGCGTCAAGAAAGCCCGCAGGGGCGGGATGAATGTCTGTGATCAACTTCAACATCGCCCAATGGCGCGCGTGGGCCCCTGGGCTCGAAAGCGTGGACGATTGGCAGGCCTGGAGCCGACAACCGGTCGTGCTGCCAAGCTGCGATGCCGCCCCCGACGTCTCGTTTCTGCCGGCCATGCAACGGCGGCGGCTCAGCCGTCTGGCGCGGATGGCGTTCAGTGTCGGCTGGCCATTGGCCGATGGTCGCCCTGACCTACCGTTGGTCTTTATTTCCCGCCACGGCGAAACCCCGCGCACCTTCGAAATCCTCAGCGATCTGGCCGCCGATCAGCCCCTGTCGCCGACTCAGTTCAGCCTGTCTGTGCATAACGCAGTCATCGGCCTGTGGTCGATCATGCGCGGCGAAACCAGCGAAATGACCGCGCTGGCTGCGGCCGGCGATGGCCTTGAACACGGCATGCTAGAGGCTGCGGCGCTGCTTGGCGAAGGAGCGCCCGCCGTCCTGCTGGTGGTCACCGAAGAGCAGCCACCCGAAGCCTATTCGACCTGGATCGACGACGTACCCTTTCCCTACGCGGTGGCTTTGTTGCTCACACCGGGCAATGACTGGCAACTGTCCTTGAACAGCACTTCGGATGAGTTGTCCAAAGCCCACTGGCCCCATGCCCTGAATCTCTTGCGTACCCTGCTGGGCCAGCAGACCACCTGCCAACATGCCTGGAAAAATCGTGTATGGAACTGGCAACGCAATCGGTAACCGAAAAAAACCGCGACGCCTATTACTGGCGTTTGCTGGCCACCGCCGCAAGCTTCACCCTCTTCGGATTGGGCGGGCTTTGCCTGCGCCTGGTGGTATTCCCGGTGCTGGGCTGTCTGCCCGGCGATGCGCAGACGCACCGCTTGCGTGCGCGGCAAACCGTCAGCCGCTGTTTCTGGTTTTTCGTCCGGTTCATGGCCCGCACCGGCGTGCTGACCTACGACATCGAGGGCGCGGAAAAACTCGGCCGCCCCGGGCAAATGATCATCGCCAATCACCCGTCGCTGATCGACGTGGTGTTCCTGATCGGCCTGGTGCGCCATTCCAACTGCGTGGTCAAAAGCAGCCTGTGGGAAAACCCCTTCACCCGTGGCCCGTTACGCTGCACCGAATACATCAGCAACGATGGCAGCATGGACATGCTCGACGCCGCGGCCGACGCGCTGAAAAGCGGCCAGACCCTGATCATTTTCCCCGAAGGCACCCGCACCCAGCCCGGCGAAGCACCCGCCTTCCATCGGGGTGCGGCGTCGATCGCACTGCGCGGTGCGAAAATTCTCACACCGGTGGTCATCAAGGTCAGCCCGACCACTTTGACCAAGGCTGAACCCTGGTATCGGATCCCTAAACGTCGCGTGCACTTCAGTTTCCGTGTCGGGGCCGATATAGACCCACAGGCCTTCGCTGCACAAGGCCCGGCGCCTCAAGCCTCGCGCAAGCTCAATGATTACCTGCATCACTACTTTATTAAGGAGCTCGCCGAAGATGAGCGATCTGCACCGTGAAATAAAACTGTTGATCATCGACGCCCTTGGCCTCGAAGACATCAGCGTCGAAGACATCGGCAATGACCAGACGCTGTTCGGTGAAGGTCTGGGCCTGGACTCCGTCGACGCCCTGGAACTCGGCCTGGCGATCCAGAAAAAGTACGGCATCAAAATCGATGCCGACGCCAAGGACACCCGCAATCACTTCAGCAACGTGGCGAGCCTTGCGGCGTTCGTCACTGCAAAACAGGCAGCTTGAGACCGGACCATGCAAACTCGTGACGACATTTTCAACACCTTGCGCGATGCCTTGGTCGAACTCTTCGAGCTGGATCCAGAACGTGTCAGCCTCGACTCCAACCTGTATCAGGACCTGGAAATCGACAGCATTGACGCGGTCGACCTGATCGATCACATCAAACGCCAGACCGGCAAGAAAATCGCCGCCGAAGAATTCAAATCGGTGCGTACCGTCAGCGACGTCGTCGAGGCGGTCTACCGTCTGGTTCAGCCGGCCGCATGAGTCGACTGATCGGCCTCGGCCTGCTGCTCGCGGGGCTGCTGTACCCTTTCGCGGTGTATTTCGGCATGGAGCATTTCGCCCCGTGGCAGTTCGGCCTGCTGCTGGGCAGCCTGTGGCTGGCGCGAGCGGTGACGGGCGTGCGGCGACCAGGAAGCCTGTGGATGGCCATCGTCGCCATCGTGTTTTGCCTGTTGCTCGCACTGTTCGACAGCCCCGCCATGCTGCGCTGGTACCCCGTGCTGATCAGCGGCTTCATGCTGGTGCTGTTCGGGTTGAGCCTGAAATTCGGCCCGCCGATGATCGAGCGCCTGGCCCGCCTGCGTGAGCCACGCTTGCCGGCCAAGGCCATTCGCTATACCCGCCAGGTCACCATTGCCTGGTGCTGGTTTTTTCTTTGCAACGGTTTGTGCGCCGCCGCCCTGACCCTCTGGGCGCCGCTGAGTTGGTGGATGTTGTACACCGGCCTGATCTCCTATGGGTTGATCGGCCTGATGTTTGCCATTGAATGGCTTATACGACAACGGGTACGAGGCCACCCATGAATTGGATAAAACTTGAGCACCTGTTGCTCAAGGCTCAACCGGAACGCGCCGTGACGGCCGAGCCGGTGCTGAATCACGCACAATTGTGCGAACAGGCCCTGAGCCTGGCCGCCGGCCTGCAAGCGCAGGGTGTGCAGCGCATTGCCGTGCATCTGGAAGACGCCGCCGACCTGGCAATTGCCCTGCTCGGCGCCTGGCGGGCCGGGGTCAGCGTGTTGCTGCCTGCCGACCTGCAACCCCAGACGCGCCAGCGCTGGTCGAGTGAAGTCGATCTGTGGCTGACGGATCAGGCCGATGACGCTCAGTTGAGCGACTATCGCCATGCGCCGCTGAGTGGCGCTGCGCTGGACCTGGATCGCTGCACGCTTAGCCTGTGCACCTCCGGCTCCAGTGGCGCACCCAAACGCATCGACAAAAACCTGCGCCAACTGGCCAATGAAGTCGAAGCCCTGGAACACCTCTGGGGCGCCGATCTGGCTGAAGCCTGCATCATCGGCAGCGTCGCCACCCAACACATCTACGGTTTGCTGTTTCGGGTGTTGTGGCCGCTGTGTGCCGGGCGCTCGTTCGTGCGCAAGCAACTGGCCTTTCCGGAAGATTTGCAGCGCGCCAGCCGCGAACACCCGGCCTTCGCCTGGGTCGCCAGCCCGGCGCTGCTCAAACGCATGGGCGACAACCTCGACTGGCCGGCCTTGAGCGCGGTTCGTCGGGTGTTTTCCTCGGGCGGCGCATTGCCGGCCGAGGCGGCGCATTGCCTGCAGCAACGCCTGCAACAGTGGCCGACGGAAATCTTCGGCAGCTCGGAAACCGGCGGCATTGCCTGGCGCCAGGGACTTGATTTGTGGCAGCCGTTTGCCGGTATCGAATTGAGCCAGGACAGCGATGGCGCGCTGCTCATTGCCTCGCCGTACCTGCCGCCCGGCCATATTGAACACACCGCGGATGCCGCGCGAATCGCTGCCGATGGCCGCTTCGAATTGCTGGGCCGTCTGGACCGGATCGTCAAACTGGAAGAAAAACGTATCTCCCTGCCGATGCTGGAACACGCGCTGATGGCCCACGACTGGGTCGCCGAAGCGCGCCTGGGCGTGGTTCAGGAAAATCGCGCTTCACTGGGTGCGTTGCTGGTGCTGAGTGAGCAAGGTTTGCATGCCTTGCGCAATCAAGGTCGACGCACCCTCACTCAGGCATTGCGCCAACACCTGAGTCAGCATTGCGAAGCCCTTGCCTTGCCTCGACGCTGGCGTTTACTGCGGCAGTTGCCGCTGAACGCTCAGGGCAAACTGCCTCAGGCCGACGTCGAAGCGCAGCTGCTGGCGCCGCGTCCGAAGGCACCGCAAGTGCTGGAGCAGGTCGAAGCCGATGGCGAATGGAGCCTGCAACTGGCGGTGCCACCGGACCTCGCCTACTTCAGCGGCCATTTCCCTCAGGCGCCGGTATTGCCCGGCGTGGTGCAAGTGGATTGGGCGTTGAGCCTTGGCCAGCAACTGATGAACCTGCCGGAAAAATTCGCCGGCATGGAAGTGCTGAAGTTCCAGCAACTGGTGCGCCCCGGCGATGAAATCCAGTTACACCTGCGTTTCGACCCGGTACGCAGCAAGTTGTATTTCGCCTATCGCAACGAGACCGCCACGTGTTCCAGCGGGCGGATTTTGCTGGAGGCTTCGAGTGATGCATAAATTTGGTGAGTGCTACGCACTCAATCGCGAGCAGGCTCGCTCCCACAGGGTGTCTGCGTCGCGCACGAATCTAGTGTGGGAGCGAGCCTGCTCGCGATGGAATCAACGCGGTCTCCCAGGTGTACGCCAACATGCATAACCCCTGCGCCGTCGTGCCCGTCTACAACCACGAAACCGCCATCACCACAGTGGTCGACGCCCTGATTACCTGCGGCCTGCCATGCATTCTGGTGGACGATGCCAGCAGCCCGGCCTGCGCAAAGGTGCTCGATCGCCTGGCTGAGCGCGAGATGGTCTACCTGATCCGCCTCGCCGCCAACCAGGGCAAGGGTGGCGCGGTCATGACCGGTCTGCGCGAAGCCTCACGCCTGGGCTTCAGCCACGCCTTGCAGGTGGACGCCGACGGCCAGCACGACCTGCAAGACGTCGCGACGTTCATCGAGCACTCACGCACCCATCCGCGCGAGGTGATCTGCGGCTATCCGCAATACGACGCCAGTGTGCCGAAAGGTCGGTTGTACGCCCGCTACCTGACGCACGTGATGGTGTGGATCAACACCTTGTCGTTGCAGATTCGCGATTCCATGTGCGGTTTCCGCGTCTATCCATTGTCACCGACCCTCGCCGTGATCGAATCGGCCAAAGTCGGCAAGCGCATGGACTTCGACTCGGACATTCTGGTGCGCCTGTCCTGGCGCAATCAGCCGATGCAGTGGCTGCCCACCAAGGTGCATTACCCGCTGGACGGCGTCTCGCATTTCCGCATGTTCCACGACAATGTGCTGATTTCGAGCATGCACACCCGGTTGTTCTTCGGCATGTTGCTGCGGGCGCCGGTGATCCTCTGGCGGCGGTGGCGAGCATGAGCAGCAACGTCGACAAAAAACATTGGGCCGACCGCGAGGAGCGCGGCAGTTTCTGGCTGATGAAGCTCACTGCGTTCGGCGCCAAAGTCCTTGGCCGCCGACTGTTGAGCCCGCTGTTGTACGGCATCGTTCTGTACTTTTTCCTGTTCGGTCGCAGCGCCCGCCGCAGTGCCTGGCAATACCAGCAACGCCTCGCCGACTGGAGCGCTCTCACTGAATTGCGCCCGACCCATTGGCGGGTATTCGGTCAGTTCATGGCTTTCGCAGATTCGATGCTCGACAAACTCGACGTGTGGAACGGCAAGCTGAGCATCGAGCAGATCGAAATCGTCGACCCGGCGTTGCTGCGCAATCAGTTGCGTGGCAGCCGCGGGCAACTGCTGGTGGGCGCACACCTGGGCAATCTCGAAGTCTGCCGCGCGCTGGCGGAGATCGGCGAAAAGGTCACGATGAACGTGCTGGTGCACACCAAGCACGCCGAGCAGTTCAACCGTTTGCTGGGCGAAGCCGGGGCCACCAATCTGCGGCTGATTCAGGTCAGCGAACTGGACCCGGTGATCATGCTGCAACTGCACGAGCGCCTGGAGCGCGGCGAATGGCTGGCGATTGCCGGTGATCGCGTGCCGTTGCACGGCGGTCGCAGCGTGACCGTGGATTTCCTTGGCCATCCGGCAAAATTTCCGCAGGGCCCGTGGTTGTTGGCCGGCCTGTTGAAATGCCCGGTCAACCTGATGCTGTGCCTGAAAAAACCCGACGGCGATTATCGACTGACTCTCGAACCGTTCGCCGATGCGATCACCTGGAAGCGCAGCGACCGCGAGCAGGTCATTCATCAGTGGGCGACCCGCTACGCCGAGCGCCTGGGCCACTATTGCCTCGAAGCACCTCAACAATGGTTCAACTTTTACCCTTTCTGGAAGACCGATGACGACGCCAACGCTTGAGCCGGTAACCTTCGGCGAACTCCCTTTGCGCATCGAAGACGTGCTGGCCTTGGCCAACCGTCAGGTGCCGACGCAGTTGCAGGCTGACCCTGCGTACCGCGAGCGCATCGCCAAGGGCGCACGATTCCTCGATTCCCTGCTGGACAAGGAAGGCGTGATTTATGGCGTGACCACCGGTTACGGCGATTCCTGCGTGGTCGCGGTGCCGCTGCATCACGTCGAAGCGTTGCCGCGTCATCTGTACACGTTCCACGGTTGCGGCCTGGGCAAACTGCTCGACGCCCAAGCCACCCGCGCGGTGCTGGCTGCACGCTTGCAGTCGCTGTGCCACGGCGTGTCGGGGGTTCGCATCGAGCTGCTGGAACGCCTGCAAGCATTCCTTGAACACGACATCTTGCCGCTGATCCCGGAAGAAGGTTCAGTGGGCGCCAGCGGTGATCTGACGCCGCTGTCCTATGTCGCCGCGACCTTGTCCGGCGAACGCGAAGTGATGTTCCGTGGCGAACGCCGCCAGGCCGCCGATGTGCACCGCGAACTCGGTTGGGAGCCGCTGGTGCTGCGCCCCAAAGAAGCCCTCGCGCTGATGAACGGCACCGCCGTCATGACCGGCCTCGCTTGCCTGGCCTATGCCCGCGCCGATTACCTGCTGCAACTGGCAACGCGCATCACCGCGCTGAACGTGGTTGCGCTGCAAGGCAATCCCGAGCACTTCGACGAGCGCCTGTTCGCCACCAAACCGCATCCGGGGCAAATGCAGGTCGCCGCGTGGCTGCGCAAGGACCTGGCGATCGACGCGCCGACCGCACCGCTGCATCGCCTGCAAGACCGCTATTCCCTGCGCTGCGCGCCGCACGTGCTCGGCGTCTTGGCCGACAGCCTGAACTGGCTGCGTTCGTTCATCGAGATCGAACTCAACAGCGCCAACGACAACCCGATCATCGACGCCGAAGCCGAGCGCGTGCTGCACGGCGGGCATTTCTATGGCGGCCACATCGCGTTCGCCATGGACAGCCTGAAAAACCTGGTGGCCAACGTGGCCGACCTGCTCGACCGTCAACTCGCGTTGCTGGTGGACGAGCGTTACAACCATGGCTTGCCGAGCAATTTGTCCGGCGCCACGGCAGATCGAGCGATGCTCAACCACGGCTTCAAAGCCGTGCAGATCGGCACCAGCGCCTGGACCGCCGAAGCGTTGAAAAACACCATGCCGGCCAGCGTGTTTTCACGCTCCACCGAATGCCACAACCAGGACAAAGTGAGCATGGGCACCATCGCTGCCCGCGATGCCATTCGTGTGCTGGAGCTGACCGAACAGGTCGCTGCCGCCACGCTGCTCGCCGCCAACCAGGGCGTGTGGCTGCGCAGCAAGGCCGAGGACGCGCGCCCGTTGCCGCCGGCCCTTGCTGCCATGCATGAAGAGCTGGCCAAGGACTTCCCGCCGGTCATCGAAGACCGCGCGCTGGAAGGCGAATTGCGCCTGTGCCTGAAACGGATTGCCGAGCAACACTGGAGGCTGCATGCGTAGCAAGGGAGTGCTTCACACTGATACGGAAATCCTCGTGCCGTTCTTTGACGTCGACAGCATGAACGTGGTCTGGCACGGCCATTACGTCAAATACCTGGAAATCGCCCGTTGTGCGCTGCTGGATAAAATCGGCCACAACTACACGGCCATGTCCGAGTCGGGTTACGCCTGGCCGGTGATCGACCTGCAATTGCGCTATGTGCGTGGTGCGGTGTTCGGCCAAAAGCTGAACGTGCGCGCCAATCTGGTGGAGTGGGAGAACCGGCTGAAGATCAACTACCTGATCAGCGACCTGGAAACCGGCGAACGCTTGACCCGCGCCGTCTCCGTGCAGGTCGCCGTCGACATGGGCAGCCGCGAGATGCAATTGGCCTCACCCAAGATCTTCACCGACGCCGTCGCAAGGGCCCTGTCATGATTTTCTGCCACCCCCGTTCCCCTGTAGGAGCCGGCTTGCCGGCGATGGTCGTTAACGATGACGCTGGACACCTGACACTCCGCGGCGTTCTCAGGTTTTTCGCGAGCAAGCTCGCTCCTACAGTGTTGTGCGTGTTGCTGGGCATTCCAGGCCTGGCCCATGCCTTCGATCTGCAACAGCTCAGCGATCAACTGGCCAAACCCGATGTGATCCACGGCCACTTCATCCAGGAAAAACACCTGCGCGCCCTGCCCCAGCCGCTGACCAGCAAAGGCACCTTCGTTCTCGCTAAAAACCACGGCCTGCTGTGGTTGTTGAAAACTCCGCTGCAACAGGATTACCGCATCACCGGCAAAGGCATTGCGCGACGTGACGCCAGCGGCTGGCAAATGCTGCCCGGCAAGAGTGCCGGCGCCGAGCAGAACCGCTTGTTCCTCGCCGTGCTGCAAGGCGACAGCAGCGGGCTGCAACGGGACTTCGAACTGTCGCTGAGCGGTGAGGCGCAGAACTGGAAACTGACGCTGACCCCGCGTTCGCTGCTGCTCAAGCAGGTGTTCAATCAGATCAACATCACCGGTGGCGAATTGGTGAACACCATCGAACTGCTGGAAACCCAGGGTGACAGCACCTTGCTGCGGATGCAGGACAGCACCGCCACCCAACCGTTGAGCGACGCGGAGCAACATGACTTTGCCGAGTGAACGCACGCTTCCACGGCTGTTTCTGATCCTGCTGCTGGCGGTGCTCGCGCTCGCCGGCTGGCAATGGCGGGACGGTGCGCCGCTGTCGGCCAACCTGATGGAACTGGTGCCGGGCACGGCGCCGGACGCGCTGGAACTGCGCGCCGAACAACGCATGCAAGAACCGCTGAACCGCGAAATGCTGGTGCTGGTCGGTCACACCGATCGCCAGCAAGCCGTGGCCATGGCGCAGAAACTGGGCGAGCAATGGCAGGCCAGCGGTTTGTTCGAAAAGGTCCAGTGGACCCTGCAAGCCGACTTGCCGGCGCTGCGCACGCAACTGCTGCAAGGCAGGTTGGCGATGCTCTCGGCAGCGGATCGCCAACAATTGATCGAGCACCCCGACGCGTTTATCCAGCAACGGGTGCAGGCATTGTTCGACCCATTCACCGGTTTCAGCCTGGTGGCGAGCCAGGATGACTGGCTGGGCCTGACCGGGCGCATCCAGAACAGCCAGCCGCAACACGGTTCGGTGCAACTGGACATCGGCAGCGGCGCACTGGTCGCCGATGCTGACGGCAAGAGCTGGGTGTTGCTGCGGGCGCGCACCACCGGCAATGCTTTCGACATGAACCTGCCGCTGCAAGTGGCTGATCTGCTCAAGCACAGCCGTGAAGAAGCGGCCCAGGCTGACGTGCAGCTGCTGGCCGCCAGCGGTTTGCTCTACGCGGCCAACGGGCAGCGGCAAGCCACACGCGAGATAACCTGGGTCGGCGGTGGTGCCACCGTCGGCATTCTGTTGCTGTTGTTGCTGGCCTTCCGCCGTTTGCGCGTATTGCTGGCGTTCGTCCCGGTGCTGGTGGGCATGCTGTTTGGCGCGGTGGCGTGCGTGGCGCTGTTCGGCCATATGCATGTGATGACGCTGGTGCTCGGCTCCAGCCTGATCGGCGTCGCGGTCGATTACCCGCTGCACTATTTGTCCAAGAGCTGGAGCCTGAAACCCTGGCACAGCTGGCCGGCGTTGCGCCTGACCTTGCCGGGGCTGACGCTGAGCCTGATCACCAGTTGCATCGGTTACCTCGCGCTGGCCTGGACCCCGTTCCCGGCCCTGACCCAGATCGCCGTGTTCTCCGCCGCCGGCCTGCTCGGCGCCTACCTGTCTGCGGTGTGCCTGTTGCCTGCGCTGCTCAAGGGTTCGGATTTGCGCCCGGCGCAATGGCCATTGCGCGTCGCCGAGTATTTGCTGGCACTGCGCGAAAGGCTGTTGAAAATCGCCCGTACGCCCGTGCTGCTGGTGCTGCTGATTGCCTTCTGCGTGGGCGGTCTGTTGCAGCTCGATACCAAAAACGATATTCGCCAATGGGTCGGCGCACCGCAGCAATTGACCGACGAAGCCCAGACTATTGCGCGCATCACCGGCTACCAACCCACCAGCCAGTTCTTCCTGGTGCGAGCGGCCAATCAACAAGCATTGCTCGAACGCCAAACCGCGTTGAGCGAGCGGCTGGATCAGCTGGTCAATCTGAACAAACTTCAAGGCTATCTATCGCTGAATCAACTGGTCAGCCAGCCTAGCGAACAACGGCAAGTGCGCGAAGCGCTGAACAAGTTGCCGGCGTTCTGGCAACCGCTGCTCGACGTCGGCGTGCCGGTCGAAGCACTGAAAACCGAATTGGCGAAGTTGCAGGCCCTGCCGGTCGAAGACATCGACAGCGCACTGACCGGTCCGCTGGCCGAACCCTATCGCACGCTATGGCTGGGCCCGACCGAAGACGGCGTGGCGGCGATGGTCAGCCTGCAAGGCCTGAACAACCCTGCACTGCTGCGGGTGCAAGCGCTGGATCTGCCGGGGGTGGAACTGGTGGATCGTCTGGGCGAATTGAATAACGTGTTCGCCAAAACCCAGATCAGCGCTGCGGAACTGAAACTCGCCTCCTGCGTGCTGATCGTACTGGTGCTGATCCTGCCGTTCGGCCTTGGCGGCGCCTTGCGCATCGTCGCCCTGCCGTTGCTGGCGGCGCTGTGCAGCCTCGCCAGTCTCGGCTGGCTCGGACAGCCGCTGACGTTGTTCAGCCTGTTCGGCCTGCTGCTGGTGACGGCGATCAGCGTCGATTACGCGATCCTCATGCGCGAACAGGTCGGCGGCGCCGCCGTCAGCCTGCTGGGCACCCTGCTGGCGGCGTTGACCACGTGGCTGTCGTTCGGATTGCTGGCCGTGTCCAGCACCCCCGCGGTGAGTAACTTCGGGTTGTCGGTGAGCCTCGGCCTGGCGTTCAGCTTCATCCTCGCGCCGTGGGCCGGACGGCACGTGCAAGCGGCCACGGTCGCGGAGTCGGCAGCGTGATGGTCGTGTTGTTCTGGGCAATGGCCCTGGCGCTGTTCGCCGTGGCCACGCGTGTCGGGCGCCACTTCGGTTTGATCCCGATCGTCAGCCAATTGTTGCTGGCCACCGTCGGTTTGCCGCTGCTGATGTACTTCTGGATCGAACCTCAATGGCACTTGAGCGGCGCAACGCTGGTCGCTCCGATCTGGCTGAAAAACCTCTACAGCCTGAGTTTCGCGCTATTGCTGGGCTACATCCTCAGCGACGTGATCGACCTGCGCCTGGACCGCCAGAGCCTGAAAATCGCCCTGCCGAGTTTCTGCATTCCGTTCGCCGGCGGGCTCGCGACAGCGATCTGGCTGTTGCCGCCACAGCCGTGGATCAGCTCTTTGGCGGTCGGGCTGCTGTTCGCCATTACCGCGATTCCGGTGTTGTACCTGTACCTTCGGCATATCGATTACCCGGTCGCCGCGACCCGGCGCCTGGTACAAACCGCGATCCTCATCGACCTCACGTGCTGGACCGTGTTCGCCATCGCCCAAGGCAGCCTGCACCTGAGCAGTTTGCTGCTGCCCTTGGTCTGCGCATGTGTGCCCTTGCTGCTGCGGGTACTCGGCTTGCGCCAGCCACGACTCTACAGCGGGTGTTTCTTCGCGTTGCTGGTGGTGGCCGAGCACTACAAGCTCAATGCGCTGATTGTCGGCATCGGTTACTTGTTGTGCATGGCCGCGCTGAAGGTGCCGCTGGTGCTGCCAATGCCGGCGGCGTGGATGAATCGCCTGCAGACCTGGATCGCGATCCCGTTGATCCTGACGTTCGGCATCGTGCAGATCAACGTCCACAGCGCCATGGACAGCCTGAGCTGGGCGCAACTGGCTGCGCTGCTGCTGTTCCCGATTGCCAGCAAACTGCTGGGCAACTGGCTGGGACTTGGCTGGGCCGGCGCTTCGTTTGCGGGCGCCAGTCGCTGGCGCGAAAGTGTGCTGCTCAATATTCGCGGCTTGAGCGAGATCGTCTTTCTCAACCTGCTGCTGCAACAACAGCTCATCAGCCCGCCGCTGTACTTTGCGCTGATGCTGATGGGTCTTATCGCGACATTGCTGCCGGCATTGGCCGGCATGCACCGAATCCCTTTGAAAGCTGCCGTCCCGGCAAGGAGCCCCCATGCCAATCGTTGAAATGGAACGTCGTCAGGTAGTGATCATCGGCGCCGGTCCATCGGGCGCCATCGCCGCCGCGCTGCTCAAGCGCAAGGGTCACGATGTTTTAGTGATCGAACGCCAGCATTTCCCACGGTTCTCCATCGGCGAAAGCCTGCTGTCGCACTGCCTGGATTTCGTCGAAGAAGCCGGCATGCTCGAGGCGGTTAACGCTGCAGGTTTCCAGCTGAAAACCGGTGCGGCGTTCGCCTGGGGCGAGCAGTACAGCGCCTTCGATTTCGGCGACACCTTCAGCAACGGCAAGCCGACCACGTTTCAAGTCCAGCGCGCCGATTTCGACAAACTGCTGGCCGATCAAGCCGCGCTGCAAGGCGCGGAAATCCGCTATGGCGAAGCGATCGTCAGCGTCGATATCGAGCGGGAAAAACCGCTGCTCGGTGTGCAGCGCGAGGACGGCAGCGAGTACCGCGTCGAGGCTGATTTCATGCTCGATGCCAGCGGCTACGGCCGCGTCCTGCCGCGCCTGCTCGACCTTGAGGCACCCTCGAATTTCCCGGTGCGCCAGGCGGTATTCACCCACGTCGAAGACCACATCGACCACCCGGGTTTCGACCGCACGAAAATCCTCGTCACCACGCATCCAACCAAACGCGATGTCTGGTTCTGGACCATCCCGTTCAGCAACGGCCGTTGCTCGGTGGGCGTGGTCGCGGCGGCGGAGCATTTCGCCGGTCGTGCCGATAATCTGGACGATTGCCTGCGCGGTTTCATTGCCGAAACGCCAAGCCTCTCCAGCGTGTTGAACAACGCGGTGTGGGATACACCGGCGCGCACCATCGGCGGCTACTCGGCCAACGTCAAAACCCTGCACGGCCAGGGTTTTGCGCTGCTGGGCAACGCGGCGGAGTTTCTCGACCCGGTGTTCTCCTCCGGCGTGACCATCGCCATGCGTTCGGCGAGCATGGCCGCCGGTGTTTTGCACCGACAGTTGCTAGGGGAAAGCGTCGACTGGCAAACCGAGTTCGCCACACCGCTCAAGCGTGGCGTCGACACTTTCCGCTGCTACGTTGAAGGCTGGTATGCCGGGACGTTCCAAGATGTGATTTTCCATCCGGACAGCTCGCCGGACATCCGCCGCATGATCAGTTCGATTCTCGCCGGTTATGCCTGGGATGAACGCAATCCATTCGTCGCCGAACCGAAACGCCGGCTGCGGATGCTGTCGGAACTCTGTGCAAGGGATGCCACATGAGCTACTTGAGCGACAACTACGTCGAGGAGACGCGCTTCGGGTTCTGGTTCCTGCGCAGCCACACCTGGCAGCACCATGTGCTGCGTGTGGCGATCAATGACCTGCGCAGCCTGTTCAGCGAACCGTTGCCCGCCCATCCGGTGTTGCTGGATGCCGGTTGCGGCCAGGGCAAGTCGTTCCAGTACCTGCGCCAGACCTTTGCGCCACAGCGCCTGATCGGCGTGGACGCCGACCCGCACAGCCTCGACCTGAGCGGCGCAGAAGCCACCCGTCAGGGCATGAACGTGGAGTTGATCGGCAGCGACTGCGCCACGCTGGCCGTGCCGGATGCCAGTGTCGACCTGCTGTTCTGCCACCAGACCTTCCACCATCTGGTAGAACAGGACAAAGCGCTCGCCGAGTTCTACCGTGTGCTCAAGCCGGGCGGTTATCTGCTGTTCGCCGAATCCACCGAGGCTTACATTGATACTTGGGTGATCCGCTGGTTGTTCCGCCATCCGATGCATGTGCAGAAGAGCGCCGCCGGGTACCTTGAAATGATTCGTCGCCAGGGTTTCGAATTCGGCCCGCACAACGTGTCTTATCCTTACTTGTGGTGGAGTCGCGCCAAGGATTTCGGCCTGCTTGAACGCTGGGGTCTGCGCCAGCCAAAACCCTTCGGCCAACGGGAAGAAACCCTGGTCAATGTGGTGGCGCGCAAACCGCTTGAAGGTGCTGTGTGATGTCTAGTGCAACTCAAAACTGTAGCAGTGAGCCTGCTCGCGATAGTGGTGTGTCAGTCAGCATAAATATCGACTGTATGGCCGCCATCGCGAGCAGGCTCGCTCCCACAGGGTATGCGGCGGTGTTGAGATTTTTGCTCATTGGCGCGGTCCTGCTGATCAGCGCCTGCGCCAGCAAGGCACCGCTGCCCGAGCAAACCCCGAGCCTGCCGTTGCCGCAGCAATTGCACATCCAGCGTCTGGCGGATGGCCAGCGTCAGGACTGGGTACTGGTGATCGCGCGTGAGGGCCCGGGCATTCGCTGGTCGATGATGGACCTGCTGGGCATTCCACAAGCACGTCAGAAACTGATCGACGGTCAATGGCAAGCGGACGGCCTGTTGCCGCCCAACCCGGAAGCCCGTGAGCTGTTCGCGGCTTTGGTGTTTGCGCTGACGCCCAAGGATGAATTGCGCGGCAACTACCCAACGGCCTGGCAGCATGGCGCACAACGCTCCCTGCCCGAGTACTGGGAAGTCCGTTATTCACAACCGATGAGCTTTGAATTGAACCTGCCCAAAGGTCCGACGTACCAAGTCACGCCCCTGTCCGGTGAGACACCATGACCGCCTACCTGAACGCCCTCGGGGTGATCTGCGCCCTGGGCCGCGACAAGCACGAAGTCGCGCGCAACCTGTTTGCCGGCGATTGCTCCGGCATGCGCAGCGAGTCTGGCTGGGTACCGGAACGTTCGTTGCCGGTGGCCGCAGTGCGCGGTGCACTGGCGCCGATCCCGGCGGAACTGGTAAAGCAAAGCACCCGCAACAATCAGTTGTTGCTGGAAGCGGCGCTGCAAATCCGCGACGACATTGATCAAGCGATCCAGACCTACGGCCGCGACCGCATCGGCGTGATCCTCGGCACCAGCACGTCCGGCATCGATGAAGCCAGCCGCGGCCTGGCCCATTACATCCGCGAACATCAGTTCCCGGACTATTACGACTATCAGCAACAGGAACTCGGCGCACCGGCGAATTTCCTTGCCGACTGGCTGCAACTCAGCGGCCCGGCCTATGTGATTTCCACCGCCTGCACCTCCAGCGCCCGTGCGCTGATGAGTGCCCAGCGCCTGTTGGACCTGGGCCTGTGCGACGCGGTGTTGTGCGGCGGCGTCGACAGTTTGTGCAAGCTGACCCTCAACGGCTTCTCGGCGCTGGAAGCGGTGTCTGAACAACGTTGCAACCCGTTTTCGGTCAACCGTAACGGCATCAACATCGGTGAAGCGGCAGTGCTGTTCCTGATGACCAAAGTGGCTGGCGATAAACAATCGATTGCACTGCTCGGCAGTGGCGCCAGCTCAGATGCGCACCACATTTCCGCGCCGGAACCGACCGGCCGTGGCGCCCTGCAAGCGATGCGCAAAGCCCTGGGCCGCGCGAGCCTGCAACCCGAACAGATCGGCTACCTGAACCTGCACGGCACCGCCACCCAACACAATGACGCCATGGAAAGCCTCGCGGTGTCGGCCTTGTTCCCGGCCGGCGTGCCGTGTTCTTCGACCAAACCGATGACCGGTCATACCCTCGGCGCGGCCGGCGCTCTGGAAGCGGCGTTCTGCTGGCTGAGCCTGAGCGCTGACAATCAAACACATACGTTGCCGCCACATGTCTGGGACGGCCAGCCTGACCCGCAACTGCCAGCCCTGAATTGGGTGACCCCGGCCGATCGCCTGGCGTCCATTGCACCTCGCTACCTGATGAGCAACTCCTTTGCCTTCGGTGGCAATAACGTCAGCCTGATTATCGGAGACGCCCCATGATTGACTGGCCGCTCGCCGAACTGCTGCCGCACGCTGGCGACATGATCCTCATCGATCAGATCCTCGCGTTCGATGACGAGCAGATCCATACCCGCCTCACCGTCAAGCCCGATGGCCTGTTCAACCGTCCCGACGGCAGCCTGCCGGCGTGGGTCGGCATCGAACTGATGGCCCAGAGTGTCGCCGCCTTCGCCGGCTGCCATGCGCGCCAGCGAGGTGATGCGGTGGAGCTGGGCTTCCTGCTCGGCACCCGCAAATTCGAATGCAATGTCGACCACTTTCCCGCCGGCACCGAGCTGACTATCCATGGGCTGCGTTCACTGGAAGACGACAACGGCATGGGCGTGTTCGAATGCCACATCAACGCCCCCGGCATTCACGCTACCGCCCGTCTGAACGTGTTTCGTCCACCGCAAGCCGCTCAATATCTTCATGAAACCCCACAAAGCTCTTCACAAGGCTTTTCACAAGGAACGCAGGCATGACTGAATCCGTACTGGTCACCGGTTCCAGCCGTGGCATCGGCCGCGCTATCGCGTTGCGTCTGGCTCAGGCCGGGCATGACATCGTGCTGCATTGCCGCAGCGGCCTGGTTGACGCCGAAGGGGTGAAGGCCGAAATCGAAGCCTTGGGCCGCAACGCACGCATCCTGCAATTCGACGTGTCTGACCGCGCCAGTTGCAAAGCCATTCTCGAAGCCGACGTGGAAAGCCATGGCGCCTATTACGGCGTGGTGCTCAACGCCGGCCTGACGCGTGACGGTGCTTTTCCGGCGCTGAGCGAGGATGATTGGGATGTGGTGATGCGCACCAACCTCGACGGTTTCTACAACGTGCTGCACCCGGTGATGATGCCGATGATCCGTCGTCGCGCCGCCGGGCGAATTGTCTGCATCACCTCGGTTTCCGGTTTGATCGGCAATCGCGGGCAGGTCAATTACAGTGCCTCCAAGGCCGGTTTGATTGGCGCGGCAAAAGCGTTGGCGATTGAACTGGGCAAGCGCAAAATCACCGTCAATTGCGTCGCACCCGGCCTGATCGACACCGCCATGCTCGACGAAAACGTGCCAGTGGAAGAACTGATGAAAATGATTCCCGCACAGCGCATGGGCACCCCGGAAGAGGTGGCCGGCGCGGTGAATTTCCTGATGTCGGCGGAAGCGTCGTACATCACCCGGCAGGTTCTGGCCGTCAACGGAGGCCTGTGCTGATGAAGCGCGTCGTCGTCACCGGCATGGCCGGCATCACCTCACTGGGCAGCGACTGGGAAACCATCGCCGGCAACTTCGCAGCCAACCGCAGCGGCATCCGCCGCATGGACGAGTGGGACCGTTTCACCGAGCTCAACACGCGCCTGGCAGGTCCCATTGATGATTTCAAAGTGCCGAGCCACTGGACCCGCAAGCAACTGCGCAGCATGGGCCGCGTCTCGCGCCTGGCCGTCGGCGCGGCGGAACAGGCGTTGGCCGATGCCGGTTTGCTGGGTGACCCTTCGATCAAGGACGGGCGCATGGGCGTCGCGTGCGGCTCGTCCACCGGCAGCACCGACGAAATCAAGGCATTCGGCAACATGCTGCTCAACTCGGTGGCCGAAGGCCTGAACGCCAACTCCTACGTGCGCATGATGCCGCACACCACGGCGGCCAACATCAGCATCTTCTTCGGCCTCACCGGCCGATTGATCCCGACTTCCAGTGCTTGCACCAGCGGCAGTCAGGGCATCGGTTACGCCTACGAATCGATCAAGTTCGGCCGCTTGCCCTTGATGCTCGCCGGCGGCGCCGAAGAGCTGTGCCCCACCGAAGCCATGGTCTTCGACGCGCTCTACGCCACCAGCCTGAAAAACGACGCGCCGCAGACGTCACCACGCCCTTACGACAGCGCTCGCGATGGCCTGGTGATCGGTGAAGGCGGCGGCATGCTGGTGCTGGAAGAGCTCGAACACGCGCTGGCACGCGGCGCACACATTCACGCCGAACTCGTCGGCTTCGGCAGCAACGCCGACGGCCAGCACACTACCCGTCCAGAGCAGGCCACCATGCGCCGCGCCATGGAGCTGGCCCTGGAAGACGCCGGTTTGCAGCCATCGGACATCGGCTACGTCAACGGTCACGGCACCGCGACTGAACAGGGCGACATCGCTGAAACACTGGCGACCAGCAGCCTGTTCGGCGAACACATGCCGATCAGTTCACAGAAGAGCTTCCTCGGCCACACCCTCGGCGCCTGCGGCGCACTGGAATCCTGGTTCAGCATCGAAATGATGAACCGCGATTTGTACGCACACACCTTCAACCTCGACGAGGTCGATCCGCACTGCGGCAAGCTCGATTACCTGCGCGGCGAGTTTCGGCAGATGAGCAATCAGTATGTGATGAACAACAACTTCGCGTTTGGCGGCGTCAACACCTCGCTGATCTTCAAGCGCTGGTCGTAACGCAATCCCTTGTAGGAGCCGGCTTGCCGGCTCCTACAGGTTTAGGGGTGTGACGATGTTGTGGGGTCATTCAGCTCGTTAGAGATGTCTTAGGAAACGTCCCACAACTGCTACTGAAAAAATGCAAAACCTGTAGGAGCCGGCTTGCTGGCGATAGCGGTGGATCAGTCGACATCAATGCCAACTGACATTCCGCGATCGCCGGCAAGCCGGCTCCTACAGGTTTACGGGTGTGACGATGTTGTGGGGTCATTCAGCTCGTTAGAGACGTCTAAGGAAACGTCCCACAACTGCTACTGAAAAAATGCAAAACCTGTAGGAGCCGGCTTGCTGGCGATAGCGGTGGATCAGTCGACATCAATGTTGAATGACAATCCGCGATCGCCGGCAAGCCGGCTCCTACAGGGTTGTGTCGTTCATGACTTGAGGGGTTCGACCTTGAGTGTCAGCAGGTCCACAAACGCCTTGGCCATTGGGGATTTCTGATCCTTGCGCTGTACCAGCCACACCGCCGAAACCGCTGCAGGGTCGAGCAGGGGTCGGTACACAACGCCATCAATCCGCATCCGCTGATAAGACGCCGGCAGCACCGACACGCCGAGCCCCGCAGCCACCAACCCGATAATGGTCATCGCCTCACCCGCCTCTTGCGCGAAGTGCGGGCTGAAACCGGCGTCCCGCGCCAGGCTGAGCAATTGTGCATACAGACCACTGCCGTAACTGCGTGGGAAAAATACGAACGGTTCCAGGGCCAGAGCTGACAGGAATATTCCCTCTTCACTGTCCTGCACCAGCGGATGTTTGGAGCTGAGCACGGCCACCAGCGGCTCGCGCATCAACTCCACCACGCTGAGCGAATCCGGCAAACCCAACGGCCGCATGATCCCGACTTCGATCGACTCGTCCACCAGCGCTTCGGCCACCTGGGTGCTGCTCATTTCCCGCAGGTTCAGGTGCACCGCCGGGAACCGCTGGCGGAATGAAAAAATCGCCTGGGGAATGGTCGAGTTGAATGGCGCCGATGAAGTGAATCCGATCTTCAATTCCCCCAGCTCACCCAACTGCGCCCGCCGCGCCACATCCGCCGCTTTGTCGACCTGCGCCAGCACCAACCGGGCTTCTTCCAGAAACAATCGCCCGGCCTCACTGAGCTCGACCCGACGATTGGTACGCTCGAACAATCGCGCACCGACTTCCTGCTCCAGCGCCTGAATCTGCTGGCTCAGCGGCGGTTGCGAGATGCCCAGCACCTGGGCGGCGCGGCCGAAGTGCAGTTCTTCGGCGACGGCAATGAAGTAGCGCAGGTGACGCAATTCCATGAAAACTCCATTAGGTCGTAAAACCTCTCAAACAGGTCGAACAATATATTGGATTGAATCATTAGGCAGCTATATGCTTTTTTCATTGCCTGACCGGCTGCGCTCCCCCGAGGTCTGAAGTGAAAACTGCTGTCGCCCCACTCGCCCATGAAGTTCCGCCCGCCGCGCTGGACGATGCCGTCTCTGAACTGAAGGAGATCTACATCGAAAAGGGCACGCCGATGTTCATGCGCACGGTACTGGCGCTGTTCTCCGGCGGCTTTGCGACCTTCGCGCTGCTGTATTGCGTGCAACCGATGATGCCGCTGCTGTCCCACGAATATTCGATTAACGCGGCGCAGAGCAGCCTGATTCTGTCGGTGGCCACGGCCATGCTCGCCATCGGCCTGCTGATCACCGGGCCGATCTCCGACCGGGTCGGGCGCAAACCGGTGATGGTGGCGGCGCTGTTTGCCGCGGCGCTGTGCACCATCGCCAGTTCCATGATGCCGAGCTGGCACGGCGTGCTGGTGATGCGCGCGTTGATCGGGTTGTCGTTGAGTGGCCTGGCGGCGGTCGCCATGACCTACCTGAGCGAAGAGATCCACCCGCAACACATCGGTCTGGCGATGGGCCTGTACATCGGTGGCAACGCGATTGGCGGGATGTGCGGGCGCTTGATTACCGGGGTGTTGATCGACTTCGTCAGCTGGCACACGGCGATGCTGGTGATCGGCGGCCTGGCACTGATCGCGGCGGCGGTGTTCTGGAAAATCCTCCCCGAATCGCGCAACTTCCGCGCCCGCTCGCTGCACCCGCGCAGCCTGCTCGACGGTTTCACCATGCACTTTCGCGACGCCGGTTTGCCGCTGTTGTTCTTAGAAGCGTTCGTGCTGATGGGCGCGTTCGTCACGCTCTTCAACTACATCGGCTATCGCCTGCTGGCCGAGCCGTACCACATGGACCAGGCCTTTGTCGGGCTGCTGTCGGTGGTGTACCTGTCGGGCATCTACAGCTCGGCGAAAATCGGTTCGCTGGCCGACAAACTCGGACGCCGCAAAATGCTCTGGTCGACCATCGTGCTGATGCTCGCCGGTCTCGCCCTGACCATGCTCACGCCGCTGCCCGTGGTGATCATCGGCATGCTGATTTTCACCTTCGGTTTCTTCGGCGCGCACTCGGTGGCCAGCAGCTGGATCGGCCGCCGCGCCACGAAGGCCAAGGGTCAGGCATCGTCGTTGTACTTGTTCAGTTACTACGCCGGGTCGAGCATCGCCGGTACGGCGGGCGGTGTGTTCTGGCACCTCGGCGGGTGGAACGGGATTGGCGTGTTCATCGGTGCGCTGCTGGTGGTGGCGTTGCTGGTTGCGTTGAAACTGGCCCGCCTGCCGCTGCTGCCGGGGAACGGTTCGACTACCTGAGCACCACTCGCGCCTCAAGCACCGCGTCACTCTTTTCCAGGGTCAGCGATTGCAAGGCGACGCCGTCACGTTCGGTGCGGTCCAGCCATTGCAGCAACGCCTTCGCGTCGCCGCTGAGGGTCAGGCGCAACACGTCGTTGTCGGTGTCCATCTGATGGATCTCAAGCCCCGCTTCTGTGGCGCTTTCGCTGACACGCAGCGACAACGACTGATGGCTGACGACGGGCGGGGGGCTTCGCGGTTGTGCCAGTTGCAGTTGCGCAGACACGGCCAGTTGCTGTTGGTGCTGGCGTTCCATGGTTTCCAGGCGTTGGCGTGTCGGTTGCCAGATCAGGCTGAACGCCACGACAACCAATAAAAATGCGCCCATGGCCAGCAACAGTCGTTGCTCGCGAAGGGACAGCCGTTGCCAGGCCGCTTTCATGCGCGGTCCTCCACTGTAAGGGTCGCCTGCACGCGGTCGCGCTCTTTGCTCGCACTGTCGAGCCGCAGTGGCACGCCTTGTTGTCGCCCACGCTCGCGCAGTTGTTCCAGCTCGGCAAAGCTGTTGGCGCTCAGCTGGATTTTCCAGCCATCGCCGGCACGAAATTCGATGCGCCGGACCTCGACATTGCTTGCGCCAATCACCTGCTCGACCAGCGTCACCAGCTCGGCAACGCGTGTGCGCTGCGGCTCGGCGGTCTGCTGTTGAAGCGTGTTGAGCTGCGTTGCCAGATCGACGATACGGCTCTGCTCGGGGTAAAGCGTCTTGAACCGTTGCTCGTTCTGGCTGTAGAGCCTGCGTGTTTCACTCTCCAGAAAATGGATTCGCGCAGCGCTGGCGCCCCAGGTCAGCAACAGCAACGTGAGGATCGTCAAACCGCCGAGGCGCCAGGGCAGACGTTTGTTGCGCAGGGCGAATTCGCCTTGCAGCAGATTGATGGCCTGCGCGGGACGGTGGGCCAGGTATTGATCGACATCCGTCGCACCCTGACGCTCGTCGACCCATTGAATCCCCGCGGGCAAGGCCGGTCCCAGCAACGTCAACCCGTCGTCCGTCAACGTCAGGCGGGCCGGCAGCCCTCCGCCGACCAGCCATCGACCGAACCACCAAACTCCGAGCGCCTGATCCAGGGGCAAGACATCGGCATCGACGAACACCGAACGCACCTCGATGCCCTCTTCAGCCAATAACGCGAGCATCGCGGCAAACCGCTGACGGTCGATCACCATGACCGGATAACGCCCTTCCTGATCGCGAGCGCCGATGCTCAGGTGCAGCTTTTCCAACGCCTCGCTCAATTGATCTTCCACGGCAAACGCGACGGCTTGCGCGCCGGGCTGGCGTTTGGAAGGCCACGGATCGCTACGCACCCAACTGCACAACTCCATGGGCAGCAGCAGGTCCACCGCCTGCCCGTCCAGCAACTGCGCCGCTTGATTCAAGGGCATGGACTGGCGTTGCGCAGTCGAGGACCAGACGCAGCAAGGCCAGTCTGCCGACGGTTCGCCCAGGCCCTCGGCGGTCAGGTAAAGCCAGGTATTCATCGCGGCATCTCGTGGGCAGTCGAAGGAAGAAGGCGTCGTTGCAGGACGTTGAGTTGGTGGGTGTCGGCGTCGCGTTCGACCTCCGTGGCCAGCCGCAATCGGCGCTGCCCCTGAGTGACCTGCACCGTGATGCGGAACCAGCGGCTGCCGGTGCCAAGCCCATGACTGCTCAGGCCTGCACCGGAGAGCAGCGGGTCTTGCGTAAAGGCCTGTACGCTGGCCCATCCCGTCGTCAAAGCCTGACGAACCAGCCCAGCAGCCGTGGTCGCGTCCACGCCATCGAGCGTCCTCAGCACCAATTCCGGAGCCGTGTTGACGTTCAGCGTTGCGTGGCCGGGCAACATCGCCACCCAAGGCTCAAGTTGACGCAGCACATGAGCGTCAACCCCCGGCAGCAGGCGCAGTTGGCTCAGTTCTCGTAAAGCCCCCACCTGAGCAAGTTGCAGCGGTGGAAGATCCAGCATCTCGAGCAAGCGCGCCCAGCGGTTGAGGGTGACTTGATCGATCTGCCCCTGAGTCAACAATGCGTTGAGATTGAAGCGCCCGGCGAGGTCCTCGATATCAACGCGGATCTGCGCGTCTTCGACGTCGAAGTCGGGTGTCATGCGCGCCCAGTCCTGGGTCAGGTCGACAGTTTTTTGCGAGCCCTGCGCCGCGTCCCGCAAGCGCAAAAGCGCCCAGCTTTCCCCCGCAACGGCGAGTTGGCGCATTTGAATGTGCTGCAGGGCCTGGCCGCTGCTGTGCAGCGACAGGCGATGGCTGCGTAGCAAGCCGCTGGTGATCAACATCGCCAGACTCATGACCAGCAACACGCTGATCAACGCGATGCCGCGTTGATGCCTCCTCATGGCAAGGCGCCGGGCAACAGCAATACCCGACGAATCGCCTCGAAACGACCCGTAGAGAATTGCACTTCCACCGCCATCGGCCGCTTCACGCCCCGCCCGGATGGCCAATCGCGGTTCCAACCGGACTGTGCATCAAACACCCGCCAACTCAAGTCTCGAACATCGCCCAGCAGTTTTTGCCGCTGCACGCTCGGCACCCCCTCCCCCTGACTTTCACGCCACAGCGTGCCGTTATCGAGTCGATAGGTCAGCAACTGGCGCTCGCTGCGCGGCTGGTCCAAAGGGTTGCGCCAATGGCTACGCTGCAACTGCAACACCGATTGCTGGAGCACGACAGGTTGATCGGTGGCGTGCAGCACATCCCGCTCGATCACCGCCACCGCCCGTTGCAGGCTTCGGAACTCACGCTCATGCGCCGTCGTCCCTCGTTGCAC
Source organism: Pseudomonas sp. PDM01 (assembly GCF_014852325.1). Lineage (NCBI taxonomy): Bacteria > Pseudomonadati > Pseudomonadota > Gammaproteobacteria > Pseudomonadales > Pseudomonadaceae > Pseudomonas > Pseudomonas sp. PDM01. The sequence continues at coordinate 322,619 of NZ_JACVBK010000003.1, forward strand.
GCGCACCACGCCATCGAACAGCCCCCAACTGGCCAGGCCCAGCAACGCGAAGATCGCCATGGCGATGACCAGTTCCAGCAAGGTGAAACCGCTCTGCTTATTCATCACGATGAGGTATCCAGCCACTGGCGCGGTGTACGGTTTGCTCACGCCCGGAAAGGCTGACGTCAACATCGACCTTGAGCAGGCGCGGATCAGGCGAAACGCTGATACGCTGGCGCAGCAACCAGTCGCGGCGATCCATCGACACGATCCGTTGTTGCTGGTCGAGGGGCCATCCGGTTTGCAGGCGCAGTTCATTCAGATGGTTGTCTGCCAGCCACGCGGCGAAGAGCCGTTCCTCGACCGCGCCGGTTTGCCTGAGCACGTATTGGCTCGCCGACAACACGGCGGCCGCCAGCGTCGAAAAGATCGCCAGGGCCACCATGATTTCCAGCAAGGTGAAGCCACGCATGCGTGAAGCAAACGGCCGGCTAGCCATCGATCACCACCTGGCCAAGGCCATCGCTGGACAGGCTGAGCCACGTCTTTTTGTCGCTGCCAAACGACAGCGTAAAGACGCTGGTTTCATCGTTGCTGAACATCAGCAACTGAGGAGGTCCATCGTCGGCGCCAAGGGTTACCGGATGACCGTCCTGCTCAAGCCGTAGCCGCACGTTTTCGGGCCATCGATAAAAAGCCGCCAACGGTTCCCAACCCTGAACATCGAGCCTCATCACCCGATAACCCTCGACACTCAGCCGCAGGCCGAACTCCTGGCCATCGAGCACTGCGCGTTCACGCAACTGTTGAATCACGCCCACGATCCCGTGCGCTTCCTGCCGGGCCTGACGCGCCGGATTCGACCCGGTGGCGAAGCTCACCATACCCAACAGCACGCCGATCAAAACAATCACGATCATCAGTTCGAGCAAGGTGAATCCCCGACAACGCTGGCGCATGATTCAGTCGCCCCAGTTGCCGATATCGGCCGCATGCCCTTCGCCACCCTTCACGCCATCGGAACCGAGGGAATACAAGTCATAGCCGCCGTCCACTGAATGCACACCGGGATTGAGGTACTGATAGGGCGTGTTCCACGGATCGACCGGCAGGCTTTTCAGATAACCCTGAGGGTTCCAGTTCCTCGCCGCCGGCAGGCCGGAAGGTTGTTTGCTCAAGGCTTCCAGCCCCTGCTGTGTCGAGGGGTAGTTGAAGTTGTCGAGGCGATACATTTCGAGGGCCGTGGCGATGGCCTGGAGATCAATTTTGCTGGCGGTGACTTTGGCCTGGTCGGGACGGCTCATGAACTGCGGCACCACGATGGCCCCCAGCACGCCGATGATGACGACCACCACCATGATTTCGATCAGGGTAAAACCGCGTTGAGCGCGAGGGCTGTTTCTCTGTGCTGCATTCATGGGTCAATTCACCAATTGGTTGAGGCTGAGAATCGGTAGGAGGATGGCCATGACGATCAGCAGCACCACGCCGCCCATCAGCACCAGCATGGCCGGTTCAAAAAGGCTCACGACCAGTGCGATACGCGCCGCCAGACTGCTTTCCTGTTGCTCGGCGGCCCGCACCAGCATGCGATCGAGCTCACCGGCGCGTTCGCCGCTGGCGATCATGTGCAGCATCATCGGCGGGATGTCGCCGCTCAGTTCCAGACCGCGAGTCAGCGTTCCACCTTCACGGACCGAGCGTGCGACATCGGCCATGCGGCTGCGGATGGTCAGGTTGCCGATGACGGCCGCCGCGATCTCCAGCGCGTCCACCAATGGCACTGCACTTTTGCCGAGGATTGCCAGCGTGCTGGCGAACCGCGCGGCTTCCATCGCCCGCAGCACCTCGCCCATTACCGGCAGTTTCAACGCGAGACGATGCCAGCGCAGGCGCCAGGCCGGCTGGCGCAGGCTCCAGCGCCAGAGGCCGAGCAACGTCGTCAGCACGCCCATCAACAGCAGAAAGTGATTGCGCAGCCCATTGCTGAGGGCAATCAGCGCCTGCGTCAGCCAGGGCAACGGCTGGCCACTGTCGACGAAGATCTTCACCACGTCCGGCACCACGTAGCCGAGCAGAAAACCAACAATCGCGACACTGGCCAACATCAGGATCAACGGGTACACCAGGGCCATCTGGATTTTCTGCCGCGACGCCTGGCGGGCCTCGGTGTAAGCGGCCAGTTGTTCCAGCACATGCCCCAAGTGACCGGAACGTTCGCCAGCCGCGACAGTGGCGCGGAACAATTCGGGGAACGCCTTGGGAAATTGAGCCAGCGCCGTCGACAGGGCATGACCTTCCATCACCCGACTCCTGACTGCCGACAACAAACCGGCAACCTTGCGCTTCGCACTCTGCTTCGTCACCGCTTCAAGGGCTTCCTCCAGCGGTAGCCCCGCCTGTACGAGGGTGGACAACTGCAAGGTCAACAGCGCCAGATCCGCCGCGCTCAGGCGTCCGCTGCGAGACTGCGTCCCCGTGTCGCCACCTGCCCTAACCTCGCTCAACTCACGCGGCCACAAGCCGCGTTCACGCATCAGTTGCCGGGCATGTCGCGGGCCGTCGGCCTCCAGTCGGCCTTTGCAGCGTCGGCCCTGGGCGTCGTCAGCGCGGTAATCGAACGTCGGCACTCGCTAGTCCTCCTGCGTCACGCGCAGTAATTCGTCGAGGCTGGTCACGCCCTCCAGCACCCGCTGGCAACCGTCCTGAAACAGGCTGCGGGAGACCTTGCGCGTCTCTTCTATCAACGCCTGTTCACTCGCACCTTGATGAATCAGAACCGAGACGGCGGGCGTCACGCTGATCAGCTCGTAGATTCCGATCCGCCCGCGATAACCGTGCTGACACTGGTCGCACCCCACAGCCCTGAACAGTTGCGGTGGCGCTGCCGAATCGAGCCCGAGGCGCTCGCACGTGGCCTCATCGGCGCTGTACGCCGTCTTGCAATGGGGGCACAACGTGCGCAGTAAACGCTGGGCCAGAATGCCCACCAGCGACGACGCGAGCAGGTAGGCATCGACGCCCATGTCCACCAGCCGCGTCACTGCACCGACGGCACTGTTGGTGTGCAACGTCGAGAGCACCAGGTGCCCGGTCAGTGATGCCTGGACGGCGATTTCCGCCGTCTCGCGATCACGGATTTCACCGACCATCACCACGTCCGGATCCTGTCGCAAGATCGCCCGCAAGCCGCGGGCAAACGTCATGTCCACTTTCGGATTGACCGGCATCTGCCCCACACCCGGCAGGTGATATTCGATGGGGTCTTCGACCGTGAGGATGTTGCGTGTCTGATCGTTCAGGCTGCTCAGCGCGGCGTACAGACTGGTGGTCTTGCCGGAACCGGTAGGCCCGGTCACCAGGAGAATGCCGTGAGGTTTTGCGAGCAACTGGCGCAACGCGGCGAGGGTATCGGCAGGCATGCCGAGTCGCGGCAATTCCAGGCGCCCGGCCTGCTTGTCGAGCAGGCGCAGTACCACCCGTTCGCCGTGGGCCGAAGGCAGCGTGGAGACCCGCACATCGACTTCGTGCCCGGCCAGTCGCAGGGCCATTCGACCATCCTGCGGGACCCGTTTTTCAGCAATGTCCAGGCGCGCCATGACCTTGATCCGCGACACCAGCAAGGTGGCCAGTTCACGTCGAGGCCTGAGCATTTCGCGCAATTGCCCGTCGACGCGCATGCGTACCGACAGGTACTGCTCGAAAGTTTCCAGGTGCACGTCCGACGCGTGCTCGCGCACCGCTTCGCTGAGCAGTGCGTTGATCAACCGGATGATCGGCGCGTCGCCCTGCTGCTCCAGCAGGTCGGCGGTTTGCGGGACTTGATCGACCAGACTGAGCAGGTCCAGCTCTTCGTCCAGCCCTTGGGCAACTTGCTCGGCCGCGCTCTGACCTTCGCGATAAGCGACGGCCAGACGTGCGGCGAACACATCAGGCTCAAGCACCCGCATCGGCAGATCCCGAGCGCTTGCCCGACGGGCTTCCGACAGGGCCGTGAGCGGCGCATTGGCGCGCAGTACAAGGCTTGAGCCCGGCCCGTCGTGCTCCAGCAGTACGCCGAAACGCCGGGCGAAACCGAAGGGCAATGGCTGGAGGGATTCACGCGGTTCGCTCATGGCGATTCCGCCGCTTGCTTACGCAAATCGAACACGGGGGCGTCGGGCGCGGGGTCGAACAATTGACGCGCCTCGGCCGGCAGCAGCAAGGAGTTGTTCCCTCGCGCGCCGGGCTTGCTCAATTCACGCAGCGCGTTGTAACGCTGCTGGCTGACGTCTGACAGGTCTTCCTTGCTGCGCAGGATGGTCGGCCGCAAAAACACCATCAGGTTGCTTTTGGTCTGGGTGTCGCGGGTCCAGCGAAACAGCGCACCGAGGTAGGGAATGTCGCGCAGCAACGGCACCCCGCTCTGTTGGGTGCGGACGCTGTCCCTGATCAGCCCGCCGATGACGATGATTTCGCCATCGTCCGCCAGGATCGTGCTCTTGAGCGCACGTTTGTTGGTGATCAGGTCCGAAGAATCGATGCCCGATACCGAAGGCGCGATGTCCGACACTTCCTGCGCGACCTCCAGGCGCAACGTCGAGCCTTCGTTGATGTACGGCTTGATCTTCAGGCTGATGCCCACGTCCTTGCGCTCGACCGTGGTAAACGGATTTTCCGCGCCGTTGCTGTTGGTGGCGTAGGAGCCGGTCTTGAACGGGACGTTTTGGCCGACGATGATTTCTGCCTCCTGATTGTCCAGGGTCAGCAGGCTCGGCGTGGACAGCAGGTTGCTGCGGGTGTTGCTGGCCAGCGCCGAAACCAACGCGCCGAAGCGGTCATTACCCAGCTGCAGGACGGCCCCTTCCGGCGCGGATTTTTTCTCGTCAAAGTTCAGCCCGCCAATGATCGGAATATCGGTGCCGGGAAAGTTGATGAAGCCTTTTGCATCGCTGCCGCTGACGCTCCACTGAACACCCACGGCCTCGGCGATGTCCCCGGAAATCTCGACGATGGCGGCATGGATCAGCACCTGCGCCCGAGGCTGGTCCAACTGACGCACGATGTCCTCGATGGTGCGGATTTGCGCCGGCTCGGCGATCAGCACCAGCGCATTCTGGCTTTCGTCGGCCTTGATCATGAACGTCGTGCCGGGTGAGTTATCCCGGGCGCCGCCGACGGCTGTTGCCGGCTTTCGGCCCTGGCCCATCGTTTCGAGGACTTCGGCCAGTTGCCTGGCATCGCTGTGACGCAGGCGAATCACCCGCGCATTGTCGAGGGTGGCGGTCGCGGGGGTATCGAGACGGCGTGCGAGGTCGATCAGGCGCTGGCGAACCGACGGTGGACCAATGAGGATCAGCCGATTGGTTCTGGCGTCGGCCAGTACCTGGATCGCCGTATCAGCGCTGCGTTTGCCCAGAGAGGACTCCATGACAGTCGCCACATCAGCAGCCTGTGCGTGCTGCATTTGCACCACGGCATGCTGGTTGTTCTGCCCGGAATCCAGTTGCCGGACCACCTGCGCGATACGGTTCACATTGGCCGCAGTATCGGTGACCACCAGCGCATTGGCTGACACCGAAGGACCGACATAGCCGTTGGCCGACACCAGCGGCCGAACCAGGCCGGCGATGTCGGAAGCGCTGCTGGTGTTCAGTTCGACGACCTGGGTGATGAATTGCGAAGCCGTGGCGTTTTTTGCAATGCCTTGGCCGGCGCGGGTTTTCGCTTCAGTGACCGGCGTAATCAGGATCCGGTCACCCTCGTCGATGACCGTGAAGTTGTGGGCATCCAGCACCGAATAAAACAATCGGCGAACACCTTCGCGGTCGAGGGCCTGACGGGACATGACGGTGATGCGCCCGGAGACTCTGGGATCAAGCACCACCGTGGTACCGAGAATGGTGGAGATTTCCTCGACGATGTCGCGCAGCTCGGCATTGTTCATCGCCAGTTGCCATTTTTCTTCCTCGGCCCGTACCGCGCCGTGAAAGAGTGACAGCGCCAACGCGGCGAAAAAAAGCAGGGGGCGCAACGCCTTCGCGCTGATGGAAAAGTTCATGGGTTGATCACTCTGACGGCCCGGAGAGCGGGCGTAGAAAATGCGCAGGAGTCGCGGGGGCCGGAGCCTCGGTTTGCGCGTCTAATCGACGCAAGAGCTGCGTGGCAGAAGTCTGCAGCGTCAGCACTTCTTCTCGCCCCTTGTTCCACAACACCGCCCGATCCGCCTCGACGCGGCGCAGGACGCTGCCGCCCGGCAACGGATCGCCCACCTGATAAATCCGCGAGCCTTGAGCGTCTGCCAGCAGCGCTCTGGACAACCCTGTGGCCAGGACAAAACTGGCCTGCAGGGTCAGCGGCTCGGCGCTGGCCAACAACGTGGCTCCCGCCGTCAGACCGAGCACCGTCGCCACCGCAGTGGTATCCAGAGGTGCACGGGACGGTGGCGTCGCTATCGTTGAAACGACAGGCATCGGTGCGACACGGCTTTGACGAAACCCCCACTCTTGCCACACCAGAAAGGATCCGTACGCGACTGTCACCAGTAGCAGGCCGAGGGTGCAGAGTCGCCCGTTCACTCGGCGCGGCCACTGCCAAACTTGCTGCACAAGGACATTCGTCGCAGTACGCGGTGACCGCACAGTTCATGGAAAATCACCGCACCGACATGCATCGCGATCAGCAGTGAAAGCACCAGGCACGACCAAACGTGAACGGTGACAAACAGCGCGATAAGCGCTGGATCACTCAGCGGCTGCGCAATATCGACCCACCCGAATACATCAATCGGGCGGTCCATCATCAACACACCGGTCACCAGCACGACAGTCACCGTCAGGTAGATCAGCGTGTGGGCAAACAGCGCGAGTTTTTCCATGGACGACAAGGTGTTCACGCTCGTCTGCCGGGCGTGAACGACAAAAATAAACAGCCGCCAGACAAAAAACGGGATGAACACCGTCGTCAGCGACACATTGATAAAGGCAACCCGCTCACCGACGCGGGCTGGCACGTCCACAAAGGCCACATAGAACCCCGACACCAGCGTCCAGATAATCACCGCCGCCGACACCCAGTGCAGCCATACGCGTTGGGTGGAGTAACCCGAAACCGTCATTTTCAACTCGATTTTTCAACAGGAAGATAAGCCTTCAGGCAATCCTGTTCCGGATCGCCTGAAGTGTTACGAGAGACTTAGATTTTGTCCCACGCCATGTGCCAGTGCCCCCCTACACCGGGCTCAAAGCCGTTGGCCGTCGGGGTGTATTGCTTGCAGTAACCGGACGCGGGGAATGGCTTGCATTCGAAGATTTCATTGGTCTTCGGTTGCAGCACTTTGGTGCCGGCGGTGTACTCGCTGATGCCTTCGGGGAACACGAAGTCGTGCTCGATGCCCGCGCCTTCACCGGTCATGTGGGTGGGCTGGGTGTCCTGGCGAGTGGTGCGACCATCCAGCGTGGTGCCGACCAGCGTCAGGGTGTGTTTGCCGGGATTGCTGCGAACATCCATGGTCAGCCAGGTCGGACCGCTGTCTACCTGCTTCGCGACGGAACCGACCGGCTTGTTGTTCTCGTCGAACAAGGTCGCTTCGACGTTCATCGCACGGTTCGAGATCATGCTGAACTGGACGTTGGCCAGGCCTTTGTCCAGAACGTATTCGGCTTGCTGGGAGGCCACCGACATACGCGCGGCGGTGTCTTCCTTCATGTCCAGCTGAACTTCGAATCGGGTTACGCCGCTTTCTTTCTGGGCGTAGAGGGTGTTGTTACCCCGGACCGGTTCGATGTTGCCGCTCTCATCACGAATACCGGCACGGATAAGCGATTGGGTGCTGTTGATTTTTTCTGCGAGTTTGAACGCCCAGTTGTTCGGCGAGCCTTCCTCGGCAGTGTCGATGGAGATCTCGACGTCGTAATTCGGGCTGACACCGTTGGCAGAGAATGCGCGGGCCTTGACCTTGTCGCCGATCAGCAATTGGGCCGATGGCGTGATGCCGCCAACGGAAGACCAGCCACCGGGCAACGACGGTTCGCCGAGGATGTTCACATCAACAGCGTTGTAAAACGCCGCGTCGGTATCACCGACGGTCCAGATCCCGAGGATGACGTGCTGACCGGATTTGTCGTCAGGAATGTTGCAGTTGTGTTTGGCGCCGGACACCGGCAGTTGATGATTCCCCTCGACGATGCAGAACGGGGTGCTTTCGAACGAGGCGCGCTTGAGGGATTCGTTAACGTTCCAGCCGTTGCGAGTGATGAAGTACTCATGCTTGGTGGCAGGGTGAGCCTGGGTGTAGCGCCATTGGAAATCGATGTTGCGGTCTTTGATTTCCGTTAATTGCCAACGGGTAGCGGACTGAGCATCCATAGCGGAGAACGATGGATGACCGCCACTCGGAATCTTGCCATCGATCGGCCCTTGCAAAGGCGCACCGCCTGTACCGGCCGGAAAACCTTTGAATGTTTCGCCAACACTTTGAGGCTCGTATTGCGCGGAACCGCAGTTGGTGTTCACCCCTTTCTGGCACAGCAGTGCGCGCGAGGGCGGCACTTCCATATAGCCATGGGCCGAAACAGTTTGAGACGCCAGCATTGCCGATAACAGGATCATTGAAGAGGAGCATGCGGTTAGCGCACCTCCCTTGTAGAAGGTCTTTTTCATGAGTGTGTTCCAGACTACTTATCGAAAATTAAGGCGCCACAAGGACGCCGCTGTTCGTAATCTCGTTCGGTGGGCTGCACCGGACGAAGGTCTGAAACCTTACGGAGATGGACACGAATTCTATGTAGGACAAGTCGCCGTTTAGATGGGGATTACTCTCTCTCTTCACTTGTCTGACAAAGAGGGAAAACATTCTTACAGGATGAAACGGATTAGGCGGGCACACGGTATTTCAGACAAAAAAAAAGCCTGCCCGGCGTTGGCCGGACAGGCTTGATGGAACCTGCGAGAACTACTCGTGATACTGCGCCGACAGCTCATGCACCGCGCGCAAGAACGCACCCGCATGTTCCGGATCGACTTCCGGCGTAATGCCATGACCCAGGTTGAACACGTGGCCGCTGCCCTTGCCGTAGCTGGCGAGGATCCGTCCGACTTCGGTACGAATGGCTTCCGGTTTGGCGTAGAGCACGGTCGGGTCCATGTTGCCTTGCAAGGCAACTTTGTCGCCAACGCGAGCCCGGGCATTGCCGATATCGCACGTCCAGTCCAGGCCCAGCGCATCAGCACCGGCATCAGCGATGCTTTCCAGCCACAGGCCGCCGTTCTTGGTGAACAGGATGACCGGAACCTTGCGGCCTTCGTGTTCGCGGATCAGGCCGCTGACGATTTTGCGCATGTAGGCCAGGGAGAATTCCTGGTACGCCGCCGCCGACAGGTTGCCGCCCCACGTGTCGAAGATCTGCACCGCTTGCGCGCCGGCCATGATCTGGCCGTTGAGGTACGAGGTCACCGACTGCGCCAGCTTGTCCAGCAGCAGGTGCATGGCTTGCGGGTTGTCGTAGAGCATGGCTTTGGTCTTGCGGAAGTCTTTCGACGAACCGCCTTCAACCATATAGGTGGCCAGGGTCCATGGGCTGCCGGAGAAACCGATCAGCGGTACACGGCCGTTCAGTTCGCGGCGGATGGTGCTGACCGCGTCCATCACGTAACCGAGGTCTTTGTGCGGATCAGGAATCGGCAGGGCTTCGATGTCGGCCATCGTGCTGACGACTTTTTTGAAGCGCGGACCTTCACCGGTTTCGAAGTACAGGCCCTGGCCCATGGCGTCCGGGATGGTGAGGATGTCGGAGAACAGGATTGCCGCATCCAGTTGCGGATAGCGGTCGAGCGGTTGCATGGTGACTTCGCAAGCGAACGCCGGGTTCATGCACAGGCTCATGAAGTCGCCGGCCTTGGCACGGCTGGCGCGGTATTCAGGCAAGTAGCGACCGGCCTGACGCATCATCCACACAGGGGTGACGTCTACAGGTTGCTTGAGCAGGGCGCGAAGGAAACGGTCGTTCTTCAGGGCAGTCATGTCGGCATCCGGAAAAAAAGTGCGGGCATTTTCTCAGAGCTCGACGCAAAAGGCACGGATGCAGGTCAGCCTTTTGTCTATCGGGTCAATTTGTCGCGGGGGAATACAGTGTTTGGCAACACCCTGAAACCAATGTGGGAGCGAGCCTGCTCGCGATGAGGGCTTCACATTCAACATCTCTGTTGACTGATCCACCGCTATCGCGAGCAGGCTCGCTCCCACAGGGTTTGGCGTCGTCTAATTAGACGCCCAGGTAGTCCAGGATCCCTTCAGCCGCATTGCGGCCTTCGAAGATCGCCGTCACCACCAGGTCGGAACCGCGAACCATATCGCCACCGGCGAAGATTTTCGGGTTGCTGGTCTGGTGCTTGAACTGACCTTGTTCAGGCGCAACTACGCGGCCCTGGCTGTCGGTCTGGATGCTGAACTGCTCGAACCACGGCGCCGGGCTTGGACGGAAACCGAAAGCGATGACCACGGTGTCGGCCGGGATGATCTCTTCGGAGCCCGGGATCGGCTCGGGGCTGCGACGGCCACGAGCGTCCGGCTCGCCGAGACGGGTCTCGACCACCTTCACGCCTTCAACCTTGTCTTCACCCACGATGGCGATCGGCTGGCGGTTGTAGAGGAATTTCACGCCTTCTTCCTTGGCGTTCTTCACCTCTTTGCGCGAGCCAGGCATGTTCGCTTCGTCACGACGATACGCACAGGTCACCGACTTGGCGCCCTGGCGGATCGACGTACGGTTGCAGTCCATCGCCGTGTCGCCGCCGCCCAGTACCACAACCTTCTTGCCTTTCATGTCGACGAAATCTTCCGGCGACTTTTCAAAGCCCAGGTTGCGGTTGACGTTGGCGATCAGGAAGTCCAGCGCGTCATGCACGCCCGGCAGGTCTTCACCGGCAAAGCCGCCCTTCATGTAGGTGTAGGTGCCCATGCCCATGAACACGGCATCGTATTCTTCGAGCAGTTGCTCGACGGACACATCCTTGCCCACTTCGGTGTTCAGGCGGAACTCGATGCCCATGCCGGTGAAAACTTCGCGGCGATTGCTCAGCACGGTCTTTTCCAGCTTGAACTCCGGGATACCGAAGGTCAGCAGACCGCCGATTTCCGGGTTCTTGTCGAACACCACCGGGGTCACGCCGCCGCGTACCAGCACGTCGGCACAACCGAGACCGGCCGGGCCTGCGCCGATGATCGCGACACGTTTGCCGGTCGGCTTGACCTTGGACATGTCCGGGCGCCAGCCCATGGCGAACGCGGTGTCGGTGATGTACTTCTCGACCGAACCGATGGTCACCGCGCCGAAGCCGTCGTTGAGGGTGCAGGCACCCTCGCACAGACGATCCTGCGGGCACACCCGGCCGCAGACTTCCGGCAGGGTGTTGGTCTGGTGCGACAGCTCGGCGGCCTGGAGGATGTTGCCCTCGGCCACCAGTTTCAGCCAGTTCGGAATGAAGTTGTGCACCGGGCACTTCCATTCGCAATACGGGTTACCGCAACCCAGGCAGCGGTGGGCCTGATCGGCCGAATGCTGGGGTTTGAAGGGTTCGTAGATCTCCACGAACTCTTTCTTGCGTTGACGCAACAGTTTCTTCTTCGGATCTTTGCGCCCGACGTCGATGAACTGGAAGTCGTTATTCAGACGTTCAGCCATTGTTAAAACCTCATCAAACTCTTCAGGCGCATATCACTGCGGGTTGGCACGGGTGCTGGAAAGCAACGTTTTCAAGCTGGCAGCCTTGGGCTTGACCAACCAGAAACGGCGCAGGTAGTCATCGAGGTTTTCCGCGAGTTCACGACCCCACTCGCTGTCGGTTTCCTCGACGTACTCGTTCAGCACGCGTTGCAGGTGGCTACGGTAGGCTTCCATCGCTTCGCCGCTGATCCGCTGGATTTCCACCAGTTCGTGGTTGACCCGGTCAACGAAGGTGTTGTCCTGATCGAGCACGTAGGCGAAACCGCCGGTCATGCCTGAGCCGAAGTTGTAACCGGTTTTGCCCAGGACGCAGACGAAACCACCGGTCATGTACTCGCAGCAGTGATCGCCAGTGCCTTCCACCACGGTGTGAGCACCGGAGTTACGCACGGCGAAACGCTCGCCCGCAGTGCCGGTAGCGAACAACTTGCCGCCGGTGGCGCCGTACAGGCAGGTGTTGCCGATGATGGCACTGTCCTGAGTCTTGTAGGCGCTGCCCTTCGGCGGAACGATGACCAGTTTGCCACCGGTCATGCCTTTGCCGACGTAGTCGTTGGCGTCGCCTTCCAGGTACATGTTCAAACCGCCGGCGTTCCACACACCGAAGCTCTGACCGGCCGTCCCTTTGAAGCGGAAGGTGATCGGCGCGTTCGCCATGCCTTGGTTGCCGTGCTTGCGCGCGATTTCACCGGAGATCCGCGCGCCGATCGAACGGTCGCAGTTGCAGATATCCAGCGCGAATTCGGCGCCGCTCATGTCGTTGATGGCCGAGGTGGCCATATCGATCATTTTCTCGGCCAGCAGGCCTTTGTCGAACGGCGGGTTGCGGTCGACCTGGCAGAACTGAGGCTTGTCTGCCGGGATGTGATCGCTGCCCAGCAACGGGGTCAGGTCCAGGTGGTTCTGCTTGGCGGTCTGGCCTTCGAGGACTTCCAGCAGATCGGTGCGACCGATCAGCTCTTCGAGGGAGCGCACGCCCAGCTTGGCCAGCCACTCACGGGTTTCTTCGGCGACGTAGGTGAAGAAATTCACCACCATGTCGACGGTGCCGATGTAGTGATCCTTACGCAGCTTCTCGTTCTGAGTCGCGACGCCGGTGGCGCAGTTGTTCAGGTGGCAGATACGCAGGTATTTGCAACCCAGGGCAATCATTGGCGCGGTGCCGAAACCGAAGCTTTCAGCGCCGAGGATGGCCGCCTTGATCACATCGAGGCCGGTTTTCAGGCCGCCGTCGGTCTGTACCCGGACTTTGCCGCGCAGGTCGTTGCCACGCAGGGTCTGGTGGGTTTCGGCCAGGCCGAGTTCCCACGGAGCGCCCGCGTATTTGATCGAGGTCAGCGGCGATGCGCCGGTGCCGCCGTCGTAGCCGGAAATGGTGATCAAGTCCGCATAGGCCTTGGCCACACCGGCGGCGATGGTGCCGACGCCCGCTTCTGCTACCAGTTTCACCGAGACCAGCGCCTTCGGGTTGACTTGTTTCAGGTCGAAAATCAGCTGCGACAAGTCTTCGATCGAGTAGATGTCGTGGTGCGGCGGCGGCGAAATCAGGGTCACGCCCGGCACTGCGTAACGCAGCTTGGCGATCAGACCGTTGACCTTGCCACCTGGCAGTTGACCGCCTTCGCCGGGCTTGGCGCCCTGAGCGACCTTGATCTGCAGCACTTCAGCGTTGACCAGGTATTCCGGGGTCACACCGAAACGGCCAGTCGCGACTTGCTTGATTTTCGAGCTCTTGATGGTGCCGTAGCGCGCCGGGTCTTCGCCGCCTTCGCCGGAGTTGGAACGCGCACCGAGGCGGTTCATGGCTTCGGCCAGGGCTTCGTGAGCTTCCGGCGACAGTGCGCCAAGCGAAATGCCGGCGGAGTCAAAGCGCTTGAGCACCGATTCCAGCGGTTCGATCTCGCTGATGTCCAGCGGCGTGGCCAGCGTCTTGACGTTGAACAGGTCGCGGATCATCGACACCGGACGGTTGTCCACCAGCGACGTGTATTCCTTGAACTTGCTGTAGTCGCCCTGCTGCACAGCGGCTTGCAGGGTGTTGACCACGTCCGGGTTGTAGGCGTGATATTCGCCACCGTGGACGAACTTCAGCAGACCGCCTTGCTGGATCGGCTTGCGCGGGCTCCAGGCTTCGGCGGCGAGGGCTTTCTGCTCGGCTTCGATGTCGACGAAACGTGCGCCCTTGATGCGGCTCGGCACGCCACGGAAGCTCAGGTCGCAGACTTCCTCGGACAGGCCGATGGCTTCGAACAGTTGAGCACCGCGGTAAGAAGCGATGGTCGAGATACCCATCTTCGACAGGATCTTCAGCAGGCCTTTAGTGATGCCTTTGCGGTAGTTCTTGAACACCTCATAGAGGTCGCCCAGCACTTCACCGGTACGGATCAGGTCGCCCAGCACTTCATAAGCCAGGAACGGATAGACCGCCGAGGCGCCGAAGCCGATCAACACCGCAAAGTGGTGCGGGTCGCGTGCGGTGGCGGTTTCCACCAGGATGTTGGAGTCGCAACGCAGGCCTTTTTCGGTCAGGCGGTGGTGTACCGCGCCGGTGGCCAGGGAAGCGTGGATCGGCAACTTGCCCGGTGCAATGTGACGGTCGCTCAGGACGATCTGGGTGCGACCGGCGCGAACGGCTTCTTCAGCCTGATCGGCGACGTTGCGCACGGCAGCTTCGAGGCCGACGCTTTCGTCGTAGTTGAGGTCGATGATCGCGCGCTCGAAGCCCGGACGATCGAGGTTCATCAGCGAGCGCCACTTGGCCGGGGAAATGACCGGCGAGCTGAGGATTACGCGCGAGGCGTGTTCCGGCGACTCCTGGAAGATGTTGCGCTCGGCACCGAGGCAGATCTCCAGCGACATGACGATGGCTTCACGCAGCGGGTCGATCGGCGGGTTAGTCACCTGCGCGAACTGCTGGCGGAAATAGTCGTACGGCGTGCGCACGCGCTGGGACAGCACGGCCATCGGCGTATCGTCGCCCATGGAGCCAACGGCTTCGTAGCCTTGCTCGCCGAGCGGACGCAGCACCTGGTCGCGCTCTTCGAACGTGACCTGATACATCTTCATGTACTGCTTGAGCTGATCGACATCGTAGAACGCCGAACCGTGGTCGTTGTCTTCCATGGTCGCCTGGATGCGCAGGGCATTCTTGCGCAGCCATTGCTTGTACGGATGACGGGACTTCAGACGGTTGTCGATCGCGTCGGTGTCGAGGATCTGGCCGGTCTCGGTGTCCACGGCAAAGATCTGGCCCGGGCCAACGCGGCCCTTGGCGATCACGTCTTCAGGCTGGTAGTTCCAGACACCGATTTCCGACGCCAGGGTGATGAAACCGTTCTTGGTGGTGACCCAACGCGCCGGACGCAGACCGTTACGGTCGAGCAGGCACACCGCGTAACGACCATCGGTCATTACCACGCCGGCCGGGCCGTCCCACGGTTCCATGTGCATCGAGTTGTATTCGTAGAACGCACGCAGGTCCGGGTCCATGGTTTCGACGTTCTGCCACGCAGGCGGAATGATCATCCGCACGCCACGGAACAGGTCGATGCCACCGGTGACCATCAGCTCGAGCATGTTGTCCATGCTGGAGGAGTCGGAACCGACGCGGTTCACCAGCGGGCCGAGTTCTTCCAGATCCATCAGATCGTTGGTGAACTTGGTGCGACGGGCCTGGGCCCAGTTGCGGTTGCCGGTGATGGTGTTGATCTCGCCGTTGTGGGCGAGGAAGCGGAATGGCTGGGCCAGCGGCCATTTCGGCAGGGTGTTGGTGGAAAAGCGCTGGTGGAACACGCAAATCGAGGTTTGCAGGCGCTGATCGCTGAGGTCTGGATAGAAGGCGGTCAAATCCGCCGGCATCATCAGGCCTTTGTAGATGATGGTCTTGTGCGAAAAGCTGCAGATGTAGTGATCGACGTCGGCGGCGTTGGCCACGGACGAGCGACGACGGGCGCTGAACAGCTTGATCGCCATGTCCTGATCGCTCAGGCCTTCACCGCCGATGTAGACCTGCTCGATCTGCGGCAGGCGCTCAAGGGCCAGGCGACCGAGGACGCTGGTGTCGATCGGCACTTTGCGCCAGCCGACCAGGGTCAGGCCTTCGGCCAGTATCTCGCGGTTCATGTTCTCGCGAGCGGCTTCGGCTTTGACCGGGTCCTGGTTGAAGAAGACCATGCCCACCGCATATTGCTTGGGCAGTTCGACGCCGAAGGTTTCCTGGGCGATGGCTCGCAGGAACACGTCCGGCTTTTGAATCAGCAGACCGCAACCGTCACCGGTCTTGCCGTCGGCGTTGATCCCACCGCGGTGGGTCATGCAGGTCAGGGCCTCGATGGCCGTTTGCAAAAGGGTATGACTGGGCTCGCCCTGCATATGGGCTATCAGGCCGAAACCGCAGTTATCCTTGAATTCATCTGGTTGGTACAGACCTGCTTTCATAGACACTTTCTCACCAGGCTGCCTCTTATCGAGGCAAATTTCTTTTCAATTCAACCACTTACCATCCGCGCCGAACGTACGCCAGCTTTGCGGGGGCAAAAGGGAGGTCATTGTACACACCGACACAGAGGCTCACAAATTTGACGACGAAATGTCGCAAATCTATGTCGCATTTGTGAAAGGTTTAAAGCGATCTGCTGTGCTAGTCAAAACTTTTTTAATTTTGACTGCAACGACTCAAAGACTACTGTGACGCAGACACCACAAGGCACGCGGCCTGTAGAGGCGGCATGCGCTTGTAGAAATTTTGAGGTGCCGGGAGAGGCGGCCTGGGTAAGGCCGCCGAATCTTCAGCGAGTTGTTGCCAGTTCCTGTTGGACGCTGGCGACAGTGCGAGGCCAAGGTTTACCAGCCTGAACCTTCGCTGGCAAGGCCTTGATGGCGGTAACGGCTGCATCGCGGTTGGCGAAGTTACCGTAAGTGATGACGTAAAGCGGCTTGCCGTTGAGGACTTTCTTGAAATAACGGTACTCGCCGCCCTGCTCTTTCACGAAGTTTTGCGCAGTCGCCTCGGAGCTGGTGCCGAGGATCTGCACCACGTAGTTACCCGGAGCCTGACCGGCGTACCAGGTGCCGCCGGCAGCCTTGGCCGCAGCCGCTGGTTTCTCGGCAGGCTTGGCGGTTGCGACGGCCGCTGGCTTGGCTGGCGCAGGCGCTGGTGCCGGCTTCACTGCAGGCGCCGTCGGAACCGGCTTGGCCGTCGCGACCTGAGTCGGCGCTGGTGCAGGCGCTGGTGCAGGCGCTGGCGTCGGCTTGGCGGCTGGCGTCGGCGCAGGACCGGCCTGGATGCCCGCAGGAGGCGCGATGGTGGTCACGGTCGGCGGTGTAGCGCTGGAACCCTCTACCGGCACGCCATCGTCGCCCTCGGTAATGCCACCGGCGGCTTCAGCCAGCGGGCCACGCATGACCGGCTGCGAGTTGCCGACCAACGGCAATGGCATCGGTTGCGAATTACCGGCGAATTCCACGGCTGGTGCGCCGCCGCTGTTAGGTTGTGGCGTGCCCTGCCCGAGCGGCAGTTGCGCCTGTTCGTTGGCAGGTGCGCCGGTGGTCGGTGCTTTGCTGCGACCCGGCATCAACCAGGCGGCGGCTACCGCGACCACGACGACGGCGGAAATCGCCAATACGTGTTTCTTCGGCATGTTGAACCCCATACTTGGACGCTTGACCGCTGAGCGGCTGGCAATCATGGCTTCGATCATTGCATCGCGGGCAACCTGGTTGATGTTGCCAGGCCAGCCGTCGGAGCTTTCGTGAATATCAGAGATCTGTTCTGCGGTGAAAAGTTCGATACCCCGTCCAGCACCTTCGAGCCGCTGGTCCAGATATTCGCGGGTTTCTTCTTCGGTGTAAGGCTGCAGCTCGATGACGTGGAAGCGCTCTTCTTCAAGGCTCAGCGCCTCAAGTTGAGCGATCAGCGAGGATTCGCCGAACAGGAACACGTGCGGGCGGCCTTCCGGCGCACCGGCGGCCAGCTCCATCAAGGCTTCGAGCGCGGACTCGTCGAGCTGCTCGGCGTCGTCCACCAGCAAATAGACTTCCTGACCGGTCAGCGCGAGCTGCACGACCTGAGCCAGAATCGCGCCGGTCTCGGCCTCGGCGACGTTCAGCGCCTGAGCCACTTGACGCAGCACGCCCGCCGCATCACCGGCGCCACGGGCGGAAACCACCACGCTTTGAACGGACTGTTTATTGGTGCTGGCCACCAGGGCCTGACGCAACAGGGTCTTGCCACTGCCTTGCGGGCCGGTGACCACCAGCAGCAACTGGCTGTAACGGGCCAGGTGGTGCAGCTGACCCAGCACAGGTTTGCGCTGGGCCGGGAAGAATTTGAAGCCAGGCACCCGTGGAGCAAAAGGGTCATGACTCAACTGGTAATGGCCGAGGAAAGCCTCGTCGGCGTGCAAACTAGTCATCGGGATCTTATTAACCTTTAAGCTGAGCCAGGGCGCGGTAATCCGCTCCCAGCGTGGCCTGTAGAACCTCTTTCGGATAATCGTCGGTCACCACTGCTTCGCCCATGTGGCGCAGCAGCACCAGGCGCAAACGACCGTCGATCACTTTCTTGTCAATTGCCATGTGTTCGAGAAAATCGGCTTCAGTCATCTCTTCAGGCGGGATGACCGGCAGGCCGGCACGCTGGAACAGGCGAATGCCGCGATCACGCTCTTGCTCACTGATCCAGCCCAGACGCGTGGACATTTCCAACGCCATTACCGTACCGGCAGCGACCGCTTCACCATGCAGCCAGACACCATAGCCCATGTGGGTTTCGATGGCGTGGCCGAACGTGTGGCCCAGGTTCAACGTGGCGCGAACGCCGGTTTCCTTTTCATCGGCGCCGACCACCGCTGCCTTCGCCGCGCAGGAGCGTTCGATGGCATAGGTCAGGGCGACCTGGTCCAGGGCGCGCAGGCGATCGACGTTTTCTTCAAGCCAGGTCAGGAAGGGCTCGTCGCAGATCAAGCCGTATTTGATGACTTCAGCAAGCCCGGCGGACAACTCGCGGGCCGGCAGGGTATTGAGGGAGGCGGTATCGATCAGCACCACGTTCGGCTGATAGAACGCGCCGACCATGTTTTTGCCCAGCGGATGATTGATCCCGGTCTTGCCGCCCACCGAGGAATCGACTTGCGACAACAGAGTGGTTGGAACCTGGATGAAATCGACGCCACGCTGGTAACAGGCGGCGGCAAACCCGGCCATGTCGCCAATCACGCCGCCACCGAGGGCGATCACGGTCGTGCGACGGTCGTGTCGTGCGGTCAGCAAGCCGTCGAAAATCAGTTGCAGGGTTTCCCAGGTCTTGAAGGCTTCGCCGTCGGGCAGCACCACGGAAATCACCGAATACTGTGCAAGGCTGCGGGTCAGACGTTCAAGATAGAGCGGCGCAACGGTTTCGTTGGAGATGATCGCCACTTGCCGTCCGCGAATATGCGGGGCCAGCAGCTCAGGCTGATCCAACAAACCTTCGCCAATATGAATCGGGTAGCTACGCTCGCCTAGATCGACCTTGAGTGTCTGCATGTGTCCCCACAGTGAAGATGAAATCAGGCATCCCGCCTTGAGTTATCGAGTATCCAGGGCATCTGATGGTGTGACGCCGTTCGGTAGCCATCCGCCACAACCTTGAGCGGTCGTGGCAGGACGCCGAGGATAGCGCATTTCGCGCTGCGCTTTAACGGGGAGGCAGCTGCTGCAAGCGCTCGAGAATATCGAGCACCACCATACGCGGCGGCCGCTCATCCGTTTCAACCACCAGGTCGGCGATTTCCCGATAAAGCGGGTCGCGCAACTCCAGCAAATCCCGAAGGGTCTTGGCCGGGTCGGCAGTACGCAACAGTGGCCGATTGCGGTCGCGGGCAGTGCGGCCGACCTGCTGCTCCACGGAAGCGTGCAGATAAACCACCCGACCACCGGCACGCAGCGCCCGACGATTGGCTTCGCGCATGACTGCACCGCCACCGGTCGCCAGCACCACGCCGTCGCAATCGCACAGCTCGGCAATCATCGCCTGCTCGCGGTCACGAAAGCCCGGTTCGCCTTCCTTATCGAAGATCCATGGGATATTGGCGCCCGTGCGCAATTCAATTTCCTTATCGGAATCTTTGAATGGCAGGCGCAGCTCTTTGGCCAGCAACCGGCCGATGGTGCTTTTTCCAGCCCCCATCGGTCCAACAAGAATCAAATTTCGCACAGAATCAATGACTCACAGCAATCGCCTGGTTGTTCATGATACGCGGAGTGAGAAATACCAGCAGCTCGGATTTTTTCTCCGAAACCACGTCACGCCGGAAAAGGCGGCCAAGATACGGCACATCGCCGAGAAATGGCACCTTATCTACAACCTTGCTCTGAGTATTTGAGAAAACGCCACCGATTACGATGGTCTCGCCGTCATTGACCAGGACCTTGGCGTTGACCTCGTTTTTCTTGATCGGCGGTACATCCTGGACCTTGTTCAGGTAGTCCGGTTCGTCCTTGGTGACCTTGACCTCCATGATGATCCGATTGTCCGGGGTGATCTGCGGCGTCACTTCCAGCGACAACGAGGCCTCTTTGAAGGACACCGATGTGGCGCCGCTGGAGCTGGCCTCCTGGTACGGGATCTCGGTGCCTTTGAGGATTTTTGCGGTTTCCTTGTCGGACGTGACCACTTTGGGCTGTGAGACGATTTCGCCGTTACCGGTTTTCTCCATCGCGGTCAGCTCAAGATCCAGCAGCACATTGTCAGTGATGAAGGCGATGCCGAGCCCCGAGGTATTGGCGGCGGCGCCCATATCGACGAACGGCGAGTTGGTACTGGTGCTGCCAGGCGTGCCGATGGTCGACGAAGCATCGGCGCCGTTGCTGACCCCGGATGTGTTCCAGTTGCCTTTGTTCTGCAACGAACCGCCCCAGCGCACGCCGAGGCTTTTGTCATAGTCGACGTTGGCTTCGACGATTCGCGCCTCGATCATCACCTGACGCACCGGGATGTCCAGTTGCGCGACGATCCGGCGAAGCTCGTCGAGGCGATCCTGGGTCTGATAGGCAATGATGTTGTTGGTCCGGTCATCGACAGTGATCGAACCCCGCTCATCCACTTTTGCCTCGGCACTGGTCACCGACGTGAACAACTTGGCGATATCCGCCGCCTTGGCGTAATTGACCTGCAGCAGCTCACGACGCAATGGCGCCAGATCGGCAATCTGCTTCTGCGACTCCAGCTCCTGACGTTCGCGCGCGGCAATCTCGTCGGCCGGCGCCACCAGCAACACGTTGCCGATCTTGCGTTTGTCCAGCCCCTTGGTTTTCAGCACCAGGTCCAGCGCCTGATCCCATGGCACGTTTTGCAGGCGCAAGGTGATACCGCCCTGCACCGTGTCGCTGGCCACCAGATTGAGGTTGGTGAAGTCGGCGATCAGTTGCAGCACCGAGCGCACGTCAATGTCCTGGAAGTTCAGCGAGAGCTTTTCACCGGTGTAGGCAAAACGTTCGGCGTTGCGCTTTTGCAGGTCATCGACGGTCATCGGGCGAATGCTGACGGTCAGCTTGTTGTCGGTCTGGTAGGTCGAGTAATCGAAGGCGCCGCTGGGCTCGATGCTGATGGTCGCCCTGTCACCAGTGGCACTGGCGTTGACGAACTGCACCGGCGTGGCGAAATCCTTGACGTCCAGGCGCACTCGCAGAGGTTCCGGTAATTGGGTTCTGGCAAAATTAAGGACAATCCTGCCATCGCGCTCCTGAATGTCCGGGGCGATGGAAGGGTCCGACAGGTCGATGACCACGTTGCCTTCGCCTTGGGTTCCACGCTGGAAATCCACGCCGCGAATGGCCTTGCTCGCCGGCGCATAAGCCTTGGCCGGCGCCGCAGTTGCCGTGGCGACCCGCGAAGGCCTGGCGGCAGGCGCGGCAGCGTTACTGCCTCCCCGCCCGACCACAACAAACAGGTTGTTACCTTCGACCCGTGCGGTGTACGGGGTCAATTGAGTCAGGTTGATGATCAGACGCGTGCGGTCCTTGGCTTCCACCACTGTGGCGCTGCGGGCGTTGCCGCCACCAAGATCACGGGTCTTGCTCGCCAACTGGCTGACCACGCCAGGCAGATCCAGCGCAATCCGCGCAGGCTGCTCCGTCGTGTAACCGTGGGGCGCCGGCGGCGCGCCATCGAATGACAACTTCAACTCGACGCGGTCTCCCGGCAGCGCGGCAACATCCAGCGCCTTGAGGTTGGCCGCTTGTACCATCGGCGACAGCAACGCTATCCATAGCGAAATACCGAAGGTTGCGAAAATCCTGTTCATTATTCGAGTTCCACTATGAGTGCTCTTTCAAAGGGATAGTCCGTGGCCGCTCCAGCCAGGCGCCTTCGCCGTCAGGAACGATTTCGACCACATCGACTTGCGAGCCGCTGATGGCGACGATCCGGCCATCGTTGCGCCCCAGGTAATCGCCGACTTTCAGCCGATGCACACCGCCCGCCCCGCGCAACAGCGCAAAGGAGCCCGCCGCATTGGAGATCGTGCCGACCATTTCAAACTGCTCGATGTTGAAACCTTCGAGGTACTGCTTGACCCGGCTGGGGTCTGGTTTGACATTGCGCGCGCCATGCTTCTGGCCGGCCAGATCAACTCTGAGCTGCCGGGAAAACGGGCTTCGCAAGTTAGCGGCGCTGTAGGTGAACGTTGGGTAAGACCGGAATGTCGGCGTTGGTTCAATCCTGCCCGGCGCACGCAGACGCATTTCGTTCATGTAAGCGTCGAGATCACTGAAGTCGTTGCTGCCACCACAACCGGCCAGGGCGGCCAACATCCCGATCATCGGAAAAATACGAACCGGGCTCATTTTTGCAGCCCCTTGTCGTTGTAGCGGTAAGTCTTGGCGAGGATGCTCATGCGCAATTTCGCGCCGCCTTCGGGGTTGGCCGGGGCAAGGTCGAAGTCATGCAGGGTGACGATCCGTGGCAGCCCCGCCACGCCACTGACGAACGTGGCGAGGTCATGATAGGCACCGGTGACGGTGATCTGGATCGGCAGTTCGATGTAGAAAGGCTGGGTCACCTCTGGCAGCAGTTTGATCTCTTCAAACTCCAGCCCGCTTCCGAGGCCGGTACGGGTGATGTCCTCCAGCAGACCGGGCACTTCGGTGTCGCTGGGCAATTGCCGCAGGAGTACGCCGAAGGAGTTCTCCATTTCCTTCATCTGCTGGGTGTACAGCTCAAGATTCGCCGCCATGTGGGCCTTGGTGGCGAATTGCTCCTTGAGGGTCGACTCTTCCTCGCGCTTGAGTTCAAGCTGGCTCTCAAGGTCGCTGATGGAAAAGCTGTAGCCCAGCGCCAACACCAGAATCATCAATAGAAGACCCGCCAGCGCCTTGATGGCGGGCGGCCAGGACCCCATGTTGTTGGTGTCCAGATCGTTGATGTCGATCTTGCGCAGCCCTTCGATCCATTCGGCCGGCCTCATTGAACGGCCTCCACGGCAGCAGGCTGGGTCTGGCGCACGGTCAACTGAAAGACGTTGGCCTGATCCAGTTGGCCTGCGGTGGTCGCCTTGACCTCTGTCAGGGTGGGCGCATCGAACCAGTCCGATGCATCCAGATTGCGCATCAAGTCGGAAACTCGGTTATTGGATTCTGCCGCGCCGGTGATGGACAGGGTTTTACCTTCCATTTTCACCTCGGTGAAATAGACCCCATCCGGCAAGGTGCGCGCCAACTGATCGAAGATCCGCCCGCTGATCGGACGGTTGCCTTGCAGGTCCTGAATGATGCGCATGCGTTCGACCAGTTGCTGACGCCGCGCCTTGAGGTCGCTGATCTGTTTGATCCGCTCGTCGACCACCGCAATCTGTTTACCGATGTAATCGTTTCGGGCGACCTGTCGGTCGATGGCGCCGTTGATGGCCCGATCCGCGACCAGCACCACTGCCACAGCGCCCACCAGCACGCCGACCAGCGCCAGCAAAAAGCGTTTGCGACGTGCGTCCCGCAGCTCTTCGCGCCAAGGTAAAAGGTTGATCCGCGCCATCAGTCGAAGCTCCTGAGGGCTAACCCGCAGGCGATCATCAGCGCCGGCGCGTCGCTGGCCAGGGCACCGGCGTTGACCTTGCTGCCCAGGGTCATGTCGGAGAATGGATTGGCCACTTGCGTCGAAGTGCCCAGACGCTCCTCGATCAATCGGTCCAGCCCCGGAACCGAAGCGGTGCCGCCAGCCAACAGGATATGGTCGACCGAGGTGTACTGGCCGGAAGCGAAGAAAAACTGCAACGAACGCGACACTTGCTGCACCAGCGCATCACGGAAGGGCTGCAACACTTCGCTGACGTAATCGTCCGGCAAACCGCCCTGCTTCTTCGCCAGCCCCGCTTGCTCAACGGTCAGGCCATAACGCCGCTGGATTTCTTCCGTCAGTTGACGACCGCCGAACAACTGTTCGCGGGTGTAGATGATTTTCCCGTTGCGCAGCACGCTCAGGGTGGTCATGGTCGCGCCGATGTCGACCACGGCGACCGTCAGATCCTCGCGAGACGCCGCCAGATGCCCGGTCAGCAGGCCGAATGAGCGCTCCAGCGCGTAAGCCTCGACATCGACCACGCGCGCCGTCAGGCCGGCCAGTGCGAGCGCCGCTTCACGGACTTCGACGTTTTCCTTGCGACAGGCTGCCAGCAGCACACTGACCCGTTCCGGGTTGCGTGCCGATACGCCCTGTACTTCAAAGTCGATGGCGACTTCGTCCAGTGGATAAGGGATGTATTGATCGGCCTCGATCTTCAGCTGGTTTTCCAGCTCGTCGTCGGAAAGACCTGCATCCATTTCGATGGTTTTGGTGATGACGGCAGAACCGGCCACGGCTACGGCCACATTCTTGAGGCTGGTTCTGGCCTTGAGCAGCACGCGTGAAAGGGCCTGACCCACGCCTTCGAGTTCGGCGATATTTTTCTCGACCACTGCGTTGGCGGGTAGCGGTTCAACCGCATAAGCCTCGACCCGATAGCGGTCGCCCTGGCGGCTTAACTCCAGAAGTTTCACCGACGTGGAGCTGATGTCGATCCCCAAAAGCGTATTGGCTTTTTTATTGAAGAGTCCTAGCACTACCAATTCCCTATGACTATCCGTGTCTTACGGACTCTGTAATGTCCGTTGCGTTCAAACCACCCGTCTTGACAGCAGCGCAAATGACGCTCTCGACGTAAAAATGCTTATAATGCCCAGCGTTTTTTTCCGGTTTTTACTGCAAGCGCGGGTCGTTCCCTGTTTATCTGAACCCTGCTGCCTAATTCATTCTTTGCCCTGGATATCCCAAAGCCTTGATTCGTCTGCTGAAATTCTTCGGTTGGTCCATCGTCGCCGTTTTCTGCGGACTGCTCCTTGGTCTGAGCGGCGCGTTTCTTTACCTTAGTCCGGGATTGCCTTCTGTGGAGGCACTGCGAAGCATCCAGTTGCAGATTCCATTGCGCGTCTACAGCAGCGACAACAAGTTGATCGCAGAGTTTGGCGAAATGCGCCGTACACCGATCCGTTTCGCCGACATTCCCCCCAATTTCATTAATGCGTTACTAAGTGCTGAAGACGACAATTTCGCCAACCACTACGGCGTCGATCCCAGCAGCCTGATGCGTGCCGCCACCCAATTAGTCAAAAGCGGACACATCCAGTCCGGCGGCAGCACCATCACCATGCAGGTGGCGAAGAACTTCTTCCTGACCAGCGAACGCAGCTTCTCGCGCAAGACCACTGAAATCCTCCTGGCCCTGCAGATCGAACGGCAGCTGACCAAGGACGAGATCCTCGAGCTGTACGTCAACAAGATCTACCTGGGCAACCGCGCCTACGGCATCGAGGCCGCGGCGCAGGTTTACTACGGCAAGTCGATTCGTGACGTCAGCCTGGCGCAGATGGCGATGATCGCCGGCCTGCCGAAAGCTCCGTCGCGCTTCAACCCACTGGCCAATCCGGCTCGCAGCAAGGAACGTCGCGACTGGATCCTTGGCCGCATGTACAAGCTCGGCAAGATCACCGAGAGCGATTACACCGCCGCGATCAACGAGCCGCTGAACGCCAGCTATCACGTGCCGACCCCGGAAGTGAACGCGCCGTACATTGCTGAAATGGCCCGCGCCGAAATGGTCGGCCGCTACGGCAGCGATGCCTACACCGAGGGTTTCCGCGTCACGACCACCGTGCCGAGCAACCTGCAGGAAATGGCCAACACGGCCGTCCACGAAGGCCTGATGACCTACGATCAGCGTCACGGCTATCGCGGTCCCGAGTCGCGCCTGCCGGGCAAGACCCGTGAGGCCTGGATCTCGGAGCTGACCAAGCAGCGCACCATCAGCGGCCTTGAGCCGGCCATCGTCACGCAGGTCGAGAAGAACGGCCTGCAAGTGCTGACTCGTACCGGCGACGAACACATCGGCTGGGACAGCATGAAATGGGCGCGGCCGTTCCTGAACACCAACAGCATGGGCGCCAATCCGAAGCAGCCCTCGGATGTGGCTCAGGTCGGTGATCTGATTCGCGTACAGCGTCAGCCGGACAATTCGCTGAAATTCAGCCAGATCCCGCAAGCTCAGGGCGCACTGGTCTCCCTTGATCCGCAGAACGGCGCAATTCGCTCGCTGGTCGGCGGCTTCGCCTTCGAACAGAGCAACTACAACCGTGCCCTGCAGGCCAAGCGTCAGCCGGGCTCAAGCTTCAAACCGTTCGTGTACAGCGCCGCGCTGGATAACGGCTACACCGCCGCCAGCCTGGTGAACGACGCACCGATCGTGTTCGTCGACGAGTACCTGGACAAGGTCTGGCGTCCGAAGAACGACACCAACACTTTCCTCGGCCCGATCCGTCTGCGTGAAGGGCTGTACAAGTCGCGCAACCTGGTGTCGATCCGCCTGGTGCAGGCGCTGGGCGTCGATCGCACCATCGACTACATCAGCAAGTTCGGCTTCAACAAGCAGGACCTGCCGCGCAACCTGTCGCTGGCCCTGGGCACCGCGACCCTGACGCCAATGGAAATCGCCACCGGCTGGAGCACGTTCGCCAACGGCGGCTTCAAGATCACCCCGTACATCATCGACAAGATCGAAAGCCGCAATGGCGACACGTTGTTCGTCGCCAATCCACCAAGCGTGCCGAAAGGCGATGTGGCCACCGACGGCATCGCCGCGCCGACCGCCGAGGCCTTTACGGTCAATGCGACGCCGGGCGAAGCTCCAGGCCTGCCAACACCTCAGGCGCCGGCCGTGGCCGAACGCATTGTCGATGGTCGCACCACTTACATCCTCAACAGCATGCTCGAGGACGTGATCAAACTCGGCACCGGCCGTCGCGCACTGGCCTTGGGGCGCCCCGACATTGCAGGCAAAACCGGTACGACCAACGAATCGAAGGATGCCTGGTTCTCGGGCTATAACGCCGATTACGTGACCACCGTCTGGACCGGTTTCGACCAGCCGGAAAGCCTGGGCAAACGCGAGTTCGGCGGCACCGTCGCCCTGCCGATCTGGATGAACTACATGGGCGCCGCGCTCAAAGACAAGCCGCCGCACACGCAACCGGAACCGGAAGGCATCCTCAGCCTGCGGGTTGACCCGATCAGCGGCCGGGCAGCCACCCCAGGCACGCCTGGAGCGTACTTCGAGCTGTTCAAGGCCGAAGATACGCCACCGTCGGTGAATGAGCTGGGCAACGGCAATGCGCCGGGCAGCCCTCTGCCAGCGGATGAAGCGGCGCCGATCGATTTGTTCTGATCGCAGCACCACCCGAAAAGCCCCGCCTTCGAGAGAAGTGCGGGGCTTTTTGTTGCCTGCGATTTATGGGTTGTATTACCCGGCCTCTTCGCGGGCGAGCCTCGCTCCTACGGGTTTTGTGTTGTACGCAGTTTTCGCGACCGGCACAAAACCCGTAGGAGCGAGCGGTGCGGCGATCCGACTTGCCCGCGAAGAGGCCCGCACAGGCAACACACAAACCACAGACAATAAAAAACCCCGGCTCACAAGAGCCGGGGCTTCGGTTGAAGCGTTACAACGGCTTAGCCGTTGAACACATCATCCACGCTTTTCAGCGGGTAGTTCTTCGGATACGGCAGGGTTGCCACGCCGGTCTCGATTGCAGCCTTGGCCACGGCATCGGAGATCAGGGTGATCAGACGCTTGTCCATTGGCTTCGGAATGATGTACTCACGACCGAATTCCAGCTTGATGCCGCCGTAGGCGTCGCACACTTCCTGAGGAACCGGCAGTTTGGCCAGTTCACGCAGGGCGTTGGCCGCTGCCACTTTCATTTCTTCGTTGATGCGCTTGGCGCGAACGTCCAGGGCACCACGGAAGATGAACGGGAAGCCCAGTACGTTGTTGACCTGGTTCGGGTAGTCCGAACGGCCGGTCGCCATGATCACGTCGTTACGGGTGGCGTGTGCCAGTTCCGGGGAGATTTCCGGATCCGGGTTCGAGCACGCGAACACGATCGGGTTGGCCGCCATGGACAGCAGGCCTTCAGCGCTCAGCAGGTTCGGACCGGACAGGCCGACGAACACGTCTGCGCCTTGCAGGGCGTCAGCCAGGGTGCGCTTGTCGGTCGCGTGAGCGAAGACAGCCTTGTACTGGTTCAGGTCGTCACGGCCGGAGTGGATCACACCGGTACGGTCAACCATGTAGATGTTTTCGATGTTGGCGCCCATGCTCACCAGCAATTTCATGCAGGAGATGGCGGCCGCACCGGCACCCAGGCAGACGATCTTGGCGTCGGCGAGGGTTTTGCCAGCGATTTCCAGGGCGTTGATCATGCCGGCGGCAGTCACGATTGCGGTGCCGTGCTGGTCATCGTGGAATACCGGAATGTCGCACTGCTCGATCAGAGCGCGCTCGATCTCAAAGCACTCAGGTGCCTTGATGTCTTCCAGGTTGATGCCACCGAAGGTGATGGAGATGCGCTTGACGGTGTCGATGAAGGCTTGCGGGCTTTCGGAGTCGACTTCGATGTCGAAAACGTCGATGCCGGCGAAGCGCTTGAACAGCACGCCTTTACCTTCCATCACTGGCTTGGAAGCCAATGGGCCGAGGTTACCCAGGCCCAGAATCGCGGTGCCATCGGAAATGACTGCAACCAGGTTGCCTTTACCGGTGTATTTGTAGGCCAGTTCAGGATCGCGGGCGATTTCGCGTACTGGTTCGGCTACGCCGGGGCTGTAGGCCAGCGACAGGTCGCGGGCGGTAGCGGTGGCCTTGGTGAGCTCGACACTCAGCTTACCTGGACGAGGATGGGCGTGATATTCGAGAGCGGCAGTTTTCAGATCAGACATGGGGGCATTCCGCTTTTACTGTTGGACAGACTGGTCAGCGAGGATACGCGCCTCGCAAAGTCCCCACAAGACTGACCAGTCACCCCTGTCAAGCGCCCCGCCCTACGACTTTGGGCCAAGAGCCACGGAACACAAGGGATAGACTGTTCACAATCGACAATAAAAATGTCTACAATTTTTTTATCAAGGCGCCGCTTGCAACATCGCCGGATCGGTCAATGGAAGGAGCCAGCGCGCTTGCCCCGCTTGCAATCCGCCACGGCGCGAACGGTCCACGATCCAGCCACGGGCCTCGACCTGCTTGCCTTTCAGGCGCTCCAGCGCCGCACCATCAAATTGCCCCAGCAAATTGGGCGCAACACGCAGTACAAGAGAATCCTGCAACTCGATCCAAACACCGCCGCGATTGCGCTGAACCTTGCTCACACGCCCACTGACCACCGCGAAGCCGGACGTGTTGATCTGCTCCGCTTTCAGTACAGGCGACTGGCGCCACACACCGAGCCCGGCTTGCCGCGCACTGCGTTCCGCTGTTTGCTGACAGGCCACCAGATCGACATTCGGCGCGACCGCCACCTGGAAACCGAGCCCTTCTGCGAGCATCTGCGCTTCGAGGTTGGCGCCATCGGCGCCATAAAGATGCGCAAGGGTACGACCGTAGTGATCCTTGCTCTCTTTACCCGGCAGCACACCGACCCGCCCGCCGCTGGCAGCCACCAATGCTTCCAGGCGCTTGCGCGCCGCCACGGCAAACGGCTCGTCGGAGCGGCCCTGCTTGCCCAGCTCGGGCGTATTCAAGCCGATCATGCGCACGCTGCGGCCATCGCTCAGGCGCAGCGTGTCGCCATCCACCACCCGTTGCACCGCGACCGACGTCAGCCCATCCGGCACCGGGCAGAAGGCCTGGGCGCCCGAAAGCCAAATCGCGGACACAAAAAAGGCGCCCGCAAGGGACGCCTTTTTTATCAGTCTGGAGAAGCCGGAACGACCTTCCAAAATGATTGGCCTTAGGCCTTTTTCGCGCCGAAAGCACCGAAACGGTCTGCGAAGCGCTGAACGCGGCCGCCAGTGTCCAGAGTCTTTTGCTTACCGGTGTAGAACGGGTGGCATTCGTTGCAAACGTCGATCGCCAGGGCTTTGCCGAAGGTCGAACGGGTTTCGAACTTGTTGCCACAGCTGCAGGTAACAGCGATGGCTGGGTATTCTGGATGGATATCAGCTTTCATGGTGTCTTCCTCAGGCTGCGTGCCGCCACCCAACACTATTGTTGAATACCGCACGTAATTAGGCCGCGGATTCTACCAGACAATCTCAATCACGCAAGCTGTCGCTGAGACCGACCGTCTGCTAGGCTCCCGACCCAATACGCGATCCCCTGTAGGAGTGAGCCTGCTCGCGATAACGGTCTGCCAGTCGCCGCAATGTTGACTGCAAGATTGCTATCGCGAGCAGGCTCACTCCTACAGGTTATATGTCACGCCCCCTATTTTTTGTTGATCGAGACCCCCCGCGTGCCCGACGCCATTTTGCGCCTCGCCCTGCCTTCGCCCCTGCGCCGCCTGTTCGATTACCGTGCCCCGGCCGGAGTCCTGCGCGCCCAGTTGCAACCGGGCATGCGCCTGCGCGTACCTTTCGGCCGGCGGGAGATGATCGGGATTCTGGTAGAGGTCACCGACACCAGCGAAGTGCCTGCAGAAAAGCTCAAACCGGCCCTGGCCCTGCTCGACGCCACGCCGCCCTTGCCGCCAGCGCTGTTCAAGCTGTGCCTGTGGACCTCTCAGTATTATCAGCACAGCCTCGGCGACACCTTGAGCTGGGCACTGCCGGTGCTGTTGCGTCAGGGCGAGCTGGCCGAAGCGCGCCAGGAACGCTTCTGGTCCGCCGCGCCTGGCGCCAGCCTCGATGACCCGCGCATCGCCCGGGCCCCGCGTCAGCGTGAGGCGCTGGCAACCCTGGCGCAGCATCCTCATGGCGTCGCCCATCAGTTGCTGAGCAAGTTGATGCTGAGCAAGGACAGCCTGGATCTGCTGCTGGCCAAGGATCTGGTGCAAGTGGAGATCCGCAAGCACGCCCCCGGCGCCCGCCACGAGCATTGGCTGGCGCAACCGGAATTGCCGCTCAACCCTGAACAACGCGCCGCCTATGAGGCGATTCGCGCCGGGTTCGACAGTTATCACGCGTTCCTGCTGGCCGGCGTCACCGGCAGCGGCAAGACCGAAGTCTATTTGCAGTTGATCCGCGAAACCCTTGAAGCCGGCAAGCAAGCACTGGTGTTGATCCCGGAAATCAACCTCGGCCCGCAGACCCTGGCGCGCTTCGAACAACGGTTCAATGCACGCATCGCGCTGATCCACTCGGCGGTCAACGATCGCGAGCGCCTCGAAGCCTGGCTCGCAGCGCGTGACGGCGACGCCGACATTATTATCGGCACCCGTTCGGCGCTGTTCACGCCGATGAAAAACCCCGGCCTGATCATCATCGACGAAGAGCACGACGGCTCTTATAAACAGCAGGAAGGACTGCGCTATCACGCCCGCGACCTGGCATTGGTGCGCGCACGGCAGGAAAACATCCCGATCGTGCTCGGTTCCGCCACACCTTCGCTGGAAAGCCTGCACAATGCCTACACCGGACGTTACGGCCTCCTACGCCTCAATGAGCGTGCTGGCGGCGCCAAGCAACCGCGCTTCCTGCGCCTGGATGTGAAAAGTCGCCCGCTCGACAGCGGCATTTCCGGGCCGATGCACCAAGCCATCGGCCAGACACTCGCGGCCGGCCAGCAAGTATTGGTGTTCCTCAACCGTCGAGGTTTCGCCCCGACGCTGCTGTGCCACGACTGCGGCTGGATGTCCGAATGTCAGCGCTGCGATGCACGAATGACCGTGCACCAGCGCTCCGGCGAACTGCGCTGCCACCATTGCGGCTACGTCGAACGCGTACCCCGGCACTGCCCGAAGTGCGGCAAAGTGGATTTGCGGCCGGTGGGCGCCGGCACCGAACGCGCCGAAGAACGCCTGGCCATTCTGTTCCCGGATGTGCCGGTGCTGCGGGTCGACCGCGACAGCACGTCGCGCAAGGACGCGATGAATCAGTTGTTCGCGACCATTCAGAAGGGTCACCCATGCATTCTGGTGGGCACGCAAATGCTTGCCAAAGGGCATCACTTCCCACGGGTGACGCTGGTGTCGATTCTCGATGCGGACGGTGGTTTGTTCTCCGGTGACTTCCGCGCCAGTGAGCGCATGGCGCAACTGATCGTGCAGGTCGCCGGCCGCGCAGGCCGGGCTGAAGAGCCGGGCAAAGTGATCATCCAGACCCATCTGGCGGACCATCCGCTGCTGGTGCAACTGACTGAACAAGGCTACTTCGCGTTCGCTGAACAGGCGCTGAGCGAACGACGCGCTGCCGGGTTGCCGCCGTTTGCGCATTTGGCGCTGCTGCGGGCCGAAGCGCACAAACCGGGGCAGGCGGAAGGGTTTCTCGACGAGGCGTGCAGCGAGGCCGAGCGTTTGCTGGCTGAACAGAATCTGACCGGGATCGAATTGCTCGGGCCGGTGCCTGCACCGATGGAACGTCGGGCCGGGCGTTATCGCGCGCAGTTATTGTTGCAGGCAACGGCCCGGGCGCCGCTGCACCGGTTGCTGGCCAGTTGGTTGCTGGTGCTGGAGCAGATGCCGAGTGGGCGGGCGGTGCGCTGGTCTTTGGATGTCGATCCTGTGGATTTGTATTGATCAATCGGCCGCCATCGCTGGCAAGCCAGCTCCTACAGGGGATTTGAGGCGTTCACCGGTCCAATGTAGGAGCTGGCTTGCCAGCGATAGCGGTCTATTTGTCACCACATATCCACAACCTGCCCGCTATAGTTGGCAAGCCCGCCTTCGCAACGGATAATGCCCAGTTTTTCCACCAGCGCATCGAAGCGCCGCCGCGCTTGCGGTCGAAAGAGAAGACCATGAAAGACACCATTCGCCAGTTGATCCAACAAGCCATCACCCAACTCGTCAACGAAGGTGTGTTGCCTGAAGGCCTGACGCCGGCGATCCAGGTGGAAAACTCCCGTGACAAGAAAAACGGCGACTTCGCCAGCAACATCGCCATGATGCTGGCCAAGCCGGCCGGCATGAAGCCGCGCGATCTGGCCGAGAAAATCATCGCCGCGCTGCCGGCTGACGAAAACGTCACCAAGACCGAAATCGCCGGTCCTGGCTTCCTGAACTTCTTCCAGAACACCGACGCCCTGGCCACCCGCCTCGACGCAGCACTGGCCGACGAGCACATCGGCGTGCGCAAGGCCGGCCCGGCGCAACGCACCGTGGTCGATCTGTCGGCACCGAACCTCGCCAAAGAGATGCACGTCGGCCACTTGCGTTCGACCATCATCGGCGACGGCGTGGCTCGCGTTCTGGAGTTCCTCGGCGACGAAGTGATCCGTCAGAACCACGTGGGCGACTGGGGCACCCAGTTCGGCATGCTGATGGCTTACTTGCAGGAAAACCCGATCACCAGCGACGAGCTGTCGGACCTGGAAAACTTCTACCGCGCCGCCAAGGGCCGTTTTGACGAATCCGAAGAGTTCGCCGACCGCGCCCGTGGCCTGGTGGTCAAGCTGCAAGCCGGCGACCCGGATTGCCTGGCGCTGTGGACCAAGTTCAAGGACATCTCGCTGTCGCACTGCCAGAAAATCTACGAGCTGCTGAACGTCAAACTGACCATGGCCGACGTGATGGGCGAAAGCGCCTACAACGACGACCTGATCAACGTGGTCAACGACCTCAAGGCCGCCGGCATGCTGGTCGAGAGCAACGGCGCGCAGTGCGTGTTCCTTGACGAGTTCAAGAACGCTGACGGCGACCCGCTGCCAGTGATCATCGTCAAGGCGGATGGCGGCTACCTCTACGCCACCACCGACCTGGCGGCGGTACGTTATCGCAGTGGCAAGCTGAAGGCTGATCGCGCGCTGTACTTTGTCGACCAGCGCCAGGCCCTGCACTTCCAGCAAGTGTTCGCCGTCGCCCGCAAGGCCGGCTTCGTGACGCACCCGATGGAAATGGAACACATGGGCTTCGGCACCATGAACGGCGCCGACGGCCGTCCGTTCAAGACCCGCGATGGCGGCACCGTGAAGCTGATCGACCTGCTGACCGAAGCCCAGGAACGCGCCTACAACCTGGTCAAAGAGAAAAACCCGGAGCTGGCCGAAGACGAGCTGCGCAACATCGCCAAGGTCGTGGGCATCGGCGCAGTGAAATACGCCGATCTGTCCAAGCACCGCACCAGCGACTACAGCTTCAACTTCGACCTGATGCTGAACTTCGAAGGCAACACCGCGCCGTACCTGCTGTACGCGTACACCCGTGTGGCGGGCGTGTTCCGCAAGCTCGGCAAGGACTTCAGCGAAGTCGAAGGGCAGATCGTCCTGGAAGCCGCGCATGAACATGAGCTGGCAGCCAAACTCGCGCAATTCGGCGAAATCCTGAACAACGTGTCCGAGAAAGGCACGCCGCACATCCTCTGCACCTACCTGTACGACGTTGCCGGCCTGTTCTCCAGCTTCTACGAGAACTGCCCGATCCTCAGTGCTGAAACCCCGGCGCAAATGCAAAGCCGCTTGCGTCTTGCCGCGCTGACCGGTCGCACTCTCAAGCAAGGCCTGGAACTCTTGGGTCTGGAAACTCTGGAGCGTATGTAAGTTGGCTGCCAAGAAAAAACCTGCACCCAAGCGTGGCGCCAGCCGTTACCAAGCTCCAGCAAAGCAACCGATCCCGGGTTGGTTGTGGATGGCCATCGGCCTGACGGTCGGCGCGTTCATTGTGTTCCTGATGAAGCTGGAACCGGGCAAGGGCAGCGACAGCGTCAAGCGCGAGAAGATCGAGCAGCAGAAAGCCACCAAGGTCGCCGAGGCCAACAAGACCCCGCCGAGCCCGACGCAACCGGTGAAGCCGAAGTACGACTTCTACACCTTGCTGCCGGAATCGGAAGTCATCGTGCCGCCGGATGCCGTGCCGGAGAAAACACCGCCGACGCCGGCTGTACCGACCACGCCGGTAACCCCGGCGGAAGCGGCGAAGATCGACACGGCGCGGGCTCAGGCGGCATTGGCTGGCATCACCCCGCCGCCACCGCCACCCGTGGCCAAGGCGGCACCGGTGACCAAGTTCTTCCTGCAGGCCGGTTCGTTCCGCAAGGAGGCTGATGCAGACAAGGTGCGCGCGCAGATCATCCTGCTCGGCCAGGCGGTATCGGTTGAGTCCGGCACGGTGAAGGACGAGACCTGGTATCGGGTGTTGGTCGGGCCGTTCAGCAACCGCGAACAGCTGACCACCGCGCAGAAACAACTGTCCGGCGCCGGGTTCAGCAACCTGTTGTTACAACAACGCCAGAACCGCTGATCCGCGTTATCGTTCATCGCGAGCAGGCTCGCTCCCACAGGATTTGCGCCAACCCTGTGGGAGCGAGCCTGCTCGCGATTGGCGTCAGCACTCCCACCACACATCTTCGTGTACGCCACCGCTCGTCCCCTCTCCCGCCCCGCAGTTGAAAAACGCTCCACCACCCCCATATGAGTTGGCATAAGGCATTTTCGCCCCGCTGCGTGGAGACTCTCCCTTGACCACCATCGTTTCAGTTCGCCGCCACGGCAAAGTCGTCATGGGCGGCGACGGCCAGGTTTCTCTCGGTAATACCGTGATGAAAGGCAACGCGAAGAAAGTTCGTCGCCTCTACCACGGCGAAGTCCTCGCCGGTTTTGCTGGCGCCACGGCCGACGCCTTTACCCTTTTCGAGCGCTTCGAAGGTCAACTGGAGAAACACCAGGGCCATCTGGTTCGCGCCGCCGTCGAACTCGCCAAAGAATGGCGCACCGACCGCACCCTCAGCCGCCTCGAAGCCATGCTCGCGGTCGCCAACAAAGACGCGTCCCTGATCATCACCGGCAACGGCGACGTTGTAGAGCCTGAACAAGGCCTGATCGCCATGGGTTCCGGCGGCGCCTACGCCCAGGCCGCCGCCAGTGCGCTGCTGAAGAAAACCGACCTGTCAGCCCGGGAAATCGTCGAAACCGCCCTCGGCATTGCCGGCGACATCTGTGTATTCACCAACCACACCCAGACCATTGAGGAGCAGGACTGCGCCAAAGGCGACGAGTAAGTCTGTTTCGGCCCCACGCCACGACTCATCTTGTTTAAGGTCCGTCAAAATATTATGTCCATGACTCCCCGTGAAATCGTCCACGAACTCAACCGCCATATCATCGGCCAGGACGATGCCAAACGCGCCGTCGCCATCGCGCTGCGTAACCGCTGGCGCCGGATGCAACTGCCGGAAGAGCTGCGCGTTGAAGTAACGCCGAAGAACATCCTGATGATCGGCCCGACCGGTGTCGGCAAAACCGAGATCGCCCGTCGCCTGGCCAAACTGGCCAACGCACCGTTCATCAAAGTCGAAGCGACCAAGTTCACCGAAGTCGGCTACGTTGGCCGCGACGTAGAGTCGATCATTCGTGACCTGGCCGATGCTGCCATCAAGCTGCTGCGCGAACAGGAAATGACCAAGGTTCGCCACCGCGCCGAAGATGCCGCCGAAGAGCGCATCCTCGACGCCCTGCTGCCACCGGCGCGCATGGGCTTCAACAACGATGACGCCCCGTCGGCCGACTCCAACACCCGCCAGCTGTTCCGCAAGCGCCTGCGCGAAGGCCAGCTGGATGACAAGGAGATCGAAATCGAAGTCGCCGAAGTGTCCGGCGTCGATATCTCCGCGCCACCGGGCATGGAAGAAATGACCAACCAGTTGCAGAGCCTGTTCGCCAATATGGGCAAGGGCAAACGCAAGAGCCGCAAGCTCAAGGTCAAGGAAGCGCTGAAACTGGTCCGCGACGAAGAAGCGAGCCGCCTGGTCAACGACGAAGAGTTGAAGGCCAAGGCGCTGGAAGCGGTCGAGCAGCACGGCATCGTGTTCATCGACGAAATCGACAAGGTGGCCAAGCGCGGTAACTCCGGTGGCGTCGATGTGTCCCGTGAAGGCGTACAGCGCGACCTGCTGCCGCTGATCGAAGGCTGCACCGTCAACACCAAACTGGGCATGGTCAAGACCGACCACATCCTGTTCATCGCTTCCGGTGCGTTCCACTTGAGCAAGCCGAGCGATCTGGTGCCTGAGCTGCAAGGGCGTCTGCCGATTCGTGTCGAGCTGAAGGCGCTGACGCCGGAAGACTTCGAACGCATCCTCAGCGAACCGCACGCCTCGCTCACCGAGCAATATTGCGCACTGCTGAAAACCGAAGGCCTGGCCATCGAGTTCCAGCCGGATGGCATCAAGCGCATCGCCGAGATCGCCTGGCAGGTCAACGAGAAAACCGAGAACATCGGTGCCCGTCGCCTGCACACGCTGCTTGAGCGCCTGCTCGAAGAGGTGTCGTTCAGCGCCGGCGACCTGGCCAGCGCTCACGATGACAAGGTGATCCTGATCGACGCCGACTACGTCAACAACCACCTCGGCGAATTGGCGCAGAACGAAGACCTGTCCCGTTATATCCTGTAGGTATGCGACCTCCTGTAGGAGCCGGCTTGCTGGCGATGACGTACTTGAAATCGCCATCGCCAGCAAGCCGGCTCCTACAGAGGTTCAGACCTCGCGCTTCAATACGGACTTTGGTCATGATCCCCACCGACATCAAACTGCACAAAGCCTCGAAAACCCTGTCGCTGAAATACGCGTCCGGCGAGGAACATCACCTGCCCGCCGAGTTCCTGCGCGTGCACTCTCCTTCCGCCGAGGTCCAGGGCCACGGCAAACCTATCCTGCAATTTGGCAAGATCGGCGTAGGCCTGACCAAGGTAGAACCGGCCGGTCAGTACGCACTGAAATTGACCTTCGACGACGGCCACGACAGCGGCCTGTTCACCTGGGAATATCTGTACCAGTTGGGCGTGCGCCAAGAGGATCTCTGGAACGATTATCTTGCCGAGCTGAAAGCGGCCGGAAAGACCCGCGACCCTAACGAATCGGTCGTCAAGCTGATGCTCTAACCCGCGCCTCTTGCGCATTAGAAGGCATTTTCTAATTTCATCTGTTTGAATGCTTGGCCGCGAGGTCAGTCATTAGCCTGCTTGCGAAAAAAATTAAACTCGGGTAACCAATGGAGCTGGCAAGTTACCTGCAGTGCTCTCTGAACTAAAAAGCAGCGATGCAGAATTATCGGTCACCCGAGCAGTAGTACCTGGCATTGGCTGTGTGACTACACGGCTGGACTCAGGTACTCGTCTCAGGACAATGGAGCGTCGTAGATGAGTAACAAGAATAACGATGACTTGAAGAATCAAGCCTCGGAAAACACCTTGGGGCTTAATCCTGTCGTTGGGCTGCGTGGAAAGGATCTACTGGCTTCTGCTCGAATGGTGCTCAGGCAGGCCATTAAACAACCGATTCACAGTGCGAAGCATGTCGCTCATTTCGGTCTTGAACTGAAGAACGTGCTGTTCGGCAAATCCGAACTGCTACCGACCAGCGATGACCGTCGTTTCGCCGATCCGGCCTGGAGCCAGAACCCGCTCTACAAACGTTATTTGCAAACCTACCTGGCGTGGCGCAAGGAACTCCACGACTGGATCGACGACAGTAACCTCGGGCCCAAGGATGTGGCACGCGGGCATTTCGTGATCAACCTCATGACCGAAGCCATGGCCCCGACCAACACGGCGGCCAACCCGGCAGCGGTCAAACGCTTCTTCGAAACCGGTGGCAAGAGCCTGCTCGACGGCCTCTCGCACCTGGCCAAGGATCTGGTGCACAACGGCGGCATGCCGAGCCAGGTCAACATGGGCGCATTCGAAGTCGGCAAGAGCCTGGGCGTGACCGAAGGTGCGGTGGTTTTCCGTAACGACGTGCTGGAGCTGATCCAGTACCGGCCGACCACCGAGCAGGTGCATGAGCGCCCATTGCTGGTGGTGCCGCCACAGATCAACAAGTTCTACGTTTTCGACCTGAGCCCGGACAAAAGCCTGGCGCGTTTCTGCCTGCGCAATCACGTGCAGACCTTCATCGTCAGCTGGCGCAACCCGACCAAGGAGCAACGCGAATGGGGTCTGTCGACCTACATCGAAGCGCTCAAGGAGGCGGTTGATGTGGTCACCGCGATCACCGGCAGCAAAGACGTGAACATGCTCGGCGCCTGCTCCGGCGGCATCACCTGCACCGCGTTGCTGGGCCACTACGCCGCAATCGGCGAGAAAAAAGTCAACGCCCTGACGCTGCTGGTCAGCGTGCTGGACACCACCCTGGACAGCGACGTCGCACTGTTCGTCGACGAGCAGACGCTTGAAGCCGCCAAACGCCATTCCTATCAGGCGGGTGTACTCGAAGGCCGCGACATGGCGAAAGTGTTCGCCTGGATGCGCCCCAACGATCTGATCTGGAACTACTGGGTCAACAACTACCTGCTCGGCAACGAGCCGCCGGTGTTCGACATTCTGTTCTGGAACAATGACACCACCCGGTTGCCCGCCGCGTTCCACGGCGACCTGATCGAGATGTTCAAAAACAATCCGCTGATCCGCCCGGATGCACTGGAAGTGTGCGGCACGCCGATCGACCTGAAGCAGGTCACGGCCGACATCTTTTCCCTGGCCGGCACCAACGACCACATCACCCCGTGGAAGTCCTGCTACAAGTCGGCGCAACTGTTCGGCGGCAAGGTCGAATTCGTGCTGTCCAGCAGCGGGCATATCCAGAGCATTCTGAACCCGCCGGGCAACCCGAAATCACGCTACATGACGGGCACCGAGATGCCGTTGAAGGCTGAGGAGTGGCAGGAAAATTCCACCAAGCACACCGATTCCTGGTGGCTGCACTGGCAAGCCTGGCAGGCCGAGCGTTCGGGCGAATTGAAAAAATCCCCGACAAAACTGGGCAACAAGGCTTATCCGGAAGGTGAAGCAGCACCGGGCACTTACGTACACGAACGGTAACTGACACACCCGCCCCCCGTAGGAGCGAAGCTTGCTCGCGAAAGCGGTCATTCATTCAACGTAGATTTCGACTGATCTGACGCCTTCGCGAGCAAGCTTCGCTCCTACAGGGGACCGGGATAATTAACCCACAGGGCTTGAAGCATGCCGCAACCGTTCATTTTTCGTACCGTCGACCTGGATGGCCAGACCCTCCGCACGGCAGTACGCCCCGGCAAGCCTCACTTGACGCCCTTGCTGATTTTCAACGGCATCGGCGCCAACCTGGAGCTGGTGTTTCCGTTTGTCGCAGCATTGGACCCGGACCTCGAAGTCATCGCTTTCGACGTGCCCGGTGTCGGCGGTTCGTCGACGCCGAACCGGCCGTATCGTTTTCCGGGCCTGGCCAAACTCACGGCGCGGATGCTCGATTATCTCGATTACGGGCAAGTGAACGTGATCGGTGTGTCATGGGGTGGCGCCCTCGCCCAGCAGTTTGCTTACGACTACCCCGAGCGCTGCAAGAAACTGGTGCTGGCGGCAACGGCGGCAGGTGCTGTGATGGTGCCGGGCAAACCGAAAGTGCTGTGGATGATGGCCAGCCCACGGCGCTACATCCAGCCATCGCACGTGATCCGCATTGCGCCGATGATCTACGGCGGCTCGTTCCGTCGCGATCCGACACTGGCGGCCAGCCATGCGGCGAAGGTGCGCTCGGCAGGCAAGCTCGGTTACTACTGGCAGCTGTTCGCCGGGCTCGGCTGGACCAGCATTCACTGGCTGCACAAGATCCACCAGCCGACACTGGTGCTGGCCGGCGACGATGACCCGCTGATCCCGTTGATCAACATGCGCGTGCTGGCCTGGCGGATTCCCAATGCCCAGTTGCACATCATCGATGACGGGCACCTGTTCCTGATCACCCGCGCCGAGGCCGTGGCGCCGATCATCATGAAGTTTCTCGAGGAAGAACGGCAGCGCGCCGTGATGCATCCGCATCCGGCTCCATCGGGCGGCTAACCGACTTATCGTCGGTCGGCAGGACGCCGCGCCGCGCAACAACCCGTTACAGCGTCTATGGTGTTCTGGTTCGGTGTGTTTGTATTTGGCCTGAAGACGAAGGAGTGTTGAGTCATGCGCGACAAGCCAGCGAGGGAATCTTTACCGACTCCCGCAGCGTTCATCAACGCACAGAGTGCGATTACCGGCCTGCGTGGTCGGGATCTGTTTTCGACCCTGCGCAGCGTTGCCGCCCATGGTTTGCGCAACCCCGTGCACAGCGCCCGCCATGCGTTGAAGCTGGGCGGTCAACTGGGGCGCGTGTTGCTGGGCGAAACCCTGCACCCGACCAACCCCAACGACAATCGCTTTGCCGACCCCGCATGGAGCCTCAACCCGTTTTATCGCCGCAGTTTGCAGGCCTACCTGAGCTGGCAGAAACAGGTCAAAAGCTGGATCGACGAGAGCAACATGGACCCGGACGATCGCGCCCGCGCCCACTTCGCGTTCGCTTTGCTCAATGACGCGGTGTCACCGTCCAACACCCTGCTCAATCCGCTGGCGGTCAAGGAAATCTTCAACTCCGGCGGCAACAGCCTGGTGCGTGGCATCAGTCACCTGGTCGATGATTTCCTGCACAACGACGGCCTGCCCAGGCAAGTGACCAAGCAGGCCTTCGAGGTCGGCAAGACGGTCGCCACCACCACCGGCGCCGTGGTGTTTCGCAATGAGCTGCTGGAACTGATCCAGTACAAGCCGATGAGCGAAAAGCAGTATTCCAAACCGCTGCTGGTGGTGCCGCCACAGATCAACAAGTACTACATTTTCGACCTGAGCCCGAACAACAGCTTCGTCCAGTTCGCCCTGAAAAACGGCCTGCAAACCTTCATGATCAGCTGGCGCAACCCCGATGTGCGCCATCGCGAATGGGGCCTTTCGACCTACGTCGAAGCCGTCGAAGAAGCGATGAATGTATGCCGGGCGATCACCGGCGCCCGGGAAGTCAACCTGATGGGCGCCTGCGCCGGCGGGCTGACCATTGCCGCGCTGCAAGGTCATTTGCAGGCGAAGCGGCAACTGCGCCGTGTATCCAGCGCAACCTATCTGGTGAGCCTGCTCGACAGCCAGATGGAGAGTCCCGCGACCCTGTTCGCCGACGAACAGACCCTGGAAGCGGCCAAGCGTCGGTCCTATCAGAAGGGCGTGCTGGACGGTCGCGACATGGCCAAGGTCTTCGCCTGGATGCGCCCCAACGATTTGATCTGGAGCTACTTCGTCAACAACTACCTGTTGGGCAAGGAGCCGCCGGCGTTCGACATCCTCTACTGGAACAACGACAACACACGTCTGCCAGCCGCCTTTCACGGCGATCTGCTGGACTTCTTCAAGCACAACCCGCTGAGTCATCCGGGGGGCCTGGAAGTGTGCGG
Organism: Pseudomonas sp. PDM01; assembly: GCF_014852325.1. Lineage (NCBI taxonomy): Bacteria > Pseudomonadati > Pseudomonadota > Gammaproteobacteria > Pseudomonadales > Pseudomonadaceae > Pseudomonas > Pseudomonas sp. PDM01. Next base: position 364,950 of record NZ_JACVBK010000003.1, read on the forward strand.
CACGCCGATCGACTTGCAGAAAGTCACCGTCGACAGCTTCAGCGTGGCCGGCATCAACGACCACATCACTCCGTGGGATGCCGTGTATCGCTCGACGCTGCTGCTGGGTGGCGAGCGACGCTTCGTGCTGTCCAACAGCGGTCATGTACAGAGCATCCTGAACCCGCCGTCCAACCCGAAAGCCAACTTCATTGAAAGCACAAAACTGAGCAGCGATCCGCGGGCCTGGTATTACGACGCCAAGCAAGTCGACGGCAGCTGGTGGACGCAGTGGCTGAGCTGGATTCAGGAACGTTCGGGCGCGCAAAAGGAAACCCACATGGCCCTCGGCAACCAGAACTATCCACCCATGGAGGCGGCACCCGGTACTTACGTGCGCGTGCGCTGACACCCAACACACCACTGCCGCCTCCGTAGGAGCCGGCTTGCTGGCGAATGCATCACCGCGGTTTCACGACCCACCGTGGTGATGCGATAGCCAGCAAGCCGGCTCCTACAGGGTTTGAGCGCGGCAGGACTTGAACATTAAGAAGACTGGATGAAAACCCGCGACCGGATCCTCGAATGTGCCCTGCAGTTGTTCAATCAGAAGGGCGAACCGAACGTCTCCACCATGGAAGTTGCCAACGAAATGGGCATCAGCCCGGGCAACCTCTACTACCACTTTCACGGCAAGGAACCGCTGATTCTCGGGCTGTTCGAGCGCTTCCAGGCAGAGCTTGCGCCGCTGCTCGATCCGCCGTCCGATGTGGAGTTGGCACCGGAAGATTACTGGCTGTTCCTGCACCTGATCGTCGAGCGCCTGTCGCACTATCGGTTTCTCTTTCAGGACCTGTCGAACCTCGCCGGGCGCCTGCCGAAACTGGCCAAGGGGATTCGCAACCTGCTCAACGCGCTGAAGCGCACACTGGCTTCATTGCTGGCGCGGTTGAAGGCTCAGGGGCACTTGGTCAGCGACACGCAGGCGTTGGGGCAGTTGGTGGAACAGATCACCATGACGCTGCTGTTTTCGCTGGATTACCAGCGGATTCTGGATCGCGAAGGTGAGGTGAGGCTGGTGGTGTATCAGATCATGATGCTGGTGGCGCCGCATCTGCTGCCGCCGATCAAGGTGGCGACGGAGCAACTGGCACTCCAATACCTCGAAGAACACGGATAACCCCTGAATACCGCGACCCCCTGTGGGAGCTAGCCTGCTGGCGATAGCGATTTATCCGGCGACATTGTTGTTGACTGATGAACCGATATCGCTAGCAGGCTAGCTCCTACAAGGGCGGTGGTGTTTGCAGGATCGTGCACAAACAAAAACGCCCGACCTTTGCAGGCCGGGCGTTTTTTTGAGCCCTGAAATCAGGACTGACTGGTTGGCGTCGATGGAGCTGGCGCGGCAGTCGGGGTTACAGCAGGGGTCGGCGCGGTAGCAGAGTTGGAGCTGCTCACTGTCGGCGCCGGGGTTGCCGGTTTGGCGGCAGCCACTGCTGGTTTTGGAGCAGCAGCTTTCGGCGCTGCCGGTTTTTTCACTGCTGGTTTTTTCGCGGCGGCAGGTTTTGCCGCAGGCTTGGCTGCTGCAGGTTTAGCAGCCGGTTTAGCGGCGGCTTTGGCGGCAACCGGTTTCGCTGCTGGCTTGGCTGCGGCAGGTTTTGCTGCGGCCGTTTTGGCAGCCGGCTTGGCCGCTGCTTTCGCGGCGGGTTTTGCAGCCGGTTTAGCGGCAGCTTTTGCCAGAGGCTTGGCAGCGGTTTTAGCCGCTGGTTTGGCTGCTGCGGTTTTCGCCGCAACAGGCGCAACCTTGGCACCGGTGAGTTTTTCGATTTGCTTGGTCAGGGTATCGACCTTGCTGTGCAGCGCTTTCACTTCGTTGCGGCTCGGGACACCCAGGCGCGAAATGGCGCTGTTCAGGCGCTTGTCGAAAGCCCCTTCCAGCTCATCCCACTTGCCCAGCGCACGATCTTTCACGCCAGTGATGCGCGATTTGGCAGAGGTAGCGGAGTCCTTGGCGGCATCGACTTTCTTGCCGACAGCGCTCTTGGTGAGCTTCTCGGCTTTCTCGCCGTCTTTGACCAATGTATCGAAGAGCTTGCTGCCGTCAGTGTCGATCTTCGAGTACACGCCTAAACCAGCAAGCCAGATTTTGCGGGAGTAGTCTTCGACTTTCCCGATCCACGAGCTGCCTTCTTTTTCGGTGTTCTTTTTACCAGCCATCCCGTTCTCCTTAAGATTTACGCGCGACGCGTTCGAGCAATGCCGTCAGCTCATCGAGCTTAGCAGAGAGTGCCTCAACGTCATGTTTAGACGGAATGCCAATACGATTCAAGGTACTTGCGACACGCGAGTCAAAAGCCTTCTCGACCTTGTCGAGTTGAACTTCGACCTTGCCTTTGAAAGTGCTTACTTCGCTCTTGGCTTCATCAATCTCGGCGTTAGCTGCTTCAAGTTTCTCGGCAACTACCTTTTTGCCTTTCTTTTCAACAGTTTGACCAGCCTTGATCAACTCTTGAAAGTAATCGCTGCCCTCTTGGCCGACCTTGGCGTAGGCACCCAGGCCTGCCAGCCAGATCTTGCGGGCATAGGATTTGACGTCGCTCAGAGCGGTTGTCGAAGCGTCGATTTTTTTCTTCAAAATAACTTTGGCCATGGTGCACCTCACGCGCAGAAGGTTTGAGGAACTGCCCGCGAAAGTGTCGGGCTCATGCACAAAGTAGGGAGAAAAATTAGAAACGGCACCCTAACAACTGACATAAAACCTCGGGTGCACCTTAAAACAAATGTGGGAGCCAGCCTGCTGGCGATAGCGATTTATCCATCAACATCAATGTTGACTGATACACCGCCATCGCCAGCAGGCTGGCTCCCACAGGGGATGTGGTTCGATTCGGAAATCAGACCAGGGCTTTATCGAGGGCCTTTTCGATTTCCGATTTGATCATGCCGCTCATGGCCGACATCATCAGGCCCAATTCCACATCAACGCGAATCGAATCCTCAGCAACATGCACCGCGCCTTTCACCCCGGAACGCTTGAGGTTCAGGGTGTCGCCGGACCACTGCGGCTCCAGGCCATATTGATCGGACAGTTTCTGCGCCAACTGGTCGGCCTTCTCGCGGGCCGCTTCCTTGCCCAGGCCGTGGGCTCGTTCAACACTAATACGGGCCATCGAATGACTCCTGCTTTATGAATACTTTCCTGAAGCATCTTGACCGCGCCTGCGGCAAAACGTCCCGGCGGTTCTACATCTTACCTTCAGCCTTGCCAAGACAAAGCAGGCCACCGGGATTAGAATGTCCCGCATTCTCTTCTGGTGACAGCGATATGACTGATCAGCGCAAAGGCAGCGATGCCGAACCCACCACGCACTTCGGTTTCAAAAACGTTCCGGAAAGCCAAAAAGCGGAAAAAGTCGCTGAGGTTTTCCACTCGGTAGCCGCCAAGTACGACTTGATGAACGACCTCCTGTCGGGCGGCATGCACCGTTTGTGGAAGCGTTTTGCGATCGAACTGTCGGGCGTTCGCACCGGCAACCGCGTGCTGGACATTGCCGGCGGCACCGGCGACCTGACCAAAAAATTCTCGCACCTCGTGGGCCCGACCGGCCAGGTGGTGTTGGCCGACATCAACGAATCCATGCTCAAGGTCGGTCGTGACCGCCTGCTGGACCTGGGTGTAGCCGGCAACGTCGAGTTCGTTCAGGCCGACGCTGAAAAGCTGCCGTTCCCGGACAACCATTTCGACTGCGTGACCATCGCATTCGGCCTGCGCAACGTGACGCATAAAGAAGACGCACTGCGCTCGATGCTGCGCGTACTCAAGCCGGGCGGCCGTTTGCTGGTGCTGGAATTCTCCAAGCCGACCAACGCGCTGATGTCCAAAGCCTACGACGCCTACTCGTTCGCCTTCATGCCGCTGATGGGCAAGTTGATCACCAACGACTCGGAAAGCTATCGCTACCTGGCCGAATCGATCCGCATGCACCCGAATCAGGAAACCCTGAAGTCGATGATGGTCGAGGCCGGTTTCGACCGCGTGACCTACCACAACATGACCGCAGGCATCGTGGCCCTGCACCGTGGCATCAAACCCTGATGTTGTTGGCCGGTCTGCTCGCCAGCATTGAACTCGGCCTGAACCGGGTGCTGCGTCTCGACAGCACGGCGCTGCCGCGGCTGGCGCATTTGAGCGGCCGGGTGATTGCCGTCGATTGCCGCAGCCCGGCACTGCAACTGTTCATCCTGCCCAGCGACGAAGGCTTGATGCTGGCGACCCACTGGGAAACCGGCGCCGACTGCACCTTGCGTGCACCGGCTTCCAGCCTGTTGAAACTGGCGATGAGCAAGGACAAGACCTCCGTTTTGCATGCCCCTGAAGTCGAACTCGACGGCGACAGCGGCGTGCTGCTGGAACTGGCCGCGATCCTCCAGGACCTGGAACTGGACTGGGAATACGAACTTTCGCGCTGGCTGGGACCTGTGGCCACGCAACTGGTCGGCGGTCACCTGCGCAGTCGCGCACGCTGGTATCAGCAAGGATTTGCCAGCCTGGGTCAGAACCTGGGCGAATACCTGGCCGAAGAATCGCGCACCCTCGTCGGTCAGCGCGAAGCCGAAGCCCGATTCAGTGAACTGGACCAGATCAAACTCGATCTGGAACGTCTCGAGGCGCGTTTCGAGCGCCTTTCCCGATCCCTCGACCCAAGCGATAACGCATGAAGCTGCTTGCCGTCCGCCGTTTGTTGCGCATCCAGCGCGTTGTGATTCGCTACCGCCTCGATGACCTGCTGTTTGCCCTGCCGCTGCCGTGGTTTCTGCTGGCGCTGCGCTACGCGTTGCCGTGGCGCTGGTTCCCGCGCAAGCCGCTGGACCTGAGCCGTGGCGCGCGATTGCGCCTGGCACTGCAGGACCTGGGGCCGATCTTCATCAAGTTCGGGCAGATCCTGTCCACCCGCCGCGACCTGCTGCCGGAAGACATCGCCGATGAGCTGATGAAGCTGCAGGACCGCGTGCCGCCGTTCGATTCGCAAGTGTCGGTCAAGCTGATCGAAGAACAGCTCGGCAAAAAGATCAGTGAAGTGTTCAGCCGTTTCGACGTCGAACCGCTGGCCTCGGCTTCGGTGGCGCAGGTGCATGCCGCGCAGTTGAAAACCGGTGAAGAAGTCGTCGTCAAAGTCATCCGCCCCGGCCTGAAACCGATCATCGCGCAAGACCTGGCGTGGTTGTTCATCCTCGCCCGCGCAGCGGAAAAACTCTCCGCCGACGCGCGTCTGCTGCACCCGGTGGACGTGGTCAGCGACTATGAAAAAACCATCTACGACGAACTCGACCTGTTGCGCGAGGCGGCCAACGCCAGCCAGTTGAAGCGTAATTTCGACGGTTCGCCGCTGCTGTACGTGCCACAAGTCTATTGGGACTGGTGCCGGCCGAAAGTGCTGGTGATGGAGCGCATCTACGGCATTCAGGTCACCGACCTCGCGACCCTGGCCGACCAGCGCACCGACATGAAAATGCTCGCCGAGCGCGGCGTCGAGATCTTCTTCACCCAGGTGTTCCGCGACAGTTTCTTCCACGCCGACATGCACCCGGGCAACATCTTCGTCAGCACCGTCAACCCGTGGAGCCCGCAGTACATTGCGATCGACTGCGGCATCGTCGGCAGCCTGACCCCCGAAGACCAGGATTATCTGGCGCGCAACCTGTTCGCGTTCTTCAAACGCGATTACCGGCGTGTGGCGCAACTGCACATCGACTCGGGCTGGGTTCCGGCGGAAACCAAACTCAACGAATTCGAAGCGGCGATCCGTACCGTTTGCGAGCCGATCTTCGAAAAACCGTTAAAAGATATTTCCTTCGGTCAGGTGCTGATGCGCCTGTTCCAGACCGCTCGACGCTTCAACATGGAAGTGCAGCCACAGCTCGTGCTGCTGCAAAAAACCCTGTTGAACATCGAAGGCCTGGGCCGCCAGCTATACCCGGACCTCGATCTGTGGAACACCGCCCAGCCGTTCCTCGAACGCTGGATGCGCGAGCGCGTCAGCCCCAAAGCCTTGCTCGGCAACGTGCAGAACCAGTTCGAACAACTGCCGCACCTGGCCAACATGGCGCGCGACCTGCTCGAACGCATGTCGCAGCCCCACGCTTACGACCCGCCGCCATCGTGGCATCGACGCCGGGACGACTGGTTCCTGCGCCTGCTCGGCACCGCGCACCTGGCCGGCGGCGCAATACTGGCCATGGGCGGGCCGTTGAACGAACTGGCCTACTGGCCGGCAGGAATCATGATGGCCGTCGGCTTGTATCTGGTCGTTCGCCGATAGCCAGTTGTGTGATCCACTGGCACACTGTTTGAACGTTGGACTCTGCTCATGTAGTGCGGAGCCCGCTGTCGGAGTCGAAGATGAAAAACTGGCTGGACGAGATCAAGTGGGACGCCGACGGCCTGGTGCCGGCAATCGCCCAGGATCACAAGACCGGGCGCGTCCTGATGATGGCCTGGATGAACCGCGAAGCGCTGGAACTGACCGCTGTCGAAAACCGCGCCATCTACTGGTCACGTTCCCGTGGCAAGTTGTGGCGCAAGGGCGAAGAGTCCGGCCACGTGCAGACCCTGCATGAGATGCGCCTGGACTGCGACGCCGACGTGATCATCCTGATGGTCGAGCAGATCGGCGACATCGCCTGCCATACCGGTCGGCAGAGCTGCTTCTATCGCGTCTTCGAGAACGGCGACTGGAAAACCGTCGACCCGGTTCTCAAAGACCCGCACGCCATCTATTCCGCAGGACACACACATGAGTGACACTCTGACCCGACTGGCCGAGGTACTGGAAGCGCGCAAAGGCGCCGCCGCCGACAGCTCGTACGTCGCCAGCCTGTACCACAAGGGCTTGAACAAGATTCTGGAAAAAGTCGGCGAAGAGTCGGTCGAAACCATCATTGCCGCCAAGGATGCCGCCATCAGCGGCGACTGCAGCGATGTGATCTACGAGACCGCCGATTTGTGGTTCCACAGCATGGTCATGCTCGCCCAACTGGGGCAGCATCCACAGGCTGTACTCGATGAACTGGACCGTCGTTTCGGTCTGTCCGGACACGCAGAGAAAGCCTCGCGCCCGTCCGCCTGAACAACTATTAGAGAGGAGCAGCAACATGGGCATTTTTGACTGGAAACACTGGATCGTCATCCTGGTTGTTGTCGTGCTGGTGTTCGGCACCAAGAAACTGAAAAACCTCGGCACTGACGTCGGCGAATCGATCAAGGGCTTCAAGAAAGCCATGAACGACGACGAAAAACCCGCCGATCCGGCAGCGGCCCAACCGGTTCCACCTGTTCAGCCACAGACCACCCAGTCCGTGAACCAGCCGCACACCATCGACGTGCAGGCGCAAAAAGTCGAAGAGCCGATCCGCAAAGACGTGTGAGCACTGACTAATGTTTGGTATCAGCTTCTCTGAACTGCTGCTCGTCGGCCTCGTGGCCCTGCTGGTGCTGGGCCCCGAGCGTCTGCCGGGTGCTGCGCGCACCGCCGGCCTGTGGGTCGGTCGCCTGAAGCGCAGCTTCAATGCGATCAAACAGGAAGTTGAGCGTGAAATCGGTGCCGACGAGATTCGTCGGCAACTGCACAACGAGCACATTCTGTCGCTGGAACAGGAGGCGCGGAAGATTTTCACGCCGACCCAGCAGGAAGCCACTCCGGTTCAGCCGGTGGCGGAGCAGACGATCCATGCATCGACGACAGAATCCGCGCCTGCTGCTGCGCCGACGGAAACCGTGAAAGCGGTGGAAGCGGTTGAAGCGGCGCCGGTCGTGGCGCATGCAGAACCCGTTGCTCCTGCCGCCGTGCCGACAACGCCGGCTCCTCACGACACCACTTTGCCGCCGCGAGCCTCATGAGCGATCTCCCAGAAAACGACCAGCACATGCCGCTGGTTTCGCACCTCACCGAGTTGCGTACCCGTCTGCTGCGCTGCGTAGCGGCGATCTTCATCATCTTCGCCGGGCTGTTTGCGTTCACCCAGCAGATCTACACCTTCGTCTCCACGCCGCTGCGCCAGTATCTGCCAGTGGGCGCGACGATGATCGCCACCGACGTGTCGTCGCCGTTCCTGACGCCACTGAAGCTGACCATGATGGTGTCGCTGTTCCTGGCGATCCCGGTGATCCTGCATCAGATCTGGGGTTTCATTGCGCCGGGCCTGTACAAGCATGAAAAACGCATCGCGGTGCCGTTGCTGGTATCGAGCATCATGCTGTTTTATGCCGGCATGGCATTCGCCTATTACCTGGTATTCCCGCTGATCTTCAAATTTTTCGCCGCCGCCACCCCGGCCGGCGTGGAAATGATGACCGACATCAGCAGCTACCTCGACTTCGTCATGACGCTGTTCTTCGCCTTCGGCGTGGCGTTCGAGATTCCGGTGGCCGTGGTGCTGCTGGTGTGGATCGGCGTAGTCGACGTCAAATACCTGAAGAAAATCCGCCCGTACGTGATCATCGGCTGCTTCGTGGTCGGCATGATCCTGACGCCACCGGACATCTTCTCGCAGACGCTGCTGGCCGTACCGATGTGGCTGCTGTTTGAAATCGGCATCCTGTTCGGCGGCCTGATCAGCAAGCGCGGCGACCATCCGGACGACCAACCGGTTGACGATCACAACGACCAGCCGCCAGCGACCCAAGCGTGAACCTGCTGCTCCTCGAAGAGGCCGATTTCATTGCGGCCGACCGGGCGATCCTGCGTGATCGCCGGTTGACGCACATGCAGGAAGTCCACCGCTGTGAAGTGGGCGACAGCATGCGCGTCGGGCGTATCGGCGGCCTGATGGGCTCGGCCGAAGTACTGCGCCTGGACGCCGATGAAGCCGAACTGCGCGTCACCCTCGACCAACCGCCACCGGCCAAGCTGCCGCTGACCCTGGTGCTGGCCCTGCCACGCCCAAAAATGCTGCGCCGGGTGTTTCAGACCGTGGCAGCCATGGGTGTGCCACGGATCGTGCTGGTGAACAGCTATCGCGTCGAGAAAAGCTTCTGGCAGACCCCGTTCCTGGAACCGGAAGCGATTCGCGAGCAACTGATCCTCGGCCTCGAACAGGCTCGGGACAGCGTGTTGCCTGAAATTGTCATCGAGAAGCGCTTCAAGCCGTTTGTCGAAGATCGACTGCCAGCGATTGCCGAAGGCACCCTTGGCCTGGTCGGCCATCCGGGCAACTACCCGCCCTGCCCCCGCGGCCTCGACGAGCAGGTCACGTTGGCTATCGGTCCGGAAGGCGGCTGGATCCCCTACGAAATCGACCTGCTGGCCAAGTCCGGCCTGCAACCGGTGCAGCTCGGCGAGCGCATCCTGCGCGTCGAGACCGCCGTCACCGCGCTGCTCGCCCGCCTGTTCTAGCCATTACGCTCCTACAGAATCCTGACCGCCTGCCGATACAGTTCCCATAAAACCAACTTGTGGTCCGTGGGAGTTGCAGCATGTACCGATGGCTAGCCGAGAAACTGGGGAACGTCAGCGTCAATCGCAAACTGGGTGTCGGCTTCGGTCTGGTGCTGCTGCTGACATTGTTGATCACCGTCACGGGCTGGACCGGCCTGAGTGACGTGGTGAATCGCGGCGACAAGCTCGGGTTCATTGCCAGCCTCAATGAACTGACCAAAGACCTGCGCCTGGCCCGCCTGGACTACGAAATGCGCCGTGGCGAACAAGGCCCGGGCGCCGTCAACGACCTGCTCGGCCAACTCGACACCGGGTTGAAAACCGCCCGCACACTGATCGAGCAACCTGCCGACGCAGCCATGGTCGATCAGCAACTGGCCGCAGTCAGCGAGTACAAACAAGCCTTCGCCGCCATGACCCAGGCCGGCGCCAACCGCGAAGATGCTCGCAGCAAACTCGGCGCCACGGCCGATAACGCCGTGGCGCGCGTGGGTGAAGTCGAGAAATCCTTGCTGCAAGGCGACAGCGTCGCCGATTTCAACAGCGTTATCGACCTGAGCAAACTGATCCAGCAAGCTCGCTTCCAGGTGCGCGGCTATACCTACAGCGGCAAGACCGAAGCCGAACAACCGGCGCTGGACGCCATCGACAATGCGCTGAAAAACCTCGAAAGCCTGCCGTCCAGATTGCCGGAGCAGCACATCGCCAACCTGCAACAGGCCGCCGATTCACTCAAAGCCTACCGCGCCGCCGTCAGCCAGTTCCGTGACTCCCAGGTCGCCAGCGCCGCCGCGCTGAAACGCATGGCCGATCAGGGCAACATCCTGTTAGACGTCAGCAAAAAGCTCACCGCCTCGCAAACCGTCATCCGTGACACTGACGCCGCGCACGCCAAGAACATGCTGTTACTGGCCACCGCCCTGGCGTTGGTCTTCGGCCTGTTCGCGGCATGGGCCATCACCCGGCAGATCGTCGTTCCGCTGGGCCAGACACTGAAAGTGGCCGAGCGCATCGCCGCCGGCGACCTGACCCAGAACCTCGTTTCCGAGCGTCAGGACGAACTCGGTCAGCTCCAGCGGGCGATACAAAGCATGACCCTGGGCCTGCGCGAATTGATCGGCGGCATCAGCGATGGCGTCACGCAAATCGCCAGCGCCGCTGAAGAACTGTCCGCAGTCACCGAGCAGACCAGCGCCGGCGTCAACAGCCAGAAGGTCGAGACTGACCAGGTGGCGACCGCGATGAACGAAATGACCGCCACGGTGCAGGAAGTCGCACGTAACGCTGAAGAAGCCTCCGAAGCCGCGCTCGCCGCCGATCAGCAGGCCCGCGAAGGCGACAAGGTGGTCGGCGAAGCCATCGCTCAAATCGAACGCCTGGCCAAGGAAGTCGGCAACTCCACCGACGCCATGGGGCATCTCAAACGCGAAAGCGACAAGATCGGCAGTGTGCTCGACGTGATCAAATCCGTGGCTCAGCAAACCAACCTGCTGGCGCTCAACGCGGCCATTGAAGCTGCTCGCGCCGGTGAAGCCGGACGTGGTTTTGCGGTGGTCGCCGACGAAGTCCGCAGCCTGGCGCAGCGCACCCAGAAGTCCACCGAAGAAATCGAAGAGCTGATCGTCGGCCTGCAGAGCGGCACCCAGCAAGTCGCGACCATCATGGACAACAGCCGCACCCTGACCGACAGCAGCGTCGAACTGACCCGCCGCGCCGGTGGCTCGCTGGAAAGCATCACCCGCACCGTGTCAGCGATTCAGTCGATGAACCAGCAGATTGCCGCCGCTGCCGAACAGCAAAGCGCGGTGGCGGAAGAGATCAATCGCAGCGTGCTGAACGTGCGCGATGTGTCCGAGCAGACCTCGGCAGCCAGTGAAGAGACCGCGGCGTCCAGCGTTGAGCTGGCGCGGCTGGGGACGCATTTGCAGATGCTGGTGGGGCGGTTCAAGGTTTGAGGTGATTCATTTGCCTCGGTTCACTATGGACCGAGGTGATGCAATCGCCAGCAGGCTGGCTCCCACAGGGTTTGGTGTGAACACCACAAATCCACTGTGGGAGCTAGCCTGCTAGCGATTAGCGGCCCCAAGGCCGCTGCTTTTAAAGGACCTGACGAAGGAAGGCCTGCGCCCGCGGATCCTTCGGCGCATCGAAGAACTCGGCCGGCGAGGCGTCTTCCAGCAATTTGCCGTGATCGAAAAACAGCACCCGATCCGCCACTTCCCGCGCAAAGCCCATTTCGTGGGTCACGCAGACCATGGTCATGCCTTCCACGGCCAGGGTTTTCATCACATCCAGCACTTCGCCGACCATTTCAGGATCGAGCGCCGAGGTCGGTTCATCGAACAGCATGACCTTCGGCTCCATGGCCAGCGCCCGTGCAATCGCCACGCGCTGCTGCTGACCGCCGGACAGGCGTGACGGAAACTCGTTGGCCTTCTGCGCAATGCCAACCTTTTCCAGCAATGCCAAGGCCTTGGCTTCACGCTCCTTCTTGCCGCGTTTGCGCACGACTTTCTGGGCGAGGCAGAGGTTTTCCAGCACGGTCATGTGCGGGAACAGGTTGAAATGCTGGAACACCATGCCGACTTCGCGGCGGTAGGCATTGACGTCGGTTTTCGGATCGGCCAGTTGCAGGCCGTCGATGCTCACCGAGCCCGAGTCGAACTCTTCCAGGCCGTTAAGGCAGCGCAGGAAGGTCGACTTGCCGGAACCGGACGGACCGATCACCACCAATACTTCGCCCTTCGCCACCTGGGTGGAGACGTTATCCACCGCGCGCACCACGTGGCCACGGGTGTCGAAGACTTTTACCAGATCGCGGACTTCAATCACTTTGCGCGAGCCTCCGCTCAAGCCGGCTGGCGATTTTCGACAGCGGCAGGTTGATCAACAAGTACAGGCCAGCCACGCAGAACAGGATTTCGAATGGCGAAAACGAAGTAGTGATAACTTCGCGACCGCTTTTCAACAGCTCGGTAATCGCAATCACCGACACCAGCGAGGTGTCTTTGACCAGGCTGATGAACTGCCCGGCGAGCGGCGGCAGCACGCGCTTGAACGCTTGCGGCAGCACCACGTGGCGCATCGACTGACCCGCGCTCAAGCCCAGGGAACGCGCAGCTTCGTTCTGGCCACGGGCGATGGATTGCACGCCGGAGCGGATGATTTCCGCCACGTAGGCGCCGGTAAACAACGACAGTGCGGCGATCCCGGCGAACTCCCGGGACAGGTTCATCACGGTGCCGATAAAGAAGTAGAAAATGAAAATCTGCACCAGCAGCGGCGTACCGCGCACCAGTTCGACGTAAATCGTCGAGAGGTCGCGCAGGGTCGGATTGTTCGAGAGACGGCACAAGCCCGTGGCGAGGCCGATCAGCAGGCCGAGCACGCCAGACACCACGGACAACCACAGGGTGGTCCAGAGCCCCCACATCAGCGGTCCGGCGGCCCAATGGCGAGTCACACCGATCACGTCGCCTTCGGCCACATCATCGCCTTGGGCGACTTGCAGGCTGTTGTCGTCGACGGTCACGCGCTGCTCGTCACCCGCGTCGTTGCGCAACGTGACTTCAGCCTTGTCGCCTTTGCGCACCAGCTCGCTGACGGTGGAGATGTCGGCGGCACGCTGGGACTCTTCGGCGTGGTAGGCGAAGTACTGCGGGACGCGGTTCCAGCGCCATTCGTAGGACATCAGCGAGGTGGCGTAATACAACGCGCCGGCCAGGCCGATCAGCACCAGCACGGTCAACACGTGCCAGGGCCATTGGGCTTTTTTCTGTTTCATTGCAGGTTCCGGATTCTGTGTCGCCAGGGAGGCCGCCTTCGCGGGCAAGCCTCGCTCCTACAAAGTCATCATCCTGTAGGAGCGAGGCTTGCCCGCGAATGGGAGCGACGCGGTCTATCTGACCGGGCCTTATTCCATATCCTTGAGCCAAGCGGTGTCTTTGAACCACTTGTCATGGATGCGATCGTAGGTGCCGTCTTCGTGGATCTGGTGCAGGAAGTTGTTGATGAAGTTGATGCTGTCGTAGTCACCCTTCTTCAGACCAAAGGCCAGCGGCTCGTAGGTGAACGGCTTGTCGAGGAACACCAGCTTGCCGTTGCCGACCTTGTTCACCGCCACGACGTTGTACGGCGCGTCGTAGATAAAGGCATCGGCCTTGCCGTTGACCACGTCGAGCACTGCTTCCTGCTCGTTGTCGTAGCCGTGGTACTTGGCTTTGGAGATCAGCTTCTTGGCGACCATCTCGCCGGTGGTGCCGAGCTTGGAGGTGATGCGGTAGTCGGCGGTGTTCAGGTCTTTGTAGGACTTGATGGTGCCTTCCAGCTCTTTGCGAATCAGCAGCGTCTGGCCGACCACGATGAACGGTTCGCTGAAGTTCAGGCGCAGGTTGCGTTCCTGGGTCAGCGTCATGCCGCTGCCGATCATGTCGAACTTGTCAGTGAGCAGGGCCGGGATAATGCCGTCGTAGCCGGTGGACACCAGCTCCAGCTTGACGCCCATGGCCTTGGTCATGGCTTTGAGGATGTCGACTTCGAAGCCGATGATCTCGCCGCGCTTGTTGGTCATTTCGAACGGCATGTAGGTCGGGTCCATGCCGACTTTCAGCGTGCCGCGCTTGACCGCGTCATCGATGGCACCGGCCTGCGCCGTGCTGACTGCAACCAATGCCGTGACGCCGACCAGCAGCATCGAGAGATACTTCTTCATCTTCATGTCCCCAAAACCAGTGCGTTATGAGGCGCGCAAACGGCGGCTCCCCTCAGGAAACGCATCGATACGGACAAAAATTATCCGGGCGCACCAATTCGGGGACGGATGCTAACGTACTCGCTCGTTTGCACAAGTGTTTGGGAACGATGAGGCAAAAAAAACCCCGCTTTCGCGGGGTTCTTTATTATGCCAACTGCGGTTGTGCACTCAGCGGCTTGAGCGGCAGCAACGGCGCATGGGGATCGGATTTCACCGATTTGCGCCAGGCTTCCAGCCACTCGGGATGACCTTCGCTCCAGACCTGCTCATGCAAACGAGCCAGTGCCACCGGATCGCTCAGCAGTTGCACACGCTCATTGTTGTTCAGACCGTCAGGCCCGACTTTCAATGCATGGCGAACCCGCTCGATCCGCAGCCACTCGATTGGCTCGGCCTGACCGTGGCGCGATGTCGCCAGCGAGCACGCCAAGGCGTTCTGCTGTGGATCAACCACCGACCGGATGAAGCCGTCTTTCAGCGCATGCCAACGGTTTTCATGGGTGTACTGGTCAGTTGCCAGCAACGCCTGTGGCGGATTGTATTCCTCAGGGATCAGGAACAGGCTCTCGTCACGGGACTTCAGGCCCAGGCCAACACGGCTGGAGATCACGGAAACCGGGATCGACAGCATCAACGAACCGACGATCGGCACCAGCCACCAGAGGAAGCTCGGGTTCAGCCAGATCACCAACAGGGCCCAGAAGAAGCCCAGCAGGGTTTGCGGACCGTGGCGCTTGACCGCTTCGCTCCATGGCGTGGAGTCGTCGTCACGTTGCGGCGAGTTCCAGGTCGCAGCCCAGCCGAGGAACGCGGCGAGTACGAAACGGGTGTGGAAAATCATCCGCACCGGCGCCAGCAACATGGAGAACAACATCTCCAGCAGCATCGACAGGGTCACCTTGAACTTGCCACCGAACTCTTTCGCGCCCTTGGCCCAGATCAGGATGATGCTCAACAGCTTCGGCAGGAACAGCAGCACGATAGTGGTCGAGAACAGCGCGATGGCCTTGTCCGGGTGCCATTGTGGCCACAGCGGGTAGAGCTGACGCGGTTCAAGGAAGTACTGCGGCTCCATCAGCGTGTTGACCGCCAGCAGCGCCGTCGACAGCACGAGGAAGAAGAACCACAACGGCGCCGACAGGTAAGACATCACGCCGGTGAGGAACACCGCACGGTGAACCGGGTGCATGCCCTTGACCAGGAACAGGCGGAAGTTCATCAGGTTACCGTGGCACCAGCGACGGTCACGCTTGAGTTCGTCCAGCAGGTTCGGCGGCAACTCTTCGTAGCTGCCCGGCAAGTCGTAGGCAATCCACACGCCCCAACCGGCACGGCGCATCAGCGCGGCTTCAACGAAGTCGTGGGACAGAATCGCGCCGGCGAACGCGCCTTTACCGGGCAACGGCGCCAGGGCGCAGTGCTCGATGAACGGCTTCATGCGGATAATCGCGTTGTGGCCCCAGTAGTGCGATTCGCCCAACTGCCAGAAGTGCAGACCGGCGGTGAACAGCGGACCGTACACGCGGGTCGCAAACTGCTGCATGCGCGCATAAAGAGTGTCCATGCCCGACGCACGTGGCGCGGTCTGGATGATCCCGGCGTCCGGCGTGGCTTCCATCAGGCGCACCAGACTGGTCAGGCATTCGCCGCTCATCACGGAGTCAGCGTCGAGCACGACCATGTACTTGTAGTCACCGCCCCAGCGACGGCAGAAGTCGTCGAGGTTGCCGCTTTTGCGTTTTACGCGACGGCGACGGCGGCGATAGAAGATCTTGCCGAAACCCTTGGCTTCGCGGCAGACGTCCAGCCAGGCCTGCTGTTCGGCGACGCAGATGTCGGCATCGTTACTGTCGCTGAGGACGAAGAAGTCGAAGCGGTCCAGGTCACCTGTGGCAGCGACCGACTCGAACGTCGCGCGCAGACCGGCAAACACCCGTGGCACGTCTTCGTTGCAGATCGGCATCACCAGTGCGGTGCGCGCGTCTTTGGGGATCGGCTCGTTGCCGGCACTTTTACCGGAGATGCGGTATTTATCGTGACCGGTGAGCAACTCGAGGAAGCCCATCAGCGCGGTCCAGAAACCGGCCGAGACCCAGCAGAACAGAATCCCGAACATGATCAGGATGGTGGTCTGCAGCGCATATGGCAGCACTTGCGTGACGGTTTGCAGGAGCGGCTGATGCAGGACTTCGTTGAGGTCGACGAACGACCAGCCCTGGTACGGCATGATGCCTTTCATGTACCAGCCGGCAACGATGGTTTGACCGAGCATCAGTACCAGCAGGATGTAACGGCGGATCGAACCCACGGTGCGCCAGCGGGCTGCCGGCAGCACGTTCTCGTCTTTCGGCGGAGCCGGCGGGTTGGTGCGACCGGTCAGACGCCGCCAGCCACGCACCAGAATGTTGGTGCGCCACGGCTCCGGCACGACTTTGGTCCGGCGGATCGGCGGGGTTGCCTTGAGGCAAACACGACCGCTGGCGTCGAGCACCAGCATTTCCGCTTCTTCCAGCTCTTCAGCGGTGCTCAGGGTCAAGCGACGGCCGACCGAGGCTTGAGCAGCCTCGACCGGTGCATCGAACGTCGAGGACGACAGACGCTCGTGAAGTTCGCTGAACGACTTGCAGCCCGCGAGTTCCGCGCGCTGCTCGTCGGTCATCGGCAGATGCGCCAGATACTCGGCAAGAGTTTCTGGCTGAACTTGAGAATTACTCATCGGCAGGCAACTGATAGCTCCAGGTCTCGGTCAGGACTTCTTCAGTCGGTGCCGATTCCGGTGTGGCTGGGGCCGCGTCGGCAGCGACAGGCTGCTTGGCGTCTTTGTTGTTCGCCTTGTCCTTGGCATCTGCAACTGGCTTGGCTTCGGCCTGCTTGGCCTCGGCGGCCTTCGCGTCCTTGTCCGCTTTCTCCGCTTGCTTGGCGGCCACTTTGTCGGCCTTGGCAACAGAAGAGGTGGACGATGGGATCGAAGTCTTGGCCAGATCGGCAGGCACGATGTTCTGCACCAGTGCGGCACGCATCTCGGTGGACTTGCCCGGATCCTTGATCTTCATGCGCAGGGTCAGGCGCCAGCCCTTGGTTTCAGGGTTGTAGCGCACGCTGTTCTCGACCAGCTCGGCATTATCACCCACGCTGACCTGGCTGCGAACGTCTGAATCGGCCGGCAACGCTGCCAGGGACGGGCCTTCGAAATCCACCAGATAGGCAACGCTGCCGTCCGGCTGACGAATCAGGTTGGACTGCTTGACGTCGCCGGTAGAGCGCAAGGTCTGTTTGACCCAGGCGCTGTCCGGAGCGTGAATCGCCGCTTCGTCCATGGTCCAGTGCAGGCGGTAGCCGAATTCCAGCGGCTGGCCAGGCTCAGGCAGTTTTTCCGGGCTCCAGAAGGCAACGATGTTGTCGTTGGTTTCATCGGCAGTCGGAATTTCGACCAGGTCGACAGAACCCTTGCCCCAATCGCCTTTTGGCTCGATCCAGGCACTTGGGCGCTTGTCGTAGCGGTCGTCGAGGTCTTCGTAGTGGCTGAAGTCACGGCCACGTTGCAGCAAGCCGAAACCGCGCGGGTTCTCGATCGAGAAGTTGCTCACCGCCAGGTGTTTCGGGTTGTTCAGCGGACGCCAGATCCACTCGCCGTTGCCGGCATGGATCGACAGGCCGCTGGAATCGTGCAGTTCGCGGCGGTAGTTCAGCACTTTCGACGGCTGGTTGGCGCCGAACAGGAACATGCTGGTCAGCGGCGCAACGCCAAGCTTGGTGACCTTGTCACGCAGGAACATCTGCGCCTTGACGTCGACAATGGTGTCGCTGCCCGGACGCAGGGTCAGGCGATAGGCACCGGTGGCGCGTGGCGAATCCAGCAGCGCGAAGATCACCAGGTGCTTGTCGCCCGGCTTCGGCTGTTGAATCCAGAACTCACGGAAACGCGGGAATTCTTCGCCGGACGGCAACGCGGTATCGATTGCCAGGCCCCGAGCGGACAAGCCATACGTGTGACCCTTGCCGACAACGCGGAAGTAACTCGCGCCGAGCATGGTCATGATTTCGTCTTGCTTGTCGGCCTTGTTGATCGGGTACAGCACACGGAAACCGGCATAACCCAGTTGTTCGGTGGCTTTAGGATCGAATTTCAGGTCGCCGAAATCGAAACGAGACGGGTCGTATTTGATCTCTTCGACGGTGTTGGCCGTGATTTCGTTGATTTTCACCGGCGTATCGAAATGCATACCCTGGTGATAGAACGAAAGCTTGAACGGGGTTTTCTGATCGGCCCATTCGGCTTTTTCGGTCAGGAAACGAATTTTCTGATAGTCCGCGAATTTCATCTCACGGAATTCGTTCGGCAGGTTACTGCGCGGGGCTTCGAATTTCTGCCCGGCCAGCTCTTTTGCCTTGACCGATACATCATCCAGATTGAATGCCCAAAGCTGGCCGGCGCCGAACAGGCAGAGCAGTGCAGAGCCCGCTACCAGTGCGCTTCGTAGCCGTTTGGCTGACAATCTTGGTGCATTACAGGGACTAACAATCACGAGCAACCCTCGCCGAAAACAGATCAAAAAACCAACGGCCAGTTAAAGGGCCTGTGAGGTAAACGGGATGAAAAACCCGTCCCTACAAACCACTCTTGCCAAGTTGGCGAGCATTGTTCCGACTCCTATGGGGCTAAATGATTCCCCAACAGGCCCAGGACAAGTCTCTACCTAAGTCAAAACGGACCAACGAACGCTGATCCCCGTAGCGCGCGATTATCTAGTAGGCCGCGTTACAACGCATCAGGCGCAACAAAGTATTTCTCGCGAAAAACCCCTGTTTTCAGTGAAAAAGCGCTTAAAAACTTGTTTCAAGCGCTTTCAGGTCTGTAACAGGAAGGTTACCGGGCCATCATTGACCAGGTGCACCTGCATATCCGCGCCGAATCTACCTGATGCCACTGTGCCATGCACCTGTTTCGCTTTCTCTAATAGATAGTCGAAAAGCTCCTCGCCCAGCGCCGGAGGGGCAGCGGTTGAAAAACTCGGGCGCAACCCGTTTTTGGTGTCGGCGGCCAGGGTGAACTGAGAGACCAGCAGCAACCCGCCCCCGACATCCGCCAGGGACAGATTCATCTTGCCCTCGGCGTCACTGAACACACGATAGTTAAGCAGCTTATGCAGAAGTTTGTCGGCACTGGCCCGAGTGTCCTCGGGCTCGACCGCCACCAGTACCAGCAAACCCTGATCGACGGCACCGACCACCTCCCCCGCTACCTCGACGCGCGCGCCACGCACGCGCTGCAACAGGCCCTTCATGCTTCTGCTGGGGACAGGTCGAGCAGGCGCCGGGCCATCTGATCGGCGGCGCGTACCAAGGCATCGGTAATGCCGGGTTCGGAGGCGGCATGCCCGGCATCACGGATGACCTGCAGTTCACTGTTCGGCCAGTTCTGATGCAGTTCCCAGGCGTTATCCAGCGGGCAAATCACGTCGTAGCGACCGTGAACGATCACGCCCGGCAGATGGGCGATCTTTCCCATGTCGCGGATCAACTGATTCGGCTCAAGGAACGCATTGTTGGTGAAGTAGTGACATTCGATGCGCGCGATGGACAACGCCCGTTGCGGCTCGGAGAAACGATCGACCACCAGCGGGTTCGGACGCAAGGTCGCGGTCCGCCCTTCCCAGGTGGACCAGGCTTTGGCCGCGTGCATCTGGGCGATCTGATCGTTGCCGGTCAGGCGCTTGTGGAAAGCGCCGAGCAAGTCTTCGCGCTCATCCAGCGGGATCGGCGCAATGTAGTCTTGCCAGTAATCAGGGAACAGACGACTGGCGCCCGCCTGATAGAACCACTCGATTTCCTGCGGACGGCAGAGAAAAATCCCGCGCAGGATCAGGCCGTGCACACGCTCCGGATGGGTTTGCGCGTAGGCCAGCGCCAGGGTCGAGCCCCATGAGCCGCCGAACAGCACCCATTTATCGATGCCCAGATGCTGGCGAATCCGCTCAAGGTCGGCGACCAGATCCCAGGTGGTGTTGTTTTCCAGACTGGCGTGGGGCGTGGAGCGACCACAACCGCGCTGGTCGAAGGTGACAATGCGATACAGGTTCGGATCAAAAAAGCAGCGACTCTGTGCATCACACCCGGCACCGGGACCGCCGTGGATGAACACCACCGGCAAACCTTCCGGTGAACCGCTTTCGTCTACATACAGGGTGTGGGTTTCATCGACAGCCAGATCGTGCCGGGCGTGGGGTTTGATCTGCGGGTACAAAGTCTGCATTGCGCGCTCCGTAAGGGGTCGAGGTCATCCCTGGGGGGACTTCTATTATTCTGCCGTTGGGCATCATAAACCCGATTTACGTCAATGAGCATGTCCATGCAGAGTCAGAGTTTGGCCACCCGTTTTTTTGCCAAATAGCCGAGCAGCGTTTCGTAGAGCGCATCGACCTCCGCGACCTGACCCCGCGCCCGCAGACAGCCATGAACCAGCCCTTCCCCGTAATAAAGCGTCGCGGCCACGCCCGCAGCGTTCAGGCGCTCGGCGTACAGCACGCCGTCATCGCGTAGCGGGTCGAACTGCGCCACCGCGATCAATGCCGGCGGCAATCCGCGCAAATCCCCGGCGAGCAACGGCATGGCATAGGTGCCAGGCGTTTGAGTGCCTCGCAAATACAAGGCGTGATAACAATCCACGTCACTGCTGCTGAGCAGCGGAGCGTCGCTGCATTCACTGCGTGAAGGCAAACGGTGATCGCCACCGAGGCCGGGATAGATCAGCACTTGCGCCGCCGGCAGTGGTTCACCCGCATCGCGCAGTGCCAGGCACAGCGCGGCGGCGAGATTGCCACCGGCGCTGTCACCCGCCACCAGCGTACGTGCGGGGTCCAGCTGAAACGGCCCGGTGCGCAGCGCTCGCCAGACTTTCAGACAGTCATCGAACGCCGCTGGAAACGGATGCTCCGGCGCCAGACGATAATCGACCGCGATCACCAACACGCCGAGCGTCGACGCCAGCTCGGCGCAGATGAAGTCGTGGGAATCCAGATCCCCCACCACCCAACCGCCGCCGTGCAGATACACAATGCACGGGCTACCGTCGGTCGATGGCAAAGCTGTTGGCTGATAGGACCGAATCGGTACGCCGGCCAATTCAAAATCCACGACATACAGCCCGGCGGGACGCGGCGGGGTGAACGCCCGGCACATCTCGCTGTAGGCCTGGCGCAGTCCGGCGAGGCTGGTGTCGGTGGCGTTGAAGCTGACGGTTTTTTCGACGAATGCCGTCATTTGGTCAGAAAGGGGATAAGTTTCCATGGACCTGCCGCCGAGGATTTGTGACGAGTGGATAACCCTGTGGGAGCGAGACCGGCAAGCCGGTCTCGCTCCCACAGGGGTTTTGCGTTACGGTCAGTTTTTCAGGCTGGCCTGGACGGTTGCAACGCCATCCTTGCCATCAAAACTGCTGACACCGGCCAACCAGCGCTGCAGGTCTTGCGGATGATCACGCAGCCACTGCTTGGCCACGTCCTGCGGCGTCTTGCGCTCCATGATCGGCACCATCAGCTGGCTTTCCTGGGCGGCGGTGAAGGTCAGGTTCTCCAGCAAGCGGTTCACGTTCGGGCAACGCTCGGCGTAGTCCGGGGACGTCACGGTGGAGACCGTCGCCGCGCCTTCGTTCGGCCCGTAAACATCTTCGCTGCCGGTCAGGTAAGCGATTTTCATGTTGATGTTCATCGGGTGCGGCGTCCAGCCGACGAACACCACGAACTCCTTGCGATTCACCGCCCGTTGCACAGCCGCAAGCATGCCGGCCTCACCGGACTCGATCAGTTTGAAATCCTTCAAGCCGAACTGATTGGACTCGATCATGGTTTTGATCGTGGTGTTGGCGCCACTGCCCGGCTCGATGCCGTAGATTTTGCCACCGAGCTTGTCTTTGAATTTGGCGATATCGGAAAAGGTTTTCAGCCCCGCCTCGGCCACGTATTCCGGCACGGCGAGAGTTGCCTGGGCGTCGGCCAGGCTCGGTTTTTCAAGGACCTTCACTTGATTGGCGGCCAGGAACGGCGCGATGTTCTTGTCCATCGCCGGTTTCCAGTAACCGAGGAAGATGTCCAGGCGCTTGTCGCGGATGCCGGCGAAGATGATTTGCTGCACGGCGCTGGTTTGCTTGCTTTCGTAGCCAAGGCCGTTGAGCAGCACGTCGGCCATGCCGCTGGTGGCGATGACGTCGGTCCAGTTGACCACACCCATGCGCACGGCTTTGCAGGAAGCATCGTCACTGGCCAGGACAGGGGTGCTCAGGAGAGCGGTACCGCAGAGGATTGAGAGACAGCAGGTCAACAGTCTTTTCATTGGGAATGATCTCGTGCGGCAGAATTATTATGGGGCCGGTGTCTTGATGCACCGTGTCCAGAACATTACGCAGCAGTGAGAGACCAAAAGCGAACTGTAGCGACCGAGATTTGCACAGTGGCGACTGTCATCACCGGCTCCGGAGGCAAACAACAACCTGTAGGAGCGAGACCGGCTTGCCGGCGATGGCGGAGTATCAGTCGACATAAGTGTTGTCTGACATACCGCTATCGCCGGCAAGCCGGTCTCGCTCCCACAGGGGTTAAGCGTTGTAGTGTTTTTGGCCCCAGGCCAGCAGCCCTTGCAGCAGCTCCTTGAGCACCACTTGTGTCGGCTCTGCCAGGTCCGGGCGATAACGGAACGGCTCGAACTCTTCCAT
The DNA here is from genome assembly GCF_014852325.1 of Pseudomonas sp. PDM01. Taxonomy (NCBI): domain Bacteria; kingdom Pseudomonadati; phylum Pseudomonadota; class Gammaproteobacteria; order Pseudomonadales; family Pseudomonadaceae; genus Pseudomonas; species Pseudomonas sp. PDM01. Next base: position 387,826 of record NZ_JACVBK010000003.1, read on the forward strand.
GTACGTGCACTGGCCCAACTCCAGTTGCACGGCGTGGATGTTTTGCGCCGGATTGCCATAGTGCCGGGTGATGTGGCCGCCCTTGAAGCGCCCGTTCAGCACATGGCTGTAATCGGTGTGCCTGGCGCAGATCGCTTCCAGTTGAGTCGCCAACTGTGGATCGCAACTGGCGCCGTTGAACGTGCCGAGGTTGAAGTCCGGCAGCTTGCCGTCGAACAGGTGCGGGATGATCGAGCGGATCGAGTGCGCATCAAACAGCAATGCATAGCCGAATTCGGCTTTCATACGAGCCAGCTCGTTCTGCAACGTGCTGTGATACGGCGTCCAGACCTGCTCCAGATACGTCGCACGCTCAGCGGCCGACGGCTCCATGCCTTCACGGAACAACGGAATGCCGTCAAACAGCGTCGCCGGGTACAAACCGGTGGTGGCGCCGACGTACAACGGTTTGTCGTCCGAAGGTCGGTTCAGGTCGATGACAAACCGCGAGTACTCGGCAGCCAGGGTGCTGGCGCCCAGCTCGGCAGCGAATTCGTAGAGTTTCGGGATGTGCCAGTCGGTGTCCGGCAAGCTTTTCGCGTCGGGGATCAACCCGGCTTCAACCGCCGGGGTCAGGCGCACGCCGGCGTGGGGCATGCTGATCAGCAGCGGCACGCGGCCTTGTTTGAAGTTCAGAACCTTATCCACAACTGCTCTCCTAAACGCTTGTTTCGACGCCGTGACGCACGACGCGTTTTTCCAGGTCACCGCCCAGCCAGTACGACAGGTCGGCGGGACGATCGATTTGCCAGGCGACGAAGTCAGCGACCTTGCCGGCTTCCAGCGAACCATGGGTGTCGGCCATGCCCAGCGCGGTGGCGGCATGAATTGTCGCACCGGCCAGGGCTTCTTCCGGGGTCATGCGGAAACAGGTGCAAGCCATGTTCAGCATCAAGCGCAGCGACAGCGCCGGTGACGTGCCAGGGTTGAGGTCGCTGGCGATGGCGATTTTCACCCCGTGTTTGCGCAACGCATCCATTGGCGGCAGTTGGGTTTCGCGCAGGAAGTAGAACGCGCCGGGCAACAACACGGCGACCGTGCCGGACGCGGCCATGGCGATGGCGTCTTCTTCGGTCATGAATTCCAGGTGATCGGCGGACAGAGCGTGATAACGCGCCGCCAGGCTCGAACCGTGCAACGACGACAGTTGCTCGGCATGCAGCTTCACCGGCAAGCCCAGTTTTTGCGCTGTGACGAACACGCGCTCGACCTGTGCCGGCGAAAACGCCAGGTATTCGCAAAACGCGTCCACCGCATCCACCAGCCCTTCGGCGGCCAGGGCCGGGAGCATCTCGGCGCAGATGTGATCGATGTAGTCGTCGGCGCGATCCTTGTACTCCGGCGGCAAGGCGTGGGCCGCCAGGCAGGTGCTGCGCACACTGATCGGCAGTTCCGCGCCGAGACGGCGGGCCACGCGCAGCATCTTGCGTTCGTTGGCCAGGTCGAGGCCGTAGCCGGATTTGATTTCGATGCTGGTCACGCCATCGCGCATCAAACTATTCAACCGCTTGGCGGCGCTGGCGAACAACTCGTCTTCACTGGCCGCCCGCGTGGCGCGCACGGTGCTGGCGATGCCGCCGCCGGCCGCGGCGATTTCCGCATAGCTGACGCCTTGCAGACGCTGTTCGAATTCACCGCTGCGGTTACCGCCAAACACCGTGTGGGTGTGGCAGTCGATCAGGCCCGGCGTAACCCAGGCCCCGTTCAAATCGTTGACGGCCGGGTATTCACCCGCCGGCAGTTCAGCACGTGGGCCGATCCACTCAATGTGCGCACCGGACGTCACGATGGCCGCGTCCTCGATGATCGAGTAGACGCCTTGCGCCATGGTTGCGACGTGGCAGTGTTGCCAGAGAGTTTTCATCCCGTAATCTCCACAATGTTCAAAATCGGTTCGCGGGCAAGCCTCGCTCCTACAAGGTAGGAGCGAGGCTTGCCCGCGAAGAGGCCATCACAGACTAGGCAGCAACTTCGCCGTCACCAGTTCATTCAGGCAACGCGTCGCCAACAACTCGCTGGCCGCATTGATGTCCGGCGCAAAGAAGCGGTCCTTCTCATAGAACGGCACTTCTTTACGCAGAGTCGCCCGAACCTTTTCCAGTTTCGGCGAGGTCTTCAGACCGTCGCGCAGGTCCAGGCCTTGAGCGGCGGCCAGCCATTCCACCGCGAGGATGCCACGGGTGTTCTCGGCCATTTCCCACAGACGCTTGCCGGCAGCCGGAGCCATCGACACGTGGTCTTCCTGGTTGGCGGAGGTCGGCAGGCTGTCCACCGAATGCGGATGGGACAACGCCTTGTTCTCGCTGGCGAGTGCCGCAGCGGTCACCTGGGCGATCATGAAACCGGAGTTCACGCCGCCATTGGCCACCAGGAACGGCGGCAGTTGCGACATGTGCTTGTCCATCATCAGCGAGATGCGGCGTTCGCTCAGCGAGCCGATTTCAGCAATGGCCAGGGCCATGTTGTCGGCGGCCATCGCGACAGGTTCGGCGTGGAAGTTACCGCCAGAGATCACGTCACCTTCAGCAGCGAACACCAACGGGTTATCCGAAACGGCGTTGGCTTCGACGGCGAGCACTTCGGCAGCCTGACGGAACTGGGTCAGGCAGGCGCCCATGACTTGCGGCTGGCAGCGCAGGGAGTACGGGTCCTGGACCTTTTCGCAGTTCTCGTGCGAGTCGGACACTTCACTGCGCTCGCCCAGCAGGTCGCGGTAAGCGGCAGCGGCGTCGATCTGGCCTTTCTGGCCACGGGCAGCGTGGATACGGGCGTCGAACGGCGAGCGCGAACCCAGCACCGCTTCGACGGTCAGGCCGCCCAGCGCCAGGGCGCCCGCGAACAGATCTTCACCTTCGAACAGACCGCGCAATGCGTAAGCGGTGGACACCTGAGTACCGTTGAGCAGCGCCAGGCCTTCTTTCGCAGCCAGGGTCAGCGGGGTCAGACCGGCGACTTTCAGCGCTTCGGTCGCTTCCATCCACTCGCCTTTGTAACGAGCCTTGCCTTCACCCAACAGCACCAGCGACATGTGGGCCAATGGCGCCAGGTCGCCGGAGGCACCGACCGAACCTTTCAATGGAATGTGCGGGTAAACCTCGGCGTTGATCAGGGCGATCAGCGCGTCGATGACCACGCGACGAATACCGGAGAAACCACGGCTCAGGCTGTTGACCTTGAGCACCATGACCAGACGCACCAACGCGTCGCTGATCGGCTCGCCGACGCCGGCAGCGTGGGACAGCACCAGCGAGCGCTGCAGGTTTTCGAGGTCTTCGCTGGCGATGCGGGTCGAGGCCAGCAGGCCGAAACCGGTGTTGATGCCGTAAGCGGTGCGGTTCTCGGCGAGGATCTGTTCCACGCAGGCAACGCTGGCTTCGATCTGGGCAGCAGCGCTGTTATCGAGGGTGATTTTGACCGGTTGCTGATAGACATCACGCAGTTGGGCAAGGCTCAGTTGGCCGGGGATCAGGTTTAGTGCAGTCATTTTGTGCTCCTTTTGAGAGTTTTTATTCTTCATAAACGAAGAAGACTCACCAGACGCTCCGGAGATATCCGTTGTCCGTCGCGACTCGCTTTTTGGGAGCCGCGCCTTGGCACGTTGGTGTTGTGTGGAAATCAGTTCAGATTCGGTAAAGCCTTGTGCAGCAAATTCGAGTCTTTCAATACGCCGGCAGCGGCGGCGATGTCCGGCGCCAGCCAGCGATCCTGGTCGTAGGCCGGAACACGCTCACGCAGCAGACGCCACGCCGCATCGGTGCCGGCGCCGAAGCGTTGCTCTTTGAGGAACTCAAAAGCCTGGGCCGCCAGCAGGTACTCGATGGCGAGGATCTGCGTGCAGTTTTCCAGCGCGCGATGCAGCTTCAGCGCGGCGTTGGTGCCCATGCTCAGGTGGTCTTCCTGCAAGCCGGAAGTGACGTAGTTGTCGAGCACCGCCGGTTGCGCCAACTGGCGGTTTTCCGCACACAGCGAAGCGGCGACGTATTGCACGATCATCATCCCGGAGTTCACCCCCGGATTGGCCACCAGGAACGCCGGCAAACCGCTGACGTGCGGGTTGATCAAACGGTCCAGACGTCGTTCGGCGATGGAGCCGATTTCGGCCATGGCGATGGCCAGCAAATCAGCTGCCAGGGCCACGGACTGACCGTGCGGGTTGGCTTGGGACATGACGCGGAAATCATCCGGCGTGCCCAGCAGCAACGGGTTATCCGTGCAGCCGTTGAGTTCTGTTTCGACTTGCTTGATCGCGTGATCGAGCTGATCGCGAGCGGCGCCATGGACTTGCGGGATCGACCGGATGCTCAGCGCATCCTGCGTACGAATGCCTTTGCTGCTGGCAATCACTTCGCTGCCATCAAGCAGCGCCCGCAGGTTGATCCCGACCTGCTGCATTCCCGGGTGCGGTTTCAGGGCGATGATCTCGGCGTCGAACGCCGCGATCTGGCCACGCTGGGCTTCGAAGCTCATGGCACTGATTACGTCGGCCCACTGCAGCAGGCGCGTCGCATCGGCAATCGCCAGGCAGCTGAGGCCACTCATGCACGGCGTGCCGTTGACCAGGCACAAACCGTCCTTGGCACCGAGTTGAACCGGTTGCAGGCCTTCTTCAGCCAGCGCCTGTTGAGCGGAAACAATCTGCCCGCGATAGCTGACATTGCCGACACCCAGCAGTGCGATGCCGATGTGTGCCATGTGGGTCAGGTAACCGACCGAACCCTGGGACGGCACTTGCGGGGTGATGCCCCGATTGAGCAGCGCCAGTAAGGCTTCGACCACTTGCCGGTGAATGCCGGATTTGCCCTGGGAGTAGTTGCGGATCGCTGCGCACATGATCGCGCGGGTCTGCTCGTCGGCCAGTGGTGCGCCGACGCCACAGGCGTGGCTGAGCAAGGTGTTGCGTGACAGTTGGCTGAGCTGTTCGTCTTTGAGCGATACGTTGCAAAGCGCGCCCAGACCGGTGTTGACGCCATAGGCGCGTTCGCCGCTGGTGACGATGCGCTGGACGATCGCCTGGGCATTGTCGATGCGTGCCCAGGTCTGGGCCGACAGCTCGAGTTGTGCGCCGTGACGGGCTACCGCGACCACATCCTGCCAACGCAACGGGGCATCGGCGATAACGATTTTTTCAGCCTGGGACATCATTAACCTCAACCGTACATCCTGAATATTGATGCAGCTTCACCGGCGCCTTCGCGGGCAAGCCTCGCTCCTACAGGTGTGGGAGCGAGCCTGCTCGCGATGGGGCCGGCACAAACGCCGCAAACCTTTAAACCACCGCCGCCCGCCGCTGTACGAACCGGTCGACATACTCATCCGCCGGCGAATGCAGGATCTCTCGCGGGGTGCCGACCTGAATCAGGCGGCCATCCTTGAGGATCGCGATGCGGTTGCCGATGCGCACGGCCTCGTCGAGGTCGTGGGTGATGAAGACGATGGTCTTGTGCAGGGTCTTTTGCAGCTCCAGCAACTGGTCCTGCATCTCGGCGCGAATCAGCGGATCGAGCGCACTGAAGGCTTCGTCCATCAGGATGATGTCGGTGTCCGCCGCCAACGCACGCGCCAGGCCCACACGCTGACGCATGCCGCCCGAGAGCTGATGCGGGTATTTGTTTTCGTAGCCCTTGAGGCCCACGGTGTTGATCCAGTGCAGCGCGCGTTCGGTGCACATCTGCTTGCTCTCGCCGCGCACTTTCAGGCCATAGGCGACGTTGTCCACCACAGTCTTGTGCGGCAACAGGCCGAAGCTCTGGAACACCATGCTGATCTTGCGACGACGAAATTCGCGCAGGGCTTCCATGTCGTATTGCAGGATGTCCACGCCATCCACCAGGATCGCGCCGCTGGTCGGGTCGATCAGGCGGTTGAAGTGGCGCACCAGGGTCGATTTACCGGAACCGGACAGGCCCATGATCACGAAGATCTCGCCGCTGCCGATGCTCAACGACAGGTCGTTCACACCGACTACGCAACCGGTTTCGGCCAGCACCTGATCCTTGGTCTTGCCCTGGCCGATCATGCCCAGCGCTTCCTTGGAACGGTTACCGAAAATCTTGAAGACGTTTTTGACTTCGATCTTGCTGATGGCTGCGTTGCTCATTTGCTCACCTCATGCCGTGCACGACCGTACGCCTGTGTAATGCGGTCGATCACCACTGCCAGAATCACGATCGCCAGACCGGCTTCAAGGCCGCGTCCGACGTTGAGGGTCTGAATCCCCACCAACACATCTTCACCCAGGCCACGGGCACCGATCATCGAGGCAATCACCACCATCGACAGGGCCATCATGGTGGTCTGGTTGATCCCGGCCATGATGCTCGGCAGGGCCAGCGGCAGTTGCACACCAAACAGTTGCTGCCAGCGGTTGGCACCGAAGGCGTTGATCGCTTCCATCACTTCACCGTCGACCTGGCGGATGCCCAGATCAGTCAGGCGGATCAGCGGCGGCGCGGCGTAGATCACGGTGGCGAAAATCGCCGGGACCTTGCCCAGGCCGAACAGCATCAGCACCGGGATCAGGTACACGAAGCTCGGCATGGTCTGCATGATGTCCAGCAACGGCATCAGCACCGAACGCAGGCGATTGCTGCGTGCCGAGAGAATGCCCAGCGGAATGCCGATCAGCACCGAAATGACCGTCGCGACCATCATCAGCGCGAGGGTCTGCATCAGCTTGTCCCAGAGGCCGACCGCGCCCACCAGGAACAGCAAACCGACGATCACGGAGGTGGTCACGACCTTGCGGGTCGCGTGCCAGGCAACGCCCGCCACGATCGCCAGCATCAGCCACCAGGGCGCCGCACGCAGCAGCCCTTCAAGATTGACGATGGCCCACAACAGGGTGTCGGAGATGCTGCGGAACACATCGCCGTAGTTGGTGACCAGCGAATCGACCCAACCGTTGACCCAGTCGGCGATGGAAAAGGTAAAGCTTTCGGGAAACATAAGAGACTCTCAATCAAGGGGTTGCGATCAAGCATCCGACTGCCGCTGACGGCAGTCGGAGAAGCTCAACCTACAAGGCCGCGTCGATCTTTTTGGCTGCGTCTTCGCTCACCCATGCGTGCCAGACTTCAGGATGTTCCTTCAAGAAGATCTTGGCCAGTTTTGGCGACTCGATCCGCTCTTTGGCCATACGCCCGAGGTTCTGGTTCAGCAGGTCGATCGGCAGGTTGACCTTTTCCAGCACGGCCACCAGTTCCGGCGCTTGCTCGTGGAAGGTCTTGGACAGGCCAACCTTGATGGTCACGCGCTTGTCCACGCCCGGCTTCTCTTCGAGTTTCACCAGGTCAACCTGGCCCATCAGCGGCGTTGGCGACCAGTAGTAGAACAGGATCGGCTCGCCACGCTTGTAGCTCGACAGCACTGCGGCATCCAGTGCCGGGCCGGTGCCCGGACGGAAGTTGGTGTAGCTGCTTTCCAGGCCGTAGCTTTTCAGCATTTCGCTGTTGTCCAGCTCACAGGTCCAGCCCGCCGGGCAGTTGTAGAAACGGCCCTTGGCTGGCTCTTCGGCGTCCTTGAACACGGCGGCATACTTGCCCAGGTCAGCAATGTTTTTCAGGTCCGGCGCCTTGGCTTCCAGTTTGCGCTTGGCGTCGCCTTCGATCACGTAGCGCGGTACGTACCAGCCTTCGACTGCGCCCACGACTGGCGCGCCGACACCGACGACTTTGCCGGCCTTCTCGGCCTTGTTCCAGACTTCGCTGCGGCCGACCCACTCTTCGGCAAACACTTGAATGTCGTTGCTGCTCAGGGCGTTTTCCATGGTGATGGAGTTGCCCGGCAGGCTGTCGGTCTTGCAGTCGTAGCCTTTCTCCAGCACGACTTGCAGCACGTCGGTCAGGAGCATGGCGCTTTCCCAGTTCAGGCCGGCGAATTTCACCGGTTTGCCCGATTCGCACCAACCGGCTGCCTGAGTGGCGCCGGCGCTGGCCAGCAGGCCCATGGAAAGCAATGTGGTCAGCAGGGTCTTGTTCGATTTCATTGTTGTGACGCTCCTAATCATGAATTGGCTTACGGCAGTCAAGAGGCATCCAGCCCTGTCCACGTCCAATCAGGCCTGCGCCGCAGCGCGACCGACATTCAGCTTTTGTTCGGTAATAACGTCCCGCTCGACCGGCAGGATCAGTTGATCGGGCACTGTGCCGTGCCATTTTTTTGCACACACGTAATACAGGCCGGCGGGAATCACCAGGCCGATGATCCAGGAGATATCCACATCACCCAGAGCGGCCACCAGCGGACCTGTATAGAACTTGCTGGAGATGAATGGCAGCTGCACCAGCACACCGAAAACATAGACGCTGATACCCAGAACGTTCCAACGACCGTAACGACCGTTCGGATCGGACAGCGCCGGCACGTCATAGCGCTCGCGGGTGATGCAGTAGTAGTCCACCAGGTTGATCGCGCTCCATGGGGTAAAGAACGCCAGCAAGAACAGGATGAAGGACTTGAACGCACCGAGGAACGAGTGCTGGCCGAGCAACGCCATCAGGGTCGCCGTACCGACGATGACCAGCACAAACAGCAGACGCTGCAAGCGCGTTACTTTCAGGTCACCACGGAAACCGCTGATGATGGTCGCGATGCACATGAAGCTGCCGTAGGAGTTCAGCGTGGAGATGGTGACCTTGCCGAACGCGATGCTGAAGTACAGCAGCGCAGCGGTGGCACCGGTACCACCCAGACCCACGATGTAGGCCACTTCGTGACCGGCGAATTGCCCATTGGCCGAGGCGGCGGCAAACACGCCGAGGATCATCGCCACCTGCGCGCCAATGACCGAACCTGCACCCGCGGCGAAAAAGGTTTTCACCGAGGAAGTCTTGCTCGGCAGGTAGCGTGAATAGTCAGCCACGTAAGGACCGAAGGCGATCTGCCAGGACGCCGCGAGCGACACCGCAAGCAGGAAGCTGCTCCAGCTGAAGTGGCGGATTTGCAGGAGTGCGCCAACGTCGGTCTGGCTCATCAAACGGCTGAACAGGTAAACGAAGGCAATCACACCAATGACGCTGGCAATACGGCCAATCCAATGGATCACCCGATAGCCCAGCACCGTGACCAGCACGATGACACTGGCGAAGATGAGGATACCGACGGTGTCACTGACGCCAAACAACTGGCCCAGCGCCTGACCGGACAGCACGGTGCCCGTTGCGGTGAAACCCAGGTACATCAGGCACACCAGAACGATCGGGATCGCCGCGCCATAAACGCCGAACTGCACACGGCTGGAGATCATCTGCGGCAGGCCAAGCTTGGGCCCTTGCGCAGCGTGCAGCGCCATCACCCCGCCGCCGAGCAGTTGACCGATCAACAGACCGATCAACGACCAGAACACGTCACCGCCCAGCACCACGGCCAGGGCCCCGGTGACAATCGCGGTGATTTGCAGGTTGGCACCCATCCACAGCGTGAACTGGCTGAACAGACGACCGTGTCTTTCCGATTCCGGGATGTAGTCGATCGAGCGTTTCTCGATCAACGGTTTGCTGCCTGCACGATCGTTGTTAACAGCCATGATTCAACCTCTGTGGATTGTTCTTCCGGGTTGGTGTTGCCCCTGTAGGAGCGAGCGGTGCGGCGATCCGACTTGCCCGCGAACCGCGGTGGGTCAGTAAAGACGCCTTCGCGGGCAAGCCTCGCTCCTACAGGTTTTGCGTAGTGCCTAAGGCTGTTTTATTTACCGGTAATCATCGGCAGGTTCAGCCCTTGTTCCTTGGCGCAGTCGATCGCGATCTGGTAACCCGCATCGGCGTGACGCATAACGCCGGTGGCCGGGTCGTTGTGCAGAACGCGGGCAATACGCTCGGCCGCTTCGTCAGTACCGTCGCAGACAATCACCATGCCGGAATGCTGGGAGAAGCCCATGCCGACGCCGCCGCCGTGATGCAGGGAAACCCAGGTCGCGCCGCTCGCGGTGTTGAGCAGGGCGTTGAGCAGTGGCCAGTCGGACACGGCATCGGAACCGTCTTGCATCGATTCGGTTTCGCGGTTCGGGCTCGACACCGAACCGGAGTCCAGGTGGTCGCGGCCGATCACGATTGGCGCGGACAATTCACCGCTGCGTACCATTTCGTTGAACGCCAGGCCAAGCTTGGCGCGCAGGCCCAGGCCAACCCAGCAGATACGCGCCGGCAGACCCTGGAAGCTGATGCGCTCGCGCGCCATGTCCAGCCAGTTGTGCAGGTGGGCGTCGTCCGGGATCAGTTCTTTGACCTTGGCGTCGGTTTTGTAGATGTCTTCGGCGTTGCCCGACAGTGCAGCCCAACGGAACGGGCCGATACCACGGCAGAACAGCGGACGGATGTAAGCTGGTACGAAGCCTGGGAAGTCGAATGCGTTTTCCACGCCTTCTTCCTGGGCCATCTGACGGATGTTGTTGCCGTAGTCGAAAGTCGGGATGCCCATTTTCTGGAAATCCAGCATCGCTTTAACGTGCACGGCCATCGATTGCTTGGCGGCTTTCACCACGGCAGCAGGCTCGGTCTTGGCACGAGCGCGGTACTCTTCCCAGGTCCAGCCAGCCGGCAGGTAACCGTTGAGCGGGTCGTGGGCGCTGGTCTGGTCGGTGACCATATCCGGACGCACACCGCGACGGACCAGTTCCGGCAGGATTTCAGCGGCGTTCCCCAGCAGGGCGATGGAAATCGCTTTGCCTTCCTTGGTGTATTTCTCGATGCGGGCCAGGGCGTCGTCGAGGTCTTTGGCTTGCTCGTCGACGTAGCGGCTGTTCAAACGGAAGTCGATGCTGACCTGTTGGCATTCGATGTTCAGCGAGCAAGCGCCGGCCAGGGTTGCAGCCAGAGGTTGAGCGCCGCCCATGCCGCCCAGGCCTGCGGTCAGGACCCAACGACCTTTGAGGTCATCGTTGTAGTGTTGGCGACCGGCTTCGACGAAGGTTTCGTAGGTGCCTTGAACGATGCCCTGGCTACCGATGTAGATCCAGCTGCCGGCGGTCATCTGGCCGTACATGGCCAGGCCTTTGGCGTCGAGTTCGTTGAAGTGTTCCCAGCTCGCCCAGTGTGGCACCAGGTTGGAGTTGGCGATCAGTACGCGCGGGGCGTTGGCGTGGGTCTTGAACACGCCGACCGGCTTGCCGGATTGCACCAGCAGGGTCTCGTCTTCGTTCAGGTTGGTCAGGCTTTCGACAATCTTGTCGTAGCATTCCCAGTTACGCGCCGCACGACCGATACCACCGTAAACCACCAGCTCTTTAGGGTTCTCGGCGACTTCCGGGTCGAGGTTGTTCATCAGCATGCGCAGCGGCGCTTCGGTCAGCCAGCTCTTGGCGGTCAGCTTGTTACCGCGGGCGGCACGGATTTCAACGTCACGAAACTTAGTAGGTTTCTGGGTATTGTCAGTCACGAAAAAGACTCCTCAGCGATCAATTCAAACCAACCCTGGCGGTGGGTAAGCCAGCCTGTGCGCGTCAACGCGACACAAGCGAATCAGTGGACGCTGCGGAGAGTCTCGATCGACTCATACGCATACGTCTTTACTTGTACATACAAGCATATGCAATCAAGCGGCCAACTTGTTGGATGGGTGTTCAAGAAAAGTTTCTGGAAGGCTGGAAGCCCCCTGGATCAAGGGTTTTGGAGAAGATGAAATTTTTCGGGAGGATTTTGCGGAGGGGAGGACTGTTGTTACTTGAGCGTGGTTTTGCGCCACGCTGGGGCGTTCGGTAACAAAGTGGTGCGCATTAGGGAACGGATTTGATCGGTGGAAAAACTTCGTGGGCAAGCCTCGCTCCTACAGGGGATCTGCGGTCCACTGTAGGAGCGAGGCTTGCCCGCGAAAGGATTTTGGATCAGCGTGCAGTCAGCTCGACCACACAGCACGGGCCTTTACTGGAGACTTCCAGCAGGCCGTTATTACCGTCGAGTTGCAGGCAGTCATGGCGACCCAATTGCTGGGTGTTGTTACCGACCTGCAATTCCAGCGCCTCGCCGACACTGAACACCAACACCGTGCCCGCCGAACTGAAAAACCGTTGCTCACCGTCCAGCCACTGCAACCGTGCGCTGTAACGCTGCGGCGCATAGATCAGGTTGAAGTCGCGAATCGCTCCGCCAAGCAGAGTGCACGACACCTGGCTCTCGCCACTGAACGCAAACGGTTCCAGCGGTAACAACGGATGCGTGTCCTGGCCATCGACGCGCAAGGTCATGCCGTCGCCTTGCAGCACGGTGATCACCCGCTCATAGCCGGTGAACGTCGAGAAACCGCCCGACTCACCGATATCGGCAATCGACAGGCGCCAACCGAAACCATCCAGGCCAGTACCCGCATCGCGGGTGATTTCTTCAGTGCTGCCGCCGCCGTTTTTCCACGGCATGCGCGGGTAATCAACGGCACGTAAAACCTTTATCTGACTCATTTATGAAACCGACCTTCCAGACGATGACGGGAACCAGGGTGGATCAAACGGGCGGCGGTCACTGGCTGACGGCCAGACCAGGTGCGGCGACGAATCAGCAGGCACGGCTCGCCTTTCTCAATCTGCAGCAATTTGCACTCGCTGGCCTCGGCCAGAATCGCCTCGACCACATGCTCGCCTTCGGTCAGCGGCGCGACCTGGTTCAGATAGGCGTAAGGCGTTTGCAGGGTGAAGTCCTGCTTGAGGTAGTCCGGGGCGACCAGCGCGTTGACGAAACGGTCTTCGATTTGCACCGGAATATCGTTTTCGAAATGCACGATCAGCGAGTGGAAGACTTTTTGACCTTCACGCATGTCCAGCGCCAGGGCGCGCTCGGAACCGGCGGCCTCTTCTTCAAGGGTAATGACCTTGCAGGTATGGCGATGGCCACGGGAGGCGATTTCGTCGGCGATGTTGTGTACTTCGAACAGCGCGGACTGGCTTTTCGGTTCGGCGACGAACGTGCCGACGCCTTGCATACGCACCAACAGACCGTCGGCAGTCATCTCGCGCAGGGCGCGGTTGATGGTCATGCGGCTGAAACCGAGTTGGCTGACCAGCTCGCTTTCCGACGGAACGCGGTAGTGCGGCGGCCAGTTTCCACTGTCGATTTGCTGGGTGATCATCTGTTTGACGCGGGCGTACAAGGGCGCCGGACTGTCGCCCATGTTCGCGGCCAACGGTGACACTGCAGGCGGAGTCGGCACGGTTAATCCTTGTTCGTTGAAGAGAGGTTGCTAGCTTGCCGGAGTTTACCGGGCAGGCAAACGTCTGTATATGTATATACAAATAACACACGATGGGGTGCTGAACCATGTCCGCCTTCTTTGCCGAACGCGCGCTGCTGCCTAGTGGATGGGCCAACAATGTACGTCTTGAGGTCAGCGCCGACGGCGTTTTGACCCATATCCAGGCCGATTCCCACGCAGATGGTGCCGAACGGCTAAGCGGTCCGCTGCTGCCAGGCATGCCGAATCTGCACTCCCACGCGTTCCAGCGAGCGATGGCCGGGCTGGCGGAAGTGGCCGGTAATCCGAACGACAGTTTCTGGACCTGGCGCGATTTGATGTACCGTCTCGTCGGAAAAATCAGCCCCGACCAACTCGGCGTAATCGCCCGTCAGCTGTACATCGAAATGCTCAAGGCCGGTTACACCTCGGTGGCGGAATTTCATTACGTGCACCACGACACAAGCGGCCAACCCTATGCAGATCCGGCCGAACTGGCATTGCGCATCAGCCAGGCGGCCAGCTCGGCCGGCATCGGTTTGACCCTGCTGCCGGTGCTCTACAGCCATTCCGGTTTCGGCGGCCAGACGCCGAACGACGGCCAACGTCGCTTTATCAACAGCACTGAAAACTACCTCAAACTCCAGTCGCGCTTGCAGCCGATCCTGGCGCAGCAACCGGCGCAATCGCTGGGTCTGTGTTTCCACTCGTTGCGTGCGGTAACACCGCAACAGATTAGCGAAGTGCTGGCGGCCAGCGACAAGCAGTGCCCGGTGCACATTCACATCGCCGAGCAGCAGAAGGAAGTCGACGACTGCCTGAGCTGGAGCGGTCGCCGGCCGCTGCAATGGCTGTACGAAAATACCGAAGTCGACCAACGCTGGTGCCTGGTCCACGCGACCCACGCCAACCCGGAAGAAGTCACGCTGATGGCCAAGAGTCGCGCCATTGCCGGTTTGTGCCTGACCACCGAAGCCAACCTCGGCGACGGGATTTTCCCGGCGGTGGACTTCCTCGCTCAAGGTGGGCGCATGGGCATCGGTTCTGACAGCCATGTGTCGCTGAGCGTGGTGGAAGAATTGCGTTGGCTGGAATACGGCCAGCGCCTGCGGGATCAGCGGCGCAACCGGTTGTATGGCGCGGATCAGCCGATGGTCGGCCGTACGCTGTACGACGCGGCACTCGACGGCGGCGCGCAGGCGATGGGGCAGCCGATCGGTGCACTGGAAGTTGGCAAACGGGCAGATTGGCTGGTGCTGGACGGCAACGATCCGTACCTGGCGACCGCCAGTGGCGACGGGATTCTCAATCGTTGGTTGTTTGCCGGCGGCGATCGCCAGGTGCGCGATGTGCTGGTCAATGGCCAGTGGGTTGTGCGTGACGGGCGACATGCCGCAGAAGAAGAAAGTAACCGCGCGTTCACCCAAGTCCTGCGCGATCTCTTGGGTTAACACAAACCCTTGTAGGAGCCGGCTTGCTGGCGATGGTGTGTCAGTCGACATCAATGTAGCTGACACACCATCGCCAGCAAGCCGGCTCCTACAAGGGATATGTAGTCAATTCGAGGTCTTGGCCATCTGCGTATCCGTCGCACGCCAGATCAGCCGCGTGGTGTCATACCCCTGCTGACGCGCCTTGCTCAGCAGTTCTTCGCGCACTACACCGTTGACCGTCGGGGTTCGCGACAGCAGCCACAGATAGCGGCGGCTCGGGTCGCCGACGATCGCAGTCTTGTAGTCTTCGCTGACGAACAACACCCAGTACTCGCCCTTCGCCACACCCGGTATCAACCGCGAAAACCAGGTATCGAACTCGACCCACAACTTGTCGGTCTTGCCCGGCACCTGTGGATAAGCCGTGCCCTTGGCCTCTTCCCATTGCCAATCCGCCGTCAGGCAGCGATTCAGCACCAGGATGTTACCGTCCGGCTTGAGCGTGTAATGCGCTTCGGATTGCGCACAGTTGCGCTGGAAATACATCGGCAGACGCGCCAACTCGTACCAGGTCCCTTGGTACTTCTTGAGATTGACGCTGTTGACCGTTTTCGGCGCCAACGGATTTTCACCAGAAGTGGCGCAGCCGGCCAAAACCAGGCTGGCAAAAAGGAGGATCAATAACCGCTTCATTGTTTTTCTCCCGTGGGCATATCGCCCCGGTTTACTTCAGGCCTTGGCCGGAAAACATCAACACTTTGTCACCGGCGTACTGCACGCTGATAAAGCTGTTCTTGTCGCCCCAGGTGCAACTGGACATGCCGAGCGCGCCCGCGCAGTCGGTAGGTTTGCCCAGCAAGGTTTCCACCTCGGCCTTGGCCATGCCTGTCGACAACTTGGAGTAGTTTTCCTGATTGATTTTGCCGCACGCGGCCAGCAACACGCAGAACGAAAGCAGGGCGATGGAACGCAGCGACATTGTGTAGCTCCTGGGACAAAGGGGAATGGCATGACAGCCAAGCTGAAGCTTAGAAGAGAAAACCCCTGTCTGGTTCCCTGACCGAGTGCCTATTTATCGGGCCGCTCGTCTGCCTTTTGCCGAAAAATCAGCCACTTTCTCGCGTTGTTGAGCATTTCGTCGGTTTTGACAGAATTCGCCTAATCTTTGGCGTCGCTCAGTCGACATAAAAGGCAGCGCAAAGCCCGTTCCTGTGGCAAATTGACGCCCCTTGTCGACCAGCACCTCCGCGGTAGTTCATTTAATGACCAGAAACATGAAGTTCAGCCACAAAATCTTGTTGGCTGCTGCCCTCGTGGTGGCCGTTGCATTCGCCTGTTTCATCCTCTTCAACGACTACCGCCAGCGCCAGACCTTGCGCAGCAGTACCGAATCGTCGATGCAGGAACTCGGCAGCCTGACCACCAGCAACATTCAAACCTGGCTGGAAAGCCGCATCCAGCTGTTGCAATCGTTGTCCCAACAGATCGCCGTGGACGGCAGCGCCCAGGCCAGCCTCAAGCGCGCCATCGACCTGCCGGCCTACACCAGCAATTTCCAGCTGAGCTACTTCGGCGGCACTGACGGCGTGATGTTCTCGGTTCCGGCCGGCAATCGCGCCGCCGATTACGACCCTCGCGCACGTGGCTGGTACAAGGCGGCCAACGGCGCGCAACAGACCATCGTCACCGAACCGTACATCGCTGCGTCCTCCGGCAAACTGGTGATCACCGTGGCCACACCGGTGAAGCATCAGAACCAGATGATCGGCGTCGCCGGCGCCGACATTGACCTGTCCAGCGTCAGCGCGATCATCAACTCGCTGAACTTCGGCGGTCACGGCCATGCGTTTATCGTCAGCGCCGACGGCAAGATCCTGATTCACCCGGACAGCAAACTGGTGCTCAAGAACCTCGCCGAGGCCTACCCGAACGGCGCGCCGCAAGTCAGCCCGGGCATGAAAGAGGTCGAGATCGACGGCAAACGCCAGTTCATCTCCTTCACTCACGTCAACGGCGTGCCGTCGGCGGATTGGTATGTGGCGCTGGTGCTGGATCAGGACACCGCGTTCTCGATGCTCAGCGAATTCCGCACCTCGGCGATCATCGCCATGGTTATCGCGGTGGTGATCATCATCGCGCTGCTGGGCATGCTGATCAGCTTCCTGATGCAGCCGCTGCTGACCATGGGCCGCGCCATGCATGACATCGCCGAAGGTGAAGGCGACCTGACCAAACGCCTGACCATTCACGGCCACGACGAATTCGGCGCGCTGGGTACTTCGTTCAACCGCTTTGTCGAGCGTATTCACACCTCGATCCGCGAAGTGTCCTCGGCCACCGGCCAGGTCAACGAGGTCGCCCTGCGTGTTGTCGCCGCGTCCAACTCGTCGATGTTCAACTCCGACCAGCAAGCCTCGCGCACCAGCAGCGTGGCCGCCGCCATCAATGAACTGGGCGCCGCCGCTCAGGAAATCGCCCAGAACGCCGCCCTCGCCTCGCAGCATTCCAGCGATGCACGCGCCTTGGCCGAAGACGGTCAGCAAGTGGTGGATAAAACCATCGCGGCGATGCAGCAGCTCTCGGCGAAGATCAGCGATTCGTGCGGCAACATTGAGACGCTCAACAGCAACACGGTGAACATTGGGCAGATTCTGGAAGTGATCACCAGCATCTCGCAGCAGACCAACCTGTTGGCGCTGAACGCCGCCATCGAAGCCGCCCGTGCCGGTGAAGCCGGGCGCGGTTTTGCCGTGGTCGCCGACGAAGTGCGCAACCTGGCGCATCGCACCCAGGACTCGGCGCAGCAAGTGCAGAAGATGATCGAGGAACTGCAAGTCGGCGCCCGTGAAGCGGTGAGCACCATGACCGACAGCCAGCGTCAGAGTGAAAGCAGCGTCGGCATCGCCAATCAGGCGGGCGAGCGCCTGGGTAGCGTGACACAGCGGATTGGCGAGATCGACGGGATGAACCAGTCCGTGGCGACGGCGACGGAAGAGCAGACTGCGGTGGTGGAGTCGATCAATGTCGACATTACGGAGATCAACACGTTGAACCAGGAAGGGGTGGAGAATTTGCAGGCGACGTTGCGGGCGTGTTCTGACCTGGAACAGCAGGCGGCGCGTCTTAAGCAGTTGGTCGGTAGCTTCAGGATTTAAGGCGCTCTTGCGGGCCTCATCGCGAGCAGGCTCGCTCCCACAGTGGATCTCCAGCGTTACGAAGATCCATGTGGGAGCGAGCCTGCTCGCGATGACGGCATCAGCCGCAATGAAAATTTAGAACCTTGACCCAGGCTGCGAAAGAAACACCAACTCCTCAACCGTAGACTCCCTTCCCAACACCGCATTGCGATGCGGAAACCGTCCAAACCGCGCAATTACCTGCTGGTGCTTCTCGGCGTAGCTCAGATAGTTGCTAAAGAGTTTCCGGTCGCCCTCCGGCTGTTGCGCCACCAGATCGATATAGCGTGAGACGGCCTCATTCTGCACCGCGAGATTCTCGCAGTGCTCGAACACCAGATAGATGAACACCCGCTGAATCGGTCGCAACTGCCGATCGAAATCCGCAGCAATGCCTTGCGCTACGAGAGCCTGAGCCCTGAGATCGCCGGAAAAGGATTTGGGTGTTTCGCGAAAGATCATTCGCGGCAGTTGATCGAGCAGCAGCACCAAGGCCAGCCAACCTTCCGGGCGTTGCGCCCAGTCAGTCAATCCGCCGGCCAGTGCCTGCTCGACCCAGTCCCCGAAACGCGTCTGCGCTTCGAGGTCCTGGCTGTCGTGCTTGCCGAACCATAACCTGCCCTTCTCAGCCGCTACTTCGTTCGGCGATTCGGAATTTCCGAACCACCATTCGAGCAACGGCTGCCAGGGCGCGGTCATGTTTATTCCTTGTGGTAAGCCGTGACGCGTGCGACTTCTTCTTTCGAACCGAGGAACACTGCTACGCGCTGGTGCAGGCCTTCCGGTTGAATGTCGAGGATGCGCTGATGGCCGTCGGTGGACGCGCCGCCCGCCTGTTCAACCAGGAACGACATCGGGTTGGCTTCGTACATCAGGCGCAGTTTGCCCGGCTTCGACGGCTCGCGGCTGTCGCGTGGGTACATGAACAGACCGCCACGGGTCAGGATGCGGTGCACGTCGGCAACCATCGCGGCAACCCAGCGCATGTTGTAGTTCTTTTTCAACGGGCCTTCATCGCCAGCCAGCAATTCGCTGACGTAACGCTGTACCGGCGCTTCCCAGTGACGCTGGTTGGAGGCGTTGATCGCGAATTCCTGAGTGGACTCAGGGATCGTGATGTCTTCATGGGTCAGTACGAAGCTGCCCATTTCACGGTCCAGGGTGAAGCCTTTGACGCCATTGCCCAGGGTCAGCACCAGCATGGTCTGTGGACCGTAGATTGCGTAACCGGCGGCAACCTGCTGAGCGCCTGGCTGCAGGAAGGCCTTTTCGTTCAAAGGCTCGTTCTGGGTCAGGTATTCGTTCGGGCAACGCAGCACCGAGAAGATCGTACCGACCGGCGCGTTGATGTCGATGTTCGACGAACCGTCCAGCGGGTCGAATACCAGCAGGTACGCGCCTTTCGGGTATTTGCCCGGGATCTGGTAGGCATTGTCCATTTCTTCGGACGCCATGCCGGCCAGGTGACCGCCCCATTCGTTGGCTTCGAGCAGGATGTCGTTGGACATCACGTCCAGCTTCTTCTGCACTTCACCTTGGACGTTTTCAGTGCCCATGCTGCCCAGAACACCACCCAGGGCGCCTTTGGAGACGGCGTGGCTGATTTCTTTACAGGCGCGCGCCACCACTTCGATCAGGAAACGCAGATCGGCAGGGGTGTTGTTGCTACGGGTCTGCTCAATCAAATAGCGACTCAGGGTAACGCGGGACATGGAAGGCTCCGGTGGAATGGGGGGCTAAAAACCCGCGCAGTTTAACGCGAGTCGGGGCGTATTTCCTCCTATCAGACGTGATACGTCCAACAGAGTTCATGTGCCGGGTTTAGCGTAGATCGAAACCGGCCGGATGTGGGCGGGCGACAGGTGGCAGTTTTGAGATTTTTGCTGCCTGACAGTCAGTCTTCGCGGGCAAGCCTCGCTCCTACAGTGGAACGCGTACACCTGCCCGCGAATGGCGCGCAGCGCCAGCCTTTCTCAGGAATTGGCCGGAGGTTTACGCAACAAGCTGAACGCCATCGCCGCCAAAAACAAAACACCCAGCAACAACACCGCCCACAACCCGAATTTCTTCCAGTTCGGTTCAGCCTGTGCAACGGATGTGAGTGTGGAGCTCGGCGTCTCTACCACCCCGCCCGACACCGTAGCCTTGCCCAACGCCGCCCACTTCGCCGCGCTGTAATCCGGAATCAACGTTGCCAGCGGCAGGTTCGCCGCTTTCACCGTCGCACTGCCCAGCGCCAGCGTATAAGGCCCGGCGCCGCGCGCCAGGAACACCAGTTGCGTCGAACGCACAGCGAAACGCACCGTCGGCGCCTCGGCGCCCAAGCCACCGCCGCGCTCGTCCACCGTCAACTTCAACTGCTGCACGGTTTGCCCCGGCAACTGCAATTCGTTCTGCACCACGTCCTGGCCACTCTGGGTCAGGCGATAGAGCAAACCACTGCTCAGCGGCTGCCACGGCAGGCTGCTTTCCCGACGACCGGACAACGTCACCGGCGCCAGGCTGTTTGGCTGATTCAGCTCGACCTGCACGCGCTCGACGTTCAACCCCATCGGCAATTGCCAGGTGTATTCACCCGCCTTCACGCTGGCGCCCGCTAACGGTTGCGACCAGACCAATGGCAGCGGCAGGCTGCGCGTGCTGGCGCTTTGCAGTTGCGCCGAGGTCAATATCGGCGCCGATTGCGGCGTGTTCCACAACAAACGCAGATAACGCGCTGATTGTCCCGGCAAGCCGACCTCATGCTGCTCGACCCGCTCGTCGGCAAACGTCAGCCGCGCCACCTGCCCGTCACCCCACGACTGCCAATGCTGCAAATCGTCGCTGGCTTCGATGCTGAAACGCTGGAAGCCATCGCGCTCGCTGGTCCAGTCGAGGATCAATTGCTGCAACGGTGCCTTGATGCCGCTGGCGTCGAGCAGCCAACCGCTCAGCACTTCTTCGCCCACCTCCAGCTGACTCGACGGCTGCACTTCGACCAGCGTGCCATTGGCGCTCGATTGCACCCGCACACTCGGCGCGCGCTCGGTGGCGTCCGCCGAGTTGTACAACGGGAACCATTTCACGTCGGTCAGGGTGGGGGTTTCGCCGGTTTTCGCGGTCTCCCGCGCCACGGCGTAGGCCTGAGCCTCACCGGCCGCGTTGAACACGCGCACATCGCTGAGGTCGGTTTGTCGCGCATTCAGCTGCACGGCCAAGGGCAATTCGAGGCGATACCACGGACCTTCGCCGCTCACGGTCAACGGCACTTGCGTGGCGAAGTCCGCCGGTTTTTCCTGCGCGTTGGCCGACAGCGCCACGCCCAACGCAACAGCGCCCAACCAGACCAGGTTCAGCTTCTGACTCAAGACGACACTCCTTCGGTTTCCGGGGCCGGTTTTTCAGATTCCGGCGCAGCATCGACGCGCTTGGGCGGCAACGGGGCGAAATAGCCCACCACCAACAGCAACACGCCAACACCGATAAACGAGACGATCCGGGCGAGTCCGCCACGGTTACTCAATTCGACAAAGAACAGTTTCGCGACCACCACGCCGATCAGCGCCGCGCCAATCAGCCAGACTTCGCGACGATGACGCAGATGGCCACCGATCATCAGACTCAGCGCCATCAAGGTCCAGACGATCGACAGACCGGCCTGCACCTGCATCGACGCGAGCAGCAAATCCAGCTCGAACGGTACGCCGCCCCAATGGTGAGCCGTGCGATTCACCAGCGCGGTGAAAAACGCGAACAGCGAAACACCCGCGATCAGCTGCGTGGCGTGATCGAAGATGTCCTTGCGGATCGCCAATTGCGTCACGGCGCTGCGGGCCCACACGTAAACGCCGAACAGCGCAAACAGTAGCCCCAACTCCAGCGGATTGATCAGCGGCACATAGGGCAGCGGCTCGGCGGTGCCGTCGCTGACAATGTTCGCCAGCCAGAACCAGCCGAGCATGAGCAAGGCCAGCGGCGCCGCCGCGTACAGTCGATACTCGCGCGGATAAGCCGACACCGGCCACGGCCAGGCACGCGGTGCGGCCATCAACACCAGATAAACACTTGGCAGAATCGCCCAACCCAACCAACGCCAGGCGTTGTATTGCTCGGACAACAGCAGCAAGCCGTAACGCAACTCCAGCGCCAGTACACCGATCAACAGCCAGCAACCGAGCACGTGAGCGGTGCTCAAAGCCCGCTCGGGGAGCATCGGCGCCAGACGCCGCAGCGAGATGAAATGCACGACGAACACCGCCGCCCAGGCGAGCCAGCCGAAGTCGGCCGCCGGGTGGTAACGCGCATGCCATGCCCCGAGCAATACCACACCCGCCGCAGGAATCAGCAAGGTGCAGAGCAAACCCAGCGACGGCCATTTCAGGCGCAACGCCAACACGGCCCACAGCGCGACGCTCAGCGCCGCGACCGTCAGCAGCAACGTCGCCTGAAGATTCATCGGTGCAAAACGCAGCACTTCACTGATCCACGCCAACGCCCACCAACCCGCGCCCCACACCAGCAGCACTTCGGACAAACGCTGCAAACTCAGGACATCGAACGCCGAAGCATGGTTGCCGAGCTGCAAGCGCCAGGCGCCGACCAACGCCGCCAGCCCCAGCACCAACGGCGTCCAGAATCCGCTATGCGCCAATGGTTTCAACCCTTCGCTGGCCAGCGGCCCCAGCAGGTCCGGCCCGGCGAACAGGAACGCCGCCCCGCCAATCACCTGCAACAGCAGACCGAAGATGAAACTCACGCGCTGCTTCAGATAAAGGCTCAGCCAGATAATGAACAGACCACTGGCCGCCCACACCGCACTTGCGGTTTGCCACGGCAACACGAACAGAACAGCGAGGTTGATCAGCACCAGGCCAGCCAGCAACACCACCGACAAACCGCGCAACAGCCGAGCATCGCTGCGCACCATGTCATCGCGGGCGGCCAGCAACATACCGGCGATCAACGCCAGGCCGATCAGCGACGCGCTGAGCAAACCGCTCCAACCCGCGCTGAACACCGCGCCAGACTCACCGCTCGCACCTTGCAGGCGCAGCAGGAACAACGCGCCGCCCAGTAATTGCACAGCGAACGCGGTGAAGAGGAAGGTGCGCGATTGCAGACGCAGACCGACAAACAACGTCGCCAGACCGGCCAGCGCCCAACTGATCGCCGTGCCGTGGGTAAAGAAGAACAGCGGCGCCAGCAGATAGAGGAAGGTCAAACCGAGGCAGGCCAGCACCGGCAACCCTTTGCGCTCCCACGCCAATGACTGCTCAGGCAAGGCGTTGCGCAATTGGTAGAAACTGAACAGCAGCGCCACGCCGAGCATCAACGCGCCCAGCGGCGCACCTTCCAGCAGGCTGCTTTCGCCGAACCGCAGCTCACTGAGGAACGCCAGCGCCGAGCCCAGTTGCAGCAGCAACGCAAAGGCGCGTGCCAGCGGTCGTTGCTGACGCAATCCGAGCCAGAAAATCCCGGCGCCTTCCACCGCCCAAGCGGCCGCTGTCCAGCGCGCATCAAGCCCCAACGGGATCGCCAGACTGGCGAAGATCACGCCCAACGCCAGACAGGTTTCCGCCAGCAACAACGCTCGGCCACCCATCAGCAGGCGGGCCAGGCCCATGTAAATCATGCCCAGCGCCAATGCACTGAAAGCGGCAGCGAACTCCAGATGCTGGACCAGCGCGAACTGCAAACCGAAACCTACCAGCGGCGGGCCGAACAGCATCGTGCCGTCGACGTAGTCACCTTTGCGCGCCGACCAGTGCAGCAGCGCCTCGCGACTGTCGTCCTCGGGCGCGTCGCTCATTTCCAGCAACTTGCGTCGTGCAAACAGCAGCCCGATGGCCAGGTACATCAGGAAAAACACAATCAGGAACGGCTCGGTGCTCCACAGCAGCTCCGGTGTGTAGGAGCGCAGGCCCCAGGCGAAACCGATGCCGAAGGTGCCGACAAAGCCGATCAGGTTGAGCAGCCGCCAGGCCTTGAACCAGGCGATGGCGAGGATGCCGGCGTTGAGCAAGGCGAAATAGCTGAACAGCGCGACATGGTTGCCGGCGCCGGTGGACGTCAGGATCGGCGCGGCGAAACCGCCCAACGCGGCGGCGCACGCCAGTGCCAGCGAGTCTTGAGTGATGGCCAGAATGGCCGAGAACACCGTCACCGCCACCAGCAGCCCAAGCGCCGCCGTCGGATCAAGCAGCGGATGCAAACGCATGGCCGCGAACACCGTCAGGTACAACACGGCGATCCCGGTGCCTTGCAGCATCAACGCATAGTTAGTGTTGCGATGACGCAGCCACCAGCCCAGACCGAGCAGGGCCAACGCAGCCGCCGCCACCCCGGCGTAACGCAGTTCGATCGGCACCACCATGCCTTCGGTGGCATAACGCAGCAGAAACGCCAGACCGAGGAACAACAGCACCACACCGACCCGCAGCACGGTGTTGCCACCGAACAGCCAGTTACGGGTGCCGCTGATGGCGCGCTCGATGAAGTTCGGGCCCCGCGGGACGGCGGGCTCGCGGGCAACCGGCTCGGGCGTCCAGGCATCGTCGGGCAGCGGACGGCTGGTTTGCGTCGCTGTCGCGGTGATCGGTTCGAGTTCGGGCGGGAGTTCCCAGACCATCTCCGGGGTAGAGACAGGGACTTCTTCGAGAATGAATACCGGGGACGGGGCCGGTTCGCTGGCAAGCGGTTCCTCGGCAAGTGGCTCGCTGGTTTCAGGCGCCTTGACGCCAGACACCTCCAGCGTGGCCAGGCGTTGCTGGACCGCATTCAGCGCCACCTGCGCCTGCTCCAGCAGAGCGCGCTGTTCAGCCGCCTGTGAACCCAAACGGCCGATGCGAATGGCCTGGCCGATACCCAACCCGAGTAACGCACCCAACAGCGCGTCGCTGAACGACTCGTCGAGTATCCAGCCCAGCACCAGCCCTATCAGCATGAACATCCATTGCATGGTCGATATCCCTAAGCGGCCCATTGCCTGTGTCGTCTGCGCTGATGCTTTCGCGGGCAAGCCTCGCTCCTACAGGTATGCGTAAATCCTGTAGGAGCGAGGCTTGCCCGCGAAGATGCCCGCAAGGACATCACTGAAACATCTGGCAAACTGGTGCTTAGTATATCGGTCAGGTCCAACAACCGTCGGACCTTGCGCACATTTGTGGCTAAAAGTTACTCCAATGCCTTCCAGATATCCGTCGCGTACTCGCGAATGGTCCGGTCCGAGGAGAACCAGCCCATCCGGGACGTGTTCAACACCGCCGAACGCCACCACTCGTTCGAATCGTGCCAATGGGCTTCAACACGCATCTGCGCGTCCCAGTAGGAATCGAAATCGGCGCAGACCAGGAAGCGGTCGTAGTCGATCAGCGAATCGATCAAGCCGGTGTAACGGGACGGATCATCCGGCGAGAACACCCCGCCACGAATCGCTTGCAGCACATCATTGAGCCGATGGGACGCGGCAATATCCGGCGTCGCATTGAACTCATGATTCTGTTTACGCGCTTCAACCTGCTGCGCGCTGAGGCCGAAGATAAACATGTGCTCGGCGCCGATGCGCTCGCACATTTCCACGTTGGCGCCGTCCAGCGTGCCAATCGTCAGCGCGCCGTTGAGGCCGAACTTCATGTTACTGGTGCCCGACGCTTCGAAGCCTGCGGTGGAAATCTGCTCGGACAAATCCGCCGCCGGAATGATGCTCTCCGCCAGGCTGACGTTGTAGTTAGGCAGGAACACCACTTTGAGCAAGCCGCGCACAGTCGGGTCATTGTTCACCACCCGGGCGATGTCGTTGGTCAGTTTGATGATCAGCTTGGCCTGGTGATAACTGGCGGCGGCCTTGCCGGCGAAGATCTTCACTCGCGGCACCCAGTCGATTTCCGGCTCGGCGCGAATCGCCTGATACAGCGCGACGGTGTGCAGCAAGTTGAGCAACTGACGTTTGTATTCGTGGATCCGTTTGACCTGCACGTCGAACATCGCCGCCGGGTTGACCGCGACCCCAAGGCGCTCGTGAATGATGTACGCCAGCGCTTTTTTGCTGTGCAGGCGCTGTTCGGCGAAGGCCTTGCGGAACGCGGCTTTTTCCGCGAACGGTTCCAGATCGAGCAAGCGCTCCTCCGGGTTATCCAACAGATCAGGGCCGAGGGCATCGACCAGCATCGAGGTCAATTCCGAGTTGGCCTGATAAAGCCAACGGCGGAAAGTAATGCCGTTGGTCTTGTTGTTGATCCGCTCCGGGTAGAGCTTGTGCAGTTCCGAGAACACGGTTTTGCGCATCAGTTGCGTGTGCAGTCCGGACACGCCGTTGACGCTGTGGGAGCCGAGAAACGCCAGGTTGCCCATGCGCACACGGCGACCGTTGTCCTCTTCGATCAGCGATACCGCGCGCAGCACGTCAAAATCGTGAATGCCTTTGGCGCGCAGCGAGTCGATGTGCTGGGCGTTGATCAGGTAAATGATCTGCATGTGCCTTGGCAGCATCCGCTCCATCAAACCGACCGGCCAGGTTTCCAGCGCTTCCGGCAACAGCGTGTGGTTGGTGTACGAAAGCGTGTCGACGGTGACCTGCCACGCGGCGTCCCACGCCACGTCGTAGACATCGACCAATTGGCGCATCAGTTCGGCCACGGCAATGGACGGGTGAGTGTCGTTGAGCTGGATTGCCGCGTGGTCGCCCAGGGTCAGCACCGAGGTGTGCATGTTGCGATGACGGCGCAGCAAATCCTGGAGAGATGCCGCGACAAAGAAGTATTCCTGGCGCAGGCGCAGTTCCTGGCCGGCCTCGGTGCTGTCCGCCGGGTACAGTACGCGAGAGATACTTTCCGCCCGCGCCACTTCAGCGACCGCGCCGAGGTGGTCGCCGGCGTTAAAGCGCTCAAGGTGCAAATCTTCCATCGCACGGGCACGCCACAGGCGCAGCGTGTTGACGCTCGCCCCGCGCCAGCCGACTACCGGAGTGTCATAAGCAATGGCGCGCACGGTTTCCGCCGGGGACCAGACTTGCTTGGACTTGCCGTTTGAGTCGGTCACGGTTTCGACGCTGCCGCCGAAGCCGATCGGGTAAACCACTTCTGGCCGTTCGAATTCCCACGGGTTGCCGAAATCCAGCCAGTGTTCGGTCTGTTCCTGCTGCCAGCCATCGACAATCGCCTGGCGGAACAAGCCGTGTTCGTAACGAATGCCATAACCGTGGCCGGCGATGCCGAGGGTCGACATGCTTTCCATGAAGCACGCCGCCAGACGACCGAGGCCGCCGTTGCCCAAGGCTGCGTCGGGCTCCAGCAGGCGGATACGTTCGAGGTCGACGCCGAGCTCGGTCAGCGCTTCGCGGGCGACGTCGAGCAGGCCGAGGTTGCTCAAACTGTCGTAGAGCAGCCGGCCGATGAGAAACTCCAGGGAGAGGTAATAAACCCGCTTCTGACCTTTGCGGTAGATCTGCCGGGTGTGGTCCATCCAGTGCTCGACCATGTGATCGCGCGCAGCCAGCGCAATGGCTTCGAACCAGTCGTGGTCGAAGGCGTGATCCGGGTCTTTGCCCACCGCGTAGGTGAGTTTGGTCAAGACGGCGTCGCGGAATGCGGCCACCTCTGCTTCGCGAACAAGTGGTTCTTGAGTCATCGATAAGACCTCGAGCGAGCTTTGAGTTGTCTGAGCCTAGACGGTCTGACAGGCGGTAGAGGCTCTGGTTCGGCAGTTTTTCCTGTTAGTGCGAGATAGGTCGGCATTACCTTGTCGTGTACCTGAATCAATGCAGGGGCCGTGCCGGAATTCAAGGGTTGTTGACCACAGTTAAAAAAATCTGGCGAAAGGTTGTTCAAAAATCCACCAGTCCCGGTATGATCGCGCGCCCTGATGCACACGCTGGTAACAACCGATGATGAAGCCCAACCTGATCGCCGCCGCAGAGATCGATCGTCTCGATACCTGGGCCAAATACTCTGCGCCGATGTGCGGTTCCTGCATATCCAGCTGCTGCACCCTGCCGGTCGAGGTCAAGATCAAGGATCTGATCCGCATCGGCATCGTCGACGAGTTCGAGCGCGGCGAACCGGCGAAGAACATCGCCAAGCGTTTGCAGAAGGAAGGGATCGTCGAGCGTTACAGCCAGAAGACCGAGATCTTCACCCTCCAGCGCATGAGCAACAACGATTGCCTGTACCTGGATCGTAAGAGCCGTCTGTGCACTATTTATGAAAAGCGCCCGGATACTTGCCGCAACCACCCGAAGATCGGGCCGCGACCGGGGTATTGCGCTTACAAGCCGAAGGAAGTGGCGCGCGAGACCAGCAGCAGCCGTCGGCCTCTCGAGAAATTCTGATCTGAATCTTCGCTGCTTGACCTGACCTCATCGCGAGCAGGCTCGCTCCCACAGTGATTGGTGTCGTGCACAAATTATGTGTTCACCATCAATACCCTGTGGGAGCGAGCCTGCTCGCGATGAGGCCGGCACAGACGCCACACAAATCGCAGACAAACAAAAACGCCCCCGGCCTTTCGACCGGGGGCGTTTTCATTCAGCCTGAACTAAAACTCAGTTCTTGGCTTTCTTGGCAGCGCGGGTACGCTCGCCTTCGTCCAGGATCTTCTTGCGAAGACGGATGGACTTAGGAGTAACTTCGCACAGCTCGTCGTCCTGGATGAATTCCAGGGCCTGTTCCAGGGTGAAGCGAACAGGTGGAACCAGGGCGATGGTTTCGTCTTTACCCGAAGCACGCATGTTGTCGAGCTTCTTACCTTTGGTTGGGTTGACGCCCATGTCGTTATCACGGCTGTTCAGACCAACGATCTGACCGTTGTAGATTTCCTGACCGTGTTCAACGAACAGCTTGCCACGTGCCTGCAGGGTTTCCAGGGAGTAGGTCAGAGCCTTGCCGGTTTCTACCGATACCAGAACACCGTTCTGACGACCGGACATGTCGCCGGACTTCATGGTGTCGTAGCGATCGAAGATCGAGGTCAGGATGCCAGCACCGTTGGTCAGGGTCAGGAACTGGTTACGGAAACCGATCAGACCACGAGCAGGGATGTTGTATTCCAGACGCACACGGCCTTTGCCATCCGGCACCATGTTGGTCAGGTCGCCCTTACGCAGACCCATCTCTTCCATGACCTTGCCCTGGGATTCTTCAGGGGTGTCGATGGTGACGTTTTCAAACGGTTCCTGCTTCACGCCGTCAACC
Source organism: Pseudomonas sp. PDM01 (assembly GCF_014852325.1). NCBI lineage: Bacteria > Pseudomonadati > Pseudomonadota > Gammaproteobacteria > Pseudomonadales > Pseudomonadaceae > Pseudomonas > Pseudomonas sp. PDM01. The sequence continues at coordinate 416,791 of NZ_JACVBK010000003.1, forward strand.
TGACGGATGATCACTTCAGGACGACCAACGCCCATTTCGAAGCCTTCGCGACGCATGGTTTCGATCAGTACCGAGAGGTGCAGCTCACCACGGCCGGAAACCTTGAACTTGTCAGCCGAGTCGCCTTCTTCAACGCGCAGAGCAACGTTGTACAGCAGCTCTTTGTCCAGACGTTCCTTGATGTTACGGGAAGTCACGAACTTGCCTTCTTTACCGCAGAAAGGCGAGTCGTTCACCTGGAAGGTCATGGAAACGGTTGGCTCGTCAACGGTCAGAGGCTTCATCGCCTCGACGTTGTCCGGCTGGCACAGGGTGTCGGAGATGAACAGCGAGTCCATACCGCTCACGCACACGATGTCACCGGCAAACGCTTCTTCAACGTCGATACGGTGCAGACCGTGGTGACCCATCAGCTTCAGGATACGGCCGTTGCGTTTCTTGCCGTCGGCGCCGATGGCGACAACCGGAGTGTTCGGCTTGACGCTACCACGAGCGATACGGCCAACACCGATAACACCCAGGAAGCTGTTGTAGTCCAGTGCCGAGATTTGCATCTGGAACGGGCCTTCACGGTCAACTTTCGGCGCAGGTACGTTGTCGACGATCGACTGGTACAGCGGGGTCATGTCTTCAGCCATGTCGGTGTGGTCCAGACCGGCAATGCCGTTCAGGGCCGAGGCGTAGACGACTTTGAAGTCCAGCTGTTCTTCGGTGGCACCCAGGTTGTCGAACAGGTCGAAGATCTGGTCCAGAACCCAGTCCGGACGCGCGCCTGGACGGTCAACCTTGTTGATGCACACGATCGGACGCAGGCCGGCTTCGAAAGCCTTCTTGGTCACGAAACGGGTTTGCGGCATAGGGCCGTCTTGAGCGTCAACCAGCAGCAGAACGGAGTCAACCATCGACATTACGCGTTCAACTTCGCCGCCGAAGTCGGCGTGGCCCGGGGTGTCCACGATGTTGATGTGGTAGCCGTTCCAGTTGATGGCGGTGTTTTTCGCCAGAATGGTAATACCGCGCTCTTTTTCCTGGTCGTTGGAGTCCATCACGCGCTCGTCGTTGAGCTCGTTGCGCTCCAGAGTGCCGGATTGACGCAGGAGTTTGTCTACCAGGGTGGTTTTACCATGGTCAACGTGAGCAATGATGGCGATGTTGCGTAGATTTTCGATCACTTGTGTATCTCGATCAGAGGATTCGGTGTGCTGACAAGTCTTGGCAGCGATTAACAGTAGAGTCAGGCCTTGCCGTTACAGCTTGACGGCAGAGTCGGGGGGCCGATGACGCAGGCCACAGGCAAACAGCCCCGGGCTCTTAGCTCGGTCGATAAACGCGCACATTGGCATGCCCCTCACTGAGCAAATGGTGGGCATGCAGGCGACTCATCACGCCTTTGTCGCAATACAGCAGGTACTGGCGAGTAGGGTCCAGTTCCTTGAAACGAGCGTTCAATGCATAAAACGGCATCGTCTGTACCTCAATGCCACCGAGTTCCAGCGGCTCGTCTTCAGCGGCATCCGGGTGACGGATGTCGATGATGATCTGGCCCGCCAGTGCTTCGCTGACTTCTTCGATCTGCAAATCCTGGCCCAATTCGTCGATCACGCGATCGATCGGCACCAGTTTGGCGTTCTCGAGCGCACGCTCAAGGACTGCCATGTCGAATTCTTTCTCTTCATGCTCCACCCGGTGGCGCTTGGCAGCCGTCTTCGGGTTGACTGAAATGACCCCGCAATACTCCGGCATGTGCCGGGCGAAATCGGCGGTACCGATTTCGTTGGCCAGATCGATGATGTCCTGCTTGTGACTGGCGATCAGCGGGCGCAGCACCAGCTTCTCGGTCACGCAGTCGATCACGTTCAGATTCGGCAATGTCTGGCTCGACACCTGGGAGATCGCTTCCCCGGTCACCAGTGCTTCGATTTGCAGTCGATCGGCAATTTGGGTCGCAGCGCGCAACATCATACGCTTCAATACTACGCCCATATGACTGTTATCGACTTTACCGAGAATTTCTCCCAGTACTTCCTCGAACGGCACACTGACAAATAACACGCGTTGGGAGCTTCCGTACTTCTTCCAGATGAAGTGCGCGACTTCCATCACGCCCAGTTCGTGAGCCCTTCCGCCCAGATTGAAGAAGCAGAAGTGGGCCATCAGGCCGCGACGCATGATCTGGTAGGCCGCCACAGTGGAGTCGAAGCCGCCGGACATCAGCACAAGTGTCTGCTCCAGTGCACCCAGCGGATAACCGCCGATGCCGTTGTGCTGACTGTGGATCACGAACAACCGTTGGTCGCGAACTTCGATTCGGACTTCGATTTCAGGTTTTTTCAGGTCGATCCCGGCGGCACCGCACTGGCGGCGCAACTGGCTGCCGACGTATTTCTCAATATCTATCGAGCTGAATGGGTGCTTGCCGGCGCGTTTGCAACGCACCGAGAAAATCTTGCCGGCCAGCGCATCACCGTAGTGCTGCTTGCATTTTTCAACGATGTCGTCGAAATCACCCAGCGGGTACTCATCGATTTGCAGGAAGTGCGCGACGCCCGGCATGCAGCTCAGACGCTCGCCCATCTCCTTCAGAGCCTTGGGATCGCTGACGCGGGTTTCCAGCTCGAGGTTGTCCCACACGCCGTTCACCACCACAGCCGGATCCAGATCGCGGAGCACGGCACGGATGTTCTTGGCCAACTGGCGGATGAAACGCATCCGTACCGGGCGGCTCTTGATGGTGATCTCTGGGAAGACTTTTACGATTAATTTCATGGAAACAGCGCGCGCGAGGCCTGCCGAAAAAGGGGGGCGCGGATTATAGCGGAAATTGCTCAAGGTTTAACCAGTTAATGTGCAGAAGGTTTTGCGCGCACCAAAACAGGTCATTTATTGATTTTAGCGCCACATTGTAGGGCGGGATTTTCCCCATTAATGCGCTTTACACCTTTATAAGCGTGATATTGGGGCAAAAAACCCATGGTGGGGCACTGGCATGCAATTTGCTCCCTTGTGAGGCAGGTTGCCTTGGCAGAGTATTCGCGCCGGCATCACCCACATTCTAAGGGCATCCACTACTAAGCCCGAAGCCACCCGGAGGACACTATGTCGAAGTCGGTTCAACTCATCAAAGATCATGACGTCAAGTGGATTGATCTGCGCTTCACGGACACCAAAGGCACCCAGCACCACGTGACCATGCCGGCTCGCGACGCGCTGGATGAAGACTTCTTCGAAGTCGGCAAGATGTTCGACGGTTCCTCCATCGCTGGCTGGAAAGGCATCGAAGCCTCCGACATGATCCTGCTGCCGGACGACAGCACTGCCGTACTGGACCCGTTCACCGAAGAGCCGACCTTGATCCTGGTCTGCGACATCATCGAACCTTCGAGCATGCAAGGCTACGATCGCGACCCACGTGCGATCGCCAAGCGCGCAGAGGAATACCTCAAATCCACCGCCATCGGCGACACTGTGTATGCCGGTCCGGAGCCAGAGTTCTTCATCTTCGACCAAGTGAAGTTCAAGTCCGACATCTCCGGCTCCATGTTCAAGATCTACTCTGAACAAGGCTCGTGGATGTCCGACCAGGACGTGGAAGGCGGCAACAAAGGCCACCGTCCAGGCGTCAAAGGTGGTTACTTCCCGGTTCCGCCGTTCGACCACGACCACGAAATCCGTACCTCCATGTGCAACGCACTGGAAGAAATGGGCCTGACCGTCGAAGTTCACCACCACGAAGTGGCAACTGCCGGCCAGAACGAAATCGGCGTCAAGTTCAACACCCTGGTGAAGAAAGCCGACGAAACCCAAACCCTGAAGTACGTCGTGCACAACGTGGCCGATGCCTACGGCCGCACCGCTACCTTCATGCCTAAGCCTCTGTACGGCGACAACGGCTCGGGCATGCACGTGCACATGTCCATCTGGAAAGACGGCAAGAACACCTTCGCAGGCGAAGGCTATGCCGGTCTGTCCGATACCGCTCTGTACTTCATCGGCGGCATCATCAAACACGGTAAGGCCCTGAACGGCTTCACCAACCCGGCGACCAACTCCTACAAGCGTCTGGTTCCAGGCTTCGAAGCTCCAGTGATGCTGGCCTACTCGGCCCGTAACCGCTCCGCTTCGATCCGTATTCCTTACGTGTCGAGCCCGAAAGGCCGCCGTATTGAAGCGCGCTTCCCGGATCCAGCTGCCAACCCGTACCTGTGCTTCGCAGCACTGATGATGGCTGGCCTGGACGGTATCCAGAACAAGATCCACCCTGGCGATGCAGCTGACAAAAACCTGTACGACCTGCCGCCTGAAGAGGCGAAAGAGATCCCACAAGTTTGCGGCAGCCTGAAAGAAGCCCTGGAAGAGCTGGACAAAGGTCGTGCGTTCCTGACCAAAGGCGGCGTGTTCTCCGATGACTTCATCGACGCTTACATCGCTCTGAAAAGCGAAGAAGAAATCAAGGTACGTACCTTCGTACACCCACTGGAATACGAGCTGTACTACAGCTGCTGATCCGGTAGCGCCTGCGCAAGCGGCGTGACAAAAAAGAGGCCTCCTTCGGGAGGCCTTTTTTGTGCCCGCGATTCCGCGGATGGCCCCGCTTTTCTGTGGGAGCGAGCCTGCTCGCGAAGGGGTCGTCACATCCAACATTGATTTTGAATGACGCACCGCTTTCGCGAGCAGGCTCGCTCCCACAGGGACTTGCGTCGCCTGATGTATTGCAGGAAATCATGCCCAAATGTTTACAACTTGGGTCAATCACCAACCCTGACCTATGCTGCAACCCAACGCGTTCGTTTCTGGTTGATTTTATGGGTCGTGGTTTTCTGTTCATCCTGCTGTTGATCGCCCTGCCCGCCGCCGCGCAGATTTATAAGTACACCGACGCCGCCGGCAACACTGCCTACAGCAATCAACCACCCGACGGTGTGAAGGCTCAGCCGGTCGAACTGCCGCCGCTCAACAGCGTCGAGCGCCAGGCGCCTCCTGCCCCACCCGCCGAAGCCACCAGCCGCGAACAACCTCGCAGTGCCTACGAGGTGCTGGAGCTGACCAACCTGCCCACCACCGAAGCGCTGCGGGCCAACAACGGCACCTTCACCGTCAACGTGCTGATCAAACCGCGCTTGCAAGGCCCGCATCTTTTCAGGCTGCTGCTGGACGACCAGCCTTACGGCCAGCCGAGCAACGTGCCGATCCTGCAACTGGTCAACATTGATCGCGGCACCCACGCCCTCGCGGTGCAGGTGATCGACGGGGAAGACATCGTGCAGCAGAGTCCGACCGTGACCTTCACGGTTCAACGGGTGCACAAGCCGTGAGGTTATGGCTGCTGGCCGCCTGCCTGATCGCGCTGTCCGCATCGGCCGAAGTCTTCACTTACATCGACACACAGGGCAATCGGGTCTTCACCGACCAGCCTGGCTCCGGCAACGCCAAACGTGTGCCGCTGGCGACGAGCAACCGCATGTCCGCCAACCCGACCGGCGCGGCACCGGTGATCGCAGAGAAAAAAACCGAAGCCAGGCCGATGTTCCGCTATGACATGCTCCGGGTGCTGGTTCCCGAGCCCGACGCCACAATCCGCAGCAGTGCCGGCGAGCTGATCGTCAGCATCACCAGCGAGCCCGGCCTGCAACGGGGTCATCGCTACCGCTTGTTGCTGGACGGGCAGCCCACCGCTGAACCTGGCCCGAGCCCGGTGTTCGCCTTGAGCAACATCGATCGCGGCAGCCACAACCTGTCCGTGGAAATCCTCGACGAACACGGCCGCATCATCGAGCGCACCGCCAATCAACCCTTCCATATGCTGCGCATTTCCCTCGCACAAAAACGCCAGGTCAAACCCTGCACGTTGACCGACTACGGCCAACGACCGGAATGTCCGCTCAAGGACAAACCCATCGAGCCAAAAAACCCCTTCCTGCGTTTCTTCTAACCTCGTTCAGCTTTGCGCACTATATTGGTGCGATAGGTTGCACCGTACCCAAATATCAACCCATTTTGGTTCGAAAGTACCCGCAAAAGCTGGCAGAACGCCACGCAAACGAGCGTCAAACGCCCGTTTCAGGCCTTTAACGCTTCTTTTCGGAGCCTTGGTTTGGTTTTTGCATTTTCCTCATATCGGCGCGTTATCCACGCGCATGCCCTGCTCCAAAAGAGGTCCTGATGACCATTAGCGACGCACTGCATCGATTGCTGCTCGACAACCTGACCACCGCCACCATCCTGCTCGACGCCGAACTGCGCCTCGAGTACATGAACCCGGCGGCGGAGATGCTGCTGGCCATCAGCGGCCAGCGCAGCCATGGGCAGTTCATCAGTGAGTTGTTCACCGAATCCACCGAAGCCCTGAATTCCCTGCGCCAGGCAGTCGAGCAGGCGCATCCGTTCACCAAACGCGAAGCGATGCTCACCGCCCTGACCGGCCAGACGCTGACCGTCGATTACGCGGTGACACCGATCCTGGCCAACGGCGCCACCATGCTGCTGCTGGAAGTCCACCCGCGTGACCGCTTGCTGCGGATCACCAAGGAAGAGGCGCAGCTATCGAAGCAGGAAACCAGCAAGATGCTGGTGCGCGGCCTCGCTCACGAGATCAAAAATCCGCTCGGCGGGATTCGCGGTGCGGCCCAGTTGCTCGCCCGCGAGCTGCCGGAAGAAAGCCTGCGCGACTACACCAACGTCATCATTGAAGAAGCCGACCGCCTGCGAAACCTGGTCGATCGCATGCTCGGCTCCAACAAGTTGCCATCGCTGGCCATGTGCAACGTCCACGAAGTGCTGGAACGCGTCTGCCACTTGGTCGAGGCGGAAAGCCAGGGCTGCATCACATTGGTGCGCGATTACGACCCAAGCATTCCCGACGTGTTGATCGACCGCGAACAGATGATTCAGGCCGTCCTGAATATCGTGCGCAACGCAATGCAGGCCATCAGCAGCCAGAACGAGCTGCGCCTGGGCCGCATCAGCCTGCGCACCCGCGCCATGCGCCAGTTCACCATCGGCCACGTGCGCCATCGCCTGGTGACCAAGATCGAAATCATCGACAACGGCCCCGGCATTCCTGCGGAACTTCAGGAAACCATCTTCTTTCCCATGGTCAGCGGGCGCCCGGACGGTACCGGGCTCGGCCTGGCCATTACCCAGAACATCATCAGCCAGCACCAGGGCCTGATCGAATGTGACAGCCATCCAGGCCACACCACCTTCTCGATCTTTCTGCCACTGGAACAAGGAGCCACATCGACATGAGCCGTAGTGAAACCGTGTGGATCGTCGATGACGACCGTTCTATCCGTTGGGTCCTGGAAAAAGCCTTGCAGCAGGAAGGCATGACCACGCAAAGCTTCGACAGCGCCGATGGCGTGATGAGCCGCCTGGCGCGCCAGCAGCCGGACGTGATCATCTCCGACATTCGCATGCCGGGTGCCAGCGGTCTGGACCTTCTGGCGCGGATTCGCGAGCAACACCCACGGCTGCCAGTGATCATCATGACTGCGCACTCCGATCTGGACAGCGCTGTCGCGTCCTATCAGGGCGGCGCGTTCGAATACCTGCCCAAGCCGTTCGATGTCGACGAAGCGGTGTCCCTGGTCAAGCGCGCCAACCAGCACGCCCAGGAACAGCAAGGCCTGGAAGTCCCGGTCGCCCTGACCCGCACCCCGGAAATCATCGGCGAAGCGCCGGCGATGCAGGAAGTGTTTCGCGCCATCGGGCGCTTGAGCCACTCCAACATTACCGTGCTGATCAACGGTGAATCGGGTACGGGTAAAGAACTGGTCGCCCACGCCCTGCACCGTCACAGTCCACGGGCGGCTTCGCCATTCATTGCGCTGAACATGGCGGCCATCCCGAAAGACCTGATGGAGTCCGAGCTGTTCGGCCATGAAAAAGGCGCGTTCACCGGTGCGGCCAACCTGCGTCGCGGACGATTCGAACAGGCGGATGGCGGCACACTGTTCCTTGATGAAATCGGCGACATGCCGGCGGACACGCAGACCCGTTTGCTGCGCGTGCTGGCAGACGGCGAGTTCTACCGCGTCGGCGGCCACGTGCCGGTCAAAGTCGACGTGCGGATCATCGCCGCGACCCACCAGAACCTGGAAACCCTGGTGCACGCCGGGAAATTCCGTGAAGACTTGTTCCACCGTCTGAACGTGATCCGCATTCATATTCCACGGTTGTCGGACCGTCGCGAAGACATCCCGACCCTCGCCAAGCACTTCCTCAGCCGCGCCGCGCAAGAACTGGCGGTCGAGCCGAAGCTGTTGAAAAGCGAAACCGAGGAATACCTGAAGAACCTGCCGTGGGGCGGCAACGTCCGTCAGCTGGAGAACACCTGCCGCTGGATCACGGTGATGGCTTCGGGTCGCGAAGTGCACATCAGCGACCTGCCGCCAGAGCTGCTGAGCCTGCCGCAGGATTCGGCGCCGGTGACCAACTGGGAGCAAGCGTTGCGCCAGTGGGCCGATCAGGCGTTGGCTCGCGGTCAGTCGAGCCTGCTCGACAGCGCGGTGCCGGCGTTTGAGCGGATCATGATCGAGACTGCGCTCAAGCACACCGCTGGTCGTCGTCGTGATGCAGCGGTTTTGCTGGGCTGGGGGCGTAATACCCTGACGCGCAAGATCAAGGAACTGGGGATGAAGGTGGATGGTGGGGATGATGATGAGGGGGATGAGGGTTAATTAGCCTTTAGATCATCATCGTTGCATAGATCCATTCGCGGGCAAGCCTCACTCCTACAGGTTCGTAAAAATCCTGTAGGAGCGAGGCTTGCCCGCGAAGCTTTTGGGGCCACGGTGCACCGCCTGAATGCACCGTGAACCGCAATCGCGCACGCCAACTGATCCAAAATCCCGCCTGCGTTCACAATCGAACCCCTGGCGAAAAAACACGAAAGCCCCGTATTACGGGGCTTTCGGCGTTTCAGAGCGTGTGATTGTTTCAAGCTGTTAAAACCTGGCACGCCCCCTGCAATAGTCCATTCAGTGATTCAGTTCACTACCCGGTTTCGGGGACCTTGGTACAGGCAGGCCGGGGATTCCCCTCTTTACATCGGGCTCACACCGCACTTGCGACGAGCCCAAACAGTTTTGGGGCCCTTGATACAGGCAGGTCAGGGGTTCCTTCTTTACACCGGGCTCACGACGCAATGCGCGAGCCCTGCCGTTTTGGGAACCTTGGTACAGGCAGGCCGGGGATTCCCTCTTTTATTGCTCTCGGAGATGGATCTCCAGCCGCCAGCGATCATCGACCTCGCTACCGGCCCACTCGCCCTGCAGTGGCCGGGCCGCCACCACCGACAGCAACAACCCCCCATCACTCAATCGCACCCGCCAGTTCACGTTCTTGTCGTTGAGCTTGAGCTGACCTTTCTGCGTCTTGCCCTCCGCCTCGAACAGCAACGCCAGGCTGCCGTCGATAAACTCGCCGTGGGACTTGGGTTCGTTGTTGAACCACACTACCAGGCCGTCGTTCGTCACCTCGATCTGCTGCAATTCACTGGGGTCGGGCGTGGTCAGGCGACCGATCATCAGCCCCACCATTACCCCGACAATCGCCAGCGAACCCATCACGCGCGGGAATAGTTTCGAACGGGGATCCGCTTGCGGCGTAGAATGCCCGTCATCTTTACCTTCGGAGCCGTGCATGTTTCACGTCATCCTTTTTCAACCAGAAATTCCGCCGAATACCGGCAACGTTATCAGGCTGTGCGCCAATAGTGGCTGCCACCTGCATTTGATCGAACCGCTGGGCTTCGAGATGGACGACAAGCGCCTGCGCCGGGCCGGCCTCGATTACCACGAGTATGCCACCCTGCAACGCCATGCGGACCTCGCCAGTTGCCTGGAGAGCCTTGGTCATCCAAGGGTGTTCGCGTTTACCACCAAGGGTTCGCGGCCGTTCCACGACGCGAGCTTCGCCGAGGGCGATGCCTTTCTGTTCGGCCCGGAAAGCCGAGGCTTGCCGGCGGAAGTGCTGGATGCCCTGCCCGGCGAACAACGCCTGCGTTTGCCGATGCGCGAAGGCTGTCGCAGCCTGAACCTGTCGAACACTGTGGCGGTTGCCGTCTACGAAGCGTGGCGGCAGAACGACTTCAAATAACACCCCATAACAAATGTGGGAGTGAGCCTGCTCGCGATGGCGGTGTGTCAGCTGACATTGATGTCATCTGACACACCGCCATCGCGAGCAGGCTCACTCCCACACGGGTGTCGCTGCGCAGCTTATTGAACGGTCGGAGTCTCGCCAGCCGCCTGCATGCGTTGCAGTTCTTGTGCGTACAGCGCGTCGAAGTTCACCGGAGCCAGCATCAGGGCCGGGAACGAACCGCGGGTCACCAGGCTGTCCAGGGTTTCGCGAGCGTACGGGAACAGGATGTTCGGGCAGAACGCACCGAGGGTGTGGCTCATCGAAGCGTCGTCCAGGTTCTTGATCAGGAAGATCCCGGCCTGCTGCACTTCAGCGATGAACGCTACTTCTTCACCGTTTTTCACGGTCACGGACAGGGTCAGCACGACTTCGTGGAAGTCGCCTTCCAGTGCCTTCTGGCGGGTGTTCAGATCCAGACCGACGCTTGGTTCCCACTGCTGGCGGAAGATCGCCGGGCTTTTCGGGGCTTCGAACGACAAGTCACGTACGTAGATGCGCTGCAAGGAGAATTGCGGTGCGGTTTCTTCTTCGCTAGCTGCAGTGTTCTGTTGGTCAGTCATCTCAGATCCTTTCTGATCTTGGGGTCTTATAGGGAAGGCATTCAGGCCTTGAGCATGGCGTCGAGCTTGCCGGCGCGCTCAAGGGCAAACAAATCATCACAACCGCCAACGTGGCGCTCACCGATCCAGATCTGCGGCACGGACGTGCGCCCGGCCTTCTGGGCCATGGCGGCGCGCACCTGCGGCTTGCCATCGACCTTGATCTCTTCGAAGGCCACGCCTTTGTTCTCGAGCAGGTACTTGGCTCGCGAGCAGTAAGGGCAGTAATCGCTGGAATAGACGACGACGTTGCTCATATCACTTCACCAGCGGCAGGTTGTCGCCTTTCCAGCTGGAAATACCGCCGGACAGCTTGGCGGCGGTGAAGCCGGACTTCATCAGTTCGCGAGCGTGAGTGCCGGCGGTCTGGCCCATGGCGTCGACCAGGATGATGGTCTTGGCCTTGTGCTTTTCCAGTTCGGCCACGCGAGCGGCCAGTTTGTCGTGAGGAATGTTCAACGCGCCAACAATATGACCGGCGGCGAAATCCTTGACCGGACGAATGTCGATCACAACGCCCGCGTCCTTGTTGACCAGGCCGGTCAGTTCACCGGTGCTCAGGCTGCGGCCGCCGCCTTGCATCTGATAGGCGATCAGCAACGCCAGCAGTACCACGAAGATACCGACGAGCAGATAGTGGTTAGTGGCAAATTCAATCAGGTGAGCAACCATCGAAGGAGGTTCCAGGGCGTTAAAATGTCGGCCAGTATACACAGCCACTATGGTGGGCCAAACCCCGTCCGGCGGTGACGCCGTCGGAACTTCGCTTTAAACTGCCACTCCCTTTTCCATTGCCCTCTTTTAACTCAGCCACGAGTGGAATCCATGACTACCACGCCTAAACCTTTGGTCCTGATTATTCTCGACGGCTTCGGTCACAGTGAGAGCCCTGAATCCAACGCCATCTATGCGGCGAAGAAGCCCGTACTGGACCGTCTGTGGGCCACCGTGCCGAACGGTCTGATCTCGGGCAGTGGCATGGACGTCGGCCTGCCGGATGGCCAGATGGGCAACTCCGAAGTCGGCCACATGAACCTCGGTGCCGGCCGCGTTGTGTATCAAGACTTTACTCGCGTGACCAAATCGATCCGCGACGGCGAGTTCTTCGAGAACCCGACCATCTGCGCGGCTGTGGATAAAGCCGTTGCCGCCGGAAAAGCCGTGCACTTCATGGGCCTGCTGTCCGATGGCGGCGTTCACAGCCACCAGGATCACCTGGTTGCCATGGCCGAACTGGCTGCCAAACGCGGCGCGGAAAAAATCTACCTGCACGCCTTCCTCGATGGCCGCGACACGCCGCCGAAAAGCGCCCAGTCGTCGATCGAGCTGCTCGACGCGACCTTCCAGGCCCTCGGCAAAGGCCGGATCGCCAGCATCATTGGCCGTTACTTCGCCATGGACCGCGACAACCGTTGGGACCGCGTGTCCCAGGCTTACAACCTGATCGTCGATGGCAATGGCGAATTCAACGCCGCCACCGCCCAGGAAGGCCTGCAAGCCGCGTACGAGCGTGGCGAGAGCGACGAATTCGTCAAAGCCACCTCCATCGGCGAGCCGGTTAAAGTCGAAGACGGCGACGCCGTAGTGTTCATGAACTTCCGCGCCGACCGCGCCCGCGAGCTGACCCGCGTGTTCGTCGAAGACGGTTTCAAGGATTTCGAACGTGCGCGCCAGCCAAAACTGGCCGGTTTCGTCATGCTCACCCAATACGCCGCCAGCATCCCCGCGCCATCGGCCTTCGCCGCCGGCAGCCTGGACAACGTGCTCGGCGACTTCCTGGCGAAAAACGGCAAGACGCAGCTGCGCATCGCCGAAACCGAGAAGTATGCCCACGTGACCTTCTTCTTCTCCGGCGGCCGTGAAGAACCGTTCCCGGGCGAAGAACGCATCCTGATCCCGTCGCCGAAAGTCGCCACTTATGACTTGCAGCCGGAAATGAGCGCGCCGGAAGTCACCGACCGCATCGTCGATGCCATCGAAAACCAGCGTTACGACGTGATCGTGGTCAACTACGCCAACGGCGACATGGTCGGCCACAGCGGCGTGTTCGAAGCAGCGGTGAAAGCCGTGGAATGCCTGGACCTGTGCGTCGGCCGCATCGTCGATGCGCTGGACAAAGTCGGTGGCGAAGCGCTGATCACGGCTGACCACGGCAACGTCGAGCAGATGTCCGACGAAACCACCGGCCAGGCGCATACCGCGCACACCACCGAGCCGGTGCCGTTCATTTATGTCGGCAAGCGTGACCTGAAGGTGCGTGAAGGCGGCGTGCTGGCGGATGTGGCGCCGACCATGCTGAAGCTGTTGGGCCTGGAAAAACCGGCTGAAATGACCGGGACTTCGATCCTGGTGTAACCCGGTAGCTCAAACACCGCCAAACCCTGTAGGAGCAAGCTTGCTCGCGATAGCTATCTGACCGTCGACATCTATGTTGAATGTTAAGGCCCTATCGCGAGCAGGCTCGCTCCTACAGTGGGTTTGCGTGGTTTTTCGGGCCGGTTATCACACAGCCCCAATTGGGCGTTTTTTTTGCAGCGTGGGGCGGGCATACTAGGCCGTCCCTTTCCCTGGTGTCGCCCGCCTCTATGCTTCGCGTCCTGATAGCCCTTGCCCTGACTTGCCTGCTCCAACCGGCCTTTGCTGACGAGCGCGCGCAAACCCAACAACAGTTGGACGCCACGCGTCAGGACATCGCCGAGCTGAAAAAACTGCTGGGCAAGCTCCAGGAAGAAAAATCCGGGGTGCAGAAAGACCTCAAGGGCACCGAGACCGAGATGGGCAAGCTCGAGAAGCAGGTCGAAGCCCTGCAAAAAGAGCTGAAGAAAAGCGAATCCGAGCTGCAGCGTCTCGATGGTGAGAAAAAAAAACTCCAGAGCGCGCGCATTGAACAGCAAAGACTGATCGCCATTCAGGCCCGCGCGGCCTATCAGAACGGCCGTCAGGAGTATTTGAAGCTGCTGCTCAACCAGCAGAATCCGGAAAAATTCGCCCGCACCCTCACCTATTACGATTACCTGAGCCAGGCCCGCCTGGAGCAGTTGAAGAGTTTCAACGAAACCTTGCGCCAACTGGCCAACGTCGAAAAAGACATCGCCCTGCAACAAGCGCAGTTGCTGGTGCAAAAGAGCAGCCTCGACAGCCAGCGCGATGAACTCGACAAAGTCCGTCAGGAACGCCAGCAAGTCCTCGCCAAGCTCAGCGATGACGTAAAGGCTCGCGATCAGAAACTGGCCGCCCGCGAGCAAGATCAGGCAGACCTGTCTAAAGTCCTTAAAACCATCGAAGAAACCCTGGCCCGCCAGGCTCGTGAGGCAGAAGAAGCGCGGCAAAAAGCGCTGATTGCCCAGCAGGAAGCCGAAAAAAAGCGTTTACGTGAGGCTCAGGCGGCAGCAGATGCAGACGCCACTGACGCCCCACGCAAACCCGTTAAATCGACACCCGGCGCCTTGGTTTCAAGCTCAGGCGAGACGTTTGGCGGCCCATTTGCTTCCAGCCGGGGAAAACTTCCATGGCCGGTTGATGGTCGACTGCTGGCACGCTTTGGCGAAACCCGTGGCGACGACGCCCGCACCAAGTGGGACGGCGTGATGATCAGCGCCTCCGCCGGCAGCCAGGTGCATGCCGTGCACGGTGGCCGCGTGGTGTTTGCCGATTGGCTGCGCGGTGCCGGCTTGCTGGTGATCCTTGACCACGGCAACGGTTTTTTGAGTCTTTACGGTCACAACCAGACGCTGCTCAAGTCTGCGGGTGACGTGGTGAAAGCCGGTGAGTCCATCTCCACTGTCGGTAACAGCGGCGGGCAGGACACTCCAGCACTGTATTTCGCAATTCGTCAGCAGGGTCACCCGAGTGATCCGGCGCAATGGTGCCGCGCGCAAGGATAGGCGTTGAGTCACCTACATTAGGAGTTCGTTCGACATGCTGCATTTGTCCCGTCTTACCTCGCTGGCCCTGACGATCGCCCTGGTGATCGGCGCGCCTCTGGCGTTCGCTGCTCAACCGGCTCCGGCGGTCGCGCCTGCGGGCACTGCTGCGACTACCAAGGCGCCGTTGCCGCTGGAAGAGTTGCGCACCTTTGCCGAGGTCATGGACCGGATCAAGGCAGCCTATGTCGAACCGGTGGACGACAAGACCCTGCTGGAAAACGCCATCAAGGGCATGCTCAGCAACCTCGACCCGCACTCCGCCTACCTGGGCCCGGAAGACTTCGCTGAGTTGCAGGAAAGCACCAGCGGCGAATTCGGTGGCCTGGGCATCGAAGTCGGCGCCGAAGACGGTTTCATCAAGGTGGTTTCGCCTATCGATGACACGCCCGCCTCGAAGGCCGGCATTCAGGCCGGCGACTTCATCGTCAAGATCAACGGCCAGCCGACTCGCGGCCAGAGCATGACCGAAGCCGTCGACAAGATGCGCGGCAAGATCGGCCAGAAAATCACCCTGACCCTGGTTCGCGATGGCGGCACGCCGTTCGACGTGACCCTGTCCCGCGCCATCATTCAGGTGAAGAGCGTGAAGAGCCAGTTGCTGGAGTCCGGCTACGGCTACATCCGCATCACCCAGTTCCAGGTCAAGACCGGCGAAGAAGTCTCCAAGGCCCTGGCCAAGTTGCGCAAGGACAACGGCAAGAAGCTCAAAGGCATCATCCTCGACCTGCGCAACAACCCGGGCGGCGTGCTGCAGGCAGCGGTGGAAGTGGTCGACCACTTCATCACCAAAGGCCTGATCGTTTACACCAAGGGCCGCATCGCCAACTCCGAGTTGCGCTTCTCCGCCACCGGCAAAGACGAAAGCGAAGCGGTGCCGATGGTTGCGCTGATCAACGGCGGCAGCGCCTCGGCCTCGGAAATTGTGGCCGGTGCCTTGCAAGACCAGAAACGCGCGGTGGTCATGGGCACCACCAGTTTCGGCAAGGGCTCGGTGCAAACCGTGCTGCCGCTGAACAACGATCGCGCGCTGAAGATCACCACGGCGCTGTATTACACGCCGAACGGCCGCTCGATCCAGGCTCAGGGCATCGTCCCGGACATCGAAGTGCGCAAGGCCAAGATCACCAGCGAGCAGGACGGCGAATACTTCAAGGAAGCCGATCTGCAAGGTCACCTGGGCAATGGCAACGGCGGCGCCGACAAACCGACCGGCTCCAGCGCCAAGGCCAAGGCAATGCCGCAGGACGATGATTACCAGTTGGCCCAGGCCCTGAGCCTGCTCAAAGGGTTGAGCATCACTTCCGGCCGCTGAGATGCGCCTGCGGTTGGTTCTCGGTCTGCTGTGCTGTCTGGCGGGTGTTGCTCACGCGGCGCCCGCCCCTCAAAAAGCCTACATCAGCCTGATCATCGATGACCTGGGGCAGAACCTGCCCCGGGATCGCCGCGTGCTGGCCCTGCCCGGCCCGGTGACCACGGCGATCATGCCCGACACACCCCACGCCACCGAATTCGCCCGCGAAGCTCATCGCGCCGGAAAAATCGTCATCCTGCACATGCCGATGGACCCCGCCACGGGACCGTTCGCCTGGCATCCCGAGCTGCCCATCGAAGAGCTGGAGAAGCGCCTCGACGCGGCGTTCAAAATGGTCCCGTACACAAGCGGCATCAACAACCACATGGGCAGTCGCATGACCGCACAGCAACCCGCCATGGCCTGGTTGATGGCGGAACTACAGCGGAGGCACAAGTTCTTCGTCGACAGCCGCACCAGCGCGCAAACCGTGGCAGCGGCCGAAGCGCAGAAGATCGGGTTGGCGAGTGTTTCGCGGGATGTGTTTCTGGATGATGAACGAACGGAAGCGGCGATCTTCACCCAGCTACAGACCGCGATCAATCTGGCACACAAGCAGGGTTCGGCGGTGATGATCGGGCATCCGTATCCGCAGACGCTGGCAGTGCTGGAGCGCGAATTGCCGAAGCTGAAAGCTCAGGGCATTGACTGGATTGATATCAAGTTGATGATCAGCGTGCGCAGTAACCGCGCAACGACTGCGCACGGCAAGGACGGCGTGTACCGCTAATCAACGGAACCACTGTAGGAGTCGGCTTGCCGGCGATGGCGGCCTCGAATCATGTATCGATTTCACTGCCGCCATCGCCGGCAAGCCGGCTCCTAAAAGGATTGGCTGGACGGTTAGAGATACCGCCCCATGATCTCGTCCACCACGCCTTCCTTGCGCAGCTGATCCAGCGCGGCTTGCAGCTTGGCGACGGTTTCATCCGGCACGTCTTTGTTCAGCGCCAAATACAACTCCGCACTGTTGAAGCGCAACACGGTCTTGAGCCCGGTGACACCGTCCTGACGCGCCAGGTAACGCCCGGCCGGGTCGCCCGTGGCCCACAAGTCGATCTGGCCGCTGGTCAGCTTCTTCGCGTTGTCCTGATCCCGCAGCACGACAATCGGCTTCAACCCTTGCTTGGCCAGCGTCTCGGCAATCGCATCGCCCTTGTACGCACCGATCTTGTATTTGCGCGCGTCTTCCAGCGTTTCCAGGCTGATCTTGCTGTCCGCCTTGGCCAGCATGATCCAGTCATCCGGACCGATCGGGCCGACCCACTTGAAGAGCTTCTCGCGGTCCGGCAATCGCGCCATCACAAAAACACCGTAACCGGGTTTTTCCAGGGCGAGTTTGTAGATTCGCTCCCAAGGGAAACGCAGGGTCAGGCTGTAGGTTACGTCGGCACGCTTGAACATCTCGCGGACAATGTCCACGGCGATGCCATTGATGTTCTCGTCCTGAGCGAAGTTCTTGCCGTTCTTGGCCATGTTGTAAGGCGGGAAGTTTTCCGTCAGCAGCACCAGGTCGGCGTCGGGATTTTCGGCGGCGTGCACGCCACTAATCTGCAATAGAGAAGCGCTGGCGAGGGCAAGAAGAAGGCGTTTGAGCATGTCTGGCTACCGAGATCCATGGCGTACCCAAGAGTGCCTTGAGCCCGCCATGATGTCCACTGGCCTGTATCGTTTGTTTAGCGCATCACGATGCCGCGATGGGCCATGTAGGCCTTGGCTTCCTGCACGGTGTATTCGCCGAAGTGGAAAATACTCGCGGCCAGAACGGCGCTGGCGTGACCTTCGATAATGCCGTCGGCCAAATGCTGCAGGTTGCCGACGCCGCCGGAGGCGATCACTGGAATACCCAGCGCATCGCTGATCGCACGGGTAACGCCCAGGTCGAAGCCGTTTTTCATGCCGTCCTGGTCCATGCTGGTCAGCAGGATTTCGCCGGCCCCCAGGCCTTCCATCTTCTTCGCCCACTCGACGGCGTCGAGACCGGTCGGCTTGCGCCCGCCGTGGGTGAAGATTTCCCAGCGCGGGGTTTCGCTCGGACCGGAGACCTTCTTCGCGTCGATGGCAACCACGATGCACTGCGAACCGAAATGCTGCGCCGCCTCACCCACGAATTCCGGGTTGAACACGGCGGCGGTGTTGATCGACACCTTGTCTGCGCCGGCATTCAGCAGGTTGCGAATGTCCTGCACGGTGCGCACGCCGCCGCCAACGGTCAGCGGAATAAAGACCTGGCTGGCCATGCGCTCAACGGTATGCAGCGTGGTGTCGCGACCGTCGACGCTGGCGGTGATGTCGAGAAAAGTAATCTCGTCGGCACCCTGCTCGTCGTAACGACGGGCGATTTCCACCGGGTCGCCGGCATCGCGGATGTTTTCGAACTTCACACCTTTGACGACCCGGCCGTTATCCACGTCCAGGCAAGGGATGATGCGTTTGGCCAGCGCCATGGTCAGTCCTCAGCCTTTGTACGAATCGCAGAAAGCTTGCGCTTCAGCGACGTCGAGGGTGCCTTCATAGATCGCCCGGCCGGTGATCGCGCCGATGATGCCCGGCGCCTTGGCGTCGAGCAGCGACTTGATGTCACCCAGGTTGTGGATGCCACCGGAAGCAATAACCGGGATCTTCGTGGCCGCAGCCAGCGCAGCGGTGAACGGCACGTTGCAGCCCTGCATCATGCCGTCTTTGGCGATGTCGGTATAAACGATCGCAGACACGCCGTCGGCTTCGAATTGCTTGGCCAGGTCGATGACCTGAACGGTGCTGATTTCAGCCCAGCCATCGGTGGCGACGAAACCGTCTTTGGCATCGAGGCCGACGATCACTTTGCCCGGGAACGCGCGGCAGGCTTCGGCGACGAACGCCGGATCTTTCACGGCTTTGGTGCCGATGATCACGTAGCTCACGCCCGCCTTGACGTAGTGCTCGATGGTTTCCAGCGAGCGGATACCGCCGCCGATCTGGATCGGCAGGTTCGGGTAGCGCTTGGCGATGGCGGTGACCACTTCGCCGTTGACCGGCTGACCTTCGAAGGCACCGTTCAGGTCGACCAGATGCAGACGACGGCAACCGCCCTCCACCCACTTGGCGGCCATGCTCACCGGGTCATCGGAGAACACCGTGGAATCTTCCATGCGGCCCTGGCGCAGACGAACACAGGCACCGTCCTTGAGATCGATAGCGGGAATAATCAGCATCTGGCAAACCTTCAAATTCGAGTGTTCAGCTTCGCTCGGAAATCAGTTTTTCTCGAGCGCCCACAAGTCGCTTTCGATGCTTTCGAACCTTTCTTTAAGGTGCGTCTGCACATCGAAAATCGCCCTGTTGTAATAGTGCGGCGCAATTTCACGGGTAAACAGCTCAAGGATTTCGGCCGCTTCGAACGAACCTAGGTCCAGTTCGAAGCGATCCTCCATGAAGCGCTTGATCTTGTGATTGGCCTCGTTCTCCTGCTCGGGAGTGAGGGTCAGGATCGGCGGCTTCTTCTTGACGGCCATTTACCAGCGACCATCCCACGCAGCGAAGTTCTGCAGCAATTGCAGGCCATGGGTATGGCTCTTCTCCGGGTGGAACTGCACGGCGAAACGCGAGCCATCGGCCAGCGCCGCAGCGAAATCGACACCGTAGTGACCGCCACCGACCACCTGCCGCGCGTTACCGGCAGCGATGTAGTAGCTGTGCACGAAGTAGAAACGCGCCAGGTCCGGAATGTTGTGCCACAGCGGGTGACTCACCGTCTGCTTCACTTCGTTCCAGCCCATGTGCGGGACTTTCAGGTGTTCGCCGTCTTCAACAAGGCCTTTGCCGAAGAACTTCACCGCGCCCGGGAACAGGCCGATGCAGTCGACGCCGTCGTTCTCTTCACTGCTGTCGAGCAAGGCTTGCATGCCGACGCAGATGCCGAGGAACGGACGGTCCTGGCTGACTTCACGCACCAACGAGTCGAAACCCAGGCGACGGATCTCCGCCATGCAATCGCGAATCGCACCGACGCCGGGGAAAACCACCCGGTCGGCTTCGCGAATCACGTCGGCATCACTGGTGATCAAGACCTTGCCGGCACCGACGTGCTCGAGGGCCTTGGCCACCGAGTGCAGGTTGCCCATGCCGTAATCGATAACCGCGACCGTCTGCATTACAGAACGCCTTTGGTCGATGGCATCTGACCGGCCATGCGGTCATCGAGCTCTACGGCCATGCGCAGTGCGCGACCGAAAGCCTTGAACACGGTTTCGATCTGGTGGTGGGTGTTGGTGCCACGCAGGTTGTCGATGTGCAGGCTGACCAGCGCGTGGTTGACGAAGCCCTGGAAGAATTCCTGGAACAGGTCAACGTCGAAACCGCCAACAGTGGCGCGGGTATAGGGAACATGCATCTGCAGGCCAGGGCGGCCGGAGAAGTCGATCACCACGCGCGACAGCGCTTCATCGAGCGGCACGTAGGCGTGGCCGTAGCGACGGATGCCTTTCTTGTCGCCGATGGCTTTGGCGAAAGCCTGACCCAAGGTGATACCGACGTCTTCCACGGTGTGGTGGTCGTCGATATGCAGGTCGCCCTTGCTGACGATATCCAGGTCGATCAGCCCGTGACGGGCGATCTGGTCCAGCATGTGCTCAAGAAAAGGAACACCGATATCAAATCGGGCCTTTCCGGTGCCATCCAGGTTGATCGAGGCTTTGATCTGGGTTTCCAGAGTGTCGCGCTCGACTGACGCCTTACGTTCGGCCATCACCAGCTCCGCAAAATCATTGGGCGAAAAAGGCAGCCATTATAGGGGCGCGGGGCCGAAACAGAAACACGATACGTGATATCGCTGACGGACTGGACCCAGTGCTGACGAGGATAGACATGTCAGTACAAGCCGATTTCATGGCCATACCGGAAACAAATGTGGGAGCGAGCCTGCTCGCGATGACGGAGTGTCAGCCACATAGATGTTGACTGACACTCCGTCATCGCGAGCAGGCTCGCTCCCACAGGGGTAATGCGTTTACCGTTTACTTAGTGGAACAGCACCGCAGTTTTTTGCAGGGTCACCCACACACCCCACGCCAACGGAATCCCCACCACCAGCCACGCTGCAATCGCCAACGGCTTGGTGCCCGACGCCGCCTTCCACTCCAGCGAGGTGCTGGCATCAGCCCCCTTGTCGTGGCCCAGCGCCTGTTCGGCGGCCAGTTCAGCGTCGGTCATGAAGTACTTGTCGGCCACCGGGCGCACCAGCAGGTTGCAGATGAAACCCAGCACCAGCAGGCCCGCGAGGATGTACAGCGTGATGTCGTAAGCGGCGGCACGTTCAACGCCGATGCTCAGCTGATACTCACGCAGGTAGTTCACCAGCACCGGCCCCAACACACCCGCTGCCGCCCAGGCGGTCAACAGACGACCGTGGATCGCACCGACCATTTGTGTACCGAACAGGTCCGCCAGGTAAGCCGGCACCGTCGCAAAACCGCCGCCATACATCGACAGGATGATGCAGAACGCCGCCACGAACAGCGCAACGTTGCCCAGGTGACCAAGGTTCGGGATCAACGCGTACAGCGCAAAACCCAGGGCGAAGAACACGAAATAGGTGTTTTTGCGGCCCAGGTAATCCGAGAACGATGCCCAGAAGAATCGGCCACCAATGTTGAACAGGCTCAGCAAACCGGTGAAGCCGGCAGCAATCGCGGCAATCGAGGCCAGTTGGCCTGCGTCGAGCTGACCAAACGTCTGGTCGGTGCCGAGCAATTTGCCGGCGAACACTTCCTGCAACAGCGGCGAAGCCATGCCGAGGATGCCGATACCGGCGGACACGTTCAGGCACAGCACCAGCCATACCAGACGGAATTGCGGGGTTTTCCACGCCACATTCACGTGCACGTGACGATGGGTGATCATTGCGTTCGAAGCTTTTTTCGCCGGAGCGGTCCAGCCTTCAGGCTTCCAGCCGGTTGGTGGTACGCGGTAGGACAGTGCGCCGCCGATCATGAACACGAAGTAGATCGCGGCCATCACCAGGAAGCTCTGCCACACGCCCACGCTGTCTGCCGAAGCGAAGTGCCCCATCAAGGCTGCGGCCAGCGGTGCACCAACCATCGCGCCACCGCCGAACCCCATGATCGCCATGCCGGTCGCCATGCCGCGCTTGTCCGGGAACCACTTGATCAGGGTCGAGACCGGCGAGATGTAACCCAGGCCCAGGCCGATACCGCCAATGACCCCGGAGCCGATCCACATCAGCCAGATCTGGTGCGTATACACACCCAGCGCCGAAATCAGCAGACCACCACACCAGCACAGTGCCGACACAACGCCAGCCTTGCGCGGCCCGGCGTGTTCCAGCCAGCCACCCCAGATCGCGGCCGAGCAGCCGAGGAAGATGAAGAACAGGGTGTAGATCCAGCCGAGCATCGAGATCGGCCAGTCGCATTGCGACGAGAACACTTGCGAGATGAAGCTCATGTCCGGTGCACAGGTCACCGCCTTGGTCACGCCCAGAGCTTTGGACAGTGGCAACCAGAACACCGAGAAGCCATAGGCCATGCCGATGCAGAGGTGGATGGCCAGCGCGGCCGGTGGCACCAGCCAACGGTTGAAACCGGGCTTGGCGATGATGCGCTCCTTGGACAGGAACGCAGGCTGGCCGGCATAGATGCCGTCCGCCGTGATGCTCGTGGTCATTGTGTATCCCCCAATTATTAGTATGGTTCGCCAGCCACTGCTCACCTCCAGCCTTTATGCGCACGCATGACTGTTTTTTTGAGGTAAAGCTCCATTTTGGTGCGACATCACGTCGCAGAAGGACGGACGAACCGGCAGAGGTTACCATTTGCACGTGACAGAAAAACCAAACTGATATCACGTTTTTGCAAGTCATCTGTTCTCGTACCACTGAAGGAACCGTCATGCCTGTCATCGTCGAGCTGCTGAACGAAGCCACCTACCAGGATCAGCAGGATTTGCAGAAGATTTACCGCGACGCGCCGGATTGGCTGTTCGCGCCGTTTGCCGATGATGTGCAGTTGATCGAAGGCTGCCTGCGGGACGGCTCGTTGATCGCCGGGCGTTTTAATGATCGCCTGCTGGGCGCGGCACGTTTGCAAAGGCACCAGGACGTCTGGCATCTGTCCCAACTGTGTGTACGAAAAATCACCCGTCGTCGTGGGGTTGCCGAGCGAATGGTGAACGAAGCGCAGAAACTGGCGTCGCAATCGGGTGCGACATTGCGCCTGCTGGCACCTGCCGGGCACCTTGAGTCCCAGGCGCTGGCGGCCAAACTGAAAGTGCCACTGGATGTGCTGCCGGGTTGATCGCTGACCGGTCGTCCACTTCTGAGCGCTATACTCCCCGGCTAAATCGACTAACTACAAGGACTCGCCCATGAAAGCGTTCGGCAAAATCCTGGGTCTGGTACTTCTCGGGTTGTTGCTGATCATTGTGGCGCTGGGCTTTGCCCTGACCCACCTCTTCGATCCCAACGACTATAAAGACGAGATTCGCCAGATTGCCCGCGACAAGGCCCACATCGAGCTGACGCTCAATGGCGACATCGGCTGGAGCCTGTTCCCGTGGCTGGGCCTGGAATTGCACGAAGCCAGTGTCGCGACCCTGGCCAAGCCCACCGAACCGTTCGCTGACTTGCAGATGCTCGGCCTGTCGGTGCGCGTGCTGCCGCTGCTGCGCCGTGAAGTGCAGATGAGCGACGTGCGCGTCGAAGGCCTGAACCTGCGCCTGAACCGCGACAAGGACGGCCACGGCAACTGGGAAGACATCGGCAAAGTGCCGGCGACTGCCAACTCGACCGCTCCTGCGGTCACTCCTGGCGAACCTGCACCGCAAACCACCGTTCAAGTGGAAAAACCGGCGCAGCCGATCCGTCTGGACATCGACAGCCTGACCGTCAACAACGCCCGCGTTGAATACAGCGACGAGAAAACCGGCCAGCATTTCAGCGCCGAAAGCATCCAGTTGAGCACCGGGCCGGTCCACGACTCGACCAACATCCCGGTCAAGCTCACCGCGTTCCTGGGCACCAATCAGCCCGTTTTGCGGGTCCGCACCGAGCTCAATGGCGAGTTGCGTTTTGAACGCGCCTTGCAACGCTACAAATTCGAGGACATGAAGCTGTCCGGCGAAATCGCCGGTGATCCGCTACAAGGCAAGACCGTGACCTTCGCCGCCCAAGGCCAGTTGCTGCTGGATAAAGCAGCGAACGTCGCCGAATGGACTGGCATCAAGATTTCCGCCAACCAGTTGCGCGCACTGGGCGAACTGAAGGTCAACGACCTCGACAAAACGCCGCAAATCAACGGCGGCCTTTCGATTGCCCAATTCGACCTGGCGAAATTCGTCGACAGCATCGGCCAGAAACTCCCGGCGATGGCTGAAGGCAGTTTGAGCAAAGTTGAACTGGTCAGCCGCATTGCCGGTACGCCGACCAGTCTGGTGCTCGACAACATCAACCTGAAAGTCGATGACAGCACCTTCAGCGGTCGTATCGCCGTCGAGGATTTCGCCAAGCAGTCGCTGCGCGCCACGCTCAAGGCTGACACCTTCAACGTCGACCGCTACCTGCCGCCAAAATCCGCCGAAGCCAACAGCGCCACGCAAGTGCGCCAGGCCGAAGTGGCCAGCACCGAAGCCGATGCCATGGCCGGCGCAGGCAGCACACCGCTGCCGGACAAGCCCACCAAAGACGCGTGGAGCAACGAGCGCCTGCTGCCGGTGGAACGCCTGAGCAAACTCGACGTGGATGCTGACCTGACCTTTGGCCAGTTGACCCTCGACAAGCTGCCGATCCAGAACGCGGCGCTCAAAGCCAATGGCAAGGAAGGCCTGCTGACGCTTGAGAACCTGCGCGGCGACCTGTACGACGGCACCTTCGAATCCAGGGGCACCCTCGACGTGCGCCAACAGGCACCAGCGCTGAACATGCAGACGCGCATCAGCAAAGTGCCTGTGGAAAAAATCCTCGAAAGCCAGGGTAAAAAACCGCCAGTCAAAGGCCTGGTCACGCTCGACAGCAATCTGACCGGCAATGGCAACAGCCAGAAAGCGCTGATCGAAACCCTCAACGGCAATGCCAGTTTCGTCATCAACAACGGCGTGCTGCTCAATGCCAACCTCGAACAGCAACTGTGCAAAGGCATCGCCACGCTCAACCGCAAAACCCTCAGCGGCGAGCCACGCGGCAAGGACACGCCGTTTCAGGAGCTCAAGGGCAACCTGACCTTCCGTAACGGCGTGGCCAGCAACCCGGACCTGAAAGTGCGCATCCCGGGCATGACCGTGAATGGCGACGGTGACGTCGACCTGCGGGTGCTGGGCATGGACTACCGCGTTGGCATCATCGTCGAAGGCGATACCAGTGCCATGCCGGATCCGGCCTGTCAGGTCGGCGACAAATTTGTCGGCATCGAATGGCCGCTGCGCTGCCGTGGCCCGCTGGAACTCGGCGCCAAGGCTTGCCGCCTCGACAACGAACGCATGGGCCAGGTCGCGTCCAAAATGGCGGGCGACAAAATCAGCGAAAAAATCGACGAGAAGCTTGGCGACAAAGTCAGTCCCGAGCTGAAAAACGCATTGAAGGGGCTGTTCAAGCGATGAGATCCGAGCAGTTTTCATCGGCGGTGCTGGACTGGTACGACCGCCACGGCCGCCACGATTTGCCTTGGCAGCAAGGCATCACACCGTATCGGGTGTGGGTCTCGGAGATCATGTTGCAGCAAACCCAGGTCAGCACCGTGCTGAATTACTTCGACCGGTTCATGGCCTCGCTGCCGACGGTCGAAGCCCTGGCCGCCGCGCCGGAAGACGAAGTGCTGCACCTGTGGACCGGCCTCGGTTACTACACCCGCGCGCGCAATTTGCAGAAGACCGCGAAGATCGTCGTCGCTGAGTACGGCGGCGAATTTCCGCGGGATGTGGAAAAGCTGGTCGAGCTGCCGGGGATCGGCCTGTCCACGGCGGGCGCCATCGCCAGCCTGAGCATGGGCCTGCGGGCGCCGATCCTCGACGGCAACGTCAAACGCGTCCTGGCGCGCTTTACGGCGCAAGAGGGTTATCCGGGCGAGCCGAAGGTCGCGAAACAGCTGTGGGCGAACGCTGAGCGCTTCACGCCGCATGATCGGGTCAACGCCTACACCCAGGCGATGATGGATCTGGGCGCCACGCTTTGCACTCGCAGCAAACCGAGCTGCCTGCTCTGCCCGCTGGAAAAGGGCTGCGAAGCGCACATGCTCGGCCTGGAAACCCGCTACCCGATCCCGAAGCCACGCAAAGCCGTGCCACAGAAGCGCACGCTGATGCCGATGCTCGCCAACGGAGACGGCGCGATTCTGCTTTACCGTCGCCCTTCCACGGGCTTGTGGGGCGGTCTGTGGAGCCTGCCGGAGCTCGACGACCTCGACGACCTGCAACATCTGGCCTCACAGCACTCGCTGGAGTTGGGCAGCCAACAAGCGCTGCCGAGCCTCGTACACACGTTCAGCCATTTTCAGTTGTCCATCGAACCCTGGCTGGTTCAGGTCCAGGAGACCGGCCATCACGTGGCCGAGGCCGACTGGCTCTGGTATAACCTCGCCACCCCGCCGCGCCTGGGCCTTGCCGCCCCGGTCAAAACCTTGCTCGAACGCGCGGCCGCCGTATTGAACGCAGGAGAGTCGTCATGACCCGCACCATCATGTGCCGCAAGTACAAAGAAGAATTGCCAGCCCTGGAGCGCGCTCCATTCCCGGGCGCCAAAGGCCAGGACATTTTTGACCACGTCTCGGCGAAGGCCTGGGCCGACTGGCAGAAACACCAGACGCTGCTGATCAACGAAAAACGCCTGAACATGATGAACGCCGAAGACCGCAAATATCTGCAAGGCGAGATGGACAAGTACTTCTCCGGCGAGGAATACGCCAAGGCTGAAGGCTACGTTCCGCCTGCAGAATAATCCCGCTTTATCGGGGGTCGGAACGTAAGCGACGGTAATAATTAAATTTTTTTTGAAAACTTGCTTGACGACCCCCTGAAAAACCCGTTTAATGCGCCCCGTTGCCCAGATAGCTCAGTCGGTAGAGCAGGGGATTGAAAATCCCCGTGTCGGCGGTTCGATTCCGTCTCTGGGCACCAAATACCGAAAACCCTGAATCGCAAGATTCAGGGTTTTTTTATGCCTGCGATTTAACGAAGTCCGGCACACGGCAGTGGAAGCGACGGATCGACGATCCAAAAACAAAACTCGCCTTCAGCAAGGCTCTATAGTAGCGTTGTGCCACAAGCTCGACCGACACCACGGAAACCCGTCCGGTCGATTTCAATGCAATCCACTGCCCCACGGCGCAGTTGGAATACGCACCCAAAAGGACAGGTAACAACGCAAGGAATGCCTCCCCCCGCAGTAAACACCAGCGCTACACATCCCCTTAAGCCAAAGGACATGGAAAAGTTATGTCAACAATCAATGAACTAAAAGACAAGATCGATACGAAGACCTGGAACCTGGTGTTGCTCTCCATCGCCACTGCCGGGATCTATCTTATTTTGTGGCTATACAAAAACAGCAAAATCATCAGCGATACCACCAAAGTCCGATTGGTAGATGACGCTTACATTATCTGGATCGCTGTATGCGCCGGCTTAAGCGGCACATTCTCCAACCTGGGCAACGTGGCTCTGGATTTCACGTCCGCAGTTCTCGGCCTTGCCAGTGGCGTGCTGTACATCGTATGGGCATTCAAGGCTAAAACGGCGCTGACGGAATATGCCCTCAGCGAGCACAAGGTCGACCTGCGAATGAACGCCTTCTACACGTTCCTGTTCAACGTGTACTACATCAACTACTGCATCAACGATCTGCCGGAAGAACAGCGTAAGCAGCAGATCCTGAGAGGCCAGACCGCTCAAGCCTAAAACCACGCAATGGGCGGACAGATGATTTTCTGCCGCCCATTCGCTGGAACAAAGGCATCGGCCGGCCAACTCCGGCCAACTGCTAGCTTTCACCGGCCCAGTGAAAGACCAGATTACGTGCAGGGCCACTTCCTACGTCGGCACTATCACGCCGCACTTCTCCATGTCGCGTAGCAACCACGGTGTATTTGCCGGGCGGTAGCTGGACATAAACCAGCGGGCCAGCCTCGTTCAGCGTCAACACGGTTTGCCCTTGGGCTTTCTGAATGACCACGTCGACGTCGGGAATGTATTTATTCTCCGCCCCGACCGAAAACGTCATGTGCAAGTTATAGCCAGCCGTTTGCTGGATGGCCTTCGACTCATCCAGGCCTATACCGCCGGACAGATAAGTAATTCCGTTTTGCTCCTGCGGTTGAACTTGCACGCCAGCGCTGTCGATTGGTTCAAGACTGGCGGCAGACGACATCACCGGGAACATCAACATGCCCACCGCGGCGATGGGCAACGCAAGGGAATGCACGTACTTCATGATCACGCCTCCCGGGCTCCATGGAACCCATTTGTCATGCCTTTTAGATTTCCTCTCGAACGCCCGGGTTTTAGATTGATTGGTACTTGGGCTCACTACGAAATGGACTACACGTTATATTCCTGAAGCACGACTTGCCGTCGGAGCGATCCCGCAAACCCAATCGGGCTTTCCTTCCGGCTTACCAGCCACGCCCGGCATCGCTGCCCCCACCTCCACTGCCATCCTCTTCTGCCTGTTCATTCCTTTGCAGAAGACGCCATGAGCTCACTCAAACCCGCTAACACTCAGGATGCACAACTCGCCTCACTACTCGGCAATCTTGGAGAGCTGATTCGTGATGCACGGCAGAAAGTGCTACGCACGGTCGATACGGTCCAGGTACAAACTTGCTGGCAGATTGGGAGGCATATTGTCGAGTTCGAGCAGGAAGGGGCTCGACGGGCGGGGTACGGAAAGCAATTGCTGGCAACGCTGGCGCAGAGCCTGACAGCAGAATTCGGGAAGGGCTTTGATAACTCCAATCTTCGCTACATGCGCCTGTTTTACCAAGCATTCCCAATTCGTGACGCACTGCGTCACGAATTGAGCTGGACCCACTACCGCAGGCTTCTGCGCGTCGATAGTGACACCGCGCGCACGTGGTATATGGACGAAGCTGCCAACCAAAACTGGTCATCCCGCGCCCTGGAACGCCAGATCAACACCCTCTATTACGAGCGCCTGCTCACAAGCCGCGATCGACCTGCCGTCCGGCAGGAAGCCGCCACCAACATCCAGAAAATGAAAGCACACCCACGAGACTTCATCAGGGACCCGGTGATGCTGGAGTTTCTTGGCTCAACCAACGCAGGTTTGACTCAAGAAACCAATCTGGAGCAAGCATTGATCCATCAGCTTCAAGCCTTCCTGCTGGAACTGGGTAGAGGATTTGCCTTCATCGCTCGCCAGCAACGCATCAGTACCGAGAGCAAAGACTTCTACATCGATCTGGTGTTTTACAACTACGTACTCAAGTGCTTCGTCATCTTCGATCTGAAGCGCGGCGAACTGACCCATCAGGATGTTGGCCAGATGGACATGTACGTACGCATGTATGACGACCTCAAGCGCGGACCGGAAGATGGCCCCACCGTCGGCATCATTCTCTGTGCGAAAAAAGATGAATCAGTGGTGCGCTACTCGGTGCTGAAAGACAACGAACAACTCTTCGCCAGCAAATACAAAACAGTCCTGCCCAGCGAAGACGAACTCCGCACTGAACTGGACCGGGAGCAGGCGGCAATCGAGGAGCGACTGCTCGATCAGATCCCCCTGTGAACACAGATGGATTGTCCACCCGCCGCACGAAGACTATCGTTGGCAGCTACCCGCAAAGGTCTGAAGCCGATGAATTTGCAGGACATGTCACTGGCCCCCACTCAAATCGAGTTGCCGCTGCCAACTCCCGTTTCTGGCGAACCATTCAAAGAGCCCGCCGCAGACGGCTTCATCCTCGGCGGTTTCACTTGGCGGCACGCCTTTCAGGACCTTGTGCGCCCGATCGTCATCATCAACGCCGCCACCTCGGTTCGCTGCCGTCACTATTCGCGCTTCGCCGATTACCTGTTCGCCAACGGCTTCGATGTCATCACCTATGACTACCGTGGCATCGGCGAATCACGCCCTGCGTCATTGAAAAATCTCGACGCCTCATGGACTGATTGGGGCGCGCTGGATTTCGAGGCGATGCTCAAGCGCGCTGAGCGCGAATTTCCCGGCCAGCCCATCGATGTCGTCGGCCACAGCTTTGGCGGCTGTGCGGCGGGCCTGGGAGCCTCAGGGCAGCTGATTCGGCGTCTGGTCACCGTCGGTGCGCAATTCGCCTACTGGCGCGACTACGCGCCCGCTCATCGCTGGAGGATGTTCGGCAAGTGGCACGTGGTGATGCCTCTGATCACAATGATCTATGGCTACTTCCCCGGAAAGCGTCTTGGCTGGCTGGAAGACACGCCCGCCGGTGTCGTTAGGGACTGGAGCACGCCCACGCGCCGATATGAAACGCGGCCCAGCGGTCGCACGCTGGCCAAAAAACCAGGGGCGACGATGAAAGCCAGGACACTGGCCATCAGCATCACAGACGATCCTTACGGCACGATCCCGGCCATCGAACGCCTGCTCGGCTACTTCAGCGGCGGTACGAACACTCACTGGCGAATCGCCCCCGAAGACATCGGCGAAGCAGAAGTCGGACATTTCGCCTTTTTTCGTAGCGCATACCAAGCCACACTATGGCCCATTGCATTGTCCTGGCTGCAGAGCGGTGAACTGGCCCCCGATACCCCCGGGCGGACAGTACCGCGCAGCGAGTCCTTTTAACGCACGACGGATCAAAACCATGGCCTCCGCCAACAAGCAGCAAAAACGCGCCACCCGCGCCAAAGCCAAGGCCAAGCAGAACCGCACCCAGCGGGCTGCCGCGCCGGTCGAGCTGGACCCGAACGATGATCGCATCGACTTTGAATCGGTGGACCTCACCGAGCTGTTCAAGAAAATGATCGACGCCGAAAAAACCAGTCAGCAAGCCATGTGCATCGCTTTCCTTGAAGACCCATTGCTGGAACTGGTGTACGAGCAGGAAGGCGAAGAAGGCGCGATGGACTTCATCCTCGCCGCGCTGATCGAGTACCGCCAATGGTCCACCGAAGTCGATGAAGCCGGCGCCCTGGCGTGGATCGAATCCCCGGCCTTCCAGGCCGACTATGTAGCGGCCTCCGACATCATCGCAGCCCAAACCCAACAGAAACCGAACTGAGTTCCCATGGCCTCCCTGAACAAGCAACAGAAACGCGCCAAGCGCGCCAAGATCAAAGCCAAACAGATCAACATCCACGGCAGAAAACCCGCCGCGCTGGACGATGACTTGGGTGAAATCGGCGAGCCGATCCCGGAATACACCCTGGCGATGTTCAGCAAGATGCGCGACGCCGAAGCTGTCGGCCGCAGTGAAATGCTCTCCGTGCTGCTGACGAACCTCGCCTTTATCATCATTGACCATCCAGAACTGCTGGACATGGAAAACGCCGACGACGAAGGCATGGCCGCCACTCACCTGGCCGCCGACATGTTGATCGACTACCGCATGTGGGCCGACGGCATGGATCGCGAAACCGCCCAGGCATGGCTGACCGACCCGCAATTCATCACCGACTTCGGCATTGCGCTGGACAGCTATCGTCAGTCGCCGGATGCACAGGAAGAAAAGGGCGAATAAAAGCCCTCAGAAATAAAAACGGCCGCTTGTCATCACTGACAGCGGCCGTTTTTTTGTACGCAGCAAACCGGAAAATGTGGATGACCTCCCGTCAGCGGCAATGTATATCCCATTGACATATCCCTTTATAAAACTATTCTTCAGACTTACTACACCCACCAATGCTTGAGGAGGCAAAAATGGAACAGACAACGCTTTTCATGAGCAATCGAAGCCAGGCCGTTCGCCTTCCCAAAGCTGTTGCAATGCCTAGCGATGTAAAAAGAGTGAACGTGGTCGCCATCGGCCGCGCTCGCATCATCACACCGGCAGACGAGACATGGGACAGCTGGTTCGACGGGGACAGCGCAAGTGCAGACTTTATGACCGATCGCGACCAACCCGCTGATCAGGAGCGCGAGTCGTTCTGATGATCAAGTTCATGCTCGACACCAACATCTGCATCTTCACCATCAAGAACAAGCCGCAAATCGTAAGAGAAGCTTTCAACCGTCATGACGGACAGTTGTGCATCAGTGCGGTGACGCTGATGGAGCTCATCTACGGCGCCGAAAAATCTGCGACCCCCGAAAAGAATCTGGCGGTGATCGAGGGCTTGGCGGCTCGCCTCGAAGTCTGGCCTTTCGACAATGAAGCAGCTGCACACACCGGAATGATTCGATCCGAGCTTGCGAAGGCGGGAACACCCATAGGCCCCTATGACCAAATGATTGCCGGACATGCGCGCTCGCGTGGACTCATTGTGGTAACCAACAACCTGCGAGAATTTGAGCGGGTCAAAGGTTTACGCGTAGAAGACTGGGCTCATCCGGATTGAATTAAACGCAGCCAACAAAAACGGCCGCTTGTCATCACTGACAGCGGCCGTTTTTTTACAAACCTGAAAACAACAATCAGGCAGCCGCAGCTTCCAGACGTGGAATTTCCATCCCGACCTTGGCGCTGGCATAGCTCAGGTCACCGCTGGCGATGGATTGAGCCTTGAAACCGGCGCCGATCAGGTCGCGCACGTACAGCTTGTTGTAGATGAACATGAACACGAAGTTGCTGAGGCCGAATGTGAAGCACGCCACGATGAACATGATCGCTGCCCACTTGATGTCGCCACGGAACAGTGGCGGCAGGAAGCCGAAGAAAAACACGGTCCACGAGAAGCCGATCGGGGCTTCCTTCATGGCTCCGGTATTAGGGTTTTTGAACACAACCGATGTAAACGCCATGCCTGTCTCTCCTTGATGCCCCAATGGGTAAGCTGAATGGCCGGGCTAGCTCCATACAGCGCTGGCTCGTGACTGCCGCGCAAACGGCAGGCGCACGCAAATGCATCTGTGACACGCATCAGATGAGGGAGCAGGCAAGAAAGGGTCGAGGGGCTTTAGCCGGGAAGGCTGGGGCGTCGAACAATCCGTGTCCTGAAACTCCATTGCATCCCGCAACAGCGAGATACACATTCGGCAAGGAGGCTACTATCTCGACATCATCGTGTCCATCAGAGAGCCGACCGATAAAGCCCCTGAATGAAAGCAAAAACGACCGCGATCATGGCTGATGGCGGTCGTTTTCAGTACATCGACAGTGTGCGTAAAGCTTAGCGCGCCACTGCGCCAACCAGTTGCTCATTGCGACGACGGCGCGCCACCAGCAAACCGGTAGCAACCACCAGAGCACTCAGCAAACCGGTCGCGAGGATCTCCACACGATGGGCGTCCTGGAACAGCATGATGGTCAGGGCCGCGACGATGAAGACGATCACCGCGTAGGTCAGGCCCGGGAACAGCCACATGCTGAAGGCGATTTTCTCACCGCGGGCCATACGCTGTTTGCGCATGCGCAATTGCGAGATAGCGATCACCAGGTACACCAGCAAAGCGATGGCGCCGGAGCTGGCCAGCAGGAATTCGAACACGGCGGCCGGAGCCACATAGTTGGCGAATGTTGCCAGGAACGCTGCGCCCGTGGACAGCATCACCGCCCAGTATGGCGTGCCACTTTTGTTGGTGCGCGTGGACACGGCCGGTGCATCACCGCGTTTGCCCAGGGAGAACATCATGCGCGACGAGGTGTACAGCGCCGAGTTCAGGCAGCTGGTCACAGCAACCAGTACCACGATGTCGACGATCATCTTGGCGTTCGGGATGCCCATGCGTTCAAGCACGGTCTGATAGGAACCGACGCTGGCCAGAACCGGGTCGTTCCATGGCACCAGGGCCACGACGATGAAGATCGAAACGAGGTAGAACAAACCAATCCGCCAGATCACCGAGTTGGTGGCCTTGGAGATTTGCTTGCCAGGGTTCTTCGATTCTGCGGCCGCGATGGTCACGATCTCGGTGCCCATGAAGGAAAACATGGTCGTCAGGATCGCGCCCAGTACCGCGCCCATGCCGTTTGGCAGGAAGCCCTGAGTGTCGAAAATGTGCGAAACGCCGCTCACCTGGCTGTTCGGCAGGAAGCCGAAGATCGCCGCGAGACCCAGAATGATGAAACCAATGATCGCCACGACCTTGAGCAGGGCGAACCAGAACTCGAACTCGCCGTAGTTCTTCACGCTGAACAGGTTAGTGATAGTCAGCAGCATCGTGATGACCAGGGCGAAAGCCCAGATGTCCACGCCAGGGAACCAGGCGTGCAGGATGGTCGCGGCGGCGTTGGCCTCCAGCGGGATCACCAGCACCCAGAACCACCAGTACAACCAGCCGATGGTGAAACCGGCCCAGTGACCGATCGCGCGATCGGCGTATGTCGAGAAGGAGCCGGTGTCTGGCGAGGCAACCGCCATTTCACCCAGCATGCGCATCACCAACACCACCAGCATACCGGCGGCGGCATAAGCCAACAGCACGGCCGGGCCTGCTGCAGCAATAGCGTGGCCCGAGCCAACGAACAGGCCGGCGCCGATAACACCGGCAATCGACAGCATGGTCACATGACGCGGTTTGAGCCCCTGTTCGAGGCCGTTAGAGCTTTGGGTATTGCTCATTGAAACTACCTTTGTAAGGAAAAGCGAATGCGTGCATCCCGTCGTGAACTCTCTTCTGTAAAAAGAAACCAACGGGGCGTTCCGGAATCTGCACGCAATAATTGCGCCAAAATGTTTCAAAACCCTCTAACCCGGCGATCTCACCCTGACCGGACAGTCATCGCAAGTCATTGAAAATAATGGCACTTCGCCAGAGCGTTACCCTGCGACTCACTTAAGGAACGAATCTGCGCACCGGAAACACACCCAACAAATGCTCAACGCACAATAAAAGTGCGGTTCAGGAACGTTTGGCCGGTTAGCGCTTCCAACACCCCGCCAAAGCTGGCAACATCGCGCCCTTTTTTACGGGACAGCCGCGCCACATCGGGTTCAAACGGCTGTTCGGTTGATAGCAGCGCGACAGTCTGCTGTACCGATGCGACAACCTGTCACATGCCACCCGTTTACCGCCCGTAGCGCTGTTGGCTGCCATTCAGACGCTATGCTAGGTTGGCCGCCTCGCCAGGAAGGCCCGCCAACAGCAGGAGCGCAACATATATGAGGAACGCACATGGCTGAGGCCACGCCCGCGCTTGAAATCCGCAACTTGCACAAACGCTACGGACAGCTTGAGGTGCTCAAAGGCATCTCGCTGACCGCCCGCGACGGCGATGTGATCTCGATCCTGGGTTCCTCCGGTTCCGGCAAGTCCACGTTCCTGCGCTGCATCAACCTGCTGGAAAACCCGCACCAGGGTCAGATCCTGGTGGCCGGAGAAGAACTCAAGCTCAAAGCCGCCAAGAACGGCGAACTGGTCGCAGCCGACGGCAAGCAGATCAACCGCCTGCGCAGCGAGATTGGTTTTGTGTTTCAAAACTTTAATCTGTGGCCGCACATGAGCGTGCTCGACAACATCATCGAGGCCCCTCGCCGCGTGCTCGGCCAGAGCAAGGCCGAAGCCATCGAAGTCGCCGAAGCCCTGCTGGCCAAGGTCGGCATCGCCGACAAGCGTCATGCGTACCCGGCGCAACTGTCTGGCGGCCAGCAACAACGCGCGGCCATTGCCCGCACGCTGGCGATGCAACCCAAGGTGATCCTGTTCGACGAACCCACCTCCGCCCTTGACCCGGAAATGGTCCAGGAAGTACTTAATGTCATCCGCGCACTGGCCGAAGAAGGCCGCACCATGCTGCTGGTCACCCACGAAATGGGTTTCGCCCGTCAGGTGTCCAGCGAAGTGGTGTTCCTCCACCAGGGCCTGGTAGAAGAGCAAGGATCGCCACAGCAGGTGTTCGAAAACCCGCTTTCGGCGCGCTGCAAACAATTCATGTCCAGCAACCGCTAACGGAGCTACCCGCATGCAGAACTACAAAAAGGTCTTCCTGGCAGCCGCCGTCACCCTGGCGTTCAGCGCCGGTGCCATGGCCGAAACCCTGAAGATGGGCATCGAAGCGGCCTACCCGCCGTTCAACAACAAAGATGCCAGTGGCAATGTCGTCGGCTTCGACAAGGAAATCGGCGACGCCCTGTGCGCCAAGATGAAAGTCGAATGCACCGTGGTCACCTCCGACTGGGACGGCATCATTCCGGCACTGAACGCCAAGAAGTTCGACTTCCTGATCTCCTCGATGTCTATCACCGATGAGCGCAAGCAGGCCGTCGACTTCACCGACCCGTACTACTCGAACAAGCTGCAATTCATCGCCAAGAAAGACGTCGACTTCAAGACCGACAAGGATGCGCTGAAAGGCAAAGTGATCGGCGCCCAGCGCGCGACACTGGCTGGCACCTGGCTCGAAGACAACATGCCTGGCGTTGAAACCAAGCTTTATGACACCCAGGAAAACGCTTACCTCGACCTGACCTCCGGTCGTCTGGACGGCATCCTGGCGGACAAATACGTCAACTACGAGTGGCTGAAAAGCGACGCCGGCAAGCCTTACGAATTCAAAGGCGACCCGGTGGAAGAAAGCGACAAGATCGGTATCGCCGTTCGCAAGAACGACCCGATCCGCGAGAAGCTGAACGTCGCACTGAAAGAAATCGTTGCTGACGGCACCTACAAGAAGATCAACGACAAGTACTTCCCGTTCAGCATCTATTGATACTGACCTGCCGGACCGGCGCCGTTTTCTGACGGCGCCGGTCCCCGGCCTTGCCTGCCGCGATTTGAAAAGAAATCCATGATTATCGACCTCTACGGATTCGGCCCGGCGCTCGCCGCTGGCGCGCTGATGACTGTGAAACTGGCACTCTCGGCCCTGTGTCTCGGGCTGGTGCTCGGTTTGCTCGGCGCCTTGGCCAAGACTTCCCCGTACAAGCCGTTGCAATGGCTTGGCGGCACTTATTCGACACTGGTTCGCGGCATCCCGGAACTGCTCTGGGTGCTGCTGATCTACTTCGGCACGGTCAACCTGATGCGTGCCCTGGGCGAGTTTTTCGGCAACCCCGACCTTGAACTCAATGCCTTTGCGGCCGGCGTGATTGCGCTGGGCCTGTGCTTTGGCGCCTACGCCACGGAAGTGTTTCGCGGTGCCATTCTGGCGATTCCCAAAGGCCACCGTGAAGCCGGTGTGGCACTGGGCCTTTCGAAATTTCGTATTTTCACCAAGCTGATCATGCCGCAGATGTGGCGCATCGCCCTGCCCGGCCTGGGCAACCTGTTCATGATCCTGATGAAAGACACCGCGCTGGTGTCGGTGATCGGCCTGGAAGAAATCATGCGTCACGCGCAAATCGGCGTGACCGTGTCCAAACAGCCGTTCACCTTCTATATGGTGGCCGCGTTCATGTACCTGGGCCTGACGATTCTGGCCATGACAGGCATGCACTTCATGGAAAAACGCGCCGCTCGCGGCTTCGCGAGGAGCACCCAATGAACTGGGAAGTCATCATCAAGTGGTTGCCGAAACTGGCTCAGGGCGCAACGCTGACCCTGGAACTGGTGGCCATCGCCGTGATTGCCGGCCTGTTGCTGGCGATTCCTCTGGGCATCGCGCGTTCGTCGCGCCTGTGGTGGGTGCGGGCATTTCCCTACGGCTACATCTTCTTTTTCCGTGGCACGCCGTTGCTGGTTCAGCTGTTCCTGGTCTACTACGGCCTCGCGCAGTTCGATGCGATCCGTAACAGCTCGATGTGGCCGTACCTGCGCGATCCGTTCTGGTGCGCCACGGCGACCATGACCTTGCACACCGCAGCCTACATCGCCGAGATCCTGCGCGGTGCGATCCAGGCGATTCCACCGGGCGAGATCGAAGCGGCGCGGGCGCTGGGCATGTCCCGGGCCAAGGCGCTGTTCTACATCATCCTGCCCCGTGCCGCCCGCATCGGTCTGCCGGCGTACAGTAACGAAGTGATCCTGATGCTCAAGGCCAGCGCGCTGGCCAGTACCGTGACCCTGCTGGAACTGACCGGCATGGCTCGCACCATCATTGCCCGGACGTATTTGCCGGTGGAGATCTTCTTCGCCGCAGGCATGTTCTACCTGCTGATGGCTTACGTGCTGGTTCGCGGTTTCAAGCTGCTGGAGCGCTGGTTGCGCGTCGATGCCTGCCAAGGGCGTTGATTCCCACGTGTTGACGGGCGAGGCCCTGCTCGCCCGCTTCATGGCGCTGGATGCTTTTCTGATCGAGCATCAGGCGCTGTGGAAGCCTCGACCGTTTACTCATCTGCAACTTCCTTGGGAAGCGTCCTACCCGGAGCTGGCTGAATGGCTACGCGGGCGGTCGCTGGAAGACGCGGAAAACAGTCATAACCAACCTTGTCTTCTGGATGCGCCGGAGCCGTTCGCTTCGCTGGCGGCGCTATCCCTTGAGCTAGGTTCAGTGGGTGAGCTGCCGGCACACACGCTGGAGACCGCAGGGCATCGGTTGAATGTCGATGTGCCGGGGCGCAAGTGGCAGCAGATCGAGGCGTTTGCCAGTCGGTTGTCGTTTGCTGCGCCACCGATGCATTGGCTGGATTGGTGTTCGGGTAAAGGCCACTTGGGTCGACGCCTGCTGCAAACCGGTCAGCAGCTCACGTGCCTGGAACATGATCCTGCACTGGTGCTAGGCGGTCAGGCGCTCAGTCAGCGCCATCAACTGCATGCGCTGCATGTCGAGCAGGATGTGCTGGCACCCGGCGCCGCCTCTTTGCTGAACGCCGATCACACACCGGTCGCACTGCATGCCTGTGGCGATCTGCATGTGCGATTGATCCAGCTCGCCAGCGCCGCCGGGTGCAAACAAATGGCCATTGCGCCGTGTTGCTATAACAGGATCAGTCTTCCTACATACCAGCCAGTTTCCGCTGTCGGTTTGCGCTCCGACCTACAGCTGTCACTCGACGATCTCTCACTCCCGATGAGCGAAACCGTCACCGCCGGTGCCCGCGTCCGACGTCAGCGCGACACGTCCATGGCCCGACGCCTGGCTTTCGACCTGCTGCAACGGCAACTGCGCGGTGTTGATGAGTACCTGCCCACGCCTTCCCTGCCGAGCGCCTGGCTGGACAGATCTTTCGCCGACTACTGCCACCATCTGGCCGCATACAAAGAGTTATCCACAGTCGGCCCGCAAGACTGGTCAGCGCTAGAAGCCGCCGGCTGGCAGCGACTGGCCGAGGTACGCAATCTGGAGCTGCTGCGCGGACTTTTCCGACGTCCGCTGGAGCTTTGGCTGAACCTTGATCGAGCACTTTTCCTCTCTGAGCAGGGTTACACCGTTCGCCTCGGTACCTTTTGTGAAACCCCACTCACGCCGCGCAACTTCCTGTTGCTGGCGGAGCGCGCCTAAAACAGCCACAGCCTGTGGATAACTCTGTTGATGAAATATCGTGGATCCAATGTTTACGCCTGTTTCAGGGCTGAAACCAAACTGTTCAATTTTCGTACACCCGAATAAAAAACCGGAAAAACAGGCATTTGCGAGAAAATGAGACTGGATCCACATTTTCGATCTTAACCGCGTGCATCGCCTTCCCCGTTGTGCATAAGCATTAATTCAAAAGAACATAAACGCCCCGGGAATCCTCAACTATCTTTGCCAAGCGTCAGAATTCTCTGACGTCAGGGACAGCAAGGAGCTGGGAAAACATGAGCACATTGAACAGTGCACAGGAAGCCGTCGATACCGTCGCCAACGAAGCCATTGTCGCTGCGCTGCAGCAAACCTTCGCGGTAGGCGGCGCCATCATCAACAACGCAACGGGCGAGGTCATCGCCGCGCTGCACAACAACGTGCTGATGCCTTTCCCTGGCGGCGGCACGACTTACTTTCTACCCCACGACCCGACCGCCCACGGCGAACGGCAACTGGTGGACTGGTACTACGAAAACGTCGCGCCACTGAACCTGCCACCGCCCAATCAACTGACCGTCGTCACCACGCTCGACCCGTGCGCCATGTGCGCCGGTTCGCTGCTGACCGCAGGATTCAACGTCGCCGTCAGTGCGATCGATGACTACGCGGGTATCAACTACAACAGCCAGTTCACCTTTCCATCGCTGCCGCCGCAGATCCGCCAACAGGCGCAGGACACCTGGGGCTATTACGCGATTGCAGCGCCAGTCAGCCGCGCCTATCAGGGTTCGAACAGCCCGGTGTTCGGCGGCCAGACCATCGACTCGGCGGCGTACTTCCTGTGCAGCTCGATCTTCTCCGCCAGCGTCAACACCGTGCGCGACGCCAGCAACAACAGCGGCCTGCCGCCGGATCAACTGCAAAACCCCGCCACCCTGCCGGCCAACAGCAAAGTGCGCCAGGCACTGACAGCGCTCAGCCCATTCGCACTGACCGTGCAATCGGCGAACCCACGGGATCCCGGTGCGGAACTCGCGCCTCCCCTGCTGAAAACCGCGCAGCAAAGCACGGTGTTCAACTCAGTGGCGCTGATCGACCCGTTCGGCAACCTGCTGGTGTGCCTGGGAGGTGTCGAGAACCAGTCGCCGATTCGTACAGCGTTCATGGAAACGACCCGCAGCTATGCCGTCATGCGCTGGACCCTGATGAACGACCCCGATCCGGTGGTTCGCGAACAGGCAGCGCAATACTTGACCCATCCGAAGTACGGCACCTTCGTCTTCCTCTACGCCCCCGATCCAACAACGCCCCAGGCCGTGATGACCTTCGGCGCGTACGGTTCGACCATGGAAGGCCCTGTGCCGCAGAGCTATCCGTCCAACCTGCAATATGTGCTGTTGCCGGGCAACACCACCGCGCAAGCGTTGTCGACACTGGCCCAGAACCTGCCGCCGTTCTATACACAAAGCGTGCAAGTGGCGCCTGCGCAGGTGCTGAGTCAGGACCTGATCAACGCAGTTAAAAACGGCGTGTGATGCTTCACTGACCAGCCCCGCAGATGCGTCTGTGGGGCCGGTCTGACGGCTGCGTAAAAATAGTCTGAATTCAGGGGTTTACAGAACCAACCCAATCGCTATAATCGTCGCCCTAACACGCCGGTATAGCTCAGTTGGTAGAGCAACTGACTTGTAATCAGTAGGTCCCGGGTTCGACTCCTGGTGCCGGCACCATACAAAACGAAGCCCTCGTAGAAATACGAGGGCTTTGTTGTTTCTGGGGTTCAGAGAAACCGGTTTTTCGTGACCCGTGCTCTGCCTCGCGGAGGATCTCGCCAGTAACGTTATTGGCGCTGTCCAGATACACAACCGCCTGCGCAATTTCGCCGATCTCGCCCATTTGCTGAACTGGGTGCAAATTCTTGAGCGCCTCATGTGTTTCTTTCGTTGTGCATCGGGGATTTTGTGACGCCGGGACTGACCTCGTTCATACGGCAGCCGCGCGCGAAAAAATAAATCCGTCCTTAGGCTTAATGCTTTCGAAAGTAACGGTGGAGCCTTGGCCAAGCTACAGTAGGCGCTATTCAGCACGTCGACTGCCATGACGAAGTTGGCGAATCGGCTCCGCTCTATCAAGCACTAAACCTTCAGGCTTAAACCAGCCGAAACTGGGAGAAATGCATGGGCATTCAGAGCACGAAGCCGGGAACAACCTAGCCGCCAATTTCGTAGCAGCGGGCGACGACAGCGTATTCAACGGCGCGATTATTTGCCATGACATCCCCCAGACGGTATCTATTTGGGGTACAAGCAATCGATTTTGACGCTTCAATTAAGGGGAAAGGCGTGGACGTATCCAAGCTGGATAATGCAAACCTACGTGAAAAAGTTGGCCAAATTTACGAGAATGATCACCCACTATGGGGGCCACTGTGCTTGATTCTGAATGCAAGTGGCTTTGGTTTTCTTGACCGCTACCTATCTAAAAAAGCAATGGACTTCGAGCTACGACAAATCCACCTACTCATCTCCGAGCTTAAAAAATACTCGCTAAGCCCCACACCCTCAGATTCACCAGATCTCATCCCTGCATTTCGGATCTCTCTTAACGCAATTCATGAGTCACTAAGTGAAGAGAAAGTCCGCGTTTTCGCATCAATTCTAGCCAATCTCTGGAACCAAAAAACAAGCAACTGGGACGCTACATCTCAAACCTTGCGTTTAGTACGTGATCTAGAAGATGTTCATTTTTTGGTGCTTTCAGAAGCAAACAAGCTTCACAATGCAAAGACCGGTAAAGGTATGTTTTCTGTGGGTAAGAAACCATCGCTCGCAACAAGTGCAATTGAAGAGCTACTACCGAGTAATCTAGACCCAATGCTGATTGACTCTTGTGTGTCAGATCTTATTGCCAAAGGGCTTCTCAACGACTCGTTCATCAGCAACAACTCACTTGAGACCGATATTGAATTCTCCCCCACGAAAGCACCTGTGACTTACTCAATATCTGACCTTGGTATTTGGCTCATCAAACAGATAACCCCCGCGTCTTCTGCAATCGCAAGCTAAGCAAAACCGCCCCATCAAGCCCCCAAGCCGGGGCTTTTTCATGTCTGCGGTGTAGACACCCCCCGCTACACCGCCCGCCGCTCGCGGCTCTTGCGCGCGCGTCACCCTCAACGCTCACTGATCTGGTATTGCCTCCCTAGGAGCGTCCTAATGTCCACTGACTACCATCACGGCGTCCCGACAGGCCTGGTCCGTAGCACATGCAGAGCTGAAGAAAAAAACGACCCATTTAGCCCGCCGGTGTGGAATAGCCAGGAATAGGGGTCAGACCATGTTTTCAATTAAATAACGGTATTCGTGGTCTGACCCCGTCTTTTTCCACTAACTGCATATTTAGATCACGTGTTTGGATATGTATATCTTTGGCTTCAATCCGAATCCTTTGACAAGCTTGTGCCATGACTCCACGGCCAGAAGGAACTGAATGGAGTTGTAATCTGTAATCTTTCTTATGTCCCCCTCAAACACAAACCACAAGGAAGCTGTTTTGATGGACTTATCGAATTTTATTGTTTTTCTTTTGATCAACTCTACGGAGTCCTTGGATTGCTCAATATTGTAGATGAGCTCAGAGTTTGTCTCAGAAATTTTCACGGAAATAATCTCACCTGACTTGAATATGTCAGCAATCTCGACCCGGTACTGATTTTTCTTTTTCTTTAGCGACTGAATTAGAGTCAGCTGTCGATCAAGC
Source organism: Pseudomonas sp. PDM01 (assembly GCF_014852325.1). Taxonomy (NCBI): domain Bacteria; kingdom Pseudomonadati; phylum Pseudomonadota; class Gammaproteobacteria; order Pseudomonadales; family Pseudomonadaceae; genus Pseudomonas; species Pseudomonas sp. PDM01. The sequence goes on from NZ_JACVBK010000003.1 coordinate 459,980, forward strand.
AATACAAATCCACGCTCATTACATATTTTTTGGTTAAAATATGCTTCTCGGTAAGTAAGCTTGTCATCGACCGGCTCATTGGCGGCAATTTTTCGCTCTTTCTCGGTTTTCCAATTCTGAAAATCCGCTTCTACTAAATCCTCTTCAATAACTACATCAATACTTTCCAAAGAACGCTTTAGATAATCCATAAAAGTCTGATTGAAAACAAACCACTCTCCACTTTTCAGAAAGTAATCTGCACCATCGAAGGATATCGGGAAATCCAGCAGCTCTCTAAGTGGCTTGGTAAAAGCCCCAGAATCCTCATTCTTAAACTGAACGGAGATCTCATTAATATTTGTAATCCCTGCATGATCTCGAATGAACTCCGAGACATTAACAATATCAAGCGTATTCCCTAAATCCTTGCGATAAATGTCATCTGCAGTTCTTGCTGAAATTCGATAATCGTAGTCATGAAAATTAAAGCATATTGCAACTCCGTGCACTTGGAATTCTTGAATGGCAACGTCTCCCTCCCCTCGCTTCAAGCTCTCAAACGCAACAGCATCCAGTTCAGCGCCCAACTCCTCTGTCACAGCCTCTAATTTAGGCAAGTGGATAATTTTGTCGTCCTGGTAACTTCTTTCGATTTGCTCGAAGATTTCTGACAACTCGAGTGGTGCCTTATCCATATCCATTTGGATGGAGTCTGCAAATATAATATTACGTTTCCCCCAGACATCTTTGTCTGCTGCTTTTAGCTTGAGATGATCAACTGATTCGCCCGGCTCGTAGCTATCAATCTGAAATTGTTGGTACGACGAAACATCCTGTCTTTTAGTACCCGTAAAATAGCGGCTTTTCTTCAGGAGGATTGAGTTTTCGTCCGCCATGCGGATAGCCAAGTCAATGCCAAAATCAAGCTGAATAAACTTAGACAGATAAAAATGCGACTTCCCCAAACTGACCGCATAGATCGTTTCAGGCTGGGCTGTATGTTGACAAAGCAACATCCCAAAATTGAAAATATTTTTAGGCGCTGGCAAACCATCTTTAAAGAAGGTTCGATACGTATCCCACCACCAAACGTCATTCCCCGGATTAACTTCAGAATAGTAAAATGTTTTCGAGTAAGCTTGTGCAACATGAGTTTTCTGCTCAGCCAGACCTACCGCCCGGAGCTTTTCTTTGAGTTGTTCCAGCTTATGGGGTTTTACTTTGTAAATATTATAAGTATTAGCCATGCCCGCCTCCGTTGGAGTACCTTCCCTAGCGAGCACCAAAGGTGCCATTTCTGAATTTCCAACGCAATATGTGCGGGAGGTATAAGTTGGCCAATTCTCTTGTTTTCTCCGTATAGTTGCGTTTACTTGCGATACAGCTCCAGCCGTATACAATCAACCACTTGCAAAATGCTACCGGTTAAGATGCAAATTCGCTTGCCATTTTGGAGGGGGCGCCTTGGGTTAGTTTTAGAGGTAGAAAGCAGAGCGATTATCTGAAATTTCATTAAAAATCATAAATTTATAATCCAATACAACTCCTAGGGCCGCACCATACAAAACAAAGCCCTCGCGAAAATGCGAGGGCTTTGTTGTTTCTGAAGTTTCCACATTTCGCCCACGTCTCGCCCTCTCTGAAACCCACGCCTCCTCGCCCTGCTCCTGTCGAACCTCGCTCACTTTACAAAACCGTCAAATGCTCTGAATTCTGGACCAAAGGTTCAAACTTGGATCGTTATGCGAAATTATGAACTGGTAATAATTTTGGCGTCCTCATAAAAGGCGTAGTTGCATGAGCCGAGTTCCTCAGCGACCTGAGGGGAGTCAGAGAACGGTGGCCCGAGCACGCCATAATGGCTGTACGGGTGGAAAATCGTCGGAAAGATCCTCGACGTACGGTAGAAACACTCCCTTGGAGGTCTTGTATGCCGGATTTATGGCTCGCTGGCGATACCTGTTTAAAAGCGTTACGCGTCACTTCCTGAAAGCTACAAAACCTTGCGGCATTGCCTACGGTTACCTCAGACTCCGCCGGCTTGTGCGGGTATTGCCCGGGCTCTATCGTTGACCTGCCACTGCTCATCAGTGGTCGGGTTTAGCAGCTCGCGGTTTATCGCTTGCAAGTGCATCCATCCCACAGGTGTTTTCCATGCCTACGGTTTGATGGTGGCTGTACGTAGGGCGCCTTCGGGCGCGCCGGCTTTGCGATATTCCCCGGTCTGCTAACCTGCGTGCAGCTGCCACCCTTTGCGTTTAGCAGCGGAAGGGGTTGGCAACCGATAGGGAATAATCGCATGCGTAAAGTGACCCCTGATCCCCCGGATGCAGATAACACATCTCCGAACGAAAGCCCCAGTACACAAAAGCCCGACGAAGCGACCAACCGCGACGACGATGATCGCCACAGCTCCTTCGCGGACATCAAAGCCACCCCACGCACGCCTTGCACGATGTACACCGTCAACCCGGAAGTCGACGTTCAAACCCTGCTGGGTTGTGTAAGCGAGTCACTGGCATCCGCCAGTGTTATCACCATGGATGTGGCAGACAGAGAGACGGGCACTAGTCGCAACTCCCTACTGGGTATTCACCAAATCATCATGCTGGCGGAGATCTCGGTGAACCGGGCACTAGACCAACTCGACCCGATTGATTAGAACGCGGCACATAAAAAACAACAAACAGGAGTCGGATTTATTTTCGACTCTGCAAAACAAAGCCCTCATACGAGGGCTTTGTTGTTTCCGCAGTTTGGAAAAGCCGGTCTTAGTGACCCGCGCTCTGCCCACCATCCACGTGCAGGATTTCACCCGTAACAAAGTTGGCGCTATCCAGATAAACAACCGCCTGAGCAATGTCGCTGATCTCGCCCATGTGCCCGACCGGGTGCAGAGCGCCTAGCGCTGCGTGGGTTTCTTCACCGTGCATCGGCGTCTTGATGATGCCTGGGGAGACCGCGTTGACCCGAATCCCGCGCTTGGCGTATTCGATGGCCAGGGATTTGGTCGCCGCGTTCAAGCCACCTTTGGTCAGCGAAGCCAGTACCGATGGCACGCCGTCGATAGCGTGGTCGACCAGGCTGGTGGTGATGTTGACGACGTGGCCGCTGCCTTGTTTTTCCATCTCGGTGATCGCGAGTTGGGTGATGTAGAAGAAGCCGTTCAGGTTCACCGACAGCACATTGGCGTAGTCTTCAGCGGTGTACTGGGTGAACGGTTTGGCGACGAAGATACCGGCGTTGTTGACCAGGGTGTCGACGCGGCCGAAACGTGCGATGGCTTCGCGGATCACTTGTTGAGCGACTTCCGGGTTGCCGATGTCGCCGGCCACGGTGAGGATGTCCGGATCGGTGGATGGCTTGATCGAACGGGAAGTGGCGACAACTTTGTAATCCAGATCACGGAACGCTTTAACCATGCCGGCGCCGAGACCTTGGGAAGCGCCAGTAATAACGATGACTTTTTTCGAATTGCTCATGATGAACCTCTACTAATAAATGATGGTTTGAAAAGTAATGAATCAGGCTTCGGCGGGTTCCTTCGCCATTTGTCTCAACATTTGCTCGTAGTACTCGACCGACTGCGAACCGGACACCAGGTGCCGACCGTTGAGGATCATGGCCGGTACCGAATTGATGCCGTGCTGCTGGTAAAAAGTTTCCAGCTCACGCACTTCTTTGGCGAACGCTCCGGACGCCAACACCTCTTGCGCCGCCGCTGCATCCAGCCCCGCTTCGGCTGCCAGTCGAACCAGCGTCTCGCGATCACTCGGGTTCTGGCCGTCGGTGAAGTAACCGCGTAGCAGGATCTTCTTCAGCGCAACCTGCCGCCCTTCCTGTAACGCCCACAACAGCAGACGGTGAGCATCGAAGGTGTTGTAGAAGTGAGTGCGCTTCTCCAGGTCAAACTTGAAACCGAGTGCTTCACCACGAGCGATTTGCATCGCTTTGCCGGAGGCGACGTCTTCAGCGGTGCGCCCGTATTTGCGCATCAAGTGCTCGACGGCTTTCTCGCCTTCAGGCGGCATGTTCGGGTTCAACTCGAACGGCTTGTAGGTCAACTCCACCGAGACTTCACCCGCCACGTTCTCAATCGCCTGCTCTAACGCCGTCGCGCCCAGTGCACACCAAGGGCACACCACGTCGGAGACGAAATCGATGGAGACCGACGCAGTCACGACTTGCCCTCCTTCTCAGCCAGTTGCCTGCGGTACTGGGTGGTAGTGATCCCGGCGTAGCCCCAGTTATCGGTGTCGACTTCTTCGATCACGATGTGGGTCAGGTGCGGGTCCTTCTTGAGGACGCGTTCCAGTGTTTCAGTGATTTCAGCGATCACCTGAGCTTTCTGCTCAGAGGTAACGCCATCGCGGGTAATGCGTACGCTTACAAAAGGCATGAGGAAGATCTCCAGTGACCTGCTCATCGGGATGATGGGTAGGTGTTGGAGCTCAATGTAGGAGGTTGGGGGGTGGGGATAAAGGTGGGGGCGGGAACATCATTAGTTACGTGGTGTAATTGGTTGTGCTACGCAGTCGGGAAAAATGCTTGGATCAAAAATCGTCAATCGGCTAATCTCTTTTTATCGAAAATTTTAGATAACGCTTAAGAAGAGGTGACGCTTCATGGCAATTCAATTCTTCGACAGCCCATTCCACGTCACGCATGACGAGGAGGTCGCCAGCAAAATGGCCTTGAAAATGGAGTTGTCGATATTCATCACTGACTGCATCAAAAAACTGGGCCTCAAACAGAGCGAGGCCGCAGCCAGGCTCGGCGTTACCCAATCACGCATTTCAGAACTGGCCACTGGCAAGATCGAGAAATTCACCATCGATGCAATGATGGACATGCTGGATAAACTGGGCTTGCGCACCACGTTTACATTGCCGTCCAACGAGCCCGGAGCCTTGCCACAAATCGTCATTTCACAAGCTCACGCTGGCTAGACGTTGAACCCCATTTTCCGAAGCTCTCTTTTCAGCTCTTTCAACCGATCTTGCGCGACGGCCATTGCGTGACGATCTGTTCTGTTCGTGGTTTTCACGAACGAATGAAGGACGAAAATGGTGTCTGCATACTTTGCAATGTAAATGCAGCGGTATGCAGGGCTACCGTTGATGATCAACTCAATGGCGCCCGCTCCAACCGAACTGAGCTGCTTGATTGCCAGTTCTGGATCTGCGCTGTATTGCACGCGCATCAGGTCTTTCCCGAACTCATCCTGTACCCAGCTCGGCAAGTCTTTGTACTCACGAGTTGCAGCTTCATTTACAAAAGCAAATCTCTTCAAAAGTGGATTCCTACCTGGAACAGGCGCTGCTTTCCGAACGTCTCAGTAGACGATTGATGGGCGCTGTTTAGTAGTTATCGCTGGCTGTTTCCGCAGTAGGACTCAGCCTCTTTTGAAGTAGTCCGCCTTGTTACGTGGCGCAATTTTTCACTTTTTGCGACACGTCTTGGGAATCGCTTTTTGTAGGAGCCGGCTTGCCGGCGATGGCGATTTTGAAGACGCCATCGCCGGCAAGCCGGCTCCTACACGTTCGGGGGGTTTAATCGACGATTACGGTTTCGACGGTGATTTGCTTGAGGGCGTGAAACGGTGCGAGAGCAGCTTCATCGGCGGTAGCACCGGTAATCAACCGCCACTCCCGCTCAATCGGCGTCCAGTGCTGTTGCCGCGCACGGCCGAGTTTGTCGGTGTCGGCGAGTACCACAATCTGCGCCGCCCGTTTGATGATGCATTCCTTGAGATAGGCCTGCTGCGCGCTCGCCTCACACAATCCAAACTCCGCGACCACGCCGTCCGCGCCGAGGAAGGCTTTGTCGACGCTCAGCCGACTTAACGTCAACTCCGCCAACGGCCCCAATGTGCTCATGCTCGAACCGCGCAAGTCACCGCCGATCAGGGTCAGGCGAATACCCGGCGCATTGGCCAGGGTCATCACCGCCAGCAGGTTGTTGGTGACCACGTGCACGTCTTGTCGCGAGCACAGGTGATGGGCCAGCGCGGCGCAGGTGGTGCCGCCGTCGAGCAGGACGGTGTCGCCGTCCTGGACATGCGCCGCCGCCGCTTGGGCGATGGCGTCTTTCTGTTCCCACTGGCTGGTTTTGCGCTCTTCGAGCGAAGCTTCCGGTTCATGCACGCCGACCACGGCGGTGGCGCCGCCGTAGGTGCGCACCAGGTGCCTTTGTTTGGCGAGCATGGTCAGGTCGCGTCGCACCGTGGCTTCCGAAACCCCGAGGGCCGCGCTCAATTGCTCGACGTTGGCATCGCCGATGCGTACGAGATCGAGGATGGCGCGGTGGCGTTCGGAGGCTTTCATGGCGGGTCTCGCACGGTGGACGGTGGTCGATCTTACACGACAGCGCCCCTGCGGCTCATCCCCGTCGCGTGGCCAGTTCCGCGCCCTGGCGCAGCGCTTCGAGCAGGCTGCGCTCATCGGCGATGCCTTTGCCGGCGATGTCGAACGCGGTGCCGTGGTCGACCGAGGTGCGGATCACGTCGAGGCCGACGGTGACGTTCACGCCCGCTTCCAGGCCGAGCACCTTGACCGGGCCGTGACCCTGGTCGTGATACATCGCGACCACCAGATCGAAGTCGCCGCGTCCGGCGCGGAAGAACAGGGTGTCGGCCGGCAGCGGGCCGGTGACATCGAGGCCGCGTTCCTGCAACAGCTTCACCGCAGGGATGATTTTTTCTTCCTCTTCGCCATAACCGAACAGGCCGTTTTCACCGGCATGCGGGTTGATCCCGCACACGCCAATGCGCGGGCGGGCGATGCCGGCCTTGATCAGCGTCGCGTTGCCGCGCTCGATGGTGCGCTGGACCAGGCCCGGTTCGATCTTGCGGATCGCGTCGATGATGCCGATGTGGGTCGTGACGTGAATCACCCGCAGCTGCGGCGCCACCAGCATCATGGAAACTTCATCGACGTTGGTCAGATGCGCGAGCATTTCGGTGTGGCCAGGGTATTTGTGGCCGCCAGCGTGCAGCGCTTCCTTGTTCAGCGGCGCGGTGCAGATCGCGTCAATCTGATTGGCCTGCGCCAGCTCCACGGCACGGGCGATGTATTGGTAAGCGGCGTCACCGGCGATGGGCGAGAGTTCGCCGAACGGCAGGTCGTCGGGGATCAGGTCGAGGTCGATGCAGTCGATCACGCCAGTCTCGTAGCGTGCCTCGGACGCGTCCTTGATGCGGCGCACTTTGGCGCTGCCGCCGACGATCACATTGGCTTGTTCGAGACGGCGCGCATCACCAATCACCAGCGGTCGGCACTGTTGATAGACGATATCGTGAGTCAGGCTCTTGATGACGATTTCCGGACCGACACCCGAGGCGTCGCCCATGGTGATACCGATGATAGGGAGGTAATTGCTCATAGTGTTCATTCGAGTCCTTGGATTCGTGTGCGTTGGGGCGAGGAGCGATCGGCGCTGTCGCTCAGGTGTTGCCATGCCGCATACAAAGCGTGATCGGTGCCGAACGCGCCGGCCTTGGTCACGATGCCGGGACGATGGCCTTGCCGGGAAACAGTCGGGCGGGCGAAGGCAACGCCGGCCTCGATTTCGGTGATGAGTTGCAGGCTGTCGATGCCGACGGTGGTCAAAATGGCCCGGGCCGTCTCGCCGCCGGTGGCGATCAGGCCGCCGACCTTGGCGAAGTGCGGTTCAACCAACACGGCCAACATGCTTGAAAGTTGCGCGCCCTCTTGCGGATCGAACGCGTCATCGCGGCCGATGCGCAGCAGCAGGTCGCTCCAGCCATCGAGTTGCTCGCCAATGCGCGCCTGCCAGGTTGCCCAATCTTCATGGGCGACGCCCTGGCGAAGGACCTCAGGCGGGACGACCAGTTCGCTGACACCGCCGCGCTCCTTGAGCAGCGCGCATTGCCGCTCGCAGACGCCGGACAGGCTGCCGACGAGGATCAGAATCGGCGCCTGGTTTTTTTCCTGCGCGGTCGGTTCGATGGCCGTGAACCGTGTTTCTGAAAAATCCGGAAGGCTGGCGATTTCCCGCGCCAGGCCTCCCGAACCGATCCAGAACAGCGGCTGATCCATCGACGCAGTCAGGCGAGCGAGGGTCAGCAGATCGTCTTCGATTTGTGCATCGACGATCAGCGCTTGCGTGCCGCTGCGGGCGACTTCGGTGATGTGCTGCGCGAGCGCATTTTCGTTGCCGCGCAAGGTCTCGAGATCCAGCTTCGCGGTGCTCAGACCGGCGGCGATGAGCATCGCTTCTACATCAGCTGGGCGATCAGCGTTTTCGAGCTTCCAGGTATCGGTGGTTTCCAGCGGTTGACCGTTCACGAAGACCCGACCGCCGCGCAACGTGCGCCCCGTAGCAGGGAATGCCGGGGCGACGATCGCCAGGCCGGCCAAGGGTTGCAGGGCAGCGACTTCCGCTGCCCAGTTACCGCGCAAGGTCGAATCGATTTTCTTGTACAACCGCTGCCCAGGCTGATGCAGCGCCTTGAACGCGGCAACGGTGCGCTCGGCAGCCTGCGCCGCAGAGAGGCGGCGAGTGTCCGTATCAGCAGCGATCACCTGAGCATCGGCCGAGTCGTTCAGCGGATCGAGCGTGACCACCGTTTGCAGCCCCACACTCGCAAAGCCGATGGCGCAATCCGCCGCGCCGGACAGATCATCGGCGATGATCAGAATCCTCATCGCAACGCCTCCTGCTTTTGAGGTTCGATCTCCTGCTCAGAGACGACGACAGGGTTGCGCTTTTGTACGCGCTTGGCGACGGCTGCAGTGAGTATCGGCGCGAGGATCGCGGTGACCACCACGCAGGCGGCTACCAATATGGTCGCGCTCTTGGCCGCTTCGGCGTAAACCGGATTGGCCGCCGCGATCAGCGCAGGAACGGCTGCGGCGTTCCCGGCGGTGGTAGCCGCAGCGACACCGGCGACGCCCGTGCCACTGGTCAAACGATCAGCGAAAAACAGCGGAATACCGGTCAACACGACCACCGCAACACCCATGCCGAGACCGAGCAAGCCAGCCTGCCAGACGTTGTGCAGATCCAGACTTGCGCCCAGCGCCAAAGCGAAAAACGGGATCATCACCGGAACGGCCTTGGCCAGGAAGTCGCGCATGTCGCGGTCGAGATTGCCCAGCAACATGCCCAGCGCCAGCGGCAGGATGCTGCCCACCAGTGTCGGCCACGGGAACGCCGACAGGCCGGCGATGCCGAGGGTGACCATGGTCAGAAACGGGCCGGATTCCAGGGACATGACCGAGTAGGCACCGACATCTTCGGAGCGACCGTACTGCCCCATCAGCGCCATGTACAAGCCGCCGTTGGTGTCGTTCATCGCGGCGACCACCGCCAGCGTCGAGATGCCGGCGAACAGGCCTGACGAAATCGGCTGCTCACCCAGGAAATGCCCGAGCACAATACCGATGAGCACGGCGATACCGACTTTGGTAATCAGCAGCGTGCCGCCCTTCTTGAGCAGGTAAGGCGTGGCCTTGATGTTGATGCTCGCGCCCATGCACACATAGAACACCGCGAGGATAGGCAACGCTCCGGTGAACAGCGCGTTGGTGAAGGAGCCGAAAAACTTGGGCGTATCAGGCATGAAGGTGGCGACCAGCGAACCGATCAGCAGGGGCACGATCATCATGCCGCCCGGAATGCGTTCTATGGTGCGCTTGATAGGAAATTGGGCCACGAGGGTCTCCTTTTATAATTGTGGGGTAAGACGTGTTTCACCTCGAAACTGATTGAACCGATCACAAGAGTGATTGATTCAGTCAAAATAATCTTATGCCACCCTTTCAAATTGCGCAAATCAATCATTCTGAATGCTCGTTTTGATCATTTTGCGTCAGTAGTCGTTGAGCACCTGACGCACTTGCCGCGACCTAGAGCCTCGCGCCGCCCACAAAAAAGCCCCGAACCAGTCGGGGCTTCTTCGTTCTCAGCCTCTAATCAGGCCTCGATACGGCAACCGATCATCAGAAAATGTTGATCGGGTAGTCGACGAACACACGGACTTCGTTGCCGCTGACGTTGTACTCACTCGACTTCTGCGAAACACGCAGGATCGAGCTGCGCAGTTTCACGCTCAGGTCTTTGGCCGGGCCGCTTTGCACGACGTACTTGAACTGGTTGAAGATTTCGCGCTCGGTACCGCCTTCGCTGGTGGAGGTGGTGATGTTGTCGCCGCGCACGTAAGCCACGTTGTAGCTCAGGCCCGGAACGCCGAACGTGCTGAAGTCCAGACCGTAGCCGACCTGCCAGCTGCGCTCGTCTTCAGCGTTGAAGTCGGACCAGTAGGAGTTCGCCAGGTAGATGGTGTTGCCACCGTCACCGACGCGACCTTGATCCTTCTGATAGCCGCCGTAGGCGTAGCCCAGGTTGCTGTCGCCGGTGCTGCGCTGGTGAGCGACGGTGAACGAGTGCGGGCCGGTGGCGAAGGTGGCTGCCAGGCTCCAGATCTTGTTGTCGTCGCCGGTGGCACCGCTTTCGCGGACGTAGGAATCGTCCAGCTTGGTGCGGTAGCCGTTGAAGTCGAGGGTCAGGGACTGATCCTTGTCGATCGGGAACACGTAGTTGGCGTTCACGTATTGCTTCTTCAACACGTCTTCAACGTCGGACGCGTACACCGCAGCCTTGAACTGCTCGGTGAACTGGTAGCTACCGCCCAATACGTTGATCGACTTCAGGCCACCGCTGTCACGGCCTTCCGCGCTTTTGCGCGATTCGGCGGTGAAGCGACCGGCGTTCAGTTCCAGGCCTTTGATCTCCTTGGAGGTGATCAGCGTGCCGGTATAGCTTTCCGGCAGCAGGCGCACGTTGTCGTAGCTCAACACCGGCAGGGCCGGCATCTGGTCACCGTAAGTCAGCGTGGTGCTGGAGAGACGGAATTTGACCGCTGCGCCACCCTTCGACAGGTCGTCAGCCGCGTTGCCGCTGTCGCCCTTCTTGAAGAAGTCGATGCCTTGCGCGCCGGTGCGACCCTTGCCGCCATCCAGACGCAGTGCGTACAGACCGAACGCATCCACACCCACACCGACGGTGCCTTGGGTGAAACCGGACGAGAACGTGCCGATGGCCGCTTGGCCCCACTCGGCTTTGTCCTCACGACTGTCTTTGTAGTCACGATTGATGTAGGCATTGCGCAGCAGCACTTTGAGGCTGCTGTCTTCAACAAAACCCTTGGATTCGGCCTGGTCGTTAGCCATGGCCTGTGTCGCACTCAACATCCCCAGAGCGATCAGGCTGATTCGCTTATTCAACATTTTGTTCTTTTCCTTATTTCGGGTTGATACGCGCTGTGTCGAACGGCTGAAACGGCGCTATCGCACTCTTTTTTCACCCGAAAACAAAAAGGCCCGCCCACGATAAATCGCGGAGCGGGCCTTTTTATTTTTTTGAGTCATGGCGGTTAGCCACAGGCGTTGGGGCGAATCCTATCCGCGCCCTTAACCATGTGTCAATTTCATGAATCGTCTGTGAATAGGTGAAAATCGTCTAAGAAATTACTTGTCCACGATTGCCCGTTGCACGGTGTGGCTGTCGACGAATTGTTCAAAATGGGTAACTTTGCCATTGGCGATGGTCCACAAATGGGCGACGCGAGCATTCATCGGCCGGCCGGTAGCTTTGTAGATTCCGCTGTAATTGCCGTAGGCAAACACCTTGTCTCCCTGTGCGACGTAGTCCTCGATCTTCAGCTGAAAACCTTCCCATTCCGTGGCCAGACGCTTGAAGACATTCTCGACGATGGCGTCAAAACCAACATAGGTGCCGGCGTAGGGAAAGCCTGCGGCTTCGGTCCAGCGAGCGTCATCGGCCAGGGCTGCGGCGGTGTTGCGCGCATTTTCCTGGGAGTTGGCGCCTTCGTAGGTGCTTTTGATCAGGCTCAGGTTATCCATGAAAGGCTCCGGGAGAATTCAGTGGGCGCAGCCGTTGAGGCCGCAGGCCTGAAACTCGGATGTCGCGGCGTCTGCGGGAAGCGATTGACTCAGCCATGCCGCGAAGGCTTGCGGCTTGCCGAGCCACGGGCTGATGTCGATCAACGTGAACTGGCCATCCTGCTCCAGGGCGAAGGTCGGGAAACCATGGCCGCCGACGTTGGCCAACAAGGCGCGACTGGCTTTGATGTGGCCATCGGTGTCGGCGTTTTCAAACGCTGACAGGAAGGCTTCGGCTTCCAGACCGATGTCGTTGGCGAGTTCGATCAACACGGCTTCATCGGCGATACGCCGCCCTTCCACGTAATGCGCGCTCTGCAAACGGCCTAACAACTCCAGCCCACGGCCAGCGATCTGCTGCGCCGCGAGCACGGCGGCAATCGGCGGAGCGGAGTCGAACACCGCCGTTTCGTCACGCAGCAACCCTTCGAAATACGCTTCGCCGAATGGCTGACCGGTGTACTCGGCGATGCGCCGGTCGTGGGGCATCACGTAGTCACGCAAACGTGGCGAAACCGTCTGGCGGTTGGCGCCGCTCATCATGCCGCCGCCATGGGCAATCACCGGCAGAACGGCCTGAGCGGCTTGCACCAGTGGTTTTGCGCCGTAGCACCAGCCGCACAACGGGTCGTAAATGTAGTGAAGGATCATGGGAAGGCTCCGGCAAAAAGGTAGGAAAAATCAATGCCGACAGGTTAGCCCTGCGACAGTTTCTGAAAAACGCCGGAATGGCTTTCAGTCTGTTTCATGAATCGGTCGAATGCTGCAAATCCTTTCTGTAACAACTACGACACAAATTGAAACAATCAAACAAAGGAACTTCTCAGGAATAATTCACGGAAGTAAATAGCAAGCATTACCATTCGCACCCTTCACGATACTACCCAAAATCCTACGGATGCGTCCTTAATGCCTGCCCCTTTTCGTCTTACGCCCTTCAGTCTCGGGCTCTCTGCCTTGCTATCTGCCGGTTTTACCTACGCCGCGCCTACAACCCTGCCGGCTACTTCGATCAGCGCCGAAGCAGAGGCTGACGATCCACGTGTGAAAGAAACCAGCACAGCGACCCGCACGGCCACGCCGGTACGCTACGTGCCACAAGCCATCGACTCGATAAAAACCTCGAACGTCGTCGATTACGGGACCAACGATCTGGGCACGGCGCTGAGCGGAATGCCCAACGTCAGCAGCGGCGCCGACACCCGTTTCGACAGCTTGCGCATTCGCGGTTTCGACGCCAGCAACGACTTTTACCTGGACGGTATTCGGGACGACAGCCAATACGTGCGCGACCTGCACAACATCGAGCGCATCGAAGTCCTCAAGGGGCCGGCGGCGGTGTTGTACGGCCGTGGCAGCCAGGGCGGGATCGTCAACCGGGTCAGCAAGTTGCCGGAATTCGGCCGCCGTTCGACCATCGAAGCCCAAGGTGGCAGCAACGATTTGCGCAGCCTTTACGCGGACCTGAGCACTGACCCCAGCGAGAACATCAGCCTGCGTCTGAACATGGGCAACATGGATCAGAACAGTTTCCGCGATGGCGTCAGCGGCAATCGCCAGTTGTTCGCGCCGTCGATGAGCTGGCAACTGACACCCGACCTGAACTGGTTGGTGCAGTACGAATACAGCCGCTACAACCGTACGCCGGATCGCGGAATTCCCGGTGTCAACGGACGCCCGGCCGATGTCGGACGGGATACGACCTACGGCAGCGATAACGATTTCATCGATGACAAGTCGCAGTCCCTGCGCTCGAAACTCAGCTATGACATCAACGAGAACTGGCAGCTGCGTCAGACCTTGGGTGTGTTCAAGCTCAACAGCGATTTCGACAACACCTACCTGATCGGCTACACCCCGGCGACCAATTCGGTCACGCGCCAGCACTGGCAGCAGGACCTGAATACCCGCAACGTGTTTAACAACGTTGAACTGGAGGGCGGTTTCGATACCTTTGGCCTTGAGCATCGATTGCTGACCGGCATCGAAATCGGCAGCCAGCGCCGCGACCCGATCCTGTACACCGCCGCCACGACCGGTCCTGGCAATCGGCCCGTACCGGCGCTGAACCTGAACAGCCCTAATCGCAATTTGCGTCACACCGGACGCATGCAGGTGTCCAGCGACAACCACACCGAAGTCGAAAGCCGTGCGGTGTACGTGCAGGACCAACTGCGCCTGAACGATGAATGGCAACTGTTGGGCGGTCTGCGTTACGACACCTTCGACATCGAATCGACCAACAACCTGCGGGACATTTCCGAGGACCGCGACAGCCACAGCACCAGCCCACGTGTAGGACTGGTCTGGACGCCACTGCAGAATCACTCCTTCTATGCGTCATGGACCAAGACCTTTTCCCCGGTGGGCGGTGGCTTGATCGGCATCACGCCTGGCGCTGCCGGCAACACCAACGACCTCAGCCCCGAGCTGACCAAGCAGAAGGAAATCGGCGTGAAGAGCGACTGGCTCGATGATCGCCTGAGCACCACGCTGGCGATCTACGAACTGGAGCTCTACAACCGTCGCACCAGCGATCCGCTCAACCCGACCATTACCTTGCTTACCGGTAAACAACGTTCCCGCGGGATCGAGCTGACCGGCACCGGCAAGATTGTCGGCAACTGGTACGTGCGCGGTGGCGTGGGCGTTCAGGACGCGACGGTCGAGAAGGACAACAACGGCTTTGAAGGCAAGCGCATCAGCAACGTGGCCAAGCACAACGGCAGCCTGTTCCTGACCTGGAAACCGGAAATGGGCTGGTACGCCGAAACCGGTTTGACCCTGGTCGGCCAGCGTTACGCCGACAACCTCAACACCACCGTACTGCCGGGTTATGGCCGTTGGGATGCGTTGGCCGGGTTCCGTCAGAAGGATTGGGATTTGCGTGCGGCGCTGAACAACATCAGCGACAAAACCTATTACTCGTCGGCCACCAGCGCGGCGCAGATTCAACCGGGTGAACCGCGCAGCGTGGTGGTGACTGGGACTTACAGCTTCTAAACACCAAAGATCCAGACTTCACACTACCTCCCTGTAGGAGCTGGCTTGCCAGCGATGAGGCCATAACATTCAACATTGATGCTGAATGAAAAACCGCCATCGCTGGCAAGCCAGCTCCTACAGGGGTCTGCGTAATGCCCACAAAACCATCGCCCATAAAAAAAGCGCCGCCCTCCCGGCAGCGCTTTTATCAATCCGTTGTTTTTCTTCTTATCCTTCCATCACATCCCACAACGCTTCCAGTTCCGCTTCGCTGAATAAACCAGCGGGGTAACGCTCGATCATCATCCGGCGCGGATCAGGTTCCCTGATCTGACGCGTTCCATTGGACTTCAACCAGTGCGCCAGAATCTGGAGCGAATCGCTGTTCTTTACTGCCAGGGGATGCAATGCCCGCTCGCTCACCACATTCATTTCGGCGTTCATTTCCGCGCTCTCTCCTGGTTTGTGAGCGGCTAACTTATCCAAGGTTTATGACAGAACATCGAAGTCCTCCCCCTCCCTGTCTACACCTGGTGAGATACAAGAGCTGTGCCAATGTGTCTGGATGGTCGACGAGCGGATACAAAAAAAGCCCGCAGTCCTGACGGGCTGCGGGCTTTCTGCGAGGCGTACGGGGAAAACGTTTGCCTGAGCGATTTAGCAATCAACTCAAGCTGTTACAACCCCACTCACTCCTTGTGCGGCGCGGGCTGTTGTTGGGTAAGGCAGTGGATGTTACCGCCTCCCAGTAACAGTTCGCGGCCCGGCACCATCACCACTTCGTGTTGCGGGAACAGGCTCTGCAAAATCTCTTTGGCCGGACCATCCAGCGGATCGTCGAAACTTGGCGCGATGATGCCGCCGTTGACGATGAGAAAGTTCACGTAGGAACCAGCCAGACGCACGGTCGGATTGCGCTCCTGAGTTCCGTCCACCGGATCGACACCGGCGCACTCTTCTTCGGTAGCATACAACGGCCCCGGAATCGGCATCTTGTGCACCGTGAATGGGCGACCCTTGGCGTCGGTGCTGCTTTCCAGCACCTTCATCGCCGCCTGGCAGCGCGGGTAATTCGGGTCTTGCGGGTCGTCGGTCCAGGCCAGCAATACTTCGCCCGGACGCACGTAGCAGCAGAAGTTATCCACATGGCCGTCGGTTTCGTCGTTGAACAAACCGTCCGGCAGCCAGATGATTTTATCCACAGCCAGATTCGCGCTGAGCATCGCTTCAATTTCCGCACGGTTCATGTGCGGGTTGCGATTGCGGTTGAGCAGGCATTCTTCAGTGGTGATCAGCGTCCCTTCGCCATCCACGTGAATCGAACCGCCCTCGAGCACAAAACCCTCGGTGCGATAACGCGGGCTGCGCTCGATCTCGAGTATCTTGCCGCCGACCTGCGAGTCGCGGTTCCAAGGCGAATACAACCCACCGTCAAAGCCGCCCCAGGAGTTGAAATCCCAGTTCACGCCGCGGACTTCACCGCTGTTATTGATGACGAATGTCGGGCCAGTGTCACGGACCCAGGCGTCGTCGCTGGACATCTCGACCACACGAATATTCGGCACGTCGAGACGCGCCCGAGCGTTTTCGTATTGACCGGCGGACACCGCCACGGTCACCGGTTCGAAACGCGCAATGGCCTTGGCCACCGCCACGTGTGCGGCTTGCGCCGGTTTGCCGCCCAGGCGCCAGTTGTCCGGACGCTCTGGCCAGATCATCCAGGTTTGGGTTTGCGCCGCCCACTCGGCGGGCATGTAGAAGCCGTCGGCGCGCGGGGTGCTGTTTAAAGTGGTCATGCGGTCAGGACTCCAGGGAACCGTCGAGGGTTTTGAGCGCATTGTATAGGTTCGGGCGGCGATCACGGAACGAGCCCCATGCGCTGCGGATGTGCTCCAGTTCGTCGAGGTCGAAGCGATGAACCAATACGCCTTCTTCGGTTTTATTGAGTTCCTGAACCTTCTCGCCAAACTGGTTGGCGATGAACGACGAGCCGTAGAAGGTAATGTCGTACCCGTCCTGCTCCTCATTGCCGATGCGATTACTGGCGATCAGCGGCATCAGGTTGGCACCGGCATGGCCCTGTTGCACACGCTGCCAATGATCGCGGGACGAGATGGTCTTGTCGTGCGGCTCGCTGCCGATGGCGGTCGGGTAGAACAGAATTTCCGCACCCAGCAACGCCATGCTGCGCGCGCATTCCGGGAACCACTGATCCCAGCAGATGCCTACGCCGATTTTCGCGTAGCGGGTGTTCCAGACTTTGAAGCCGGTATCGCCCGGGTTGAAGTAATACTTTTCGTGATAGCCAGGGCCGTCCGGGATGTGGCTTTTACGATAAATCCCGAGGTTGGAGCCGTCGGCATCGATGATCGCAATGCTGTTGAAACGTGCGCGGCCGGCCAGTTCGTAGAAGCTGATCGGCAGCACTACTTGCAGTTCTTTGGCGATTTTCTGGAAATGCTTGATGGCGACGTTGTCTTCAACCGTCGTGGCCAGTTGCAGGTAATCCGGGTTCGGCTTCTGGCAGAAGTACGGCGCCTCGAACAGTTCCTGGATCAGGATGATCTGCGCGCCTTTGGCCGCAGCCTCACGGACCAGCCTTTCAGCGGTTTCGAGGTTGGCTTCAAGGTCCCAGGAACAGGCCATCTGGGTGGCGGCGACGGTAACGATACGGCTCATGAATCATCTCCGGGCAAGTGCTGTGGGTCGAGTTTGGCATCGACCGATGACAGAAAGGGAAGCGCCGGACGTGAAGAGACACGCCGCGGCAATGGCGACTTTATAGCCGATAAAAATCGGCTTTAAAAGCGATTAATCTTCCTTCTGTCGAAAACAACAGCGCTTAAACCCGATAACAATCGGTATTTATCGGTGTGTTGATGGACGCTTTCGCGGGCAAGCCTCGCTCCTACGGGTCCGGGTCGGTCGCAAAAATTGCGTATGACACGGACCTGTAGGAGCGAGGCTTGCCCGCGAAAGCGATTTCAAACCTTACAACCCCTCCCCCAACACCTTCGCCAGCATGTCGACAAAGAAATCCACACTCTGACGCGACGTCACCATCGGCGGTTTGATCTTGAGGACGTTCAGGAAATCACCGGTCGGCTGCATGAAAATCCCCAGCTCCCGCAACCGGTCACACAGCGCCGTCGTTTCCTCGGTCGCCGGCTCCAGGGTCTCGCGGTTGCGGATCAACTCCACGCCCAGATAAAAACCGGAACCGTGCACCGCGCCCACCAGCGGATGACTGTCGATCAGCGCCTCAAGACGCTCTTTGAAATACCCGCCCACGACCTGGGCGTTTTCCCAGAGTTTTTCCTCTTCCATCACATCCAGAACGGCCATGCCGATCTGGCAACTGACCGGGCTGCCACCCGCCGACGAGAAGAAGTAGCCCTCGGCCTCCAGCGCTTCGGCGATTTCCCGACGGGTGATCACCGCGCCCAGCGGTTGGCCGTTACCCATGCCTTTGGCCATGGTGATGATGTCCGGCACCACGCCCTGCTCTTCGAAGCCCCAGAAGAAATGGCCCATGCGGCCGTAACCCACCTGCACTTCGTCGGCGATGCACACGCCGCCCTGCGCACGGACCATCGCATAGACCTGTTTCAGGTAACCCGGCGGCAGCGAAATACCACCGGCATTGCCATACACCGGCTCGCAGATGAAACCGGCCAGCGGGCGTTGCTGCGCCGCGATTTTCGCCAGGTTGTGTTCGACGCTGCGCACATAATCCGGCGCACTGTCCGGGCCACGGAATTCGCCGCGATAGGTGTTCGGCGCGGTCACCGGGTGCACCCAGTCGGGACGGCTGCTCAAGGCCTTGGGGTTGTCGGCGATCGAGGTCGAGACCGCGTCCGCGCCCACGGTCCAGCCGTGATACGCCTCCAGCACGCTGATGATGTCGCGGCCGCCGCTGTAGGCCCACGCCAGGCGGATCGCCAAGTCGTTGGCCTCGCTGCCGCTGTTGACCAGGAACACCCGGTCCATGCCCTCCGGCGACAGTTTCAGCAAGCGCTCGGAAAACTCGGCAACCGCTGCGTAGTTGAACCGCGAGTTGGTGTTGAGCAGCGACCATTGACGACTGGCGACCGCGGCCATGCGCGGATGACCGTGGCCAAGCACCGCGACGTTGTTGAGCATGTCGAGGTAGGAGCGGCCCTGCATATCGATCAAGTGATTGCGCCAGCCGCGCTCAATGCGCGGCGGGTCGACGTAATAGTGCTTCTGGGTTCGGGCGAAACTGGCGTCGCGGCGCGCCAGCAAAGTCTGCGCATCGAGCTCTGCCTCGGCATCGCACGCCAGACCCAACAACGCTGCCGGCGACGGGCACAACACTTGCCAGGCGGCCGCGCGCGAAGGCGTGCAAAACAACGGCGCATCGAGCGCCGCGCCTCGGCACAACTGCACCCGCAACGGGCCGCTGACCGAACCCAACACCTGGCCTTTGACCAGTGCCGCACCGGTGTGCAGCGACGGTGTCACGCCCCACAGCCGCACGCTCAACTGCGGGCCGTCCAGTTGCAGCACGCCCGGCGCCGGTTGATGAACAACCCCGGCAAACGGTGATTCGACCGCAGTGCCATGAGGCACCCGCAGCTCGACGTGCAACGGGCAGGTGTCTGGTTCCGTCGCACTGTCCGGGCGTGTGCGGGACAAACGGTATTGTCCATAACGGCTCGCTGCCAAGCCGTGGGCCGCAGCCGCTTCGCTCAACAGACGCTGATCGATCCCCTCCTGTTCCCAGTTACCGGCCTCGAAATGCGGGCTCAATACGCCCAGATCGATTAAGGCAAACTCACGCCCGACCAGGCTCGGCAGCAGCGGTGCGAAGCCTTCGCTGCCGATGTCCGGCAGGCTGTGCCCCACCGAGGTGAGGATCGCCGCTTCCATCAACGCCAACGGCACCGACGTGGCCACGCGGAAAATCTCCCACTCATGGGTCAGGTTGTCGCGACTGTAGGCATTACCCGGGTCGATGCTGACCTGCTGCTCGCCGCTGAGCACCAGCACCGCCGCCCGCGCAACGATCAATGGCCACAGCGCCAGCAGCTCTTCGTGTTGCAACGGATTGACCGCGTGATAAGCCTGAACCGCCGGCAAAATGTAGAACGGATCGCCTCCGGCATGGTGCAGCAGCGCCGCGCAGGTCACCGACAAGTCGGTAATGCGCCACGTGCGGACCAGATCGCCAAAATCGATCACGCCCTGCAATTGCCACTGGCGTTGCGCATCGCGCTGCCAGACCGCGTTGTCGTCGGTGATGTCCATGTGAATGGCCTGTACCGGCAACTTCTTCACCAGCGGCTGCAAATGCCGCTCGGCCTGTTCGGCCACTTCGGCGACCAACGCGCGTTGTCGGTCATCTGCAATCACCGGCAGCAAATGCGCGATCAACGCATTCGCGTGGCGGGCGTCCCACTGAAGGGTGCGCTCAAGGCCCGCATGATCGAAAGCGGCCAGCGCCAGGTCCATTTCGCCGCAGAGTCGGCCGAAACCGGCCACCACGGATCCGGGCAGATGATCGAGATGTGTAAGCGACTGGCCCTCGATGTATTCGAGCAGGCGTACGTGCACCGCTTGCCCGTCGATTTCCAGTGACAGCAGGTCGGCGCCGCTTTGCGCGGCAATCACTCGCGGCACCGGCACACCGGAGTGTTCGGCCAGATGCTTGAGCCCGGCATGCTGGGCTTGCAGCTCCAGCACCGAATAGTCGCCCCGGCAGATTTTCAGGACGAAACGCCCATGCTTACTGTCAACGCGGAAGTTCAGGTCTTGCTGGCTGCCGAGCGCCTGCAGCTTTGCGCTCAGCCCGTAATGCCCCTCGAGCAGCTCAAGCGCTTGCTCCGCAGACACTTGCGGGCTGGGCAAACTGGCGCGATGAATCAACGTGGCGAGCGGCATACAACAACCCCTGAAATTTTATTAGGCGCTTATATCGCCACCGCATCGGTCGATAATCAACCCCCTGTTTACGCCACAAAACCCAAATTGCAGACACAACCCTCTTGCACCACCACTCTCCTGCCGACAAGCTATGATCTTCGCTATATCGTCTGACGGAAAAAAAGGCTGGCCCACATGCGTATTCTTATCACCGGCGGCGCCGGTTTCATCGGCTCTGCCCTGGTTCGCCAGCTGATTCGGCACACCGAGCATGAAGTGCTCAACCTGGACAAACTGACCTATGCGGGCAATCTCGAATCGCTGACCAGCATTGCCACCGACACTCGCTACGAGTTCGTGCAGGCCGATATTGTCGACCAAGCCACCGTGAGCGCCGTACTGACACGTTTCCAGCCACACGCCATCATGCACCTGGCGGCAGAGTCCCATGTCGACCGCTCCATCGATGGGCCTTCGGACTTCATTCAAACCAATATCGTCGGCACCTACAGCCTGCTGGAAGCCACTCGCGCCTATTGGCACACGCTGGCCGAGCCGGAAAAAAGCGCCTTCCGCTTCCACCATATCTCCACCGATGAAGTCTACGGCGACCTGCACGGTGTCGATGATCTGTTCACCGAAACGACTTCGTACGCGCCAAGCTCGCCGTACTCCGCCAGCAAAGCGGCCTCGGACCACCTCGTCCGCGCGTGGCAGCGCACCTACGGGCTGCCGGTATTGCTGACCAACTGCTCGAACAACTATGGCCCGTTCCACTTCCCCGAAAAACTGATTCCGCTGGTGATTCTCAACGCGCTGGCCGGCAAACCGCTGCCGGTCTACGGAAACGGCCTGCAGATCCGCGACTGGCTGTTCGTCGAGGATCACGCACGAGCGTTGCTCAAAGTAGTCACCGAAGGTGTCGTCGGCGAGACGTACAACATTGGCGGACACAACGAACAAACGAACATCGACGTGGTGCGCAGCATCTGTGCCCTGCTCGAAGAACTTGCCCCGGTCAAACCAGCCGGTGTTACCCGATATGCCGACTTGATCACCTTCGTCCAGGACCGCCCCGGGCACGATCTGCGTTACGCGATCGATGCCGGCAAAATCGAGCGCGACCTGGGTTGGGTGCCGGAAGAAACCTTCGAAACCGGTCTGCGCAAAACCGTTCAGTGGTATCTGGAAAACCTGGAATGGTGCCGCCGCGTTCAAGATGGCAGTTATCAGGGTGAACGACTAGGCTCCACCGATATCAAGGAGTTACTCGCATGATGAAAGGAATTGTGTTGGCTGGAGGGTCGGGCACGCGCCTGCACCCGATCACGCTAGGCGTTTCCAAACAGCTGTTGCCGATCTACGACAAGCCGATGATCTACTACCCGATCTCGGTGTTGATGCTGGCTGGCATCAAGGAAATCCTGGTGATTTCCACCCCGCAGGATCTGCCGCAGTACCGCAACCTGCTGGGTGACGGCAGTCAGTTCGGCGTCCATTTCAGCTACGCCGAACAGCCTACGCCGGATGGCCTGGCCCAGGCGTTTCTGATTGGTGAGGAATTCATCGGCGACGACCCGGTGTGCCTGATCCTCGGTGACAACATCTTCCACGGTCAGCACTTCGGTGGCCAGTTGCAAAGAGCGGCGCAGCAAACCAGCGGCGCGACGGTATTCGGCTATTGGGTCAAGGACCCGGAGCGCTTTGGCGTGATCGACTTCGACGCAGAAGGCCGCGCCATCTCGATCGAAGAAAAACCGCTCAAGCCAAAGTCCAGCTATGCGGTCACCGGGCTGTATTTCTACGATAATGACGTTATCCGCATTGCCAAGGCCGTCAAACCGTCACCGCGCGGCGAGCTGGAAATCACCGATGTTAACAACGCCTATCTGCAACGCGGCAAACTTCAGGTCGAGCGCTTTACCCGCGGTTTCGCCTGGCTCGACACCGGCACTCACGACAGCCTGCTTGAAGCGTCGCAATACGTGCAAACCATCGAGCACCGCCAGGGACTGAAAGTGGCCTGTCTCGAAGAAATTGCCTACATGAATGGCTGGATCGATCGCGAGCACTTGCTTGAGCGAGCGAAGTATTTCGGCAAGACCGGTTATGGCCAGTATCTCTATACGATTGCCGGAGAAGCGTAATGAAAGTCACCCCCACCCAGTTACCAGGTGTGCTGATTATCGAGCCGAAGGTCTTTGGTGACGAACGTGGGTTTTTCTATGAAAGCTTCAATGTCCGTGAGTTTGAAAACGCCACCGGCCTCAAGAAAGCGTTCGTTCAAGACAACCACTCGCGTTCGCGAAAAGGCGTGCTGCGTGGCATGCACTATCAGGTGCAACACACCCAGGGCAAGCTGGTTCGGGTGACTGCGGGGGAAGTACTCGATGTGGCCCTTGATGTCCGCCGCAGTTCGCCAAACTTCGGACGCTGGGCCAGTGTGCGTTTGTCCGCACAGAACAATCGTCAGTTGTGGATACCGGAAGGCTTCGCCCATGGCTTCCTGGTACTCAGCGAGTACGCCGAGTTTCTCTACAAAACCACCGACTATTACGACCCGGCGTCAGATCGCTGCATTCGCTGGGACGATCCGACACTGGCCATCGACTGGGAACTGGAAGAAGCGCCTCAACTGTCAGAAAAGGACCAACACGGTAAAAGCTGGCAGGAATCTGAACTGCTTCCATGAAAATCCCTTTGCGAATTCTCATCATTGGCCAGCACGGCCAGGTCGCCCGCGAACTGCAGCGCCGCTTGAGCGCGGCTGATGAACTCATGGTGCTGGGGCGCGATCAACTCGATCTGGCTCAACCGGAACAGATTCGCCAACAGGTCCGGCTCGCTCATCCCGACCTGATCATTAACGCCGCCGCTCACACGGCGGTCGATCGGGCAGAAAGCGAACCTGAGCTGGCGTTCGCCATCAACGCGACGGGCCCGGGAATTCTGGCCGAAGAAGCACTGGCGCTGGGCATCCCGCTGATTCACTACTCCACCGATTATGTGTTCGATGGCAGCAAGGGCGAGCCTTACAACGAAGCCGACGCGCCCAAGCCGCTGGGGGTCTACGGTCAGAGCAAACTGGCTGGCGAACAAGCCATCACGGCGGTGGGGGGCATGCATCTGATTCTGCGGACCAGTTGGGTCTACTCGGCCAGTGGCAGCAATTTCCTGCTGACGATGCAGCGTCTGCTGCAAGAAAAACCCGAGTTGCGCATCGTTGCCGATCAGATCGGCGCGCCCACCTGGGCCGGCACGATCGCCAACAGCACCCTCGCCCTGATCGAGCGCTGGCAGGCCGGTGAGCGGGGCGCCTGGGGCACTTATCACCTGACCGCTCAAGGTGAAACCTCATGGTTCGGTTTCGCCCAGGCCATTGGTGAAGCGCTGCGCAAACAGGGCAAGCCTTGCGCGCACCTGTTGCCCATCCCTTCCAGCGATTACCCGACGCCTGCCGCCCGACCGTTGAACTCGCGCCTCGATTGCAGTCGCTTGCTCCGCGAATGGGGCGTCAGTCAGCCAGACTGGCAAACCGCGCTGCGCGAGTGTCTTGCCGGGCAAGCCTAGGCATAATGCGCCTGTACCCTCAGGCGCCTGATGCTCATGACTCCGACCCTCCCCCGCAGACCCCGTTGGCGTAGCCTCGCCCTGCTGGCGCTGTGCCTGGCGCCGTTGCTGTGGCCGCTGGAGCATCTGGCCGAGCGTTATTACCGCAGCGAACTGGCCGGGCAGAACCGGCAGACCCTCGACTTGTACGTCGCCAACCTGCTGGGCACCCTGCACCGTTATGAAGTGCTGCCGCAGATCCTCGGCGACCTGCCGGCCCTGCGCGCCACGCTCGGGGCCCCCGACGACGGTGTGACCCAAGGCAATGCCAACCGCCTGCTGAAGAACATCAGCGCGCAGACCGGTGCCGAAGTCATGTACCTGATGGACACCACCGGCAAGACCCTTGCGGCGTCCAACTGGGACAAACACGACAGCTTCGTCGGCCGGAATTTTTCGTTTCGCCCCTACTTCAGCGAAGCCATGGCCGGGCGTCTCGGGCGGTTTTTCGGGCTGGGCACCACCTCGGCCAAACGCGGTTACTTCTTTGCGGCGGCCGTGCGTGACGGCGAAAAAATCCTCGGCGTGTTGGTGGTCAAGGTCGACCTGGACCACACCGAAAGCCTTTGGGGCAAAACCCCGGAACAACTGCTGGTCACCGACCACAACGGCGTGGTCATCCTCACCTCGCGGCCAGAATGGCGATTCCGCGCGACCCGGCCACTGGGCGAGGGCGAGCGCGAGGCAATCACCGCGATTCAACCCTATCCGACCCGCGACCCGAAACCGTTGAATCTCAATCCTGACGCCTGGCTGACCCAGACCCGGCAGATCGACGAAACCGGCTGGAGCGTCAGCATTCTTGCACCGCGCACCTTGATTGATCGCCCGGTGCGCACGGTGGTCGCCATCGGCGGCGCGACGCTGTTGGTGTTGATGCTGCTGCTCGGCCTGATGATGCAACGGCGCCGTCACTACCTTGAACGGATCGCCTTCGAAGCCAAGGCCCGACGCGAACTGGAAGGCCGGGTCGCTGAACGAACCAGCGACCTCGAAGGCCTGAACCGCCGACTGAAACAGGAAGTGCTGGAGCGCGAACACGCCCAGCAGGAACTGGTACGCGCCCAGGATGACCTGGTGCAGGCCGGCAAGTTGTCGGCGCTCGGGACCATGTCGGCAAGCATCAGCCATGAACTGAATCAACCGCTGGCCGCCATCCGCAGCTACGCGGAAAACGCCGAAGTGCTGCTCGATCATCAGCGCACCGACGATGCGCGCGGCAACCTCAAACTGATCAGCGAACTGACCGGCCGCATGGCTTCGATCATCGCGCACCTGCGCGCCTTTGCCCGTCGTGATCGCCACGCGCCGGAAAGCGTTGCGTTGCAACCGGCGCTCGACGACGCGCTGGCGCTGTTGGCCAAGCGTCGACGGAGCATGGAAGTCGAGCTGATCCGCGATTTGCCCGCCGCCACGCTGTGGGTCGAGGCCGGGGAAACCCGTCTGCGCCAGGTGCTCGGCAACCTGCTGGCCAACGCACTGGACGCGCTGACGGAAAAAGGCCCGCCGCGTAAACTCTGGTTGAGTGCCCAATCCACCGCCGACGGCGTCAATCTGTACATTCGCGACAACGGCCCCGGCTTTTGCATGGAAGCTCTTGGCCGCGCCAGCGAGCCCTTCTACACCACCAAGACCCGCACCCAGGGGCTCGGTCTGGGGCTGGCGATTTGCGAAACCCTGATGCGCGCCTTCGGCGGTGAACTGTCGTTCGCCAACCACAAGGAAGGCGGCGCCCTGATTACCCTGAAACTGCGCGCAGGCGCACCGGGCGTGAGCCTGCAACCGTCCGAGGACCGAAGTGCATGACCATCGACAACCGCATCCAGGTCGTGCTGATCGACGATGATCCCCATCTGCGCCAGGCCCTGAGCCAGACGCTGGATCTGGCCGGCCTGAAAATCCTGCCGCTCGCCGAAGCCAAGGGCCTGGCCGGGCAACTGGAACGCGACTGGCCGGGCGTGGTGGTCAGCGATATCCGCATGCCCGGCATGGACGGTCTCGAACTGCTGACCGAACTGCACGCCCAGGACCCGGAACTGCCGGTGCTGCTGATCACCGGTCACGGCGACGTGCCGCTGGCGGTGCAAGCCATGCGCGCTGGCGCTTACGACTTTCTGGAAAAACCCTTCGCCAGCGATGCCTTGCTCGACAGCGTGCGCCGCGCGCTGGCCCTGCGCCGACTGGTGCTGGACAACCGCAGCTTGCGTCTGGCCCTCAGCGACCGCAATGAACTGAGCACAAGACTGGTCGGGCAATCGGCGCCAATGCTGCGTCTGCGCGAGCAGATCGGCGCACTGGCGGCGACCAAGGCCGACGTGCTGATCCTCGGCGAAACCGGCGCCGGCAAAGAAGTCGTGGCGCGGGCGCTGCACGATTTGTCGAACCGGCGTAACGGCCCGTTCGTGGCGATCAACGCCGGGGCTCTGGCCGAATCCGTGGTGGAAAGCGAGTTGTTCGGTCACGAGCCGGGCGCGTTTACCGGTGCGCAGAAGCGCCGTATCGGCAAGTTCGAATTCGCCAGCGGCGGCACGGTTTTCCTCGATGAAATCGAAAGCATGAGCCTGGACGTGCAGGTGAAATTGCTGCGCTTGCTGCAAGAACGTGTAGTCGAGCGTCTGGGCGGCAATCAGTTGATCCCGCTGGACATCCGCATCATCGCCGCGACCAAGGAAGACCTGCGCCAGGCCGCCGACCAGGGCCGCTTCCGCGCCGACTTGTATTACCGCCTGAACGTCGCCCCGCTGCGCATTCCGCCGCTGCGCGAACGCGGTGAAGATGCGCTGATGCTGTTCCAGCACTTCGCCGATGAAGCCAGTGCTCGCCATGGCTTGCCACCCCACGAACTGCAACCGGGGCAACGGGCGCTGCTGCTGCGTCACACCTGGCCGGGCAACGTGCGGGAGTTGCAAAACGCCGCCGAGCGTTTTGCCCTGGGCCTCGAACTGGCGCTGGACAACAACGCGCCGGATGGCACGGCGGGCACAACGGTTGAAGCGGTCAGCGGTGGCTTGAGCGAGCAGGTGGAAAACTTCGAGAAAACGCTGATTGCCGCCGAACTGGCGCGCTCTCACAGCTCGGTGCGCAGCCTCGCCGAAGCCCTCGGCATTCCGCGCAAAACCTTGCACGACAAACTGCGCAAGCACGGCCTCAACTTCGCCGACAGCGGCGCCAGTAGCCACACCGACGAACTCGATTGAATCCGTCATCACTTCAAACAAGGGGCCCTGCATGAGCCGCGACAGTCGTCACCTGGAATCAGTCCTCCACCGCGACATTCCCCTGACGCAAGCCATGGGCATCAAAGTGCTCGACTGGCACGACCAGCAACTGCGCCTGCACTTGCCGCTGGAGGCCAACGTCAATCACAAGAGCACCATGTTCGGCGGCAGTCTGTACTGCGGCGCGGTACTCGCGGGTTGGGGCTGGCTGCATTTGCGTTTGCGCGAAGAAGGCATTGAAGACGGGCATATCGTGATTCACGAAGGGCAGATCAGCTATCCGTTGCCAGTGACCATGGACGCGACCGCGATTTGCCAGGCGCCGAGTGCGGCGGTGTGGAAGAAGTTTCTGGCGATGTATCAGCGCTATGGAAGAGCGCGGTTGACGCTGCATTCGCGGATTGTGAATGCCGATAGCGATGAAGACGCCGTGAGGTTTGCCGGGCAGTACGTCCTGCACCGGTAAACCGGAACGCCACAAAACCTGTGGGAGCGAGACCGGCTTGCCGGCGATGGCGGCCGTCCAGCCAACATCGTAGTTGCCTGACCCGCCGCCATCGCCGGCAAGCCGGTCTCGCTCCCACAAAGAAAGGTCTTAGCCGCGTGCCAGTTCCAGCAACTTTTCACGCCAGGCAGCCTTTGCAGGCAGCGCCAGGAAAAACGCGTTCCGCAAAGACTCCCGCGCCGGATAGCTGAACGGCACGCCACTCAACTCCAGCACTTCACCGCCCGCCCCTTCCAGCACACCCTGGGCCGCCGCCGTATCCCACTGAGAAGTCGGCGCCAGACGCGGGTAACAATCCGCCGCCCCTTCCGCCAACAAACAAAACTTCAGCGAACTGCCGATATTGGCCAGTTGCAGCTCACCCAAGCTGTCGCTCAACCCGGCGAGCAAGCGCTCTTGCTCAGGGCTCGAATGCCGACGGCTGGCGACGACCGTGAAGGCCTCGCCCGGGGCGGGTACGGTGCGAACCTGAATCGGCAGCGGCTCGGCGTCCTTATCACCACGCCACGCGCCCAGACCGGCACCACCGACGTAGAAACGCCCATTGGTCGGCATCGACACCACGCCAAACACCACGCGCCCCTGCTCGATCAACGCAATGTTGACGGTAAATTCTTCGCTGCCGGAGATGAACTCCTTGGTGCCGTCCAACGGATCGACCAGCCACCAGCGCTGCCAGCCGGCACGCACGCTCTGCGGAATGTTGGCGTCTTCTTCAGACAACACCGGGATGCTCGGGTCCAGCGCGGTCAGCCCGGCCAGAATCAGATGATGAGCGGCCAGGTCGGCAGCGGTGACCGGTGAATCGTCGGCCTTGGCGGTCACGGTCGTGCCGGTGCGCCAGAACGGCAGGATCGCATCGCCAGCCTTCAATGCCAGTTCAATCACTGGCGCCATCAATGGATGAGGAAAAATCATGGCAGGAACACTCCGCGCTGGGTCAGCAAATCTCGGGTCAGGTACAGCGCCGCCAAGGCACGGCCCTCGGTGAATTTCGGGTTCTGGGCCAGGGCCGACAGCTCTCGCAGGTTGATCTTGTCCACGCGCATCGGTTCAGGCTCGTCGCCTTCAAGCCGTTCTTCGTACAGATCGGTGGCCAGCACCACCTGAATTTTCTGGCTCATGTAGCCCGGCGACAAGGACAGCTCGGTCAAGTGTTCCAGTTGCCGCGCGCCATACCCGGCTTCTTCCTTGAGCTCACGCTCGGCCGCCGCCAGCACGTCTTCACCCGGCTCGATCAAGCCTTTGGGCAGCGACATCTCGTATTCATCGGTGCCGCCGCAATATTCCTCGACCAGCACCGCGTGATCTGCGTCGAGCATCGCCACGATCATCACCGCGCCATACCCGGCGCCTTTGCCAACCAGCCGCTCATAGGTGCGCTCCACGCCATTGGAAAAGCGCAATTTCAGCTCTTCGACGCAGAACAAGCGGCTGGTGGCGACAATCTCGCGGGCGAGGATGGTGGGTTTCTGGCGCATGAAAAGCTCCTTGGCGTGAACGCGTTACTATACCCGGCCTATCCTGATTGTTGACCTCGGATATCTCTTTTACCGCTGGAGAAGTTTTTTATGTCCCTGCTGCCCTGGCGAGACATCGACACCGTTCTGCTCGATATGGACGGCACGCTGCTGGACCTGCACTTCGACAACCATTTCTGGCTGGAACACTTGCCCCAACGTTACGCCGAATTGCACGGTGTGAGCCGGGCCATGGCCGAGATGGAATTGCAGCCGCTGTTTGAACGCCATGCCGGTCAGTTGCAGTGGTATTGCCTGGATTTCTGGAGCGCCGAACTGAAGCTGCCGGTGCGCGAGCTGAAACTTGAAACCGCACACCTGATCGCGTTGCGCCCGGACGCGGATACGTTTCTGGAGGCGATCAAGCAGGCCGGCAAGCGGGTGGTGATGATCACCAATGCACACCGGGATTCGCTGTCACTGAAACTGGAACGAATTGAACTGGCGCCGTATTTCGAGCGGTTGATCAGCTCGCATGATTACGGTTTTCCCAAAGAGAATCCGCAATTCTGGCAGGCATTGCAGGCGGATATCGGTTTTGATCCGGCGCGCAGTCTGTTTATCGACGATACGTTGTCGATCCTGCGCAGTGCGCGGGATTTTGGGGTCGCGCATTTGTTGGCGGTGAAGGAGCCGGACAGCCGCAAGGGGCCGAAGGACACGGCGGAGTTTGCGGCGGTGGTTGATTATCGGGAGTTGATTGCGGGGCTTTAGACCGAGTCGCGCCTTTCGCGGGCAAGCCTCGCTCCTACAGGTTAGGCGTCGTTCGTGAACGAGGCGATAACCTGTAGGAGCGAGGCTTGCCCGCGAAGGCCATAACGCGGTCTTAAACCTTACTCAGGAATCCGCAACGACTGCCCCGGATAAATCTTGTTCACATCCTTGAGCATCGGCTTGTTGGCTTCGAAGATTTTTTGATACTTGTTGGCATCGCCATACACACGCAAGGAAATCGCGCTAAGGGTGTCGCCCTTCACAACCGTGACAAATTTCGCGGCGACGACCGCAGGCCCGGTCACCGCAATCTGATCATCCACACTGCCGACACCAGCGATATTGCCCACGGCCAGCAGGATTTTTTCTTTCTCTTCCTGGGTCGCAACCTCACCGGTCACCGTGACTTTGTCGCCCTCTACCGTCGCCTGCACATTCGGATTGCCCAGGCCGACCTTGCTGATGTGTTCCTTCAACTGCTCGCTGGCATTGGCGTTACCCGGCGTCAGCAAATCGATAAGCTTTTCGCCTGCTTCCTTCACAAAGCTAAAAATACTCATGGTGCACTCTCCTTGGTTTTTGGTTCCAGACGCAAAAGCCTAGACCAAGGTTGCAACACCCGGTTCCTACCCGACCAATGACGCCGCTTGCCCCCAGGCGCTAGAATCCCGACCTTCCCGCGCCCTGGAGCGAAGATGGACATCAAGCAGCTGAAATTCCTCATCGCCCTCGACGAAACCCGGCATTTCGGTCAGGCCGCTGCACGTTGTCACGTCACTCAGCCGACCCTGTCCATGCGCTTGCGCAGCCTTGAAGAAGAACTCGAGTTACCGTTGGTCAACCGTGGCCAGCGCTTCGAAGGCTTCACCGCGCCGGGCGAACGGGTGCTGGCGTGGGCGCGCACGGTGCTCGCGGCCTACGACGGCTTGCAGGCCGAAGCCGCCGCCTGTCGCGGTAACCTGGTCGGTACGCTGCGGCTGGGCGTGGTGCCGTTGTCGAGTTTCGACCCGCTGCCGCTGCTGCAACGCTTGCACGGCGAACACCCGAACCTGCGCTTCGAACTCTCGGCGCTGAGCTCCGAACAGATCCTCGAACAACTGGCGAACAATCGCCTGGATCTTGGCGTGTCGTACCTGGAGCGTCTGGACGCCGAACGTTTCGATTCCCTGGCGTTCAGCGAAACCCGCATGGGCCTGCTCTACGATCAGCGCTTCTTTACCTTCGGCGAGGCGCCGCTGAGCTGGGAGTCGCTGATCGAATTGCCGCTGGGCATGCTCACCAGCGGCATGCATTTCCGCCAGTCCATCGACCACAACTTCCACAGCCGCGGCCTTACTCCGCAGCCGTTGTTGCAAACCGATGCCGTGCATCAACTGTTACAAGCTGTTCATGGCGGGTTGTGTTGCGCCGTGATGCCGCTCGAAGGCGGCCTGGAAAACCTGACTGACCATCTGCGCCTGCAACCGATCGAAAACGCCCAGACCCTCGGCCGGCTGGGGCTGATCATGCGGCGCAGCGCACCGCGCTCGGCGTTGGCGGAGGCCTGTTTCGCGATCTATCAACAATCAATGGCAAGCTCTTGATCGACGCCATCTATCGGCAGATCAGTAATAGCGATTAGACGCGACAACTTGTCGCGCATAGGCTTAAAGCTGACTAAACCGTCGGTGATGCCCCCATGAACGCCAAGCGTCCTGTTTGCGCGGCGCCAGCCCTCGAAGCGCCCGCGCCCGCCGCCAGCCAAACGTACAGTTACAGCGATTTTCAATACACCGAATCGGCCAGCACCGCGCTCGCCGAGGAAGTTGCGTTGGCGATTGCCTATAACGGTATCAGTCAGGCAGTGATGCTGGTGACGCCGACGGACCTGGAAGACTTCATCGTCGGTTTCAGCCTCGGCAGCGGCATCATCGAAGACGCCTCCGACATTTATGACCTGCAACTGAGCGGTTCGGGGTCGGCGCAGTACGCGCAAGTGACCATCGCCAACCGCGCCTTCTGGAACCTCAAGCAGCAACGTCGGCAACTGGCCGGCACCAGCGGCTGCGGGCTCTGCGGCGTGGAAGCGGTCGAGCAGGCTCTGCCAGACCTCAAAGTGTTGCCCGGTGCGCCACTGCCGCCCGCCGAATGGCTCGACGGTTTGCGCCAGCGTATCGGCGCTTTCCAGCCACTCGGCCAGCATTGCGGCGCGGTGCATGCGGCGGTGTTCATGAACGCTCATGGCGAATTGCTGCTGGGTCGCGAAGACATCGGCCGGCACAACGCGCTCGACAAGCTGATTGGCGGGCTGATCCGGCAAAAGATCCCGACCTCTGGCGGCCTGGCGATTGTCACCAGTCGTTGCAGCCTCGAATTGATCCAGAAAGTACTGCGCGCAGGCATCCAGACCCTGGTCAGCCTGTCGTCGCCCACGGGCCTTGCCGTGCAATGGGCCCGTCGTCACAACCTGAACCTTATCCATCTGCCACAGAAGAATGCGCCGCGGGTCTACAGCCCGGCTTTGGAGAATCAAGCGTGAGTC
Source organism: Pseudomonas sp. PDM01 (assembly GCF_014852325.1). Lineage (NCBI taxonomy): Bacteria > Pseudomonadati > Pseudomonadota > Gammaproteobacteria > Pseudomonadales > Pseudomonadaceae > Pseudomonas > Pseudomonas sp. PDM01. The sequence goes on from NZ_JACVBK010000003.1 coordinate 492,847, forward strand.
AACACCGTCAAGCCGACCAGAAACCCGTCCCCCGCTACAAGCCCTACAAGGGCCCAGCCGGTGGCTGGGGCGCACTGATCAGCGTCGCCCAGGCCTGGTTGACCAGCGACAACGCGCTGAAAAACCTGCGCATCATGCTCAAGACCAACCAGAACGGCGGCTTCGACTGCCCGGGTTGCGCCTGGGGCGATTCGCCGGAAAAGGGCATGGTGATGTTCTGCGAGAACGGCGCCAAAGCGGTGAACTGGGAAGCGACCAAACGGGCCGTCAACCCGGCATTCTTCGCCAAACACAGCGTCACCTCGCTGCTGGAACAAAGCGATTACTGGCTTGAATATCAGGGGCGCCTGACCGAGCCGATGCGCTACAACGCCGAAACCGATCGCTACCAACCGATCAGCTGGGATGACGCCTTCACCCTGATTGCCAAGCATCTGCGCGGTTTGTCGAGCCCGGATCAAGCCGAGTTCTACACCTCGGGACGTGCCAGCAACGAAGCGGCGTTCCTCTATCAGTTGTTCGTGCGCGCCTATGGCACCAATAATTTCCCCGACTGTTCGAACATGTGCCACGAGGCCAGCGGTGTCGCGTTGGCGCAGAGCGTTGGCGTCGGTAAAGGCACCGTGACCTTCGACGACTTCGAACACGCCGATGCGATTTTCGTCTGGGGCCAGAACCCCGGCACCAACCACCCACGGATGCTCGAGCCGCTGCGCGAGGCCGTGAAACGTGGCGCGCAAGTGGTGTGCATCAATCCGCTCAAAGAACGCGGCCTGGAACGTTTCCAGCACCCGCAACACCCGATCGAAATGCTCACCAACGGCGACAAACCGACCAACACCGCCTATTTCCGTCCGGCCTTGGGCGGCGACATGGCGGTACTGCGCGGCATGGCGAAATTCCTGCTGCAATGGGAGCGCGACGCGCAGAAAGCCGGTGAGCCTGCCGTGTTCGACCACGACTTCCTCAATGAACACAGTGTCAACGTGCTGGAGTACCTGGGCACCGTCGACGATACGCCGTGGGAGCAGATCGTCGAGCAGTCCGGCCTGACGCTCGTGGAAATCGAGCAAGCAGCGCGCATGTATGCCAAAGGCAAGAACGTGATCATGTGCTGGGCGATGGGTATCACCCAACATCGCCATTCGGTTGCGACCATCCAGGAAATCGCCAACCTGATGCTGCTGCGCGGCAACATTGGCCGCCCCGGTGCCGGCCTGTGCCCGGTGCGTGGCCACAGTAACGTGCAGGGCGACCGCACGATGGGCATCAACGAGCGTCCGCCGGTGGCGTTCCTCGATTCCCTGGAGCGTCGCTTCCAGTTCAAGGTGCCGCGCGAAAACGGTCATAACGTGGTCGAGGCGATTCATGCCATGGCCGAAGGTCGTGCAAAAGTTTTCATCGCTCTGGGCGGTAACTTCGCCCAGGCCACACCAGACAGCCCGCGCACGTTCCGGGCCCTGAGCAATTGCGACCTGACCGTACAGATCAGCACCAAGCTCAACCGCAGCCATTTGGCTCACGGCAAGGAAGCACTGATCCTGCCGTGCCTGGGCCGCACCGACATCGATATCCAGACCGAAGGCCCGCAAGCGGTGACCGTGGAAGATTCGTTCAGCATGGTCCATGCCTCCAACGGCCAGTTGCAGGCGCTGTCGAACCAGATGCGCTCCGAACCTGCGATCATCGCCGGCATCGCTGCCGCGACCCTGGGCAGCAAGCCGGTGGACTGGAACTGGCTGGTGGCCGATTACTCGCGCATCCGTGACCTGATTGCCGATACGATTCCGGGCTTCAAGGACTTCAACGAGAAGATCAAGAATCCGGGCGGCTTCTACCTCGGCAACAGTGCCGGTTCCCGTCGCTGGAACACCGCGTCGGGCCGGGCGAATTTCCGTGCGAACGTCCTGCCCAAGGACCTGGTGCACGAGCGCACGCGCTCCACAGGCGTGTTGCCGGACCTGATCATGCAGTCGATGCGTTCCCACGATCAGTACAACACCACCATTTATGGCCTCGACGACCGTTATCGCGGCGTGAAAGGTCAGCGTGATGTGTTGTTTGTGAACGAGGCGGATATTATTCGCCTGGGGTTCAAACCGGGGCAGAAGGCCGACATCGTTTCGATCTGGGACGATGGTCGTGAGCGTCGGGTGAAAGGCTTCACACTGCTGGCGTTTGATATTCCTGCGGGGCAAGCGGCGGCGTACTACCCGGAAGTGAATCCGCTGGTGCCGCTGGAGAGCACTGGGGATGGCAGCCATACGCCGACGTCGAAGTTTGTGGCGATCCGGTTGGAAGCGGCGAGTGAGATCGGGTTGATTTTGGCGAAGTCTGCGTAACGCGGCAGCAGGTCTGGCCTCTTCGCGGGCAAGCCTCGCTCCTACAGATCAGTAGTGATCTCACGGTCACGGCAAAACCTGTAGGAGCGAGGCTTGCCCGCGAAGGCGTCCCACATGACAACACATGAGCAACTCCCTTCGGCACTTTCCAATCGCCCACAAAAAAGGCCGTTTTTTCACAAAAACGGCCATTCCGAAGTAACTAAAGACCGGCGAAAAACACTTAAGTTCCAGCTAAAAAACAGTAACTTATAGAAATGTGCTGAAGTCGTGTTACTCGTCGGATTTCGATTGTCAGCCTTACGACACAGCCTCAGGATCGCGCCGTCATCCCCTTGAGGTTCCTCAAATGAAGTTCTCCTCGATTCTCTTGTTGTCCCTTGGCCTGGTCAGTGGCTTCGCTTCTGCCGGAGGCACCACCGAAGCAGGTGTGGGCGGCGCATTGGGCGGGGTTTTGGGCTCGGTCGTCGGTCAATCGCTAGGCGGCAACACAGGTTCAACCATTGGCGCGGCCCTGGGCGGCGCGGGTGGTAGCGCAGTCGGCGCAGACAAACGCAGCCGTGGCGAAGCGGCCATTGGCGGTGCGTTGGGCGCAGCAGGCGGTAACGTGGTCGGCCGCAGCATGGGCGGCACCACCGGCAGCCTGATCGGCTCCGCAGCAGGCGGCGGCGCCGGTGGCGCGCTGGGTAACTACATGGGCAACAAAAGCGATGATGATGACGATGATCGTCGTTCCTATCGCGGTCATGGTGATCGTCGCTATTACCGGGATGACCATCCGGGTCGCGGCCATGCTTATGGCCACCGCAAGCACAAACATCGCTATCACGACTGAGGCTTGAATCGCCTCGTTTACCGGTAGATCAAAAAAATCGCAGCCCAAGGGCTGCGATTTTTTTTGCCCCTCAAACCACCAATCGCTCCAGCGCACCGCGCAACCCGGCAGGAATCGCCACGGGCTGATTCGACACCCGATCCACAAACACATGCACGAAACGCCCCGCGGCGCAGGCTTCGTCTTCACCGGCCTTGAACACCGCCAATTCGTATTGCACCGAGCTGTTGCCCAACTTACCCACGCGCAAACCGATCTCGATCCGGTCGGGGAAAGCGATTGAAGCAAAATAATCGCAAGCCGAACTCACCACAAAACCCACGACTTCGCCGTCATGAATATCCAGGCCGCCGACTTCGATCAGGTAGGTGTTCACCGCCGTGTCGAAGAAACTGTAGTAGGTGACGTTGTTGACGTGACCGTAGGCATCGTTGTCGTGCCAGCGCGTGGTGATGGGCTGGAAGTGCGGGTAGTCGGTGCGTTGGGGCATCAGCGTCGGTTCCTGAAGTTGGATGGCCAGTAGACCGTGTCGCTATCATCGCTGGCAAGCCAGCTCCTACAGAATAGCGAGGACCTTGTAGGAGCTGGCTTGCCAGCGATGGCGCCACCACGGTCAATACACCACTTACCGAGCAGCAAACCCCTTGCCCACCACCGCCAACTCCCCAATCAACCGCGCCGGCTGCCAGTGATCTCCCTGTTTGGTTTCCAGCTGCAGTAGCCGCTGATGAATATCCGCCAGCCCCTGCTGATCCGCCCAGGCCATCGGCCCGCCCTTGTCCGCCGGAAAACCATAACCGTTGAGGTACACCAGATCGATGTCATGCGCCGACGCCGCAATCCCTTCCTGAAGAATCTTCGCCCCCTCGTTGACCAGTGCCAGCAAGCAACGCTCCAGAATCTCCTCAGGCCCGATCTCGCGACGCTGGAAACCCAATCCTTCGCTGACCTTCAGCACCAGCGCATCCACCTGCACATCGTGCTCAGCCTGGCGACTGCCCGCTTCGTAGTGGTAATAGCCGTTGCCACTCTTCTGCCCGAAACGGCCCAGTTCGCACAGACGGTTATCCACTTGAACCTGCGGCGCATCCTGCCCCTTGCCCGCCAGCTCCCGAGCCCGCCATTCGAGGTCGATACCAACCACGTCGTACATGCGGAACGGCCCCATGGCGAAACCGAACCCCTGCAACGCCGCATCCACCTGATAGGGATAAGCGCCTTCAAGCAGCATCTTGCGTGCTTCCAGCACGTAGGTTTTGAGCATGCGGTTGCCAATGAAGCCCTCGCAGTTGCCCGACACCACGCTGACCTTGCCCATGCGTTTGCCCAGGTCCAGCGCGGCTTCCAGCACCGCCGGTGAAGTCTGTGCGCCACGAACGATTTCCAGCAGTTTCATGATGTGCGCCGGGCTGAAGAAGTGCAGGCCCAGTACTTGTTTCGGGCGGCGGGTGGCGGCAGCAATGGCGTCGATATCCAGCGCTGACGTGTTGCTGGCCAGTATGGCTTCGGGCTTGAGCAGGCCATCCAGCTCGCGGAAGATTCTCTGCTTGAGCTCGAGGTTTTCGTAAACCGCCTCGATCACCAGATCGACCTCGCGGATCGCTGCGTAATCGGCAGCCGCCGTGACCCGTGTAATGCGCGCATCCGCTTCAGCCTGATCAATCCGTCCCTGCCGCACGTTGTGCGCGTAGGTCTCAGCCACGCTGGCCAGTGCCTGCTCAAGCATCTGCGGATTGTTATCGACCCACTGCACCGGCACCCCGGCATTGGCCAGGCACATGACAATGCCACGGCCCATGGTGCCCGCACCGATGACGGCAGCGCGCTGAATGTTGAACGGTGTCTGGCTCATGGTTGTTCTCTTATTGGCGATCCAAAGACAGACCCCACCATAGTCAGCCACCCGGCTTTTTTGAAATTTATTCCTGTGATGGGGGACATTCAGCGGATGGATGCACGTCCGCCAGACACTGACATCCCTGTAGGAGCAAGCTTGCTCGCGATGAGGCCATCACCTTCAACATCAATGTTGAATGTAAATCCGCCATCGCCAGCAAGCCGGCTCCTACAGGGGTACTGTTCAGCCTGAGAGGTGTTGCTCAACCCAAGTCCGTACTTCTCCATACGGATACTCTTCCAGCGCCGCAAACCCCGGAATCGACCGAGCCTTGAGCTTGGTGAACAGCGGCACACTGATCCCGCACAGAAACCGCGTCACCCGCTCAGCGGGAGGAACGCTGCCGGTGTGCTGCTCGTGCCTGTGGATAAAACCACCACACAGGGCCTCGAAGTTTTTATCCACAAGCGTCGGCAACTCCGGCGGTGCGGGCAGCCGCGCCACGTGCCCGTGACACACCGAACAATGCCCGCACCGCTGCGGCGAGTTTTCGTCACCGAAGTATTCGGCCAGGCGATTACCCAGGCAGTGGTCAGTGGCGAACAGGTCCAGCATGGCGTGAATCCGCGCGATCTCGGTGCGTTCGTGCCGGGTGAAACAATCATGCAGTTCGGCACTCAGCGCCTGAATATCGAACTCCGTTTGCAGCAGGCTGTAGACCTCGGTCATCTGCTTGCTTTCCAGCTCGACCCAACCCTTTTCCTGGAAGTAATCCAACGCCTTGACCACCCGATTGCGCTCGGCTTGATGCTGCTCGTACAGCGCATCGAAATTCACCGTCGCCCAGGTCCGCGCGCGGCTGGAGGTCTGGATGATGGCCGCGACGAAATCCTTGCGCTCACCCTCGAAGCGGGCCAGCAAGTCTTCCGGCTCCAGCAAATACTTGAAGCGATATTCAGCGTAATAGGCGTAACGCGGGGCGATGATCCCGCGCAGCTCCAATTGCACCAGCAAGGTCTTGAGCGGCAACTGGCGAATGTTGCTCTGATCAGCCAACGGCCCTAGCAGAAACTCCCAATGCCCCTCGGGCACGGCGGCTTGCAATTCGTCGAGCACATGACGGATGCCTTCCAGCTCCGGCGTGTCGCCGTAGACGAAATTTTCCAGCACGTTGAGGCTGTCGCGGTTGGCCAGTACCAGGCAGTCCGATGGCTGACCGTCACGCCCGGCGCGACCGATTTCCTGGCTGTAGTTTTCGATGGATTTGGGCAGGTCGAAATGCACCACGTTGCGGATGTCGCTCTTGTCGATGCCCATGCCGAAGGCAATGGTGGCGACGATGCAATTGGACTGGCCGCCCATGAATCGTTTCTGAATGGCTTCGCGTTGTTCGTGGGGTAAACCGGCGTGATAGGCCTCGGCCTGAATACCGTTGCGATCCAAGTGCTCAGCGATGTGTTCAGCGGTTTTCTGCAGCGTGACGTAGACGATGCTCGGCTGGTTGGGACGCTCGCTCATCCATTCGACCAAGCGTCGGCGTTTGTCCTGACCGCGCACCGGTTCCACCAACAAGTTGAGGTTCGGCCGGTAGAAACCGGTGGTCACCACGTCTTCCGGCGCAATGGCGAATTTCGCCTCCATGTCGGCGATCACTTTCGGGGTCGCGGTGGCAGTCAGCAACAGCGCTTGAGGAATGTTGAACTGACGCTGGTAATCCGGGAGTTTGAGGTAGTCGGGGCGGAAGTTATGACCCCACTCCGAGATGCAATGCGCCTCGTCCACCACCAGCAGCGAGATAGGCACTTGCTGCAAGAAATTGCGGAAGCGCTCGTTCTTCAGGCGCTCCACGGAAATCATCAGAATCTTCAATTCGCCGGACTTGGCGCGGGCCATCACGTCACCGGCGTCATCGCGGCTTTGAGCCGAATCGATACTGCCTGCCGAAATGCCATGGCGCTGCAGAAACGCCAATTGATCCTGCATCAACGCGAGCAGCGGCGAGACCACCAGCGTCAGGTGCGGCAGCAACACCGCCGACATCTGGTAACACAGGGACTTGCCTGAACCCGTAGGGAAAATCGCCGCCGCCGAGCGCCCGGCCATCACCGCGCTGACCACCGCCTCCTGGCCGGGTCGAAACTGTGGATAACCGAAAACCTGTTCCAGGGTGTTGCGCATAAGCTGTCACTCCGTTGACCGCTGCGAAGCCCAAAGCCTAGCCGGTGATCGCAGCGAGTCGAGAAAAGGTCGGGGGCAAAAACGATACGGGATGATACAGCGGATGGCGCGGAGGGGATTGCGGGGGTTGAGGAATATGGCGACCGGTAGATCGCCATCGCTGGCAAGCCAGCTCCTACAGTTGGGCTTCGGCGGACAGCGATTTTATAGGCGCACCTGCCCCTTGTAGGAGCTGGCTTGCCAGCGATGAGGCCTGCAGCCTCACCAAAAAATCATGATTGATCCCGTCAGGGCACCAACACCGCCACCCGCAGCTGTTCATTCAACATCTGCTCATGAAACACCTGGCTCTTGCTCGCCCACACCGCATGGGCCGGGCTGATTTCGCCGGTGAACGCCGCCGCCAACTGACGCAAATCAGCGACGCTTCGCACACGCGGGCAGAACGGTTCGCCGTCGCAGTTCTGACTGGCGTTGCGGTAGGTGGTCAGCAACCTATCCCACAACCCGTCACGCACTTGTCGCACAGACTTGAGCTTCAATGCCTGCACGCCCAGACGCTGTTTCAGCCCCTGCTCGTCCAGCGATTCGCTGGCCAGCAACGCCTTGCCGAACATCAACACCTCCGCACGGGACGCGGTGTCCATGTTCGCCTGCGTGGTGAGGGCGTCCGGCCAACCGGTACGGGCCATGTTGGCCAACATCATCGAACTGCCGGCGTCGGCCGCGCCCGTCAAACGACAAACACCCGCCCACAACAACAAAACCGAGGCCATACGTAGCCACTGCATACCTAATTCCCTTTAAGTGCCTAACCAGGCATTTTCGAAATGCCCTACAGATTCTGGCGCGCACCATACAGAGGTTTACTGCGTCGCGCCTGATAAACACGTAGGAAATTTCACCAGTAGGGGTTTCGGTGAAAAAAACCTCGGGAAACGCGTAGGGCCAATACCCGAAGACCAGTAAATCCCCTACACATTCTGTCGATTGCGGCTGTATTGCCGCAGCCCGCCGTCCCCTTCATAGTTTTCGGCGCGGCTGAAACAGTGTGTCGGCCTGCCCGACTTCCCAAAGGACTGCCCCTCGATGCAAGATCGCTACCGCCCCCTCAAAAGCAGCTACAGCGACACCCCGGTCCTGGTCATCGACACCGAGGCCGACCCACACGAAATCCTCGACGCCGCCCGCCAACGCATCCACGCCGCCAGCGACCTGCTCGAAACCCTGTATTGCCTGTGCTTCAAACAGGCAGACGCAAGCGACATTCCCAACATCGTCAACGCCCTCTACCTGCTGACCCAGGACGGCAACGAACTCCTCGACATCGCCCGCCAACGCCTCCCAAAACTCACCGCCGGCTAATGCCCACCACCCCTTCTGTAGGAGCGAGCGATGCGGCGACCCGACTTGCCCGCGAAGAACGATAACGCGGTGTACCTGACTAAAAATTTCGGCTGGGGATAACTCCGTAGGCAACGCCCTATCAAAGCTTCCTCCCGGTCCTACAACACAAGACACCTTGTCGCCTATCGCCAACCGGTGGCTCGAATCTATAGTCGGACTGTCGCTGCCAAATCAGCGACTCGGGTTTGGTCACCTGAATTTGAGAGAAAACTTACGCATGCCCTTGTATGCTGCCGACTTCTTTTGTGTCGGCACGCTTTATGGCGGCTGTGTTTGGGACGCTTCTGCGTACTCGGGTTTTCTCTCCCTGGTTGACCAACCTGAACACAGTCCGCCACCCATCGTTTGGTCACGATAGTGGCGGGTCTTCAGCTACATAAAAGAGAAAATTCAAATGAATACCTGGAACCCGCTCACCGATCGCTACCGCCCACTCCAAACCAACCTCACCGATTCCCCACCCCTGATCATCGACACAGAAGCCAACCCGCAAGACATCCTCGAAGCCGCCCTCCAGCGCATCCGAGCCTCCAGCGAACTGCTCCGAACCCTGCATTGCCAATCCTTCGAGCAAGGCGATCTAGAAGACATCCCCCACATCACCCACGCGCTCTACCTCCTGACCCAGGATGGCTGCGACCTGCTCAAAGTCGCCCAACAACGCATGATGGGCTGGAAAGCGCCTGCCTGACGCTAAGCGCTAACAGGTAAGCCGCCCCCTTGTGGGAGCCGGCTTGCCTGCGCCTCGCAGGATTCGATACGTCACCAGAGGACCTCGTCACTCCACTTCCTGCGCGAGAGAAAGTGCTCGCCAAATACCGGGAAGACAATCCGTCACAATCTGCTCCTGCCCTTCCCACCACACCTGACGACCAATAAGATCCGCCCAAGCCCAACCGGACGCCCCCCGAATGAACCTCGCCTCCAACTTCCCCGACGACCAAACCATGCACCTGCTCATGCAGCTGCTGCACGAGGAACTCGGCCTGCCCGAACGCAAAACCATCAGCCTCACCACCTCGATCAACTTCGACCTGGGCTGCGACGGTGCCGATGCTCAAAACCTGATGGAAGCACTGGAAGAACAGTTCGCCATCGACCTCATCGATTACGACGCCTATCGCTACTTCCAACCCGAAGGCTACGATGTCTTCCTCAAACGCAGGGCCAAGGGGCGTGGCGACAAAGTCCCGCTTACCATCGGCATGCTCTACCAGGCCATTAAGGCCCGACGCTGGGGCACTCAGACGCTGGAAGGCTTCTAACGTCCGCAGCACACACCTATAAGGACATAGCGTGGACGTACTGATGGGTTTACTCGCCGCCTTACTGTGGGGCGGCACGGATTTTCTGGTGGGGTTGAATGCCCGCGCAGTGGGCGTCAAACGCGCGGTGTATTTCGGTCAGGCGCTGGGGTTCAGCATCATGAGCCTGCTGTTGATTGCCTTCCCCGCGTTCATCCTCAAATCGATATCGGCGTCACTCACTGTCTGGCTGTTTGGCGTTGTCGCCGCCGTGCTGACGGTGTCTGGTGCCCTCGCGTTGTCCAAAGCCTTTGCCCTCGGCAAAGCGTCCATCGTTGCGCCGCTGGTAACTTCTTATGGCGTTGTAACAACGTTGCTGTCCTGGGCCGGAGGTGAGCAGATCAGCCTGATTCAGCTGCTTTGCATTGCTCTGTGCGTGATCGGGGTGATTCTCTCCAGCATTCATTCCGACTCGAAAATCCCACACACCACTCAAGCCAGCAGTTCGATTGCCTATGCACTGTTGGCCGCCCTTTTCTACGGCACCAGTTTCTGGCTGCAAGGCCACTTTGTGCTTCCGGTCCTTGGTCCGGTGACGATGCTTTGGCTCGCTTATCTGGTTGGTCTGATCGTGCTGGTGGTGATCGTCCTGAGGATCGAGGACGGACTGAAAATTCCACCGCTGAAAAACTGCATGACGCTGACCGGCGCCAGCTTGATGAACCTGGGTGGGTTTTCTTCTTTCGCCTGGGGCGCGGTGGCAGGATCGGTTTCGGTGGTGACCGTGATCAGTACGTTGTCTGGAGGAATCGCGGCGATTCTGGGGTACGTATTTTTCAAGGAAAGGCTGGCAAAGTTACAGGTGCTTGGCGTGGTTCTGGTGTTGGTGGGCGCGTTCGTTTTGCACCTGAAAACCTGAGCCGCCCCCACAAAAAAGGCATCTTACGGAATCCAATACCTGTAGGAGCCAGCTTGCTGGCGATGGTGGTTAACGATAACGCGTGCTGTCTGGATAAACGCGGCGCACTTGGGTTTATCGCCAGCAAGCTGGCTCCTACAGGTAATGCGTTACCCACAAAAAAGCCGCCCCAAAGGGCGGCTTTTTCATTACATCAAACCAACTCTTACAACTTCGGCCCAGCAGCCTTGATCGCGTCGCTCACTTCGAACTTCTTGAAGTTCTCAACGAACAACCCGGCCAGTGCTTTAGCCGCTTCATCGTAAGCAGCCTTGTCAGCCCAGGTGTTACGTGGGTTCAACAGGCCAGTTTCAACGCCCGGTACGGCCAGTGGCACGTCGAGGTTGATGGTGTCGAGGTGTTCGGTTTCAGCACCGATCAACGCGCCGCTCTGGATCGCTGCGATGACGCCGCGAGTGGTCGGGATGTTGAAGCGTTTGCCGACGCCGTAGCCGCCGCCGGTCCAGCCGGTGTTGACCAGGTAGACCTTGGAGCCGAAGCCGCGGATGCGCTTGATCAGCAGTTCTGCGTATTCGCCGGCCGGACGCGGGAAGAACGGTGCGCCGAAGCAGGTGGAGAAGGTCGACTTGATGCCGCTGCCGGAACCCATTTCGGTCGAGCCCACCAGTGCGGTGTAGCCGGACAGGAAGTGGTAGGCCGCTTGTTCTTCGCTGAGGATCGACACTGGCGGCAGTACGCCGGTCAGGTCGCAGGTCAGGAAGATCACAGCGTTTGGCTCGCCACCGAGGTTCTTCTCGGAACGCTTGGCAACGTGCTCCAGCGGGTAGGCTGCGCGGCTGTTCTGGGTCAGGCTGACATCGGCGTAGTCGGCGTGCTTGGCGTCGTCGATCACGACGTTTTCCAGGACTGCGCCGTGCTTGATGGCTTTCCAGATGACCGGCTCGTTCTTCTCGGACAGGTCGATGCACTTGGCATAGCAACCGCCTTCGATGTTGAAGACAACGCCTTCGCCCCAGCCGTGTTCGTCGTCACCGATCAGGTAACGGCTTTCGTCGGCCGACAGGGTGGTTTTACCGGTGCCGGACAGGCCGAAGAACAGGGTCACGTCGCCCGCTTCGCCGATGTTGGCGGCGCAGTGCATCGGCAGTACGTCAGCGGCCGGCAGCAGGAAGTTCTGCACCGAGAACATGGCTTTCTTCATTTCACCGGCGTAACGCATGCCGGCGATCAGCACTTTCTTCTGTGCGAAGTTGATGATCACGCAACCGTCGGAGTTGGTGCCGTCACGCTCTGGCACGCATTCGAAGTTGGCAACGTTGAGCACTTGCCACTCAGCACGACCCGCCGGGTTGTACTGGGCCGGGTTGATGAACAGGCAACGACCGAACAGGTTCTGCCAGGCAGTCTGGGTGGTCATCTTCACGGCCAGGTAGTGATCTTCGGCCGCGCCTACATGCACGTGGGAAACGAAATGATCTTGCGCGTTGTTGAACGCCTCGACGCGAGCCCACAGGGCATCGAACTTGTCGGCCGGGAACTTGCGGTTGATCGGGCCCCAGGCGATAGCGGCCTGGGTGGTCGGCTCTTCAACGATGAAACGATCGACTGGCGAGCGACCGGTACGGTGACCGGTGCGAACAACCAGCGCGCCGGTATCGGCAAGCTCGCCTTCACCGCGATTCAGGGCTTCTTTAACCAGATCATCAACACTCAGATCGGTGTACACGGCGTTATTGGCTTGCGTCATGAGGTTCCCCGTCGGCCAGTGGCCGAGTGCTCCAAACGTTTTGTAGTAGAAAGTCGTGCACTACTACCGCGAAAAAAGTGGGCCGGATTATGCCAGAAACGCCCAAAAAAAGTAGGGCCCTCCCGTCGTAACGGCGTTATTCCGGCACTTTCCAGTGAATTTACCTGCGCTGAACCGTTTTAGTGACGGGTATCTGACGGCGTGTCGACGCCCGCACCGGCGAATAATTGAACAATATCGGCGGCGTCGAACAGGTAACGTTCATTGCAGAACTGACAGTCGACCTCGATGTTGCCACCGTGTTCGACGACCAGGCTCTGCGCATCTTCCAGACCCAAACTGACCAGAGCATTGGCAGAACGTTCGCGCGAGCAGCTGCAACGGAAGCGCAATTTCTGCACATCGAACAGCCGGACCTGCTCTTCATGGTAGAGACGATGGAGCACGGTTTCGTTGTCCAGACCGAGCAATTCATCGGCGGTCAGGGTACTGCCCAACGCGGTGATGTGCTGCCAGCTGGCGGCGCGTTCTTCTTCGTCTTTCAGGCGGTCGGCGGGCAGTTGCTGCAGCAACAGGCCGCGGGCGCGACGGCCATCGGCGTACAGCCAGAAACGCGTGCCCACCTGTTGCGACATCACGAAGTAGTTAGTGAAGCACTCGGACAGGGTTTCGCCATCCAGGTCGACGATGCCCTGATAACGCTGGCCCACGGTCGGGTCGACGGTCAGCGCCAATACGCCGTTGGGCATCAGGTCGGCGAGGGTGGCGTCGGGGGCGATCTGGTCGGCCTCGTAGCGGGCCAGACCACGGATGTCACGTTCGCTGGAGCATTCGATCATCAGCAACGGGATCGGGCCCTCGGACCGCGCCTGAAGAATCAGCAGACCATCAAACTTCAAGGTGCCGACCAGCAACGATGCCGCAGCCATCAGTTCGCCAAGCAGTTGCGCGACCGGCTCCGGATACGAGTGTTTGGCAAGGACCTCGGCGTAGCTGCGCTCCAACGAAACCAGCTCGCCGCGGGTGTCGCTGTCATCGAAGATGAAGCGTTGGGTGTAGTCGGTATCCGGTAGATCGGTCATAGGTCTGGGTATCTGAAGTAAATGATAAAAAGGTTACAAACGAGAAAATCGCGCCTCTGCAGCACCGTTTTGGTGCGCACTGTTCAGCCATGGGAGGCATTTTATGAACAATCCGGTTTTGTTCCAAGCAAGGTGGGACGTCTGCCGGTGGCGTTGTGCAATTTTGTGCCGCTGGTGCTGCTGGCCTTCTGGTTATGGCCTACAGGTCAGAGGCTGTGTGTGATTTTCGACGAGTGGCTTTCCATCCACTCGATTCGCCGCTGGCGATTCACCCGATATGGCTGCGCATTCGGGTAATTGCAAGTCTGCGACCGTTCGATGCGGTGGTTGGGGATGCTAGTCGTCGGAGAAATATGGTGCGTAGCGCCCGATTTTTTCGTTGGAGGGCGAGTGCTGCGCACTCGATCGCCGGCAAGCCAGCTCCTACAGTGACCGCGTCGTTCAAACGTAACGCAATCTCCTGTAGGAGCTGGCTTGCCAGCGATAGCGTCAGCCCAGACAACGCAGAAGCAACAGCCTCACTCGTCGTTGCTGCTCCCACGAAATTTAAACAGATCCCGCCGCTGCTTCTTGCTTGGTTTGCCGTCGGTGCTCACGCCCAGCGAGCCCGCCTTGCGCATCGCCGCAGCCGCTTCGCGCTTGGCGATGCTGGCTTCGGTTTCGGCGTACAAGGTCTGAGCTTCCGGCGCACCACGGCGCACGATCGATAACGCCTGGACCACCACCGTGCGCTCTTCGAACCCTGCGCGTATCTGAAACTCGTCGCCGATCCGCGGCTCTTTGCCCGGCTTGCAACGCTCACCCCGGCAATGCACCTTGCCACTTTCAATCGCCGCTTTCGCCAAGGCACGTGTTTTATAAAAACGCGCGGCCCACAACCACTTATCGAGACGGACCTTGTCGTCCTCTTCGCTTTTTTGTGCCATGGAATTTCCTCATTCTGAAATATTGGTGAACTGTACTACCGTTTCTGTCGTGCCAGGATTTCCACCGACCCGTACTACAATGCGCACGCCACACCTCGCTTGCAGGGGTGGAATTCCGGGCTGTAGATATCTGTCGCCTTTTAACCATTATTCTGCGTGAATACCGCGAATCCGGCCGCGTGCGGCCCCGGCGGTATCCACCGGTTGAGTACCTTTGAAGACATTTGACCATTTGACCGTTGTCGGTCTGCGCGAGTGGGTGGCGCTCCCGGGTTTGGGAGTTGCGGGCCTGCGGGCAAAAATCGACACCGGTGCCAGCACCTCCAGCCTGCATGCCACTGACATCGAGCCGTTCGAGCGCGACGGCGAACAGTGGGTGCGCTTCACCGCGCACCTGGGCACGGTAGTGCAGTTGCGACACCGACGCTGTGAAGCACCGCTGGTGACGATGAAATCCATCAAGAGCTCCAACGGCCAGGCGCAGAAGCGTTACGTGGTCAGCACCACCCTGGCCCTCGGTGATCGGGTCTGGCCCGTCGAGTTCACCCTCGCCTGCCGCAAGTCCATGCGTTATCGCCTGCTTCTCGGTTCCAAAGCCCTGATCGACGGCCAACTGGTGGTCAATCCGGGCATTAAATATGTACAAGACAAGCCGGTGTTCCCGGTATCTACCTCCTCCACAGGTGTTGCATGAAGATCGCTGTGCTGTCGCGGAACCCGCGTCTGTATTCCACTCGTCGTCTGGTCGAAGCCGGTACCGAGCGTGGCCATGAAATGGTGGTGATCGACACCCTGCGCGCCTACATGAACATTGCCAGCCACAAACCGCAGATCCACTACCGCGGCAAGCCGCTGGAAGGTTTCGATGCGGTGATCCCCAGGATCGGTGCATCGGTAACGTTCTATGGCTGCGCGGTGCTGCGTCAGTTTGAAATGATGGGGGTGTTCCCGCTTAACGAATCGGTGGCCATTGCCCGCTCGCGGGACAAACTGCGTTCGCTGCAATTGCTCTCGCGCCGTGGGATCGGTTTGCCGGTCACCGGGTTTGCCCACTCTCCGGATGACATTCCCGACCTGATCGACATGGTCAACGGCGCGCCGCTGGTGATCAAGGTGCTGGAAGGCACCCAGGGCATCGGCGTGGTGCTGTGCGAAACCGCAACGGCGGCGGAATCGGTGATCGAGGCGTTCATGGGCCTCAAGCAGAACATCATGGTTCAGGAATACATCAAGGAAGCCGGCGGTGCGGACATCCGCTGCTTCGTGGTCGGTGACAAGGTGATTGCGGCGATGAAGCGTCAGGCCAAGCCTGGGGAGTTTCGTTCCAACCTGCATCGCGGTGGCAGCGCCAGCCTGATCAAGATCACCCCGGAAGAACGCATGACTGCATTACGCGCTGCGAAGGTGATGGGACTGGCGGTGGCGGGTGTGGATATTCTGCGTTCGAATCACGGGCCGTTGGTGATGGAAGTGAATTCGTCGCCGGGGCTGGAAGGGATTGAAACCACCACCGGGAAGAATGTGGCGGGGATCATCATTGAGCATCTTGAGAAGAATGGTGGGCCGAATATGACTCGGACCAAGGGTAAGGGCTGATCCTGAATATGTGGCGGCAGTGATGCCGCCTTCGCGGGCAAGCCTCGCTCCTACATGGATTTGTGATCACTGTAGGAGCGAGCGGTGCGACGATTCGACTTGCCCGCGAAAGGGCCATCAGCCCCACTGAAGATCTCAGTTGTTAAACCGCATCCCGAGGCAACATCAATCCAAGCGGCAACCGCACCCGCGCTTCCAGCCCACCACCGGACCGATTGCGCAGCTCAACATTCCCACCATGCATCGAAGCAATCCGCTTCACGATCGCCAACCCCAACCCGGTTCCTTTGCCACCGCGAGCACGATCCCCACGGGTAAACGGGTTGAAGATCGCCTCCAGCTCCGACGGATCAATCCCCGCCCCACGGTCCATGACACTCAGCACCACATACGGGGCGCTGACATCCCCGGACACATAAGCCGCCACCTCAACACCGCTGCCAGCGTGATGCAGCGCATTGCCGATCAGGTTGTTCAGCAACCGTTTCATGGACACGCGACGCAGCGGAAACGGCTGAATCGGCTCCAGACGCAGGCGTACTTTCTCTTCATTCTGGTTAAACGGCGCGGCGACTTCGCGGACCAGATCGCTCAAGTCCACCTCTTCCACCGATTCATCACGGCCATCGCGGATGAACGCGAGGAACTGGTCGAGAATCGCGTCCATGTCCTCGATGTCGCGGACCATGTCGTCCGTCAGGTCGCTGTGGTCACCCATCAGTTCCAGTGACAAGCGCAAACGAGTCAGCGGTGTTCGCAGGTCATGGGACACCCCGGCCAGCATCAGCTCGCGCTCGCGGCCAGCCTGTTCGACGTCTTCGGCCATCTGGTTGAACGCGCGATACACCTCGGTCATCTCGCTCGGCGTGTCGCTGATCGGCAGGCGCACGCTGCGACCCTGGCCAAGTTGGCGGGCGGCATAGACCAGGCGCTTCAAGGGTTGATTGAGCTGGCTGACGAAGATCCACGCCGAGGCGGTGGACAGCAAACCAATGGCAAGGAACCAGCCGAGCACGTTCCAGATTTTCTGGCCACGCAAAGGATGCGGATACAGCGGCACTTTCAGCCAGCCATCGCCCAGGCTCGGCGCCCGGACCCACAGCGCTGGCGGCGAGTGCATGCGTAATCGCACCTCGGTGTCGGCGCCGAGTTCGGCCTGCATCTGCCGCTGATAGATCTCGCTGTAAGGCCAGTGTTGCTCGCCTTCCGGCACGCCAGTGCCCACCACCCGGATCAGGGTCGCGGCTTCGGCAATCTTGTCGCGATTGTTTTCATCGGCCGCCCAATAGGCGCGCAGCGTCAGGGCGACGCCGTGGCTGTATTGACGATCCACCAGCACGTCTTCGTTCATCAACAGATAAACCAGGGTCAGCGCCTTGGAAAACAGGACGACAATCAGCACCAGCCACAGGGTGCGGGAGAAGAAACTCTGGGGGAACCAAACCGGGGTTTTCATGAATAACCGCTACACACTTGCAGGAGCGAGCGATGCTCGCATATTGCGGATCGCGAGTCTGCGGACAACATCATCCGCACGACCCGCTCCTACAAATCGCCGATCACTTGGTGGCGGCGCCATCCGGAACGAACACGTAGCCCACGCCCCAGACAGTCTGGATGTAACGCGGCTTGGACGGATCAGGCTCGATCATCCGGCGCAGACGGGAGATCTGCACGTCGATGGAACGCTCCAGGGCATCCCACTCGCGGCCACGGGCCAGGTTCATCAGCTTGTCGCGAGTCAGTGGCTGACGCGCGTTCATGACCAATGCCTTGAGCACCGCAAACTCACCGGTGGTGAGCATGTGCACTTCGTCACCGCGTTTCAGTTCACGAGTCGCCAGCGACAGTTCGTAGTCACCGAAGGTCACGCTTTCGTCTTCGCTGCCCGGCGCACCCGGCACCGGCGCCGACTGACGGCGCAGGACCGCTTTGACGCGAGCCATCAGCTCATCCGGGTTGAATGGTTTGGCCAGGTAATCATCGGCGCCCAGTTCCAGGCCCTTGATGCGGCTCAGCTCGTCGCCCTTGGCGGTGAGCATGATGATCGGAATCTGATTGTTCGCGCCGCGCAGACGGCGGCAGGCGGTCAGACCGTCTTCGCCGGGCAGCATCAGGTCGAGGACGACCAGGTTGAACACTTCACGCGCCAGCAGGCGGTCCATTTGTTCGGTGTTCGGTACGGCGCGGGCGCGGTAGCCCTTGCTGACGAAAAAGCGTTCCAGCAGGCTGCTGAGCCCCGGATCGTCGTCAACGATAAGAATTTTTTCGCCTTCAGCAATGTTTGCAGTGCTGCTCATTGGATGCTCCTTTGATCTCGGCGCGCATTATGGCGTAGCTGCCGTTATACGCACCGTGTGCATTGTTAGCAGATTTTTCCTTCACCGCCAGAAATCCGGGCATTGTGCCTACAGCCTGTGATGCCCCCGAATGACAGAACGCTGGTTATAATGCGCGGCCTTTTGTGTCAGGCAACGTCTGATCGTTACCGTCGCGGCGGCTTTTTATTTTCATCGCCACGGCAGTAATTGTTCGATTTCACGGGTCAACGGGATGCCTGTTGATCCAGGTAGCGGCGCAGGCCAGGCCGCTCAACCAGACTCGCCGAGCCTTTATCCCCGCGCCCGCGAGCCTGCTTTCACAATTTGTCAGGTGGTTTTATGGACAGCATCAACAGCCGCATCGCCGAGGAACTCGGCGTACGCCCACAACAGGTCGAAGCGGCCGTCGCGCTACTCGATGAAGGCTCTACCGTTCCCTTCATCGCCCGTTACCGGAAAGAAGTGACCGGCAGCCTCGATGACATCCAGTTGCGTCATCTGGAAGAGCGTCTGCGCTACCTGCGAGAACTCGACGAACGGCGCATCAGCATCCTCGCCAGCATCGAAGAGCAAGGCAAGCTGACCCCGCAACTCGAACGCGACATCAAGCTCGCCGACACCAAGACCCGCCTCGAAGACTTGTACCTGCCGTACAAGCAGAAGCGCCGCACCAAGGGCCAGATCGCCCTGGAAGCCGGCCTCGGCGAGCTGGCCGACGGTCTGTTCAACGATCCCTCGCTGACCCCGGACACTGAAGCCGCACGCTTCATCAACGCCGAAAAAGGCGTGGCCGATGTGAAGGCGGCCCTCGAAGGCGCCAAGTACATCCTCATGGAGCGCTTCGCCGAAGACGCCGGCCTGCTGGACAAACTGCGCAACTACTTGAAGCAAGAAGCCACTCTCAGTGCCCGCGTGATCGCCGGCAAGGAAGAGGAAGGCGCCAAGTTCCGCGACTATTTCGAACACGACGAGCCGCTGAAAAGCATGCCGTCGCACCGCGCGCTGGCGATTTTCCGTGGCCGCAACGAAGGCATTCTCAGCTCCGCGCTGAAAGTCGGCGACGAACTGCCGGGCACCATGCACCCGTGCGAAGGCATGATCGGTCAACAGTTCGGCATCCAGAACCAGAACCGCGCCGCCGACAAATGGCTGGGCGAAGTGGTGCGCTGGACCTGGAAGGTCAAGCTCTACACCCACCTCGAAACCGACTTGCTGGGCGAGCTGCGCGATGGCGCGGAAACCGAAGCGATCAACGTGTTCGCACACAACCTGCACGACCTGCTGCTGTCGGCTCCGGCTGGCCCGCGTGCCACCCTGGGCCTCGACCCGGGCCTGCGCACCGGTTGCAAGGTTGCCGTGGTCGATGCCACCGGCAAGCTGCTGGACCACGCCACGGTTTACCCGCACGTGCCGCACAACAAGTGGGACCAGACCCTGGCGATTCTCGCCGCCCTGTGCGCCAAGCACTCGGTGGACCTGATCGCCATCGGCAACGGTACCGCCAGCCGCGAAACCGACAAGCTCGCCGCTGAACTGATCAAAAAATACCCAGCCATGAAGATGACCAAAGTCATGGTCTCCGAGGCCGGCGCATCGGTTTACTCGGCGTCGGAACTGGCTTCGAAGGAATTCCCGGACCTCGACGTGTCGATCCGTGGCGCGGTGTCCATCGCCCGTCGCTTGCAGGATCCGCTGGCCGAGCTGGTTAAAATCGATCCGAAATCCATCGGTGTCGGCCAGTACCAGCACGACGTGTCGCAGCTGAAACTGGCGCGCGGCCTGGACGCTGTGGTCGAGGACTGCGTGAACGCCGTGGGCGTGGACGTGAACACCGCTTCCGTGGCGCTGCTGGCCCGTATCTCCGGCCTCAACGCGACCCTGGCGCAGAACATCGTCAGCCACCGTGACGAGCACGGTGCGTTCAAAACTCGCGCAGCGTTGAAGAAAGTGGCGCGTCTGGGTGAAAAAACCTTCGAACAGGCCGCCGGTTTCCTACGCGTGATGAACGGCGACAACCCGCTGGATTCGTCTGCGGTTCACCCGGAAGCCTATCCGCTGGTGCAACGCATCGCTGCTGAAACCGATCGGGATATTCGCTCGCTGATCGGCGACGCGAGCTTCCTCAAGCGTCTTGATCCGAAGAAGTACACCGACGAAACCTTCGGTCTGCCGACGGTCACCGACATCCTGCAAGAGCTGGAAAAACCTGGCCGCGACCCGCGTCCTGAGTTCAAGACCGCCGAGTTCCAGGAAGGCGTCGAAGACCTCAAGGACCTGCAACTGGGCATGATCCTCGAAGGCGTCGTGACCAACGTGACCAACTTCGGTGCGTTCGTCGATATCGGCGTGCATCAGGACGGTTTGGTGCACATCTCTGCGCTTTCGGAGAAGTTCATCAAGGACCCGCGTGAAGCGGTGAAGGCCGGTGACGTGGTGAAAGTGAAGGTCATGGAAGTCGATATCCCGCGCAAACGCGTCGGCCTGTCGATGCGCATGAGCGACACTCCGGGCGAGAAAATCGACGGTGCCCGTGGTGCGCGTCCGGGGTCGGCACCGCGCCAGTCCCAGAACACTGCACCGCGCAAGGAAACCACGGCGGCGGCCCCATCCAACAACGCCATGGCTTCGCTGTTCGCTAACGCCAAGCAGTTGAAGAAACGCTGATGGAGATCCCGGCCGGGCTGACCGAAAGCGCGTTTTTCAAGCTGCTGGGCTGTCGCTTGCACAGCCTGGAAACCGGGGTGGCGCAAGTCGCCCTGGCGCTGGAACCCGAACTGCGCAATCGCGGCGGCAAGTTGCACGGCGGGGCCCTGTTCAGCCTGGTGGACATTGCCATGGGGCTGGCCTGTTCCAGCACCCACGGCTTTGACCAGCAGAGCGCGACCATCGAGTGCAAGATCAACTACATCCGCGCCGTTTCCGACGGTGAGGTGATGTGCACGGCGCGGGTGATCCACCCGGGCCGCCGCACGCTGGTGGTCGAAGCCGACGTGATGCAGGGCGACAAACTCGTCGCAAAAGCACAAGGCACGTTCGCTGTCCTGTAGATGAATGCCATCATTTTGAGTTAATTTCAGCGCAACGAAACCTGTGGGAGCGAGACCGGCTTGCTCGCGATGGCGATGTGTCAGTCAACATATGAGTCGCCTGACAATCCGCCATCGCCGGCAAGCCGGTCTCGCTCCCACAGGGATTGTGCAGTTCTTTACTGACCGGCATGGCTTGCGCGGTTGCAAAAACCAGGCGAAAACGCCAGTTTCAACTTCACCCTTGTAGACCGTCCTGCCCACCCCCATATTGGGGCGACTGACGCGTGAAGGAATCCAACTTGAGCGAACTTCTCAACCGCCGCCTGGCTCTGCTCGGCGAGCGCGCTAACCTCTCTCTGCTCGAACAGTGCCTTCACGGCATCGAACGTGAATGCCTGCGCGTGACCGGCGAAGGTCGCCTGGCGCAAACGCCGCACCCGGAAGAATTGGGTTCCGCGCTGACCAACGAACAAATCACCACCGACTATTCCGAGTCGCTGCTGGAGTTCATCACGCCCGCCCTGCCCGACCCGGCCGAGACCCTGGCGAGCCTGGACAGGATTCACCGTTTTGCCTACAGCAAGCTCGGCAACGAGTACCTGTGGAGTCCATCGATGCCGTGCCCGTTGCCGGCCGAGGAAGATATTCCGATCGCCTATTACGGCACCTCCAACATCGGCAAGCTCAAGTATGTCTACCGCAAGGGCCTGGCCCTGCGCTACGGCAAGACCATGCAGTGCATCGCCGGGATTCACTACAACTTCTCCCTGCCGGAGAAGCTCTGGCCGCTGCTCAAGCAGGCGGAAGGTTTTGTCGGTACTGACCGAGACTATCAGTCGTCGGCCTACATCGCGCTGATCCGTAACTTCCGCCGCTACAGCTGGCTGCTGATGTACCTGTTCGGTGCTTCGCCAGCGCTGGACGCCGGTTTCCTGCGCGGTCGCACGCATCAGTTGGAACAGCTGGACCCGGACACCTTGTACCTGCCGTACGCCACCAGCCTGCGCATGAGCGATCTGGGTTACCAGAGCAACGCCCAGGCCGGCCTGACGCCGTGCTACAACGATCTGTCGAGCTACACCGACAGCCTGCGCAAAGCGGTGGCCACACCGTATGCGCCGTATGTCGAAATCGGCACGCACCAGGACGGTGAGTGGGTTCAGCTCAACACCAACATCCTGCAGATCGAAAACGAGTACTACTCCAACATCCGCCCGAAACGCGTGACCTACACCGGCGAACGGCCGATCCAGGCGCTGGTAGCCCGTGGCATTCAGTACGTCGAAGTGCGTTGCCTGGACATCAACCCGTTCCTGCCGATGGGTATCGACCTCACCGAGTCGCGGTTCCTGGATGCGTTCCTGCTGTATTGCGCGCTGAACGACAGCCCGCTGTTGACCAGTAATTCGTGCGGCAACGCGACATCGAATTTCCTCAGCGTGGTCAAGGAAGGTCGCCGTCCGGGCCTGCAACTGCAACGCGACGGTCAACCGGTTGACCTGAAAGAATGGGCGGGCGAGTTGCTGGAGAAGATTGCACCACTGGCGGCGTTGCTGGATCAGAGCCATGGCGGCGATGCGCACAGCAAGGCATTGGACGCGCAACTGGCAAAGGTCAAGGATTCGTCCCTGACGCCATCGGCCCAGGTGCTGGCGGCAATGGCCGAACACAAGGAAAGCTTCAGCCAGTTCTCCCTGCGCCAGAGCCAGGCTCATGCGGAATATTTCCGCAGCGAGCCTTTGAGCAGCGAAGACCAGGCAACGTTTGAAGAGCGCGCACGCTCCTCGCTGGCGGAGCAAGTGGAGCTGGAGCAGAACGAAGTCGGCGATTTCGATGTGTTTGTCGGCTCGTATCAGGCGAGCATTCTGGCAATCAGCAACTAACCTCTGAAGGTCCTTCGAATCTTTTCGCGGGCAAGCCTCGCTCCTACAGTTTTGTGTCGGTCACCCAGTTGTGACTCGACCCCCAACCTGTAGGAGCGAGGCTTGCCCGCGAAGGCTGCGCCGCGGTCTTGCTTAGAATTTTCCGCTCATAAGCTCATTCGAAAAAGTTATTTATTTTCGGATTCTTATATCATTTAGTCTCTTTTTCACGCCGACTCTCGGTCCGCCTGAAAAGGAGCTTCCCAATGAAACTGCATTTCCCTCTTCGCCTCCTGGCGGCCGCGTCTTTGGCTGCGGCGAGTTTCTTTGCCCAGGCGGCTGACGTGACGGTCGCCTACCAGACCACCGTGGACCCGGCGAAAGTCGCCCAGGCCGACGGCGCCTACGAAAAAGCCACCAACGCCAAGATCGACTGGCGCAAATTCGACAACGGTGCCGACATCATCGCCGCCATCGCTTCCGGCGACGTGCAGATCGGCTACCTCGGTTCTAGCCCTCTGACGGCTGCAATCACCCGCAAAGTCCCGGTTGAAACCTTCCTCATCGCCACCCAGATCGGTGCCGCTGAAGCCTTGGTTGCCCGCGACGGCTCCGGGATCAAGACGCCGCAAGACCTGATCGGCAAGAAAATCGCCGTGCCGTTCGTTTCCACCGGCCACTACAGCCTGCTCGCCGCGTTGAAGCACTGGAACATCGACCCTTCGAAAGTCACCGTGCTCAACCTCGCCCCGCCAGCCATCATCGCCGCATGGAAACGCGGTGACATCGACGCCACCTACGTGTGGGACCCAGCGCTCGGTGTGGCCAAGGAAAACGGCAAAGTGCTGATCACCTCCGGCGAACTGGCCAAATTCGGCGCACCAACGTTCGATGCCTGGATCGTGCGTAAAGACTTCGCCGAGAAGCACCCGGAAATCGTCACCGCGTTCGCCAAAGTCACCCTCGACGCCTACGCCGATTACCGCAAAGACCCTAAAGCCTGGCTCGCCAATCAATCCAACGTCGACAAGCTGGTGAAGCTGTCCGGTGCCAAGGCCAGCGACATTCCGCTGCTGCTGCAAGGCAACGTCTATCCGCTGGCGGCTGATCAGGTGATCACCCTCGGCGCGCCGACCACCAAAGCCATCACCGACACCGCCGTGTTCCTGAAAGAACAAGGCAAGGTCGAGGCCGTGCTGCCGGACTACGCGCCGTACGTCAGCGCCAAGTTCATCACCAACTGATCGGGAGTTAATTGCGATGGCCTTGCTACAGCTGGAGCGCATCAGCGCACAGTACCCCGGCAGCCCGGAACCGGTATTGGCGGATATTTCCTTGAGCCTTGGGCCCCAGCAATTGCTGGTGGCCCTCGGCCCGTCCGGCAGTGGCAAGACTTCGCTGTTGAACCTGATTGCCGGTTTCGTCGAGCCCAGCGCCGGGCGCATCACCCTCGATGGCGTGCCGGTCAAAGGCCCGAGCGCCGAACGCGGCGTGGTGTTTCAGGACGACGCGCTGCTGCCTTGGCAAGACGTGCTGGCCAACGTCGGTTTCGGTCTGGAACTGGCCGGTGTCTCCCGGGACAAACGAGAAATCCGCGCTCGGGAAATGCTTGCACTGGTGGACCTTTCCGGTTTCGAAAATCGGCGAATCTGGCAACTGTCCGGTGGCCAGAAACAGCGTGTCGGCCTGGCCCGTGCTCTCGCCGCCGACCCTCGCGTACTGCTGATGGACGAACCTTTCGGCGCCCTCGACGCCTTCACCCGCGAACAGATGCAGGAGCTGCTGCTGCAAG
Organism: Pseudomonas sp. PDM01; assembly: GCF_014852325.1. Classification (NCBI taxonomy): domain Bacteria; kingdom Pseudomonadati; phylum Pseudomonadota; class Gammaproteobacteria; order Pseudomonadales; family Pseudomonadaceae; genus Pseudomonas; species Pseudomonas sp. PDM01. The sequence continues at coordinate 517,964 of NZ_JACVBK010000003.1, forward strand.
TCTGGCAGCGCACCGCCAAACCCGTATTCCTGATTACCCACGATATTGAAGAAGCGGTGTTTCTCGCCACGGACCTGATTCTGCTGGCGCCAAACCCCGGGCAAATCGTCGAGCGCCTGAGCCTGGATTTCGGTCAGCGTTACGCCGCCGGCGAGTCCGCACGGGCGATCAAATCCGACCCGCGCTTTATCGAAACCCGCGAACACGTACTCGCCAAAGTGTTCTCCCAACGCAGCGCCGCCACGCGGCAGGAGCGCGCATGAGCAGCTATGAAATTCCGGTCGTGACGGTGAAACCGGGTTCGACGGTGATTCCTGTTCGGCGCAGCCTCAGTACTCGCTGGATCAGCGTGCTGACCCTGGTCGCGCTGGTTGCCCTGTGGTGGGCCGTTACCGCCACAGGAATGATCGAACCGCTGTTCCTGCCGCCACCGTCCGCCGTGCTGCAAAAAGGCTGGTTGCTGGTGACCACCGGCTACATGGATTCGACGTTGTGGCAGCACTTGGGCGCGAGCCTCAGCCGCATCGGTCTGGGCCTTGGTTTTGCCGTGCTGACCGCCGTGCCGGTCGGCATCGCCATCGGTCACAACCGCATTGCGCGCGGCATTCTCGATCCGCTGATCGAGTTCTACCGCCCGATTCCACCGCTCGCCTATCTGCCGTTGATTGTCATCTGGTGCGGCATTGGTGAACTGTCGAAAGTCCTGCTGATTTACCTGGCGATTTTCGCCCCGATCGCCATCGCCACCGCGACTGGCGTGCGCACCGTCGACCCGGCCAAATTGCGCGCCGCGCAGTCATTGGGCGCGACCCGGGCGCAGTTGATTCGCCATGTGATTTTGCCGAGTGCGTTGCCGGACATCTTGACGGGCGTGCGCATCGGTCTGGGCGTGGGCTGGTCAACGCTGGTCGCCGCCGAACTGATCGCCGCCACCAGCGGCCTGGGCTTCATGGTGCAGTCGGCCGCACAATTCCTGGTCACCGATGTGGTGGTGCTGGGGATTCTGGTGATTGCGCTGATCGCCTTCGCCATGGAGATGGGCTTGCGTGCGCTGCAACGCAAACTGGTGCCGTGGCACGGCCAGGCTCACTAACAATTTCCCATGTGGGAGCGAGCCTGCTCGCGATGCGGTGTGCCATGCGAAATTGCTGTAACTGACACACCGCTTTCGCCGGCAAGCCGGTCTCGCTCACAGTCGGTACCCCGAATTCAGTAGAGAACCACCATGAGCAACCTGACAATCGTCCCCCTCAGCTCCGCCCTCGGCGCGCAAATCAGCGGCATCGACATCAGTCAGCCATTGAACCTGGAACAGCGCGATGCCATCGAGCAGGCACTGCTCAAGCATCAGGTTTTGTTCTTCCGCGACCAGCCGATCACGCCGCAGCAACAGGCGCGTTTCGCCGCCAACTTCGGCGACCTGCACATTCACCCGATCTACCCGAATGTGCCCGAACAGCCGGAAGTGCTGATCCTCGACACCGCCGTCACCGACGTGCGCGACAACGCGATCTGGCACACCGACGTGACCTTCCTGCCGACCCCGGCGATGGGCGCGGTGCTCAGCGCAAAACTGTTGCCGGAGTTTGGCGGCGACACGTTGTGGGCCAGCGGCATTGCGGCTTATGAGGCGCTGTCCACACCGATGAAAAGTCTGCTGGAAGGGCTGACGGCGACGCACGATTTCACCCGTTCGTTTCCGTTGGAACGCTATGGCAACACGCCTGAAGCATTGGCTCAGTGGGAAGAGGCTCGCCGGAAAAATCCACCGCTGTCGCACCCGGTCATTCGCACGCACCCGGTGAGCGGGCGCCGTTCGTTGTTCGTCAGTGAAGGGTTTACGTCGAAGATCAATGAGCTGTCGGAGACGGAGAGCGAGGCGATTCTGAAGTTTCTGTTCGCCCATTCCACGCGGCCGGAATTCACCATTCGCTGGCGCTGGCAGCAGGACGACATCGCGTTCTGGGACAACCGCGTGACGCAGCATTACGCGGTGGATGACTACCGGCCGGCGCGGCGGGTGATGCAGCGGGCTACGGTGTTGGGGGATGTGCCGTTTTTTCGGTGAGTTCCTGACTTCTTTGTTGCCTGCCCCGGCCCTATCGCGAGCAGGCTCGCTCCCACAAAGTGATCGGTCGACCACAAATATTGTGGTCAACCCCCAACCCCTGTGGGAGCGAGCCTGCTCGCGATATCGGACTGACAGACGCCAGATAACCCGGCGCCGAACACTCATTCAGCCGTCGAAGGTTTCTCCCAAAGATTGATCCCGCCCTCTTGGGCAAACCGGTCAATCTCCGCCAGCTCTTCCGCACTGAAGCTCAGATTCTTCAACGCCCCGACGTTCTCGATAATCTGCTCCGGCCGGCTCGCACCGATCAGCGCCGAAGTCACCCGAGGGTCGCGCAGCGTCCAGGCCAACGCCAGTTGCGCCAGGCTCTGGCCGCGACGCTTGGCAATCTCATTGAGCCCACGCACATGGGCGATGTTGGCCTCCGACAGGTGCGAGGACTGCAACGAACCGCCGCCCGGACGATTGACCCGCGCATCCTTCGGAATGCCATTGAGGTATTTGTCGGTCAACAGGCCCTGCGCCAACGGCGTGAACGCAATCACGCCGGTACCGAGCTCGTCGGTGACATCCAGCAGATCCTTTTCCACCCAGCGATTAAGCAGGTTGTAGGCCGGCTGGTGAATCAGCAACGGCACTTTCCACTCTTGCAACAGCGCCGCCATCTCACGGGTTTTCACCCCGGAATACGACGAGATGCCGATGTACAGCGCCTTGCCCTGCTGCACCGCCGTGGCCAGCGCGCTGGCGGTTTCTTCCAGCGGCGTGTCCGGGTCGAAACGGTGGGAGTAGAAAATATCCACGTATTCCAGGCCCAGACGCTGCAGGCTCTGATCAAGGCTGGCCAGCACGTATTTACGCGAACCACCGCCCTGCCCATAAGGACCGGGCCACATGTCCCAACCCGCCTTGCTCGAGATGATCAGCTCGTCGCGATACTGCTTGAAGTCTTCACGCAGCAAACGCCCGAAGTTGGTCTCGGCGCTGCCATACGGCGGGCCATAGTTATTGGCGAGGTCGAAGTGGTTGATCCCCAGATCGAACGCCGTGCGCAGCAACGAGCGCTGGGTGTCGATCGGCGTGCTGTCGCCGAAGTTGTGCCACAGCCCCAGGGACAACGCCGGCAACACCAGACCGCTACGACCGACGCGGCGGTAAGGGATGGAGTCGTAGCGGTTTTCGGCAGCGGTGTAGGTCATCGAATCCTCTCTTGTCTGTCTTGAAGTTGGTATCGACTGCTTCGCAAGTTGCCCAGCATACGCCCAGACAAACGTCGATAAACCTCGGACTTGAGGAAATGCTGAAACGTTTCACATATTTTCGATTCGAGGGCTAACGCGCCCCCGCGAACACCTCACCCAACCAATCCACAAACACCCGAACCCGTGGCGACATGTGTCGGTTGTGCGGATACAACACTGAAACCGGCATCGGCGGTGGCGGCGTGTCGATCAGGACTTCCTGCACCAGGCCCTGGGCGATCTGCGTTTCCATTCGGTAATGCGGGCACTGGATCAAGCCCAGTCCGGCAATGGCCGAGGCGGCGTAGATTTCTGCGCCGAACACCGAGATCGCGCCCTCGATGGCGACTTCCTGCAACTCGCCATCGACCATGAATTCGAACGGGAACAACTTCGCCGTGGTGCGCGAGACGTAGTTCACCGCGCGATGATGTTTCAGGTCCTCGAGGGATTTTGGCTCGCCGAATTTGCGCAGGTAAGCCGGGCTGGCGCAGGTGATCTGGCGCAGGTTGGCGACACGTTTGCCGATCAGCGCCGAGTCGCCGAGGGTGCCGGCCCGCAGCACACAGTCAACGCCTTCGGCGATCAGGTCGACAAAGCGGTCGGCCTCGCTGATGGACAGTTCGATGTCCGGATAGCGCTCCATGAATTGCGGCAAGGCGGGGATGACAAAACTCTTGGCCAGCGTGCCGTGCAAATCCACCCGCAATCGCCCCTTCGGCGCGACGCTGCGAAAAGCCAGTTCAGCTTCTTCCAGTTCCGCCAGCAATTGCACACAACGCAAGTAGTACGCCTCGCCGTCCAGCGTAGGACGCACCTTACGCGTGCTGCGCTCCAGTAAACGCGTACCGAGCCACGCTTCGAACTGGTTCAGCGTGTGGGTCAGGGTTGCCCGTGGCAGGTTCAGGTCTTCGGCGGCCAGGGTGAAGCTGCTGCGCTCGTAGATCCGCACGAACACCTTCATCGCTTTGACTTGATCCATGGCGTTCCCGACCTTTGATTGTTGGCGATTATTGAACAGTCAAGGCAACTCTGGTGCATTTATCAGCCTGAGTAAACATGTGAGTCTGGCTTCACCCCAAACGGACACCTACAAAGGATTCACCGCCATGACTACTCAAACTTCGAAAGTTGCCATCGTGACCGGCGCCTCCCGCGGCATCGGCGCCGTGATCGCCAAACAACTGGCCAGCGAAGGTTTCGCCGTCGCCATCAACTACGCCAGCAGCGCCACAGAAGCCTCAAAGCTGGTCGTTGAACTGCGTCAGGCCGGCCATCAAGCCATAGCGATCAAGGCTGACGTGGCCAATGCCGACGATGTACGCCGGATGTTCGATGAAACCGAAACGCAATTGGGCAAAGTCGATGTGCTGATCAACAACGCCGGCATTCTCAAAGTGATGCCGCTGGCGCAGCACACGGACGAACTGTTCGACCAGAACTTCAACATTCACGCTCGCGGTACTTTCAATACGTTGCGTGAAGCGGCGACCCGTTTGAACAGCGGTGGCCGGATCGTCAATTTCTCCAGCAGCACCGTCGGCATGAACCTGCCGGGTTACGCCGTGTACATCGCCAGCAAAGCCGCGGTGGAGTCCCTGACTCAGGTGTTCGCCAAGGAAATGCGCGGTCGCAACATCACCGTCAACGCCGTTGCGCCTGGCCCGGTGGCGACCGATTTGTTTTTGCACGGCAAGAGTGAAGAGCAAATCCAGACCTTCGCCAAGATGCCGCCGCTGGAACGCTTGGGGCAGCCGGAAGACATCTCGCGCGTCGTGTCTTTCCTGGTCGGCCCAAATTCGGCGTGGGTCAATGGACAGATTCTGCGGGTGAATGGCGGGTTGGTTTAAGCTGCTATGTAGGCAGGATTGACGCCATCGCTGGCAAGCCAGCTCCTACAAGGGTTCTGTGAACGACGCGGTCCACTGTAGGAGCTGGCTTGCCAGCGATGAGGGCCTCAAACGCAACACACTTCTGAAGGGAGGAACGCATCATGCACACCACGATCATCATCACCTTCGGCCTGGTCCTCCTGGCGCTGATGCTGTTCATCGGCGAGAACATCGGCTTCAGCCGCCAGACGCTGACCTACAGCTTCATCGTGTTGTGGCTGGCCCTGACGATGATCAACGGCGCCATCGGTGTGGTCACCGCCGGCCAGTCCGTGACCACGGAGCTGGTGGTCGGCAGCATCGTGTTCAGTATCCCCGTGGCGGCGCTGGTGCTGTTCATGGTGATGAGCAGCGAGGCCTGAGTTCAACGCACCAGATGCAAAAACTGCAGGTGCCGCTCGTACTGATCGAGGATGTCGTTGATGACCTGGTCCTTGGTGTAACCCACCAGATCGTAGTCCTGACTGCCCTCGCTCAGGTGCACTTCGGCCCGATAATAACGGCGATTGTTGAGTTGCTTGGGACCCATGCCGCCACGGGCGAATGACGGCGTGAAGTAGCCACGCATCTGCACCTGATAGATGAACGGATGCTGCTCGCCGTGACCGATTTCCAGGCTGACGCTGTCGTTCGCCGGATCGGGTTGAGTGACCACGTTCAAGCCCTTCTCGACGAACACCGCCGACACCTCTTCAATCGCCGGGCGCACCGTCGTGTCGAGGAAGCGATAGACCTCATCCCGCGACGGGAAATGCACCGCCTGACTCAAACGCTGACGCCAACCGCCGCGCCGCGATCCGGACACCGGTGCCAGGGAATGCAGCTGCGCGATCTGCTTCTGCGACTCCAGGTAAAACGCCTTGTGCAGCCCCCACATCATCAGCAGCAAGATCATCGAGAACGGCAACGAAGTCAGCACCACCGCTGACTTCAGCGCATCGATGCTGCCCGAAAACAGCAGCGCACTGGTGACCAGCGCGGTCATCGCGCCCCAGAACACCCGCAGCCATTTCGGCCCGTCTTCATCCGGGTTACCGCCCTTGGCCGAGAGTGTCGACAGCACCACGGTGCCGGAATCGGCCGAGGTAACGAAGAACACGAAGCTGATGAACACCGTGACCGCAATCACGGTTTTGCTCCACGGATAGGTTTCCAGCAGCAGGTACAGCGTCATCGACGGGTTGTCGATGGCCGACATGCCGAGCGCGCTCATGCCGTGGTTAAGCACCTGATCAATGGCGCTGTTGCCGAAAATCGACATCCACGCCAGGGTGAAACCGAGCGGAATCAACAGCACGCCGAAGACGAATTCGCGGATGGTGCGGCCACGGGAAATCCGCGCGATGAACAGGCCCACGAATGGCGACCACGCGATCCACCACGCCCAATAAAACACCGTCCAGCCGCCCAGCCAGTCGCTGGGTTTGTCGTAGGCGTAGAGGTCGAAACTTTTCATCGGCAAGGCGCCGAGGTAGTCGCCGAGGTTCTGGATCAGGGTATTGAGCAGGTGCTGCGTAGGGCCGGCGAACAACACGAACAGCAGCAGCGCACAGGCCAGCAGCATGTTGATGTCGGACATCACCCGCACGCCTTTATCGACGCCGGCCACTGCGACGATGATCGCCGCGCCCATCATCAGCGTGATCAGGCCGACCTGAATCCACTGGGTGTGAGCGATGCCGAACAGGTAATCCAGGCCCGAGTTGAGGTGCAACACGCCGAAGCCCATGTCGGCACCGAGGCCGAACACTGTGGCGATGATGCCGAAGCCATCCACCGCATAACCGATCGGGCCGTTGATGCGTTTGCCGATCAGTGGGTACAGCGCCGAACGCAAGGCCAGCGGCAGATTGTGCCGGTACGCGAAGTAGGCCAGCGCCATGCCGACGAAGGCAAACACGCCCCAGCCGTGCAGGCCCCAGTGCAGAAACAGAATCTGCATCGCCTGGCGCGCCGCGTCCGCTGTGCCGGCCTCGCCTTGCGGCGGTTGCAACAGATGGGTCAATGGTTCGGACACGCAAAAGAAGAACAGCGTGATGCTGATCCCGGCGGCGAACAGCATGCCGGCCCAGGACAGGTAGCTGAATTCGGGCTCGTCGTGGTCGGCACCGAGCTTGATCTTGCCGTAGCCGGACAAGGCGGTGACCACCACGAAGACCAGATACAGCGTCATCGCGAGCATGTAATACCAGCCGACCGTATTGGCCGCCCAGTTTTGCGCTTGCAGCAACCAGGCGCCGGCTTGTTCAGGCATGGCGATAACGACGATGCCGAACAGAAAAATAAACGTCGCCGCGAAGTAAAACACCGGCGGATTCATGCGGATCTGGCCGCTGGCGGGGGTGGACGATGCACTCATGAAAGGTGCACCTCGAGGGGGTGAAACCGGGCAATCAATAACGGACTCGGCAAGGGCAAGCCTCCTGTTGTGAGCGGGCAGCAAACCGACGGTTTAACTTGAATGAGCGTTCAAGTTAAACATAGATAGGGGGCTAAGGACTAATCGCAGGGCTCGGCGGTAGTGTTCGTACGCTAGCTCAAGGATGGGTATGACGTGGGGTTTTGGGGGGGTGTTCAGTGGGGAAATGGGTGGATGCCGTTATCGCGGTTTGTCTTGAAACCGATCGCCAGCAAGCCGGCTCCTACAGGGTTTTATGTCGAACGGTAATCCCGAGTACGGCACAAACTTTGTAGGAGCCGGCTTGCCGGCGATGGCGTCAGAATTATTGCTAGAGATCCCGGGCCTTACTTCTGCGTCCCATCATCGTGCTGCAAATTCGCCTGCGTCAGGTTGGCCCCCGCCGGCACACTGCGAGTCAGCCAGACATTGCCGCCAATGGTCGAACCCTTGCCGATGGTGATCCGCCCCAGAATGGTCGCGCCGGCATAAATCACCACATCGTCTTCAACAATCGGATGCCGCGGATGGCCCTTCTGCAACTGGCCGTCTTCATCCGCCGGGAAGCGTTTGGCGCCCAGGGTCACGGCCTGATAAATCCGCACACGCTCGCCGATGATCGCGGTCTCGCCGATCACCACGCCCGTCCCGTGATCGATGAAAAAGCTGCGGCCGATCTGCGCGCCCGGGTGAATGTCGATACCCGTCGCCGAGTGCGCGATTTCTGCACTGATCCGTGCCAGCAGCGGCAGCCCGGCACGGTACAAATGGTGGGCGAGGCGATGGTGAATCACCGCCAGAATCCCCGGATAGCACAGCAGCACTTCATCGACGCTGCGGGCCGCCGGGTCACCGTGATAGGCCGCCAGCACATCGGTGTCCAACAGGCTGCGCAGGCCCGGCAGGGCGAGTGCGAAGTCCTGGATGATCTGGATCGTTTTGGCTTCGACTTCAGTGTCGGCCGAGGCACTGTGGCGGGCGGCGTAACGCAGTTCGAGCCGTGCCTGTCCCAGCAATGCATTCAACGCGACGTCCAGCGTGTGACCGACGTAGAAATCTTCACTCTCTTCACGCAGGTCGACCGGCCCCAGGCGCATCGGGAACAACGCCCCGCACAACGCTTCAAGAATCTCCGCCATGGCCGCTCGGGAAGGCAACTCGCGGCCACCCTGCTCGCCGCTGGCGCGGCCGTTTTGTGCACGCCACTCGTCACGCGCCGTGCGCAGTTGGCTGACGATGGTCTGCAATTGCCAATGGCTGGAACGCTCGCTCACGGTAAAAACTCCACACGGGCGGCCGGACTGTCTGGCCGCACTGACGGCGATTACTTTACGGCAAGGTCTGGAAACCGAATTAAGAACTGATTGTGCTGTGCTCAGCACTTTTGGCTATAAGTAATCTTGCCGGTTGCCCATGCATTTGGGCGTGCCTATAGTCCTGACATCTCCCACCGCCAGTACGGACCCATGATCAAACAACAGCTCGCCCGTTTTGACCGCCTCGATCTGCTCGGCCACCCGACCCCTCTGGAAAAACTCGAACGCCTGTCAGCCTGGCTGGGCCGCGACGTGTACGTCAAACGCGATGACCTGACGCCGCTGGCGATGGGCGGCAACAAGCTGCGCAAACTCGAATACCTGGGGGCCGATGCGCTGGCCCAGGGCGCGGACACGCTGATCACCGCCGGCGCGCTGCAATCCAACCACGTGCGCCAGACCGCCGCCCTCGCCGCCAAACTGGGCCTGGGATGCGTAGCGTTGCTGGAAAATCCTTTGGGCACCGAAGACGCCAACTATGTCGGCAACGGCAATCGGCTGCTGCTTGACCTGTTCGATGCCAAGGTCGAGTTGGTGGACAACCTCGACAACGCCGATGAGCAACTGGAAGCATTGGCCGCACGCCTGCGCAGCAACGGCAAAAAGCCGTATCTGGTGCCGATTGGAGGCTCCAATGCGTTGGGCGCCCTGGGTTATGTGCGCGCCGGGCTGGAATTGGCCGAACAGATCAAGGACACCGGCCTGACCTTCGCCGCCGTCGTGTTGGCCTCGGGCAGCGCCGGGACCCACAGCGGCCTGGCGCTCGCGTTGAGCGAAGCACTGCCGGATTTGCCAGTGATTGGCGTGACGGTTTCACGCAGCGAAGAAGATCAGCGGCCGAAGGTTCAAGGCCTCGCCGAGCGCACCGCAGCACTGTTGGGCGTCAGCCTGCCGACAAGTTTCAAGGTTGAGTTGTGGGACGAATATTTCGGCCCGCGCTATGGCGAGCCGAATGCCGGGACGTTGTCGGCGGTAAAACTGGTCGCGAGCCAGGAAGGCTTGTTGCTGGACCCGGTGTATACCGGCAAGGCGATGGCGGGGTTGCTGGACGGGATTGGGCGTCAGCGTTTTGATGAAGGACCGATCATTTTCCTGCACACCGGTGGGGCGCCGGCGTTGTTTGCCTACGACTCGGCTTTTTAAGAGCGCTTTGCGCTCTATCGCCAGCAAGCCGGCTCCTACAGGTTTTGTGTCGTTAAGAAATTTATAGTCCGACACAACCCCTGTAGGAGCCGGCTTGCTGGCGATAGCGGTCTACCTGACGCATATGCATTTTAAGAATAACAAACGCAATATTTATTATTTTCATATCTATAAGCACCGTCATATAGTCACGCCGCAGGCGAATTTGCAGCGAGACGCATACGCTGCTTTAGGGCAGGATATCGCAGTCGTCCAAATCCCGATTTTGCCAACATTCCTAAAAGCGTCTTCATAAGAAATCACAGGGGCTTGTCATGAATTTTTCCGCACTACGTCGAAATCTGCTGGTGGGTTCGCTGGGCCTGGCGCTGAGCGCCGGTCTGCTGGGGCAAGCGGTTGCCGGTGAGCAACTGCAAAAAATCAAGGACGCTGGCGTGATCAACGTCGGCCTGGAAGGCACTTACCCACCGTTCAGCTTCGTTGACGCCGACGGCAAACTGACCGGCTTCGAAGTCGAGTTCTCCGAAGCCCTGGCCAAAGAGCTGGGCGTGAAGGTCAAACTGCAACCGACCAAATGGGACGGCATCCTCGCGGCGCTGGAATCCAAGCGTCTGGACGCAGTGGTCAACCAGGTGACCATCTCCGAAGAGCGCAAGAAGAAGTATGACTTCTCCGAGCCGTACACCGTTTCCGGGATTCAGGCGCTGGTGCTGACCAAAAAAGCTGCCGAGCTGAACATCAAGTCTGCCGCCGACCTGGCTGGCAAGAAAGTCGGCGTAGGCCTGGGCACCAACTACGAGCAGTGGGTTAAAGCCAACGTGCCGACCGCTGACGTGCGCACCTACGAAGATGATCCGAGCAAATTCGCAGACCTGCGTAACGGCCGCACCGACGCCATCCTGATCGACCGCCTCGCCGCACTGGAATACGCCAAGAAGGCCAAGGACACTTCCGCCGCCGGCGAAGCGTTCTCCCGTCAGGAAGCCGGTATTGCCCTGCGCAAAGGCGAGCCTGAGTTGCTGGCAGCGGTGAACAAGGCCATCGACAAGCTGCGTGCCGACGGTACGCTGAAAAAGCTTTCGGAAAAATACTTCAGCGCTGACGTCACCAAATAATGGGAGAAGCTTTCCAACTTGCGCTGGACTCCGCGCCCTTCCTGCTGAAGGGCGCGTACTACACGGTAATCCTCAGCCTGGGCGGGATGTTTTTCGGCCTGGTGATGGGGTTCGGCCTGGCGTTGATGCGCCTGTCGCGCTTCAAACTGGTGAGCTGGCTGGCCCGCATCTACGTGTCGTTCTTTCGCGGCACGCCGTTGCTGGTGCAACTGTTCGTGATCTATTACGGCTTGCCGCAACTGGGTATCGAACTTGATCCGCTGCCGGCGGCCCTGATCGGCTTCTCGCTGAACATGGCCGCGTACGCCTGCGAAATCCTGCGTGCCGCGATCAGCTCCATCGAGCGTGGCCAGTGGGAAGCCGCCGCGAGTATCGGCATGACCCGCGCGCAGACATTGCGCCGGGCCATCCTGCCGCAAGCGATGCGCACGGCATTGCCGCCGCTGGGCAACAGCTTCATCTCGCTGGTCAAGGACACGGCGCTGGCCGCCACCATTCAGGTGCCGGAACTGTTCCGTCAGGCGCAGCTGATTACCGCCCGGACTTTCGAAATTTTCACCATGTATCTTGCCGCCGCGCTGATCTACTGGATTCTGGCCACGGTGCTCTCGCACCTGCAGAACAAGTTGGAAGAGCGGGTCAATCGGCACGACCAGGAGTCCTGACCCCATGATTGTCGTGGAAAAACTGACAAAGCAGTTCAAGGGTCAAGTAGTGCTTAACGGCATTGATCTGGAAGTGAAGGAAGGCGAGGTGGTGGCGATCATCGGGCCGAGCGGCTCGGGGAAAACCACGTTCCTGCGTTGCCTGAATTTTCTCGAAGAACCCTCCAGCGGCCGGATCAAGGTCGGTGACATCGAGATCGATGGCAGCCGCCCGTTGAACCAGCAGCAGGGCCTGGTGCGGCGCTTGCGTCAGCACGTCGGCTTCGTGTTCCAGAACTTCAACCTGTTCCCGCATCGCACTGCCCTGGAAAACGTCATCGAAGGCCCGATCATCGTCAAGAAGGTCCCGCACGCCGAAGCCGTTGCCCTGGGTAAAAAGCTGCTGGCCAGGGTTGGCCTGGCAGGCAAGGAAGACGCGTACCCGCGACGCCTTTCCGGTGGCCAGCAACAGCGTGTGGCGATTGCCCGTGCGCTGGCGATGGAACCGGAAGTGATTCTGTTCGACGAACCCACCTCGGCACTCGATCCGGAGCTGGTGGGGGAAGTGCTGGCGACCATCCGCAGCCTCGCCGAGGAGAAGCGCACCATGGTCATCGTGACCCACGAAATGGGCTTTGCCCGCGACGTGGCCAACCGCGTGGTGTTTTTCGACAAGGGTGTAATCGTCGAGCAAGGCGAAGCCAAAGAATTGTTTGCCCATCCGAAAGAAGAACGGACAAAACAGTTTCTCAGCAAGTTCCTGAACAACGCTCAACACTGAGCCGCCATGACAGCGATATAAACTTCCACGGATGGAAGTTACATCGAAATTTCATATCCCCCCTCAACCGCCACTCAAACCACTCTTACAATTTAACCCTCTTTCAATAATCGCGTGCGGTACATATATATGTCCTGCGACAGATTATCCTCGCCTAAAATCCACAAAACACTTGCGCACTGCCACACGAACAACCGGCGCCTCCCACCGCAAAAACCGCTGATTCGGTGGGTATGTTCGACAAGTCGATGCGGCTTCCGGACCTGAAAGCGTAGGAGCTTTCTGAATAACGAAAGATTCGTTACTTAACTAACCAACTCTATTGACACTTATTCCAGCGCACTCTTATCTAGTCTCCGGCAAACGAACTCATCACGTTCAATCGTTGTTCATACGCAAGTAATGAGTCGTTTGTGGCTCGGCCAATCAGTTCTTTCAGAAACGGACTTCGCTGCAAGACTTCAAGGAGAAACCCATGAAACATATTTCGAAAAAACCCGAACTTGCGGCACCGACCGTGGAGCAATCCCACCGGAGCGGCATCAACATCACCTCGGCTTCTCACCTGCTGATCGCCGTCGCGCCTTATCCCGGCATGGACGAAGGCGACTTGATCGAACTGTTCTGGGACAACTGCTACGTGGCCTCCAGGGTGCTGAACACCCTGGACGTCGGCAAATCCGTCAGCCTGCGCGTGCCGCAAAGCTTCATCGCCAACGGCTCCTCTCGCATTCACTACCGGCTGATGCAGGTCGGCCATGGGCCAGCGCTGTCACCGACAACCTGCGTGCAGGTCAAGCTCGACTGCCCGGGAGGCCAGCCCTCTGCCCTGTACGGCGATGAAATCCAGAGCCTGGCGCCGGTGAGCATTCCCGAAACCATCCGCCGTCAGGGCGTCAACCCGAACCAGATCAAGCGCGGCGTTCCCTTGACCATCGAGCCGTACCTGAACATGGCCATCGACGATGAAATCACCCTGCGCTGGGGCGATGTGCGCATGGACCTGCCACGGCTCAAGGCCGGCGATGTGGGCCAGCCGATTCAGGTCTGGGTGCCGCCGGCGATCATTCTTGAAGCCGGCGAAGACCTGCGGCTGGAAGTGACCTACTGCATCCTCGACCGCGTGGGTAATAACTCTCGCTGGGCGCCGGCGCGTACGTTGAAGATTGGTTGTGCCAATCCCTATCTCAAAATCCCGCAGAGGGAAGTGCCCATGGCCGCCGAACCCCAAAAAAATTGAGATCCATACCGTCCCCAGTAGGAGCGAAGCTTGCTCGCGAAAAACGATAACGCGTCGTGTCAGAACTGACGCCTTCGCGAGCAAGTCGGATCGCCGCACCGTTCGCTCCTACAAAAGCCGACCGCTGGGTGTTTCTGTTGCTACAAGTACAAAGTGTTGCCCTGCGTACAGTTGCTCACGACACACTTCTATCCATATTCCTAAAAGTTAGTTCATTTAATTTTTATACACGCTTAGGGTATATAAACCGGACCACCGGACATTCTTGTTTTTACTTCGCCGCATCCATCGCGGCGTTCCATGAGATGTGAGGTAGGTATGGTCCGGAACACAATCACCCCAGTGCAGATCGCCAGGGCATTGCGTGCAGCAGCCAAGGAGCGGCACTGATGTCCAGTCTGGCAGATGCAATCGTCCAGAGTGATCTGGACATCGCCCCGTTGTTGTTGCCCGCGCAGGTTTTGCGCAACGACGCACAAGCAATCAAGGCCGCCCATGAGCTGGCGCAGGTCGCCCGCCAACAAGCGGCTAAACGCGACCGTCAGCGCAAGCTGCCGTGGTCGGAAATCGAACAGTTCACCCGCAGCGGCCTGGGCAGCATTGCCATCCCTCGCGAATACGGCGGCCCGCAGGTTTCGTTCGTCACCCTGGCCGATGTTTTTGCGATCATTTCCGCAGCCGATCCGGCACTGGGGCAGATCCCGCAGAACCAGTTCGGCATTCTCAACCTGGTACTCGGCAGCGCTACCGAAGCGCAGAAAAAACAGCTGTTCAAAAGCGTGCTCGAAGGTTGGCGCATCGGCAATGCCGGGCCGGAGCGCGGCACTAAAAATACCCTGGAACTCAAGGCACGGATCACCGCCGACGGCGACGGATTTGTCGTCAGCGGGCAGAAGTTCTACTCCACCGGCGCCCTCTTCGCCCATTGGGTCGCAGTCAAGGCGCTGAATGACGACGGCAAGCAAGTGTTGGCCTTCGTCCGTCGCGGCACACCGGGCTTGCGGATCGTTGATGACTGGTCCGGTTTCGGCCAACGCACTACCGCCAGCGGCACCATTTTGCTCAACAACGTGCGGGTCGACGCCGAGCTGGTGGTGGACAACTGGAAGATCAACGACAAGCCGAACATCCAGGGCGCCGTCTCGCAGCTGATTCAAGCGGCCATCGACGCCGGCATCGCTCGCGGCGCCATCGACGACGCCATCGAATTCGTGAAAACCCGCGCTCGCCCATGGATCGACGCCAAGGTCGAACGCGCCAGCGATGATCTTTATGTGATCGCCGACATCGGCAAACTGAAAATCGAACTGCACGCCGCCGAAGCGCTGCTGCGCAAAGCCGGGCAGGTGCTCGATCAGGTCAACGCCGCGCCGCTCACCGCCGAGTCCGCCGCCCGAGCCTCGATTGCCGTGGCCGAAGCCAAGGTGCTGACCACCGAGATCTCGCTGCAGGCCAGCGAAAAGCTCTTCGAACTGGCCGGCAGCCGCGCCACCCTCGCCGAATTCAACCTCGACCGTCACTGGCGCAACGCCCGCGTGCACACGCTGCACGATCCGGTGCGATGGAAGTATCACGCCGTCGGCGCCTATCACCTCAACGGCACGCTCCCCGCTCGCCACTCCTGGATTTAACGACCAGACACCTGGAGAAACACATGACAATTTCTCACCACGTCGCGGTCATAACCAGCGATGAGCAAGCCCTGATCGTCGCCAGTGACCTGGCCGAAGACTTCAAACGCGACAGCGCCCTGCGCGACCGTGAACGCCGTTTGCCGCACCCGGAACTGGAAGTGTTTTCCCGCTCGGGCCTGTGGGGCATCAGCGTGCCAAAAGAGTACGGCGGCGCCGGGGTTTCCAACGTCACGCTGGCCAAGGTGATCGCCTTGATCGCCCAGGCTGACGGCTCCCTCGGGCAAATTCCGCAGAACCATTTTTACGCCCTCGAAGTGCTGCGCGTGAACGGCAGCGCCGAGCAGAAAAAACGTCTCTATGCAGAAGTGCTGGCCGGCCAGCGTTTCGGCAATGCACTCGCCGAACTCGGCACCAAAACCGCCCACGACCGCGTCACCAGTCTGACCCGCGACGGGGACGGCTATCGCATCAACGGCCGCAAGTTCTACGCAACGGGCGCGATCTACGCGCAGCGCATCCCGACCTCGGTGGTGGATGAAAACGGCGTGCAGCAACTCGCATTCGTACCACGCGACAGCAAAGGCCTGACAGTCATCGACGACTGGAGTGGTTTCGGCCAGCGCACCACCGGCAGCGGTTCGGTGGTGTTCGAAGACGTCTTTGTGGCCGCCGAAGACGTGATCCCGTTTCAAAGCGCCTTCGAACGCCCGACCCCGGTAGGCCCGTTGGCACAGATTCTTCACGCCGCCATCGACACCGGCATCGCCCGCGCTGCCTATGAAGACGCGCTGCATTTTGTGCGGACCAAAACCCGGCCATGGATCGACGCCACGCATGAAAAAGCCATCGAAGATCCGCTGACCATCAAGAGCTTCGGCCACCTGAGCATTCGTCTGCACGCCGCCGAAGCCCTGCTGGAACGCTCCGGTGAATTCCTCGACAAGGCTCAAGCCGAGACCAACGCACAGACCGTTGCCGCCGCGTCGATTGCCGTCGCCGAAGCCCGTGCCATCAGCACCGAAATCTCCCTTGCCGCCGGCAGCACGTTGTTTGAACTGGCCGGCAGCCAGGCGACCCTGATCGAATACGGACTGGATCGCCATTGGCGCAACGCTCGGGTGCACACGCTGCACGACCCGGTGCGCTGGAAGTATCACGCCGTGGGCAACTACTACCTCAACGATGAAAACCCTCCGTTGCGAGGGACCATCTGATGGCCGGTGAGAAAAAGAAGATCCTGCTCAACGCGTTCAACATGAACTGCATCGGGCACATCAATCATGGCTTGTGGACGCACCCACGGGACACCTCGACTCAATACAAGACCATCGAGTATTGGACCGAACTGGCGCAGTTGCTGGAGCGCGGCTTGTTCGACGGCTTGTTCATCGCCGACATCGTCGGCGTGTACGACGTCTACCAGAACTCGGTGGACGTACCGCTGAAAGAATCGATCCAGCTGCCGGTCAACGACCCGCTGCTGCTGGTCTCGGCGATGGCGGCGGTGACGAAAAACCTCGGTTTCGGCCTGACCGCCAACCTGACGTACGAACCGCCGTACCTGTTCGCCCGCCGCATGTCGACGCTCGATCATCTGAGTCGCGGTCGGGTCGGCTGGAACATCGTCACCGGCTACCTCGACAGCGCCGCCAAAGCCATGGGCCTGAGCGAACAAGTGGAGCACGACCGTCGTTACGACCAGGCCGACGAATACCTCGAAGTGCTCTACAAACTCTGGGAAGGCAGTTGGGAAAACGGCGCGGTGCTCAACGATCCGCAGCAGCGGATCTACGCCCAACCCGAGAAAGTGCACAAGGTCGAACACAAGGGCGAGTTCTATCAGGTCGAGGGTTATCACCTCTGCGAACCCTCGCCGCAACGCACGCCGGTGCTGTTCCAGGCCGGCAGTTCGGATCGCGGTTTGCTGTTCGCCGGGCGCCACGCCGAATGCGTGTTCATCAGCGGCCAGAACAAACCGTCGACCAAGGTTCAGGTGGACAAGGTGCGCGCCAGCGCCGTCGAGGCCGGGCGCAATCCTGAGGACATCAAGGTGTTCATGGGGCTGAACGTGATCGTCGGCGCCACCGAAGAGCTGGCCTGGGCCAAGCACGCCGAATACCTGAGCTACGCCAGTGCCGAGGCCGGCGTGGCGCATTTCTCGGCATCGACCGGGATCGATTTTTCCGAGTACGCCATCGACGAACCGATCCAGTACGTGAAGAGCAACGCGATTCAATCGGCTACCAAAAACCTGCAAAACAACGACTGGACCCGGCGCAAATTGCTTGAGCAACACGCCCTCGGTGGCCGCTACATCACGGTGGTCGGTTCACCTGAGCAAGTGGCCGATGAGCTGGAATCGTGGATCGCCGAGACCGGGCTGGATGGCTTCAACCTGACACGAATTGTCACGCCGGAAAGCTATGTGGATTTCATCGAACTGGTGATTCCCGAGTTGCAGCGGCGTGGGTCGTACAAGACCGCTTATGACGACGGCAGCCTGCGGGAGAAGCTGTTTCACGCAGAGGCGCATTTGCCTGAGCAACACACCGGCTCCGCGTTTCGCCGTTAAAAGCTTCGCGAGCAAGCTTCGCTCCTACAGGGGCACTGCAATCCCCTGTAGGAGCGAGGCTTGCCCGCGAAGAGGCCCGACCAAACACCCCAAATTTATGCACTGACTGGAAAAAACATCATGAAAAAGAACTACCTCTCTCACCCAGTCAAAGCACTGGCCCTGGCCCTCGGCCTCTTCAGCTCCATCACCTTCGCCGCCGACGCGCCGCTGAAAGTCGGCACCACCGCCGCCTTCGCCATCCCGCTGGAAGCCGCCGTCGCAGAAGCCAATAAACAAGGCCTGAAAGTCGAACTCGTCGAGTTCACCGACTGGATCGCGCCCAACGTCAGCCTCGCCGCCGGCGACATCGACGTGAACTACTTCCAGCACGTGCCGTTCCTGGAAAACGCCAAGGCCGCCGCCGGTTTTGACCTGGTGCCGTTCGCACCGGGCATCATCAACAACGTCGGCCTCTACTCGAAGAAATACAAAAGCTTCGACGAACTGCCGGAAGGCGCCAGCGTCGCCATCGCCAACGACCCGATCAACAGCGGTCGCGGCCTGCAACTGCTGGCCAAGGCCGGCCTGATCACGCTCAAACCAGGTGTCGGCTACAAGGCCACCGAAGAAGACATCATCGCCAACCCGAAGAAAATCAAAATCCTGCAAGTCGAAGCGGTGCAACTGGTACGCGCCTATGACGACGCCGATCTGGTGCAGGGCTACCCGGCCTACATCCGCCTGGCGAAGACCTTCGATGCCGGTTCCGCGCTGCTGTTCGACGGCCTCGATCACAAGGAATACGTGATCCAGTTCGTGATCCAGCCGAAAAACAAAGCCGACCCGCGCCTGATCAAATTCGTCGACATCTACCAGCATTCGCCAGCCGTTCGCGCAGCGTTGGATAAGGCCCACGGCAAACTCTATCAAGCCGGTTGGGAAAGCTGAGCATGACGGCCGCGATCCAACGGCGACTGGATATTCCAGAGCCTCAGCAAGCTAAACAGACCGAACTGCACCCGGACCTGAATCGTGCTCACGTACGCTTCATCGGCCTGGGTAAAACCTACAACGGCCAGCAAGGTCCGGTGGCGGCGCTGCACGGCATCGACCTGGCGATCCAGCGCGGTGAAGTGTTCGGCATCATCGGCCGCAGCGGTGCCGGCAAGTCGTCACTGATCCGCACCATCAACCGTCTCGAACAACCGAGCACCGGGCGCGTGCTGATCGATCAGGTGGACATCGGCGAGTTCGATGAAGACCGCTTGGTGGCGCTGCGTCGGCGCATCGGCATGATCTTCCAGCACTTCAACCTGATGTCGGCCAAGACGGTTTGGCAGAACGTCGAGTTGCCGCTGAAAGTCGCCGGCGTGCCCAAGGAAAAACGCGAGCAGAAAGTTCGTGAGCTGCTGGAACTGGTCGGCCTGCAAGAGAAGCACAAGGCCTACCCGGCGCAGCTTTCCGGCGGGCAGAAACAGCGCGTCGGCATCGCCCGCGCGCTGGTGCACGACCCGGAGATTCTGTTGTGCGACGAGGCCACCTCGGCGCTGGACCCGGAGACCACGCAATCGATCCTCGGCCTGCTGCGCGAGATCAATCAGCGCCTGGGCCTGACCATCGTGCTGATCACTCACGAGATGGCGGTGATCCGCGACATCTGCGACCGCGTCGTGGTGTTGGAGCATGGCCGCATCGTCGAGCAAGGCCCCGTGTGGGAAGTCTTCGGCAACCCGCAGCATGAGGTCAGCAAAACCTTACTGGCGCCGTTGCAACACGCGTTGCCGCAGGAGCTGCAAAGTCGTCTCCAGGCGCAACCACAGTCGTCCGACGCCGCCGTGGTCCTGCGTTTGCAATTCACCGGCAGCGCCACCGACGAACCGGATCTGGCCGCGCTGTTCGCCGCCCTCGGCGGTCGCGTGCGCTTGCTGCAAGGCGGCGTGGAACGGATTCAGGGCCATGCGCTGGGGCAATTGCTGCTAGCGGTGACCGGCTCGCCGCTGGGCGCGGAAGAACTGCGTCAACGCGCCGGCAACTGGGCACAACAGGTGGAGGTGCTGGGTTATGTGGTTTGATCGGTTGCTGCAAGGTTTCATCGACACGTTTTTGATGGTTGGCGTGTCGTCGTTGATCGCGCTGCTGGCGGGGATTCCGCTGGCGGTGATCCTGGTCACCAGCGCCAAGAGCGGGATCTACGAAGCACCGGCGCTGAACCGCGCCTTGGGTGGGTTCGTGAACCTGTTCCGCTCGATTCCGTTTTTGATTTTGATGGTGGCGTTGATTCCGTTTACCCGGTTGATCGTTGGCACCACGTATGGCGTATGGGCGGCCGTGGTCCCGCTGACGATTGCGGCCACGCCGTTCTTTGCGCGTATCGCCGAAGTCAGTTTGCGTGAGGTGGATTACGGTTTGATCGAAGCAGCGCAGGCGATGGGGTGCCGGCGTTGGCACATCGTCTGGCATGTGTTGTTGCCGGAAGCGCTGCCAGGGATTGTCGGTGGTTTCACGATCACCTTGGTGACCATGATCAACTCGTCGGCCATGGCCGGTGCGATTGGGGCGGGTGGGTTGGGGGACATTGCTTATCGGTATGGATATCAGCGGTTTGATAGCCAGATCATGTTGACGGTGATTGTGTTGCTGGTGGTGTTGGTGGCGGTGATTCAGTTGGGTGGGGATCGGTTGGCTCGGGGGTTGAACAAGCGCTGAAGCAAATGAAGGACCTCAACGAGGGGAGCAGTTCGCAAACACCTGCCCCTCCCGTTCAAGCAATAAATAACTAGCTGTCACTTCGCATATAACTGACCCAATCGGTGGCCAAGAGATCGGAAAAATGAAGTTTTTTTGGTCTTATTCTGAACGAGTGGACGTGTGACTCGGCTGGTGCCAATGGACGGTTGCACGGGCTCAGCCAATGGTTTGGCAAGTCCCAACATAGATTTTTCATTGTAGATCTGCTGGGCATTCTTCCCTTCAGCCTCCATCTTGAAAATGATGTTCAGGCCTTCACTTTCGCCAAATTTCGCTTTGGCGGCTTCCCAGACACCTTGTTCTTTCAGGTAGGTGATCAAGCCATTGAAATCTCGCTTGTACATGTTCACCAGGCGCTCATACGTTTCGGGCGAGTCAATAGAATTGATTCGAAGTGTTGAATCAAACGACGAGCTCTCGGGAATCGGGGCATAGCTCACTGACTGTTGCTGCGGAGCAATCTCGCGAATCATCGCCTCAACGTCAATTGAGGATTCGGGTTTGTAGTGGCCGGAATGATTGTCGAAGATGAATTTTGATGAATCGTGTTCGTCGATTTTCAACCGTCCGGCAAAAACTGGAAGGCCCATCTCGGGCTGGATGCCCATGTGCTGAAAATACATATTGGCAAACAGATGCAGCTTGCCGCCCTGATCACGAAATGCAGCAATGGCATGCCAGCTCGAAGAAGGCTCCCACTCGGGATCCGCCCCCTTGATCACGTCCATTCCTCGGGTATAAACCGCGTCGGTTCTCATGAACGTGTTTTTCTCTTGATTCCATATCAGCTCCTCGAACCATCCGCTATAAATGGTTTTACTGCTTGGGTTGACGATATCGGCGATAAAAATATCGACTGGAATCGATAACGTGCCTTGCCAGTCGTAGAAATTAATCGGGTTGTTCCTCACCATCGCATAGCGATTCAGCCCATCCTTGTCTCCTGCCGGGTCTGGGCACATCCAACGCTGCAACCACGGCGCGTAATACCGGAATCCGTAGTAATAGAGCCCTGTCGCATCCCGCTCTTTGCCGGAATAGCGAATCGTTTTGTACTTCGCCACTAATGCATTTTTACCAGCCCAGCATGCGGTGCCGCCGAAGGCGTAATAGTGTTCCTGAGTCAGCACGCCTGCTTCGTTATCCAGCTCCAATGTGCTGGAACCAAGGTGGTCGCAGAGGCTGTAACGCAGTTGATCGGCATGGGCACCGCCGGGCCAGTGCAAGGCCCGAACGCTGCAACGTCCCGCTTCAACGCTGATGACATGGCGCTCTTCGCCATCGGACTGTCGATGGAGTTCCAGGCCGGGCAGGTAACGGACTTCAGTACGCCCTGTCCGGCCACTGGTCCGGTTGAAATGCACTTTGCGCAGCCGATGGCCGGGGCGGTCGTAGGCGTAGCCTTCGTAATCGTCGGGTTCATCGCCGCGCTTGACCAAGGTCACCCGGCTTAACTGGTTGCGGATGTCCCACGTCATGGTTTGGCCGCGCTGCAACTCCAGCTGATTGCCGCAGGCATCGAAGCCTGACTCGATTTCCGACTCACCGGGCAATGAACCATCGTCCCGCTGTGCCAGACTTCGGTTGCTTCGGGCGGAGGTGAACATCGAGAAACCGGGCGCACCGCTATGGTGGCGGGTGATCAGATTACCCGCCGCGTCGTACTCGAAGCGTTGGGTGTAATTACGTCGCTGATTGGGGTCCAGTGGTGTGGGCAGCAAGTCCGGCAATGTGGGTCCGTGGCTTGAGTTGGCGACTTCCCAGCCGCTGGCTTCGACAAGTTGGGACAGGCTGTCGTAGCGGTAACGATTGATCGGTTCGATGCGTTGGTTGTTGAACCAGGTAACGGCTTGGGCCTTGTCTTCCAGCTTGATGATGTTGCCCGCCGGATCGTAGGTGTAATTCAGGTCCTGCAACATCTTCTGACTTCCGACGGCGGCCACCAACCGAATCAACCGACCGTCATCGGCACCGTACTCGGCTTGCGTTTTCACACCGTTGCCAGCGATTTCGCTTTCGATCTGGTCGTGGGCGTTGTAGCGGATGTCGCTGACCAGCTGTTGTGGTTGTCTGCCCTCTCCAGCCATCAGCAGCCAGGTTTCACTCAGCTTGCCTGCCACGTCGTAGACAAAGGTTCGGTCATTGCCCATGGCATCGGTCTGGCGCTGAATCTCACCCGTGGGAGAGAAGACGTGCCGCGTGACGAACGACTGATCTTCCAGCAACGCGTCCCGGGCCTCTAACTCGCTGGGCCAATCGGGTGATTCAAGGTCGATCAGAAAGCATTGGTTTTCACTCAATTCCAAACCGGCCAAACCGTAGTCGGGGACGAAGCGGGTACCGGCTGGATTGTCGTGGCGGATCAGCTTTGCGCATTGGTTATGCACAGCGAATACAGGGGCAGAGCCGCCGTAGGTCAGACGTTCAACTACACGCGGAAGTGCTTCGGCGGGCTGTTCGGTGACGGCTATCGGGCGCTGCTGATCGTCATAGGCGATGTGACGCTGACTGCCTCTGGCGTCCCAGAATGAACGCAGCGAACCGGCCTGATTCAACAGGCTCAATTGCCAACCGGCATCGACACTGTCCGCCAGCAAAGGCTGGCCGCTCAACCCATGGATCGTCGCCAGATTCGGCTTCTGCGCAGACGCCCATAAACGGGGATCCCACGACTCGACCAAACGCCCCGCAGCATCGAAAACCTGCCGAGTGATGCGTGCATCAACGGCTGGATTGTCCGGATGCCGACTGTAGCCCACGCCGCGAATTGCCAACGCTCGCGGGTCTATGACCGACAGGGTCGGCGTGTGTGAGTGGGCGTTCACGATATCGACGGTCCTTCGCTCGAGTGGAGATAAGACTGAGCCTTTTTGGGCCGGGCCGATACTGTAAGAAGTAACAGGTAGCCGCACCGAGAGTGTTGGAGGGGACGGGGGTTGAACAAGCGCTGAATCAAGGTTAGCGGTAGGAAATTAACTACAAATCGGGAAGTTTTCCCACAGAGAAATCAGCACTCCTACAAGGCCAATCCCTTTCATTTGCAGGACGTTTCCTAGATGATTCCGCACGCTTGCGCCTGGCAAATCCGCTGGCTAGTCTCGGTCCGTCACTGCTCATCAGTGATCGGGTTTAGTAGCCCGGATCGATAGGTGCATAGCGTGTTCATGATCATGTCTGGCAATTTGCCGGATGCTGAATATGGTGGCTGTGCGTGGGGCACCTTTGGGTGCGCCGGTTTGCCTATTGACCGGTCTACTAACCTGCGCGCAGCCGCCACCCATCGTTTTAGTAGGCGAAAAGTGGCGGCTCCCATGCATCAATAGGAGCAACACAAGTGAAAAAACCAGTCCCCGATCCACCTCCCGAAACCTCAAGCAAAGACAACGACGATCCGCTTAAAGGTCGTTCAGCGCTTTACCATGCGATCGATTTTTACCTCACCCGCGAACATACCGGCGCACCGGACGAACTGCGCTTCTACAACGTCAGCCAGGACGTGAACTTCGAAGACACGCAACTCTATGTCGCCGACCTTCTGCGCTGCGCCTCGGTCACCGCTTATCGGTGTGGCGATCAACTGAAAGGTGCCGACAGGGCCATGGTGTTCTCTATTTGGCATTTGCTGGAAATTGCCAAGGCGATGGTTGACCGGTCCATTGAATGTCTGGGGATGAAGCACACCGGAAACCGGCCTGAATAATCGGTCGACAGTTAAATCGCCTTCGCGGGCAAGCCTCGCTCCTACAGGGTTCGCGTGATCTTCTGGACGGTGTGAAACCTGTAGGAGCGAGGCTTGCCCGCGAATGGCTGCGAAGCAGCCCCGGACCTGATGGCGTATATTCGGCGAATCCCAATTGCCTGCGCAGCCCGCCATGAAACAAACCCCAGACGACCTTGAGAAAATCACCTCCACCACCCTCGGTCATTACAACTCGGTGGCCGAAGGTTTTCGCGAAGGGACGCGCGATCACGATGTCAGCCAGAACATTGATGCGCTGCTGCGGCATATTCAGGGCGAGGCGCCGTTCGACATCCTCGACTTTGGCTGCGGGCCGGGGCGGGATTTGCAGACGTTCACGCGCATGGGCCACACCGCGGTCGGCCTCGACGGTTCGGAAAAGTTTGCGCAAATGGCGCGTGAAGACAGTGGTTGCGAGGTGTGGCAGCAGGATTTTCTGAAGCTTGATTTGCCGGCTGAACGCTTTGACGGGATTTTTGCCAACGCGGTGCTGTTTCACATTCCGCGTCAGGAATTGCCACGGGTGTTGAAGGAATTGCGCGAGGCGTTGAGGCCGGGTGGGGTGTTGTTCAGTTCCAATCCGCGTGGTGAGAATCAGGAGGGGTGGAATGGGCCGCGGTATGGGGCTTATCACGATCTTCAGGCGTGGCAGGATTTGCTGACCGCGGCGGGGTTTGTGGAGTTGGAGCATTACTACCGGCCGGCGGGGTTGCCGCGGGAGCAGCAGCCTTGGTTGGCGAGTGTCTGGCGTAGGGTATAAGGCTCCCAGACCTGCGGTGGCTGAGCTAAAGCCATCGCGAGCAGGCTCGCTCCCACAGGGAACCGGGTCTGCCAGAGCGACTCGTTCCACTGTGGGAGCGGGCTTGCTCGCGAATAGAGCGCGAAGCGCTCTGCTTTACCGGGCCTCTTTTTTCGGCTCGCGAATCTTGTACCAGGCCACATACAGCGCCGGTAAAAACAGCAGCGTCAGCAACGTCGCGATGATGATGCCGCCGATCATCGCGTAGGCCATCGGCCCCCAGAACACTTCCCGGGCAATCGGGATCATCCCCAGGCTCGCCGCCGCAGCCGTCAGCAGAATCGGCCGGCGACGGTGTTCCGTGGCTTGCGCCACCGCATCCCACGGTGACAGCCCTTCTTTCTCCAGGGCGTCGATCTGCGTCACCAGAATCACCGAGTTGCGGATGATGATGCCGATCAACGCCAGAATCCCCAGGATCGCCACGAAGCCCATCGGCGTGCCGGTGGGAATCAGCGCCAGCACCACGCCGATCAGGCCGAGCGGCGCGACGCTCGCCACCAGGAACAGCTTCTGCACGCTGTGCAACTGGATCATCAGGAAGGTCGCCATCAGGAACAGCATCAACGGCACCACCTTGGCAATCGGCCCTTGTGCCTTGCCGCTTTCCTCAACCGTACCGCCCGTGGCGACCTTGTAGCCCACCGGCAAAGCGGCGGCGAATTTGTCGATCTCCGGCTTCAGTTGCTTGACCAGATCGGTCGGCTGAATCTCGTCGCGCACCGCAGCCTTGATGGTGATGGTCGGCTTGCGGTCGCGACGCCACACCAGCGGCTGCTCAAGTTCATAGCGCACGGTGGCGAAAGCCAGCAGCGGAATCGAGGTGCCGCTGGGCGTGACGATCTGCAGGTTCTGCAACGTTTCCGGCGTACCGCGCTCCGCGTCCACCGCGCGGCCCACGACGTTGATCAGGTAGATATCGTCATCAACCTGCGTCACCGGCGCACCGACGACGATGCTGTTCATCAGATTGGCCACGTCTTCCGACGACAACCCCAGTTGCCGCACCTTGTCCTGGGCGATGTCGATGCGCAGGACTTTGCCCGGCTCGTTCCAGTCGTAAATGATCTCGCCGATGTGCGAGTTCTTGTCCAGCTCGGTGGCCAGGGCGATGGCATGTTTGCGCACCTGGTCGATGTCCTTGCCGCTGACCCGGTACTGGATCGGCCGCCCGACAGGCGGGCCCATTTCCAGCGCCTGGACGTAACTGCCAATGCCGACGAAATCCTTGCGCAAGCGTTCGCGCAAACGCTGACTCAGGGCTTCTCGCGATTCCAGGCCTTTGCTGACGATGACCAATTGCGCGTAGTACGGGTTTTGCAATTGCTGGTCGAGCGGCAGGTAGAAACGGATCGCGCCTTCGCCGATGTAAGTGCTCCAGCGCACGATGTCCGGGTCGTCCTTGAGCGTCGCTTCGAGCTTGTCGACGGCTTTGCGGGTTTCGGCAATCGAAGCGTTTTGCGGCAGGTTCAGGTCGACGAGAATTTCCGGCCGGTCGGAGGACGGGAAGAACTGGTTCTGCACGAACTGCATGGAAAACACCGACGCCACGAACAAGGCAATGGTGATGCCGATGGCCCACCAGCGATTGCGCATGGACCAGAGCATGCCGTAATTGAAGGCGCGACCGATGCGACCAGGTTCTTCATCGTGAGGTTTCACGTTGGCGCTGAGGATGTGTACGCCGATCACCGGCGCAAACAACACCGCGACAACCCACGACACCAGCATCGCCACGGCAATCACCGCAAACAGCGTGAAGGTGTACTCGCCCGCCGAACTGGCGTTCAGGCCGATCGGTACAAAACCGGCCACCGTCACCAGCGTACCGGTGAGCATCGGGAACGCGGTCGAGGTGTAGGCGAACGTGGCCGCCTGCTCCTTGGTTTCGCCCATCTCCAGCCGGGTGACCATCATCTCGACCGTGATCATCGCGTCGTCCACCAGCAGGCCGAGGGCGATGATCAGCGCGCCGAGGGAAATCCGCTGCATGGTGATGCCGCTGTATTCCATGAAGACGAAGACCATCGCCAGTACCAGCGGAATCGAGCACGCCACCACTAACCCGGCGCGCACGCCGAGGCTGACGAAGCTGACCACCAGCACGATCACCACCGCTTCGAACAGCGCGCTGGTGAAGCCGCCAACGGCTTTTTCCACCACGGCGGCCTGGTCGGAAACGTTGTACACACCGACGCCCACCGGCAAATCGGCGGTCAGGTCGATCATGCGCTGGTGCAGCGCCTTGCCAAAATCCTGAATGTTGCCGCCCTTCTTCATGGCAATGGCCAGGCCGATGGCCGGATGGCCGTTGTAGCGAAACTCCGGGGTCGCCGGGTCGACATAACCCCGACTGATGTCGGCAATGTCGGCCAGACGATAGAAACGATCGTTTAGCCGCAGGTTGACGTTTTCCAGGTCTTTCTCGGACGCGAACTGCCCGGTGGTGCGAATGGAAATCCGCTCGGGACCGGCTTCAATGACCCCGGCCGGCGTCACGGCGTTTTGCGATTGCAGGCTATCCACGACCTGACGCTGATCGATCCCCAGCGCCGCCAGTTTGCGGGTTGAGAAATTCAGGTAGAGCACTTCATCCTGCTCGCCGACCATCTCGACCTTGCCCAGCCCCGGCACTTCACGGATCTCGGCGCGGACCTGCTCGACGTAATCGCGTAACTGGCGCATCGACAAGCCGTCAGCGGTAAAGGCGTACACCGAGCCGAACACATCACCGAATTCGTCGTTGAACCCAGGCCCTTGCAGGCCCTTGGGGAACTGGCCGCGAATGTCGTTGATCTTCTTGCGCACCTGGTACCAGATTTCCGGGATGTCCTTGGCGCTGGTGGTGTCGCGCAGGTTCACGAAGACCGTGGACTCACCGGGCCGTGTATAGCTTTTCACATAGTCGAGGGAGTCGAGTTCTTCGAGCTTTTTCTCGATGCGGTCGGTGACCTGCTTGAGGGTTTCTTCCTGGGTCGCACCCGGCCAGCTGGACTGGATGACCATGGTCTTGATGGTGAACGAGGGGTCTTCCTCGCGGCCGAGGTTCATGTACGAGAACACGCCCATCAGCAGCGCGATGAACATCAAATACCAGACAAACGACTGATGCTTGAGGGCCCATTCGGATAAGTTGAAACTCCCTTTCATTGTGGGCTGTCCTCATCGATTTTCACTTTCTGCCCAGGCTTCAGGCTGTTCACACCGGCACTCACGACACGCTCGCCGGACTTCACGCCGCTGGCCAGGACCATGGTGGAATCGGTGCGGCTGATCAGGCTGATGTCACGCGGGGAAACGGTTTGGGTCTGTGGGTCGATGACCCAGATCCGCGATTTGCCATCGACCTCTTGCAGCGCGGTCAGAGGCAGTTCGATGCGCGGTTTGATCGCAGAGCTGAGGGTGACGCTGATTGCCGTGCCCAGGCGAAACCCCGGTGGTGTGTCAGTCAGGGTCAGGCGGGCGCGACGGGTGCGGGTGGCGCTCTGGGCCTGGGGTTCGATTTCGCGGACGATGGCGGTGGTGGTGATGTTCGGTTCCAGTTGCACGGCGACCTGAAACACCACATCCGCGGGCAACTGATCCACCAGCGTGTCGGGCAGGTCGATTACCGCTTCCTTGATGTCCGGCTGCGCCAGGGTCACCACTTGCTGGCCGGCGGTCACCACTTGCCCGGCTTCGGCGTTCCACGCGGTGACGATGGCTTTGTGGTCGGTGCGCAACTCGACATAATCGAGTTGGTCCTTGGCCTGATCGACCGCCGCCTTCGCTTGATCGAGGGAGGCCTGAGTGGTTTTCAGATCGGTCTGGGCGATGTCCAGTTGCGCCTGCGCACCGACCCCGCGATCGAACAGTTCCTGCTGACGCCGGGCGTTGGCCTGGGCGTTGATCAGTTGTGCCTGGACCTTCGCCAGATCGCCCAGAGCCGAGCGCAGCTGGTTTTGCTGATCGGTGGGATCGAGGGTCGCGAGCAAGGCGCCCTTCTCGACCTCGGCGCCGACATCGACGTTGCGACTGGCGATGCGCCCCGGTACGCGGAAGCCGACATTGGTTTCGTATCGGGCCTGAATGCTGCCGGCGAAGCGGCCGAGACTCTCCTCGCCCAACGCCTGGACCTTGATCGACAGCACCGGACGCACCGGCTCTGGCGGCGGTTCTTCTTTCGAGCAGGCCACCAGCAGCATTCCGGCGAACACCAGCAACACGCGCTTCATGGCTGGGCTCCCGCAGCTAAATCCTTGTAGGTGTTTTCGGCGATTTCCACTTTGACGCCGGGGTGCAGCAACTGACCGCCTGCAATGACGACTTTTTCGCCGCCCTTCAGGCCATCGCTGATGATGACTTTGCCGGTCAGGTAACGACCCACCGTCACCGTATGCAATTGCGCCTTGCCCTCGTCATCCACCAGCCACACGGCCGGTTCGCTGAGGTTTTTGGTCAGCGCCGACCATGGCAGTTCGATTGCGGCTTTGCTCGGCGTCTTCGCCGTGCCGCTGATCACCGAGCCAAGTTGCATGCCTTCCGGCAGACCGTTAAGGGTGACCTTGACCTGCACCGTACCCGTCTGCGCGGAAACGGCCGGGGTGACTTCCCGAACCGTGCCTGTGGTCTTGATGGCCGGGTTATCGAGCAAGCTCACCACAATCGTTTTGCCCTCAGGATCCTCTGTCAGCAGCGACTCGTAGACGTTGAACACCGCGTCGCGCTCACCGTCGCGCGCCAGGCTGAAAATCGGCATCGTGGCCTGCACCACCTGGCCGACTTCGGCCTGCCGGGCAGTGATCACTCCCGGTGCATCGGCGATCAGCGCGGTGTAACTCAGTTGCTCGCGGGCGTTGGCCAGTTGCGCCTGGGCAGCCGTCAGCGCGCTCTGGCTGCTGCGCAATGCGGCCTGGGCAGAGTCGAACTCGCTTTGACTGGTGTAGCCCTTGGGCAGGAGTTTTTGCTGGCGGACGAAGGCGGCGGCGGACTGTTTGACCCGCGCCTGCTCAGCGACGACCTGTGCCTGGGCCGAGTCGACATTGGTTTGCAGGTCTTTCGGGTCGAGCCTGGCGAGCACTTGCTTGGCCGACACCCGGTCACCGACATCGACCGAGCGCTGGATGATCTTGCCGCCGACACGGAACGACAGCTCTGTCTGGACGCGCGCCTGAACATCACCGGTGAGGGTCACGGACGCGGCGTAATTCGCGGCGTTGACGACTTGCACGAATACCCGCGGACGATCCTTTTCGACCTGGGGTTTTTCCCCGCAGGCCCCCAGCAGGACAAGAAGACTCAGGCCAACCACTCTTTTCAATCCGGGACCAGCCATGCAGACTCCTTTGCGTCGTACGAACGTGCCAATGGCGATACGACTGTGAGCTTAGAACAGGGTTCAACAGGTGCACAGGTTTGCTGCACTCATAGCAGTAAGGAAGCTTCCAATGCTCAAAACCCTCGCGGTGGCCAATTACCGCTCGATCAATAAACTGGTGATTCCACTGGGTCGTCTGAACCTGATCACCGGGCCGAACGGCAGTGGCAAATCCAACCTCTACCGGGCGTTGCGCCTGCTGGCGGAAACCGCTCAGGGCGGTGTGGTCAATGCGTTGGCCCGCGAAGGCGGCCTGGATTCGACCTTCTGGGCGGGACCTGAAACCATCACCCGGCGCATGCGCAACGGCGAAGTGCCGATCGAGGCGACCGTTCGCCACGGCGTCAAACGCTTGCGCCTGGGGTTTGCCGGGGACGACTTCGGCTACTCGATCAGCCTGGGGCTGCCCGATTCCAATGGTCATTTCATGTTGCCCGGGCACAGCACCCCCATTGCGTCACGGTTCAGCCTCGATCCGCAAATCAAGCGTGAATGCCTGTGGGCCGGGGCGCATTATCGTCCGGCGAGCCTGCTGGTGGATCGCGACGGCCCGATGATCCGCACCCGAGCCAACCGCAGCTGGGACGTGCTGGCTCAGCACACGCCGACTTTCGACAGCCTGTTCGATCAGGTTGGCAGCTTGCGGACCTCGCCGGAGGTGCTGGAGATGCGTGAGTTCATCCGCCGCTGGCGCTTCTACGATCACTTTCGCAGCGACGCCGACGCGCCGGTGCGTCAGCCACAGCTGGGCACCCGCACCCCGGTGCTGCACCACGACGGAAGAGACCTGGCGGCTGCGTTGCAGACCATTATCGAGATTGGCGACCCCGAAGCTTTGCGCAACGCCATCAGCGATGCGTTTCCCGGTGCGCGTCTGCATATCGAGCCGCTGGCGGGCGGCCGGTTCGCCATTGAGTTTTATCAGGAAGGGTTGTTGCGGCCGTTGTCGGCCGCGGAGTTGTCCGACGGGACGTTGCGCTACTTGCTGTTGGTGGCGGCGCTGCTGACGCCGCGCCCACCGACGCTGATGGTGCTGAACGAGCCGGAAACCAGCCTGCACCCGGACCTGTTGCCGGCGTTGGCGCGCTTGATTATCCGCGCGTCGGAGCAGTGTCAGGTGTGGGTGGTGTCCCATGCCCGGCGGTTGATTTCGGCGCTACAGGAAGATCCCGAGTGCAACTGCATCGTGCTGGAGAAAAATCTGGGCCAGACCGGGATTGTCGGGCAGCGGATGCTGGATGAGCCGGCGTGGCATTGGCCGGATTGAGCGGCGCCTGAAAAGGCTTCGCGAGCAGGCTCGCTCCCACAGTTAACCGCGTCCGTCGGAACGATTCGGTCAAATGTGGGAGCGAGCCTGCTCGCGATGACGGTCGAAAGACCGCTGCAAAAACTACAGAATCACCCCTGCCACTTCCCACCCTCGACAATCACGCTCTCAGGCTTGGTGTCATCGCTCAATTCCTTGCGCACATATTGGTCGTAAAGCTTGAGCAGATACTTCTCTTCACCCAGCTTCGCCAACTCGGCGTTCACCCAGTCACGCAACTCGATGTTGCCCTTCTTCACCGCCGGCGCAATCGGCGCTTCTGCACCGAGTTTCTGATCCAGCACGCGGTAGCCAGGGTTCTGCTTGGCCCAGCTGAACAGCACCAGATTGTCCTGCGCATACGCATCGCCACGACCGTTGGCCAGGGCTTGCAGGGACTCGGAGTTTTTCTCGAACTTCAGCAGTTTCCAGTCCGGGTGATTCTTGGTCAGCCAGATATCCGCCGTGGTGCCGGTGGTGACGATGGTGGTGCGGGTCGCCAGGTCATCGAGGTTTTTCACTTCGCTGGCCTGTGGCACCAATGCCTGTACTGCGACTTTCAGGTTCGGGTTGGTGAAGTCCACCGCTTCCTTGCGCTCCGGGGTCACGGTCATGTTGGCCAGGATCAGGTCGACCTTGTCACTTTGCAGGAACGGAATCCGACTCGCCGGTTCCACCGCGACGAATTCGACCTTGTTTTCATCGCCGAGCAGATCCTTGGCAAATTGGCGGCCGATGTCAGTATCGAAACCAACGTAACGCCCCGCTTCATTGACGAAACCAAACGGCGGTTTGTCAGTGAAAACGCCGACGATCAACTTGTCCCGCGCCTTGATTTTGTCCAGGTAGCTGGCCGGCGCAGTGCTTTCGCTGGCGACTTTCGGCTTCGCGGGTTCTTCGGTTTTGTTGCAGCCGGCCAGCAACGCGAGGCCGAGCAGCGGGAGTAGCAGTAGAGAAGACTTGGCAGTTTTCATGGCAGTTCCAGTTCCTTTGTTTGAGTCGTTTTGGGTAGTGCGGCGACGTAGGAGAACTTCTCCAGGAACTGCTGCGCTCGTGCGGTTTGCGGGTTCGTAAAGAAAATCTCGGGAGGGTTTTGCTCAAGGATTCGCCCGGCATCCATGAACACGATGCGGTCAGCCACGGCGCGGGCGAACGCCATTTCGTGGGTGACAATCAACAGCGTCATACCTTCGCGGGCCAGGCCCTGAATGACTTCCAGCACTTCCTTGACCATTTCCGGGTCGAGGGCGGCGGTGACTTCATCGAACAACATGACTTTGGGGTTCATGCACAACGAACGGACGATGGCGATGCGTTGCTGCTGGCCGCCGGAGAGCTGGCGAGGAAAGGCGTCGCGCTTGTCCGAGAGGCCCACGCGCGCCAGCAAGGTTTCGGCCTGATCCCGGGCTTCACGACGCTCGCGCTTTTGCACCTTGACCGGGCCGAGCAGCAGGTTGTCGAGCACGCTCATGTGCGGGAACAGGTGATAGCTCTGGAACACCATGCCGATCTGCTGGCGCACTTCGCGCCAGTCGGTGCCTTTGTCCAGCAGCTCGCGGCCGGCAAATGTCAGGCTGCCGCTGTGCGCGACTTCCAACCCGTTGAGGCAACGCAACAGGGTACTTTTACCGCAGCCGCTGGGGCCGAGGATGACGATCACTTCGCCTGATTTCACCTTCAGGTCGATGCCGTCGAGCACTTGTTGCTCGCCGAAAAACTTGTTGAAACCCTTGAACTCGATCAATGCGCTCATGCTTGCGTCCAGCGCCGCTCCAGCACGCGCGAGGCGGCCGAGAGCGGGTAGCAGATGAAAAAGAAAAACAGGAACAGCGCGCCGTAGATCAGCACGGATTCGTAGGTGCGTTCGATGATCTGCTGGCCGACCTTGATCACGTCCACCACGCCGATCAGCACCGCCAGGGAGCTGGTCTTGATGATCCGCGTGTAGACGTTGATGGTCGGCGGGGTCATGCGTTTCAGCGCCTGGGGCAGCAGCACGTAGCCGTAGAGTTGCGGGCCGTTCAAGCCGATCGACAGGCCCGCTTCACGCTGGCCGCGTGGCAACGAATGCAGCGCGCCGCGCACCACTTCACCGACCTCGCTGGCGCCCCACAGCGACAGCACCAGCACCGCGCACCAGAAGCTCGGAATGCTCAGGCCGAAGAAAATTGGCAGACCGAAAAACAGCAGGTACAACCAGACCAATACCGGGATCGCCCGGAACAGCTCCAGATACACGCGCAAAATCGCGTTCAGCCATTTCGAATTCAGCGTACGCAAAACGCCGTAAAGCACACCGCCAACGGTGCTGATGACGATGCTCAGGAAAGAGATCGACAGGGTTTGCGCAGCGCCCTTGCCCAATTGCGGCAACGACACCCACAGCAACTCAAGACCCGAACTGGCCATGCTGGAACCTCCTTTCCAGACGGCTGAGCAGCAGCGACAGCGGCAAAAACAGCAACACGCAAATCAGCGTCAGCACGGCGAGCATTTCGTAGGTTTTGTAGTAGAGCGCGATGTAGCTTTTGGTGGTGTAGAGAATTTCCGGAACCGCTACGGCCGAGACCACGGTGGTCTCTTTGAGCAGGAAAATGAAATTGGCGAACAGCGACGGCAGGCTGAGGATGCCGGCCTGCGGCAGGATCACGTAGCGCAGCAATTGCCCGTGGGACAAGCCAATGGAGCGACCGGATTCGAGCTGCGCCTGGGGCACCGCATCCACCCCGGCGCGCAGCACTTCCGTGAGGTAAGCGCCGCCCAGGAACGTCATGGTGATAATCGCCGCCGTGAAGCCTGACACCTTGATGCCCAGCGCCGGCAAGGCGAAATACACAAAGAACAGTTGAATGAGCAGCGGCGTGTTGCGCGCCAGTTCTACGTACAACCCGACCAGGCGTTGCAGGTAAGGCGTGCGGAACACCAGGATCGTTGCGTTGATCAAGGCCACCAGCAGCGAGGTGCCGATGGCGATGAAGCCGACCTGCAGCGTCACGCCCACGGCCTTGAGAAACGCCGGCAGGGTGCTGAGGATAAAAGCGTAATCGAAGTTCATTGAACATCCTGGACGCCGCTCGGTAAGCGACGGTGGCGCAGTCCATGGGCGGTGGATAACCTCCCGGCAGGCACCGACTTTAAAGGTATAAGAATCGGAATTTAAATACCGTTAAAGCATATTGATATCACGCAAAAAACTATCCGGTGAATTTGCCGAGAAGGAGGAAGACGACTATTTTCCTTTTCGCTGTAGGAAGGATCTTTTTTTCGAAATAGCCCTCCAAGGACGCACAGCTTTTGGCCAGACTCCCGGCCGAACCATCACAAGGAAGAGAACATGGCTGACGTAAAAGTACCGCAACGGCTTGATCCGCAAGACATCGTGAAGCTGCTGGTGGCGTTGCGCAGGGCATTGAAGGCCAGGGCGGCCTAAGCCTCCGGAGCACGCCTACCCCCTGTAGGAGCGAGCCTGCTCGCGAAGGCGTCCTTCCAGAAAATCCGTGTCGTCTGGTTCGCGAGCAAGCTTCGCTCCTACAAGAGTGCGGTGTGTCCGTGATCTGTAGGAGCGAGGCTTGCCCGCGAAGGCGTCCGGCCTGATACACCGCGTTGTCTGATTCGCCAGCAAGCCGGCTCCCACAAGAGGCTCGTTCCTACATTTGGAATGTGCACGCGCAATAAAAAACGCCGACGCTATTGCTAGCCGTCGGCGTTCGAAACCTTGAAGGGGTTTGATGCTGCGTCCAATCAGAACGCCGGCAGTACGGCGCCGCTGTATTTCTTGGCGATGAAGGCTTTCACTTCCGGGCTGGTCAACGCCTTGGCCAGTTTCTGGATGGCTACGCTGTCCTTGTTGTCTGGACGAGCCACCAGGAAGTTCACGTAAGGCGAATCAGCACCTTCGATCACCAGCGCATCTTTAGCCGGGTTCAGACCCGCTTCCAGCGCGTAGTTGGTGTTGATCAGGTCCAGGTCAACCTGGTCCAGAACGCGCGGCAACATGGCCGATTCCAGTTCCTTGAACTTGAAGTTGTGCGGGTTCTTGGCGATGTCTTTCGGAGTAGCCAAAGCGTTTTTCGGGTCTTTCAACTCGATCAGGCCAGCCTTCTGCAACAGCAGCAGAGCACGACCGCTGTTGCTGCCTTCGTTCGGCAGAGCGATGGTCGCGCCGTTTGGCAGGTCAGCCAGTTTTTTGTACTTCTTCGAGTAGCCACCGAACGGTTCAACGTGAACGCCGATCACGGTCACCAGGTTGGTGCCTTTGCCTTCGTTGAAGTTTTTCAGGTACGGCAGGGTCTGGAAGTAGTTGGCGTCCAGACGCTTCTGGTCAACTTGTACGTTTGGCTGAACGTAGTCGGTGAACACTTTGATTTCCAGGTCCACGCCTTCTTTGGCGAGGGTTGGCTTGATCAGCTCCAGAATCTCGGCGTGTGGGACCGGGGTCGCCGCAATTACCAGTTTCTCGCCAGCCTGGGCCAGGCCCGCGGTCAGGGCAGCCGCCAATGCGGTGAACAACAGAACCTTTTTCATGCAGTGTCCTTATCGAAAATCACGGTCGTCATCGACGACGGCTTGTTTAGTACGAGTGCCAGTGAAGTGCTATCGCTGGCGTGAAGCGGACAATACCGGGATTTTTTATTCCCGAACAATATCTTTTATTCACTTTCATATTCCATTTTGTTCATACAGCTCTAACTCACGTGTTGGCTGCATTTCGCCGCACCCACCTGTAGGAGCGAGGCTTGCCCGCGAAGGCGTCCTTCCAGAAAATCCGTGTCGTCTGGTTCGCGAGCAAGCTTCGCTCCTACAAGAGTGCGGTGTTTTTGAGGAGTTGTTTGAGGGCGGCTTGTTCGGTGGCAGTGCCTTTGGTGAGGATGTGTTGGAGCTGCTGCTCGATCTGCGTCAACGGCGCCGGTGCTTCGGGCAGGTTCAAATGTTCGGGCAGGATCTCGTCGCCAGTGCTGACCAGCAATGCAAAGTGGATGACGTTTTCCAGTTCCCGGGTGTTGCCCGGCCAGCTGTGCTGTTCCAGCAACTGCTGCGCAGCTTCGCTGATCAGCGGCACCGGCAGATCCAGGCGCTGGCTGTAGATGCCCAGGAAGTACTCGGACAACGACAGGATATCGCCCACCCGCTCACGCAACGCCGGCAGTTCCAGCTGACCTTCGCTGAGGTAGTGATAAAGCCGCTCATGGAATTTCCCGGCGGCCACGGCTTGCGCCAGATCAATGCTGGTCGCAGCCACGAGACGCACGTCCACCGGGCTCGGTTGATGCGCGCCGACGCGGGTGACTTCGTGGTTTTCCAGTGCGGCGAGCAACTTGATCTGGATCGGCAGCGGCAAGTCGCCGATCTCGTCCAGGTACAGCGTGCCGCCATTGGCCGAACCGAACCAGCCAGCACGACTGCTCGCCGAACCGGTGTAACTGCCTGCGGCATAACCGAACAATTCGGCGTCGGCGTAGGTCGGGCTGATTGCGCCGCAATTGACCGACACGAACAGCCCACCACGATCACTGGCGCGATGAATGTGCCGCGCCAGCAGTTCTTTACCACTACCGGTTTCGCCACGGATCAACACGGAGATCGAACGCGGGGCCAGTTGCTCCAGCTCGGCGCGCAATTGACGCGAGCGCGGATCGACGAACACCAGCGCCTTGGCGCGGATGCTCAGCGGACTTTTTTCTGCATCGGGAAAGGTCAGCAGCGGCTGACCGAAGGCTTCAAAACTCATGGCAGACTCCCGCCCAAAACCGCCGGGAGACGGGGGGCGATGTTAAAAAAAGAAAAGGTTCAAGCGCGGCGCAGGGCGTGATGTTCCATGCGGTTTTGCAGGCGATACAGATAAGCAAAACCCTGCTCCCAGCGCTGATGACCGGACTTCACGTTGATGTGTCCGGCACCCGACAGTATTCCTGCCTCGGCGCCCCAGTTACGTGCCAGTTCCAGCGCACGCGGTGCGCTGACAGCGGCGTCGTTGTCGGAGCTGACCACCTGGCTCGGGAACGGCAAAAGGTTCGTCGGAATCGGCGCGAAGTTGCGCAAGGCTGGCGCGCAGGCCGGACGCTCGACGTCTGCCGGTGCAACCAGCAAGGCACCGCGAACCTGGCGCAAAAAATTCAGCGGGGCAGTGGCCGCCCAATGCGCGACCGTGATGCAACCCAGGCTATGGGCAATCAAAATCACCGGCGTGCTGTCAGCGGCAATCGCCTCGGCCAATGCCGCCACCCAGTCTTCACGACGGGGCGTCAGCCAATCGGCCTGCTCCACCCGCGCGCTGTTCGGCAAGCTGTTCTGCCAGTGGCTTTGCCAATGATCTTCTGGCGATCCTTGCCAGCCCGGCACAATCAGATAGCGAATTGATTCGTTGCGCATGGGGGAACTCTCCTGCTGCGTGTCTGTTCCTGATCGAGTATAGGGAGGAGAGTTATATTCGTTAAGGAATAAGAAGCTATTTATTAAGACCCATAAAGAATATGAGAGACACACACAACCTGTAGGAGCCAGCTTGCTGGCGATGGCGGTGTGTCAGACAACATTTCCATTGGCTGGACGAACGCCATCGCCGGCAAGCCGGCACCTACAAGGTCACGGGTTTTCTTGAGGCATAAAAAAGGGGCCGCACCCTGCCAAGGAGACGGCCCCGGAAAATCGAAAATCGGTCAGCGTGCGGTAATCACCGACAACTTGGTAATCCCTGCCCGCTCAATCGACGCCATGGCTCGCGCCACTTCGCCGTAATTCACCCCGTCGTCCGCCTGCAATTGCACACGCACTTCGGGATCCTTGGCCTTCGCCGACTTGAGGTTGAACTCCAGCAAGTCCGGCTGAATTTCGTCCTTGTTGATAAACAACTTCCCGGCACCGTCGATGCTCACGACCAGCGGGTCCTTCTGCTCCACCGGCGCCACGGCCTCGGTCTTGGGCAGGTTGATCGGGATCGCGTTGGTCAGCAGCGGCGCGGTGACGATAAACACCACCAGCAGCACCAGCATCACATCCACCAGCGGTGTCACGTTGATCTCGCTCAGCACCTCATCGCTGTCTTGCGTGGAGAAAGCCATCTCAGGACGCCTCCTTCACTTTCTGCGCGCTGCCCGATGCGGCGGTTTTATGCGCCGTCGGATGAATCAGCACGCGGAACGAACTCTTCTGCGCCAGGCTGTAGAAGTCATGGGCGAAGTCATCCAGGTCCGCCGCCGTCAGTTTCAGACGACGCAAAAAGTAGTTGTAAACCAGCACCGCCGGTACCGCGACGGCGATCCCCACACCGGTCGCCACCAGCGCCGCGCCAATCGGCCCGGCCACGGTTTCCAGGCTGGCGGAGCCCGCTGCGCTGATTCCTTTCAACGCCTCCATGATTCCCCACACAGTGCCGAACAAACCAATGAACGGCGATGTACTGCCAATACTTGCGACCACCGCCAAACCTGTTTCCAGCGAGCGGCGCTCACGCACGATCTGCTGACGCAAGGCGCGCTCAAGACGATCCTGATGGTTGATCGCCTGGCTCAAATCCGCCGCTTGTGGCGCCTCCCCTACCTGTATTGCCGCATAGCCGGCCTGGGCCACTCGGGCCGCCGCGCCGGGCTGGGTCTCGGCCAGCTCCGCCGCCGAATCAAGGCTCGACGCCGCCCAGAACTGCTTATGAAACTTTCGGTCCTGCACCTTGAGACGGCCGAACTGCACGCCTTTGAGCAACGCCAGGCCCCAAGTGGCAACGGAAAAAACCACCAGCAGCCAAATCACCGCGCTTTCGATGGATTCAAGTGGAGATGCCAGTAACGTCATGATGAGTTCCTCGTGTAAACGTTTCGCGCGAATTTGGTTGCGGTTTAATGAAGCTTGAAATCGATGGGCACGCTGACCCAGCCGTCCTGGGCGACGTCACCCTGCTTGGCCGGCACGAAACTCCAACGTTTCACGGCATTGATCGCCGCCTCATCGAGGGAATCGCGACCACTGCCTTTCTGGATCTGAATCTCGCCAGGCTTGCCGTTGGCCAACACATGCACCCGCAATAACACCGTGCCTTCCCAACCGCGACGCACGGCTTGCGACGGGTATTCCGGCGCCGGGTTTTTCAGGTACGCGGCATTGGCCGAGGCGGGTGTCACCGGCGCGGGCGCCGGTGGTGCAGGTGGCGCCGGGGCCGCGACAGGTGCTGCCGGTTGTGGCGGCGCAGGCGGTTGCGGGGCGACTTTTTGCACCGGTTTCGGCACAGGCTTGGCGACCGGTTTTGGCTTGGGAATCGGTTTCGGTGGCGGCGGCTTCACGGCCAGCTCGTCTTCCACCGGCGGCGGTGGCTCGACCACGGGTTGCACCGACTGCGGTGGCGGCGGCTCGACCACGGGCGGTGCCGGACGCGAGAATTCAATCGTCATCGGCGGAATTTCCGGCGGCACGATCGGCAATGCCTTGGTCGGCTGCTGATTGACCCAATAGATGACTGCGCCATGCACCAGCAGCGCCAGCACACCGAGCAGAATCGTTTCCCGGCGACTCAGAATGCCCTTGGGCGCACGCTGCAAACGCAGCTGCCCCAAGGGCACTCGGTGCACCCGGCCGAGGTCGACCAACTCGCCACCCGGCGCCTGGCGCCACAGCACCTCGTGTGCGCTGGCGGCGGTCTGGACATTGCCCATTGCTTAACTCCCTGCGGTCTCTTTGCGGATAACCGAAACGTCGTGCCAGACATCCCCCGACGACGTATCGATGGGTGAATCATTGAGGCAGACGCTTATCTCAGAAAGTAATCTTTAAAGTTATGCATAGACCAAAAACGAATATCAAAGTCCACCCATCGGCTCCAGGCCTTGCCCGGCAAGGGCTGCGGGCAACAGGCGGAAATCACATGCTTTTAAGGCATCGAAAATATTCACCAAAGGCATGATTTCGGGACCATTTTCACGACCACGAGGCCTTGGCGCCGGCAATCGGGCGGCAGGGACAACGCTCTATTGATATTCTTTTATCATCTAATAGTTATTTGATTGCTTCGTTGACGGAATAAGCGATTACCTTTAAAAAACCTCAACCACGCTCGTCGCACATGCCATCGAGGTCGTTTCAGGATGCCGGGAAAAACCTATGGATCTTCGTCAGCTGCGTTACTTCATTGCCCTCACCGAACACCGAAGTTTCGTACGGGCAGCCGACGCCATGGGCATTACTCAGCCGGCATTCAGTCGCAGTATTCAAGGGCTTGAACAGGAATTCGGCTGTGCATTGGTGGACCGTGGCAACAAGGACTTGCGCCCTACGCCGGAAGGTCAGGTGGTGCTGCAACATGCGCTGACGCTGGTACAGGGCGCGGCACTGCTCAACGCCGAAGTCACGCAAATGACCAAGCTCGACGCCGGAGAACTGCGGTTCGGCTGCGGCCCGGCACCGGCGGTAAAACTGGTGCCGGATGCGGTGGCGCAATTCATCAGCGCCCACCCGAAAATACGCACCTGTTTTCAGGTGGATAACTGGGAAAAACTCAGCCGCGCCCTGAGCCGTGAAGAGATCGAATTTTTCATCGCCGACATCCGCCATTTCGAAGCAGATCCGAACTTTCAGACCCGAGCGCTGACACCCAAACGCGGCGTGTTTTTCTGCCGTCCGGGGCATCCGTTGCTGGCCAAGGAAAGCCTGTCGACCAACGACATGTTCGATTACCCGCTGGCGACCACGCAGATCCCGCCGGGTATTCGCAAACTGCTGGCGAACCTCAGTGGCCGGATCGATTTTTCACCGACCATCGAGACCGAGCATTTTCCGGCGCTGGCCAGGATCGTGCTGCAATCGAACGCCATCGGAGTAGGCACGGAGGAAGCGTTTGTCGAGGACATCGCCGACGGTTCGCTGGTGCTGCTGCACTGGCGAAACCTGCCACCTCACATCGAGAGCATGAGCGTGCGGTGCGGGATTGTCAGCCGCACGGGGTTCCGGTTGTCACCGGCTGCGCGGGCGATGATCGAGACGTTGGTGGCGGTGGATAAACAGGATGTCAGCGTTGCGGTTTGAACAGAACAACCGCTTTTGCTGGCAAGCAAGCCCCCTGTAGGAGCTGGCTTGCCAGCGAAGAGGCCTTCAGACGCGCACACCCTCCACCGTTTGCCCCTGCACTTCTTCCTTGCGCACAAACCGGTTCGCCCGCCCGAACGTCCCGAAATCGTTAAACCGCACGCCCATCTCGCGCATCACCTTGTGCGCCACCGGCACGGTCAACTGGCGGATGTAAAACGGTTCCTTCACCACAAAGTGATGAATCCCGTGGCTGCTGCCGAAGTTGAAGCAGAACGCCTGCAACGGCCACATCCACCACGGGTTCAGTACTTGGGTTTGCTGGATCACATTCCCCGGCTCCACATCGCCGTAGTAATGCATGTTCGAGCTGACAAAGTGCAGGCAAAACGTGCGCAGCACGTTCGGGCCGATGATCACCACTGCCGCGATATCGATCACCTGCATCACCGAGAGCGTGGTCGCCGACCATTCAATCGGTGCTCCCAGCAGATAGGCGACGCCGTTAGCGGCGTGGAAGCCGAGAAACACGTACCAGGCGCCCCAATGCACCAGCGCGAGCGGCGCATAGACCTTCAGCGCACGCTTGATGATGCTGAACTTGTGAGTCCAGGTCTTGGCCCGCAGCATGCGGATGAACGCCGACATCACGTTGTCGCCGACCATCAATAGCCGCGCAAAACCCCAGGGTTCGCCGTTGGTGATCGCGCGCTCTTCCATGTCGGCTTCAGTGCCGGACACCTTGTGGTGATTGAGGTGCAGATGCCGGCGAATCCACGGGTTGATCGTGCTCGGCCGCGCCAACCACACCAGGCCCATCATCAGGTTGTGCGGCACGCGTTGTTTACGGAAGTACATGCTATGAATCAGGTCGTGTTCCAGCTCGTGGGTCAGCGACGCAAAGAACGCGTTGAGCAGCAGACATACCCACCAGGCCATGTATCCGCTGATGTACAGCGCTGCCGAACCGATCATTCCCGCCAAAGCAAAGACCAGAATGCCCGCGCCCAAGGCGTCCTGATGGTTGAGAATCGGGTAGCGTTTACGCAGTTCGACGCCTTTGGCCAACACCACTTCGCGAATATGCGCAGATCGCTGAGCTGCATTCAGTCGCTGGGGACTTGCAGAAGTACCGTCCATGCTTCCATCCTCTGGTTATTGATGTTCGCATCCTGCCGTGTGAACCTTCACAAGGCGGTAGCCCTGGACGCCAACCTGTTGACTGGAAGCGCCAATCAGCATGACTGAACCGACCTCCCTCGCCAGCTGGACCCGCGCCCTGCGCAAGCAACTCGATGCGCTGGGCCTCGACAGCACCGCGCTGTGCCACCAGGCGGGGCTCGACCCGCAATTGATGGACGACCCGAACGCCCGTTACCCGTTGTCCGGCACTACGCGGCTGTGGGAAATCGCGGTGCAGGTCAGCGGCGATCCGGCGATCGGCTTGCGGGTATCGCGATTCGTCAGCCCGACCACCTTTCACGCACTCGGCTATGCGCTGGTGGCCAGCGGCAGTTTGCGCGAAGTGTTCGAGCGCATCGTGCGTTATCACCAGGTGGTCAGCGATGCCCTGGATCTTGAATTGAGCCGCACCGAGGATCGCTATCGCTTCCGCCTGAAAATCCCGCCAGGCAACCCGGCGCCAGCGTTCGAAGCCATCGACGCTTTCACCGCGATTTACGTGCGCACCTGCCGCAACCGACTGGGCCGCGACTACGCGCCGCTCGCGGTGTACCTGCGTCGCCCGGAACCGGCCGACGCGCATCAATGGCACAAAGTCTTCCGCTCACCGGTGCACTTTTCGGCCGACGAAGACCGGCTGGAGTTTGCGCTGGTGGACTTCGACAGTCACTTGGACGACGCCAACCCGGAACTTGCCGAACACAACGAAACCGTGCTCAAACGCACGCTGGCGCAGCTCAAACCGCTGACCTGGGAGCGCAAGGTCCGCGACGCCATTGAAGAGCAACTGCCCGAGGGCGAGCCCAGCGCAGAACACATCGCCAAGGCCTTGCACTTGAGCTTGCGCAGCCTGCAACGGCATTTGGCAGACGAGGGTTGCCGGTTCGATACGCTGCTCAATGAAAGCCGCGAAAACCTCGCGCTGCTGCACCTGCGCGACCCGCAATGTTCGTTGAGCGAGATCAGTTATCTGTTGGGGTTTGCGGATACGAGCAGTTTCAGCCGCGCGTTCAAGCGCTGGACGGGGATGACGCCGGGGCAATTTCGGGATGGGTTGCGGTGACAGGATTCTAAAGGTGTGCTGAATGTTCCGGCCTCATCGCGAGCAGGCTCGCTCCCACAATGGATCTTCAGCGAACACAAAAATTTCCTGGCAACGCAGCCCCCTGTGGGAGCGAGCCTGCTCGCGAAGGCAATTGCCCAGGCACCGCAGAAGCTTCAGCGCCCCCGATCCCGCCGCACCAACTTGCGCACCCGCGCCACCAACTCGCTCACGGCAAACGGCTTGAGCAGATAATCGTCCTCATGCAGCTCCAACCCGCGCAGGCGATCTTCAATGCCATCCTTGGTGGTGAGAAACAGCACCGGCGTCTCGCCGAGCTTGCGGATCTGTTGCTGCAATTGCCAGCCGTTCAACCCCGGTAGCATGACGTCAAGAATGATCAGCTCGTATTCGCCAGACTCGATGAAGCGACGGCCGTCCATGCCGTTGAGCGCCACATCCACCGAGTAACTCGCTTCGCTCAGGCCGTTGGCCAGGAGTTTGGCGGTCTCCGGCTCGTCTTCCACTAACAGCACACGCATGGCACACCTCGATTGTCGTCGTCACAGGCTAGGCGCCTTCGCGGGCAAAGCCCACCTTTACTGTGACCGGCGGGTTGGGTTTGTGGTTTGGGGTACATATCCGTTTCTGCGGTGATGGCGGCTATTGGTTTCGCCCTTACGGCGAGTCACTTTCGAAAAGCGCGAAAGTAACCAAAGCGCTCTTGCCCCTTTCGTTCGGTGCCTCGCCTAGGCTCGGCATGCCCTCGCTCCGGTCCTGCTCCGTGGGCCC
Source organism: Pseudomonas sp. PDM01 (assembly GCF_014852325.1). Taxonomy (NCBI): domain Bacteria; kingdom Pseudomonadati; phylum Pseudomonadota; class Gammaproteobacteria; order Pseudomonadales; family Pseudomonadaceae; genus Pseudomonas; species Pseudomonas sp. PDM01. Next base: position 562,962 of record NZ_JACVBK010000003.1, read on the forward strand.
GCCGCCATCGGCCATCCATGGCCGGGGGCGGCTAACCCGGCATCCATGCCGGGTTGCCCACTGCGCAGAACCTCCACTCGGCCTCTCGAGGGGGCGCTCAGATCAAAAGCGGAAGGCGAGCTAACGCTCGACCTGATGAGTGGTGGGAATCAAAAGCGTACGCGCGCCCTGTAGGAGCCGGCTTGCCGGCGAAAAACGCCCAGACACCGCGTTCATTCAGACACCCCGCGTTATCGTTGACGTCCATCGCCAGCAAGCTGGCTCCTACAATTTTGAGTCGTGTGAACCCAATCCCGTGTAGGAGCCGGCTTGCTGGCGATGGCGGTGGGTCAGTCACCTGTTTATTGATTGGACGGACGCTATCGCCAGCAAGCCGGCTCCTACAGGGGATTCGTGTACATGTTCGGAATGAGTGAACGCAGCTGAGAAGGCGAACGCGGACAACTGAAGAGCCAGGTCGGCTTTCAGGCCGCCTCGGCGGCTGTGGCGGTGGTCGCCCCCTCGAGAGGCCGAGCGCAGGTTCTGCGTAGTGGGCAACCCGGCATGGATGCCGGGTTAGCCGCGCACGGCCAAGGATGGCCGATCGCGGCGGGCCCACGGAGCAGGACCGGAGCGAGGGCATGGCGAGCATTAGCGAGCCACCGAACGAAAGGGGCAAGAGCCTTTTGGTTACTTTGGGGCTTTTCCAAAGTGACTCGCCGTAAGGGCGAAACCACCAGCCGCCATACCAAAAATAACGGATATCCCCCAATCGCCGGGCAGCGTTAAAAGATCGCCAACGCCCGCAACCGCTCAGCATCCAGAATCTCAATCTCACCGTACTTCAAATTCAAAATCCCCTGCCCCTGCAATTCCTTGAGCAGCTGATTGGTGGTCTGGCGTGACAGCGACAGCATTGAGGCCAGCTGTTCCTGCGGCAGTTGCAGCACGCGCCGCGGCGGGGCGATTTCGCCGTAACCGTCAGCGATCATCAGCAAGCGATGCGACAACCGTGCAGGCGCGGGCATCAGGCTCAACTGTTCAAGGTTGATGAAAGTCAGGCGCAGTTTCTGGCTCATCAGCAACGCCAGTTGCCGCCAGTACACCGGTTGCTCATCCAGCAAGGCCAGCAGCGCGGTTTGCGGGATGTGCAACAGGATGCACTGACCGACGCCGAACGCATCGTGGGTGCGCGGCTGGCCGTCGAACAGGCAGATTTCGCCAAACCAGTGCGGTGACTCCACAAGGCTCAACAACGCTTCCTTGCCCTGCTCGCTGACAGCGCCGATTCGAACGGAACCTTCGAGCACCGCGTACAAGCCGCACGGCGGATCGCCGCGTTTGAACAGCCGCTGCCCCGACGCCAGGCGCCGCACCTTGGCGCTGGCCAACAGACTATTCTGTAAAGGAACAGGTAGATGACTGAACCACTGCCCCGTTTCCAGGCGCGAACGCCAAACCTGCATGTCCATGAAAACTCCTGGAGATTGTCGCCTGGCTGACAGAGCGAGCGGTGAACCCGGGGCATGATCAATCACCCTACAGGAGGAATAACAATGAAAAGCCTCGTTGACCATCTCAGTCAATACGCCGCCTACCACCGTGATCCGCGCAATATTGCCAGCCACTTTATCGGTATTCCGCTGATTGTGGTCGCTGTCGCGGTGTTGCTGTCGCGGCCGCAATGGGCCGCAGGCTGGCTTTCGCCGGCGGTGCTGGTCTCGCTGGCATCGGCGTGGTTCTACCTGCGCCTGGAACTGCGTTTAGGCGTGCTGATGACGGTGCTGCTCGGTCTGTGCGTTTGGGCGGGTCATGTGCTGGCACAGCAAAGCACACTGGTGTGGCTGGCGAGCGGCGTCGGGATGTTTGTGATCGGCTGGGCGATTCAGTTTGTCGGGCATCATTACGAAGGACGCAAACCGGCGTTTGTCGATGATGTAACGGGGTTGATTGTCGGGCCGTTGTTTGTGGTGGTTGAGTTGGCGTTTTTGCTGGGGATGCGACGGGATTTGAAAGAGCAGATCGAGGCGCGGGTAGGGGGTGTTCGGGTCAATCCGAAGCGCGCTGCTGCGTAAGACGCCTTCGCGGGCAAGCCTCGCTCCTACAGGGTTCTGGGTCGATCACATAATTTGTGTACAACCCCAACCACTGTGGGAGCGGGCTTGCCCGCGAAGTTTTTGCTTTAGATGTTGGCGACTTTCTGCCAGACCTTTGGCTTGAAGAACAACGTCTCGCCCTTCGCCAGACCAATCAGACTGTCGTGATCCTTCACCACTTCCGCTTCGATCAAATCACTCTGCCCTTCGACCTTCAACGTCACCCGGGTCGTCGCGCCCAATGGACGGATATCGCGCACTTCGGCCGCGTGATGATCCTCCAGTTCATGCCGCGACAGCGACACTTCATGCGGACGGAACAGCACGTGTTTGTCTTCGCCCAGATGCAGACGGTTGGAATCGCCGAGGAAGTGATAAACAAAATCGCTGGCCGGGTTTTCGTAGACGTCGCCCGGTGAGCCGATCTGCTCGATCACCCCTTTGTTCATCACCACGATACGGTCGGCCACTTCCATCGCCTCTTCCTGGTCGTGGGTCACGAACACGGAAGTCAGGTTGATGTCTTCGTGCAGCCGTGCCAGCCAGCGACGCAGCTCCTTGCGGACCTTGGCGTCGAGGGCACCGAACGGTTCGTCGAGCAGCAGCACTTTCGGCTCCACCGCCAAGGCACGAGCCAGCGCGATACGCTGACGCTGGCCGCCGGAGAGTTGTTCCGGGTAGCGATCCGACAACCAGTCCAGTTGCACCATGTTCAGCAATTCGTGGACCTTCGCCGCGATCTGGCTTTCAGTCGGGCGCTGGTTTTTCGGTTTCATGCGCAAGCCGAACGCGACGTTGTCGAACACCGTCATGTGGCGGAACAACGCGTAGTGCTGGAACACGAACCCGACGTTGCGATCACGCACGTCGTGGCCGGAAACGTCTTCACCGTGGAACACGATGTTGCCCTGATCCGGGGTTTCCAGACCGGCGATGATCCGCAGGAGCGTGGTCTTGCCGCAACCCGACGGGCCGAGCAGCGCCACGAGTTCGCCGCTTTGAATGTCCAGGCTGATGTCATTGAGGGCCTTGAACGCATTGAAATTCTTGCTGACGTTACGCACTTCGATCGACATGAATTATTCCTCCGCGGCGCTGGCGCGCAGGCGGTTAATACGGTTTTCGCTCCACTGCTTGAGCAGCAGGATGAAGAGCGCCAGGATCAGCAACAGGCTCGCCACAGCGAACGCGGCCACGTGGTTGTATTCGTTGTAGAGGATCTCAACGTGCAACGGCAAGGTGTTGGTCACCCCGCGAATGTGCCCGGAAACCACCGACACCGCCCCGAATTCACCCATCGCCCGCGCGGTACACAGCACCACGCCGTAGATCAGGCCCCATTTGATATTGGGCACGGTGACGTGCCAGAACATCTGCCAGCCATTGGCGCCCAACAGGCGCGCGGCTTCTTCTTCCTGCGTGCCTTGTTCCTGCATCAGCGGGATCAGTTCACGCGCCACGAACGGCACGGTGACGAAAATCGTCGCCAGCACGATGCCCGGCAAGGCGAAGACGATCTGGATATCGTGATCCTGCAACCACGGGCCGAACAGCCCCTGGGCGCCGAACATCAGCACGTAGACCAGACCGGCGATCACCGGCGATACCGAGAACGGTAGGTCGATCAGGGTCACCAGAATGCTTTTACCGCGGAACGAGTATTTGCTCACGCACCACGCGGCGCTGACGCCGAACACGAGGTTCAACGGGACTGAAATCAACACGGCGATGACCGTGAGTTTCAGCGCCGACAGCGCGTCGGGTTCAAGGATCGCGGTGAAGAACGAACCCAGACCATTCTTCAAACCCTGGGACACCACGATCACTAGCGGCAGCAACAGGAAAAGGGCAAACACCAGCCAGCCGAGGCCGATCAGGATTCGCCGTGACGTGGCACTGCCACGGCGGGCAGCGTTCGAGGAAGCAGCAGCAATAGATGATTGGGACATTTCTGCGCCTCCTTATGGGGTTTCAATACGGCGTTGCAGCAAGTTGATCAGCAGCAACAGGACGAAGGAAACCACCAGCATCAGTACACCAATGGAGGTGGCGCCGGTGTAATCGTACTGGTCGAGCTTGACCATGATCAGCAGCGGCAGGATCTCTGTTTTCATCGGCATGTTGCCGGCGATGAAAATCACCGAACCATACTCGCCGACCCCGCGGGCAAAGGCCAACGCGAAACCGGTCAACCAGGCAGGCAGCAGCGCGGGCACCAGGATATGGCGGAAAACCTGCAGTGGTTTTGCACCGAGGCAAGCCGCCGCTTCTTCCACTTCACGCGGGATATCGGCCAATACTGGCTGTACCGTACGTACTACGAATGGAAGCGTTACAAAAGTCAGCGCCAGCGTGATGCCGAGGGGGGTATACGCGATCTTGAAACCCAGGTCCGCAGCAAACTGACCCACCCAACCATTCGGCGCGTACAGCGCAGTCAGCGCGATACCGGCCACGGCCGTGGGCAATGCGAAGGGCAGATCGATCATCGCATCGATGACCTTGCGACCCGGGAAGGTATAGCGCACCAGCACCCAGGCCAGCAGCGTGCCGATGATGCCGTTGATGATCGCGGCGTACAGCGCGGTGCCGAAGCTCAGCTTCAACGCCGCCAGCACGCGGGGCGCCGAGATGATCGCCCAGAACTGATCCCAGGTGAGTTGAGCGGCATGCACGAACATCGCCGCCAGTGGTATGAGCACAATCAGGCTGAGGTACACCAAGGTGTAGCCCAGCGTCAGCCCGAAGCCGGGTATGACGGGGGAGATACGACGCGACATAAAAGTCCTTGGTTGAGAACGCACAAAGCCCCGAACGTATATCCGGGGCTCGTTTATGGCTTATTGCAGGTTACTGCGCCGAGTAAATCTGGTCGAACACGCCACCGTCATTAAAGAATTTCGGTTGCGCGGTTTTCCAGCCGCCGAAGTCTTTGTCGATGGTCACCAGTTCCAGTTTCGGGAACTGCTGGGCGTACTTGGCAGAGACTTCCTTGTCACGTGGACGATAGAAGTTTTTCGCGGCAATTTCCTGACCGGCCGGGCTGTACAGGTGCTTGAGGTACGCCTCGGCGATCTGCTCGTTGCCCTTTTTCTCGGCGTTTTTGTCGACGACCGCCACTGGAGGCTCGGCCAGGATCGACAGCGAAGGCACGACGATCTCGAACTTGTCGGCGCCGCCGTCTTCTTTCAGCGCCAGGAAGGCTTCGTTTTCCCAGGCCAGCAACACGTCGCCCTGACCGTTGTTGACGAAAGTGATGGTCGAACCGCGAGCACCGGTGTCCAGCACAGGTACGTGCTTGAACAGGGTTTGTACGTATTCCTTGGCCTTGGCTTCGTTGCCACCGTTGGCTTGCAGGCCGTAGGCCCAGGCCGCGAGGAAGTTCCAGCGTGCGCCGCCGGAGGTTTTAGGGTTCGGAGTGATGACCGACACGTCGTTCTTGATCAGGTCGCCCCAGTCCTTGATGCCTTTAGGGTTGCCTTTACGCACCAGGAACACGATGGTCGAAGTGTACGGCGTGCTCGCTTCCGGCAGACGCTTCTGCCAGTCCGCCGGCAGGGTCTTGCCGAGTTTGGCGATTTCGTCGATGTCACCGGCCAGGGCCAGGGTCACTACGTCGGCACGCAGACCGTCGATCACTGCACGGCCCTGCTTGCCCGAGCCACCGTGGGACTGCTGGATTTTCACGGTGTCGCCAGCATGGTCTTTCTGCCAGTACTTGACGAACTCGGCGTTGTAATCCTGATACAGCTCACGAGTCGGGTCGTACGACACGTTGAGCAGCTCATAATCCTTGGCAACCGCAGAACCAGCAAAAAGGGCACTGGCCAGTGCGGCCAAAGCGAAATGACGAATCGACGACATGGTGAAAGCTCCTGGAATTCTTGGTGTGTTGGCTTTTTTTATGAAGTGCTGGAATCGGTTGCCGGTTGCTTAGCTCGACTTGGTGCTCGGGTTCTGCAAACGGAATTTCTCTTTACGCTCGATCTGGACCACTTGAGCGTTGTGTACGGTAATTTCCACGGCGCCAAATCGCAGATCGCGCAGGGCGCTCTGGATCTCACGCAAGATGGTGGCTTCGTCTTGACCGTCAACGCTACGTAGGGATGCGCTCATGGTGCTGCTCCTTCAACTGAGAGGTTGCCTGGCAGTGGGCGGCACTGCTTGCGGCGTGAGGCCAATAGTAGATAGGTGCGGATATTCTTAAAAAGACTATTTAAGAATGTTTATATAACCAAAAGAAATTATTTGCCGGGACGAGGGTTTACGTCTGCGCGACGGATCAAGGATCCAAAAATCAGCCCCTACACGATCCTTGTAGGAGCATGGCTTGCCAGCGAAGAGGCCCTTGAAACTCACCTAAATATCGAGACCGCCTTCGCTGGCAAGCCATGCTCCTACAGAGGTCTGCGTGTGGCGGAAATTTTGTGTGGTCAGTGGATCTCGGGGGCGTGCATCCAGTCCAGTTGCCCCGCCGGCACCGGTCGGCCGAACCAGTAGCCCTGGCCAAGATCGCAACCGTGCTCCAGCAGGAAACCCGCCTGCTCGACCTGCTCGATCCCTTCGGCATGCACCTGCATGCCCATGCTTTGCGCCAAAGCGATGATCACGCGCACGATGGCCGCGTCGTCGTCATCCCAGGGCAATCCGGCGACGAAGCCCTGGTCGATCTTGAGTTTCTGCACCGGCAAACGCTTGAGTCGCAACAGTGACGAATAGCCGGTACCGAAATCATCGATGGCCAGCCGCACGCCGAGCTCGCGTAAACGATGCATCTGCTCCAGAGCCACTTCCGGGTCGTCCATCACCGCACTCTCGGTGACTTCCAGCTCCAGATACGCGGGGTCCAGCCCGGTGTCGCGCAGCACCTGCGCCACTTGCTGATACAGCTCACGACGCGCGAACAAGCGCGATGAAACATTCACCGCGACAAACGACAACTCCACCCCCGCCTGCTGCCAGTGGCACATCTGCCGGCAAGCCTGCTGCATGACCCAGGCATCGATCTCGGCGATCAATCCGGTGCGCTCGGCGATGGGGATGAATTCCGCCGGCGACACCAACCCCCGCTGCGGGTGCTCCCAGCGCACCAGCGCCTCGACACCGACCAGGCGACGGGTCTTGAGGTCGTGAACCGGCTGGTAATACACGCGCAATTCCTGTTGCTCCAGCGCGCGGCGCAATTCGGATGCCGTCTCGACCCGCTGTTGCGCATGAGCGGTCAATTCTTCGGTGTAGAACGCGTAACCGTCGCGACCAGCACTTTTGGCCTTGAACAAGGCCGAGTCGGCGTTACGCAGCAGCTGTTCAGCACTCAAGGCATCACCGGGAAACAGACTGATGCCGATGCTGGCGTTGATAAACAGCCGATGACCGTCAATGTGGAACGGCTCCTTGAGACCGTCGACGATCCGCTGCGCCAGTGCCGCGGCATGCACCAGCTGCGGGCAACTTTCAGCCAGCACGGCGAACTCATCGCCGCCCAGCCGCGCCAGCGTGATGCCCGGGCCGAACATGGCTTTCAAGCGTTCGGCCACGGCCTTGAGCAATTGGTCACCGACCGTGTGCCCGAGGCTGTCATTGATCATCTTGAAATGATCCAGATCGATCAGCAGCAACGCACAGCCGCGCTTTTGGATTTGGGCCGACGCCAATGCCTGCTCGGCACGGTCGGTGAACAACAGGCGGTTGGGCAGATCGGTCAGTGGGTCGTGATGCGCCAGGTACTTGAGTTCGTGCTCGGAATCCTTGATCGCGCTGATGTCGGAAAACACCGCGACGTAGTGGCTGAGCTGGCCCTGGTCGTCGTGAATCAGGCGGATCGTCTGCCATTGCGGGTAGATCCCGCCGTTTTTGCGACGGTTCCAGATCTCGCCGCTCCACTCGCCGCAACGGTTGAGCGTGGCGAACATCGTCTGGTAGAAACTCGCCGGGTGGTGGCCGGACTTGAACAGGCTGGGTTGCTGGCCCAGCACTTCTTCGCACTGGTAGCCGGTAATTTCCATGAAGGCGCGGTTCACATGGACGATGACCCCATTACGGTCGGTGACCAGCACGCCTTCGCGGGTGCAATCGAACACGGCGGCGGCCTGACGCAAACGCTCCCGGTCTTCATTGCGCTCACGCAATTTGGCGCCGATCCCCAGGCAACGGAACAATCGCGCCCGGGCGAGGAAGATCAGCCCGGCGCTGAGCACCACCCAAACGTAACCGTTGATCAGTTGCCATCGCAGTAACTCATCGGAGCTATCGAAGAAACTGTTCAATAAATGACCACTGAGCTCCAGCCAGACGACGGAAAGCAGCAGGTAAAGCAGCGATGCACGCATGGCATCGCGATAGGTGGCAGACATTCGGCCGTCCATGTCCCTACAAAAGGGTTGGAATTATAGGTTAATGAAACATCAAGCCACTCTTATCTGAAAGGGCGACTGGTTTTATCTGTGGGCTTAGTGATAATGCAACGGCTGTTTTTTTCTTTATCGAGGGCGCTATAGCCTATGTGGTACGAAGGTTTTCTCGGCTTGTCGCCCTGGTCACTGGTGGCAGTCACCCTGCTGATGACCCACGTCACGATTATCGGCGTGACGGTCTATCTGCATCGTTATTCAGCCCATCGCTCGCTTGAGCTCAATGCCGGCCTGAAACATTTCTTCCGCTTCTGGCTGTGGCTGACCACGGCGCAGAACACCCGCGAGTGGACCGCCATCCACCGCAAGCATCACGCCAAATGCGAAACCGTCGATGACCCGCACAGCCCGGTCATCAAGGGCTTGTCCACCGTTCTGCGCAAAGGTGCCGAGCTGTACCGAGCCGAAGCGGAAAACCCCGAGACCCTGCGCATCTACGGCAAGAATTGCCCCGAAGACTGGATCGAACGCAACCTCTACAGCCGTTACCCGCTGTTGGGCGTGGCGATCATGGCCGTCATCGACCTGCTGCTGTTCGGCACCATCGGCATCACCATCTGGGCTATCCAGATGATGTGGATCCCGGTCTGGGCCGCCGGTGTGGTCAATGGCCTGGGCCATGCCGTCGGCTACCGCAACTTCGAATGCCGCGATGCGGCGACCAATCTGGTGCCCTGGGGCATCCTGATCGGCGGTGAAGAACTGCATAACAACCATCACACCTATCCTAATTCGGCAAAACTGTCGGTGAAGAAGTGGGAATTCGACCTCGGCTGGGCCTGGATCCAGGTCTTCAGTTTCCTGCGCCTGGCCAAGGTTCAACGGGTTGCGCCGATTGCCCACCGGGTCGTAGGCAAAGGCAACCTGGACATGGACACCGCCATGGCCATCCTCAACAACCGCTTCCAGATCATGGCCCAGTACCGCAAATTGGTGATCGCGCCGCTGGTCAAACAAGAGCTGGAAAAGGTCGATCACTCGGTCCGTCACCAATTCCACAGGGCCAAACGCCTGCTCTCGCGGGAAACCAGCCTGCTCGATGACAAACACCACCTGCGCATCCAGACCATGCTCGAGCACAGTCAGGCGCTGAAGGTAATTTACGAGAAACGACTGGCCTTGCAGCAGATCTGGGTCAAGACCAGCTCAAATGGTCACGACATGCTGGCAGCCATCAAGGATTGGGTACACGAAGCCGAAGCCAGCGGAATTCAATCCCTGCGCGACTTCGCCGACCAATTGAAGACCTATTCCCTGCGCCCTGCCGCTACCGCCTGACACCGTTGATCGGTGCGCCCCGCTCGAGGGCGCACCCTTCGGAACTTAGCTCCAAATCCCCTATCTCAAAGACACTTCGCCACTACGGCGGGCTTTGTTGTGGCCGCTGTCGAACACGCGGCACGTCCTTGAGATTTGTGTCGATGGTCAATAAGAACCTGCAAGACTCATCCCTACCCCAGTGGCCGGAAGCCGCGCAAACCCTGATGGCGCTGATGCATGCCCAAGGCGAAGTCGCGCGCCTGAGCGAACGCGAACAGCTGTTCAGCTCGCTGCTGGTGAGCGTTAACGCGGTGCTTTGGGCGTTCAATTGGGAAACCCGCCAGGTGCTCTACGTGAGCCCTGCCTACGAACGGATTTTCGGTCGGCCCGCCGGCCTGTTGCTGGCCGACGCCAACCAGTGGCGCGACAGCATCTACCCCGACGATCTGGAGTACGCCGAGCGCAGCCTCGCCGAAGTGCTGGTCAAAGGCGCCGTCGAAGACCGTGAGTACCGCATCATTACCGCCGACGGCCAGGTGCGCTGGCTCAGCGACAAGTGCTTCATCAACCGGCAAGCCGAACCGGGTCAACCGGTGATCATCGTCGGCATTGCCGAAGACATCACCGACAAGAAGCAGATGGAAAGCGAGTTGCATCGCCTGGCTACCACCGATGTCCTGACCCAGAGCAGCAACCGCCGGCACTTCTTCGACTGCGCCCACCTTGAATTCGAACAGGCAAGAAAAAAAGGCACGCCGTTGGCGTTTCTGTTGCTGGACATCGATGACTTCAAATTGATCAACGACACCTACGGCCATCCGGAAGGCGACAACGTGCTGCAACGGATCGCCGAATGCGGGCAAGCGGCTTTACGGCGCGGCGATGTGTTCGGACGCATTGGTGGTGAGGAGTTTGCGGCGGTGTTCCCCGGTTGCGCACCGGACATGGCCATGCAAGTGGCCGAGCGCCTGCAACGGGAGATTCAGCGGTTGAGCTTCAGCCATGACGACCAGACGTTCGGCATCACCGTCAGCCAGGGATTGACCAGCCTGACGGCCGAAGATTTAAACCTGGATAGCCTGTTCGCCCGCGCGGACGCGGCGATGTACGAAGCGAAGCGCCAGGGCAAGAACCGGATCATCTCCGGCTGACAGCCCCACGCTGAACCCTGTAGGAGCCGGCTTGCCGGCGATGGGGCCATAACATTCAACATTGATGCTGGCTGTGATACCGCCATCGCCGGCAAGCCGGCTCCTACAAGGGTTCTGCGTCGGACTTATTTTTTGCGCAAACGTATCAATTCCGGCAAGCCAATCTTGAGCAACCGCGCCGTCCGGCTCTTGGCCAGTTCCTCAATGCCCTCATGCTCATTCAATCGCGCCAACTGCGCCGCCATGTTCATTACCAGCGCTTCGCGCGAGTAAACCCCGCCACCGAGCTGGTAGACCGCCGCAATCAGCTCTCGCAGCTCCAGAGGCAGGCGCCAGCGCGTACGCAGCGCCGAACCATAGGCCGCACCGAACTCGGCCAGTGCATCACCGACTTCCTCCCATTCATCCAGCTCTCCACCGGACTGCTTCCATTCCTGCAAACACCGCAGCAACGCAAGGTCACCCAAGCGATGCAGCATGCCGGCGCAGTAGCAGCGCTCCTGATCCAGATCCAGCAAACGCGCCAATGTCCGGGCGTATTCAGCGGTGTGCAGCGAGAGGTTCCAGTAACGCTCGGCATAATCCGCCAGCAGCGGATCGCTGAGCCGCGCACTGCGCTTGAGCGCCAGCCCCAAAATCAGATTCATGCTCTGCCCAGTGCCCAGCCGATGCAGCGCCTGGGACAGGGTTTGTACCGCAGCGCCGTGATGCTGGGCTGCACTGTTGGCGGCGGCGATCAGGACAGCAGTGATCTGTGGATCAACGCGGATTTCATCTTCGAGCAACTTCAGGTCAAGACCGTTGGGATTAAGGCTGCGCTTGACCGCCAGCTCCACGTCGGTCATCAGCGGCGCACCATCGGTAAACTCACGACGACACTCCAGGTACGCCGACAAGCTCATGCCCGGCGCCAACGCCGGCACCTCACACGAGACCTGTTCCCCAGCGTTCAGCAGCAGATCCTGCAGACGGTGGGTCAGGCTTTCCATGTTCAGGGGTTTGGTCAGGTACGCCGAGGGCGCCAGGGGCAAGGCTTCGCGCACGCTGGCGCTGTCGTTGCGGGTGCTCATCAGAATAAAAGGCAACGGCGGATTGCGTTTGCGATGGCGGACGTTGCGCAAGACATTCAAACCATCGACACCGGGCAATTCCCAGTCGACGATCACCAGGTCATAAGGATTTTCCGCCAGCAGCTCCAACGCCTGTTGACCGTCGGCACAAAGATCCAGCCGCGCGTCACAGCGCACTTTCAACAGCACCTGCTTGAGCAAGTCGCGGGACCAGGGGTCAGCTTCGGCAATCAGCACACGCGGTACGGCGGGCAAAACTACAGCGGTCATCTGCATACTCCATTTGCACTGCTTGCACCTTAGTCAATGCGGGCCATTTGAAAAAGTGCGACAGGTTCTGCAGTCACGAAAAAACCCGCCGAAGCGGGTTTTTTGTCGATCAGGTCACACTCGGTGATCAGAGCTCGGCGAAGCACTCTTCGATGATCGCCAGGCCTTTGTCCAGTTGCTCGTCCGGCGAGGTCAGCGGTACCAGGACGCGCAGAACGTTGCCGTAGGTGCCGCAGGACAGCAGGATCAGGCCTTTTTCACGAGCCTTGGCCACGACGGCAGCGACCGCTGGAGCGTTCGGCTTGTGGCTGTCGCCATCGACGAACAGCTCTACCGCGATCATCGCGCCCAGGGCACGGACTTCGCCGATTACCGGGTACTTGGCCTGGATGGCCTTGAGGCCAGTGACCAGACGCTCGCCGACTGCCTTGCAGCGGTCCAGCAGGTGCTCTTCTTCGAACACTTCCATCACGGCCAGGGCCGCGGCGCAAGCGATCGGGCTACCGGCGTAGGTGCCGCCCAGGCCGCCTGGAGCGATGGCGTCCATGTATTCGGCCTTGCCGCACACTCCGGCCAGCGGGAAGCCGCCAGCGATGGATTTGGCGAAGGTGGTCAGGTCGGCGGCAACGCCCATCTGCTCCATGGCGAAGAAGGTGCCGGTACGGCCAGCGCCAGTCTGCACTTCGTCAGCGATCAGCAGGATGCCGTGCTGGTCGCACAGAGCGCGCAGGCGCTTCATGAACTCTTTAGGCGCGACGTAGAAACCGCCTTCGCCCTGAACCGGCTCGATGATGATGGCAGCGATGTCACGCGGCTCGGCGTCGTTCTTGAAGATGCGTTCGATGCTGGCGATCGAATCGTCGATGCTCACACCGTGCAGTTCGTTCGGGTACAGCGCGCGGAAGATGCCGCCTGGCATCAGGCCCATGCCGGCCGAGTAAGGCACGACTTTACCGGTCAGGCCCAGGGTCATCATGGTGCGACCGTGGTAAGCGCCGGTGAACGCGATCACGCCGGCACGGCCAGTGGCGGCACGGGCGATCTTGATGGAGTTTTCAACGGCTTCGGAACCGGTGGTCACCAGCAGGGTTTTCTTGGCGAAATCACCTGGCACCTTGGCGTTGATTTTTTCGCACACTTCTACGTACGGCTCGTAGGCCAGTACCTGGAAGCAGGTGTGGGTCAGCTTGTTCAGCTGCTCGGTCACGGCGGCGATGATTTTCGGGTGCACGTGGCCGGTGTTCAGCACGGCGATACCGCCGGCGAAGTCGATGAACTCGCGACCTTCAACATCGGTCACGGTGGCGTTCTTCGCGGACTCGGCGAAGATCGGGTGAATCTGGCCAACACCGCGTGGTACAGCGGCTTCGCGGCGTTTCATCAGGGAAGCGTTAGTCTTGCTCATAAAGTCCTCATTCACCGCTCATCGGGCGGCGTGGTTCAAGGAAAATGCGGCGGGGAGGCAACTGAGGCAGCATGCGATGATCGACTGCCACAGCGTTCCCGGCCACAGAGAAAATTCCGGTTGAAGCACGCAAAGGGTCAGCGCTCTCGTGCCCTTTGCGTTTGAAGCAATGCCTTGCCGGGCTTATGCCCTCGAGCTTAGATGCCCAGGCAGAGGTATTTGATTTCCAGGTAATCTTCGATGCCGTACTTGGAGCCTTCACGGCCCAGGCCCGACGCCTTGATGCCGCCGAACGGCGCGACTTCGTTGGAGATCAACCCGGTGTTGACGCCGACCATGCCGTATTCCAGGGCTTCTGCCACACGGAACACACGACCCAGGTCGCGAGCATAGAAGTACGAGGCCAGACCGAATTCGGTGTCGTTGGACATCGCGATCACGTCGGCTTCGTCTTTGAAGCGGAACAGCGGCGCCAATGGACCGAAGGTTTCTTCCTTGGCCACGGCTGCGTTGTTCGGCACGTTGGTCAGGATGGTCGGCTCGAAGAAGTTGCCTTCCATCGACTTGCCGCCAGCCAGAACAGTTGCGCCTTTGGAAATGGCGTCAGCGATGTGCTCTTGCACCTTGGCCACGGCTTTTTCGTCGATCAGCGGGCCAGTGGTGGTGCCCACTTCCAGACCGTTGCCGATCTTGAGTTTGGCCACAGCCACTTTCAGTTTTTCAGCGAACGCATCGTAGACCGAATCCTGAATGTACAGGCGGTTGGCGCAGACGCAGGTCTGGCCGTTGTTGCGGTACTTGGAGATGATCGCGCCTTCGACGGCCTTATCCAGGTCCGCGTCGTCGAACACGATGAACGGTGCGTTGCCGCCCAGTTCCAGGGACACTTTCTTGATGTCCTTGGCGCATTCAGCCATCAACTGACGACCGATTTCGGTCGAGCCAGTGAAGGACAGTTTGCGAACGATCGGGTTGCTGGTCAGCTCGCTGCCGATGTCGCCGGCGCTGCCGGAAACAACGCTGAACACGCCCGCAGGAATGCCGGCACGCTGGGCCAGTTCAGCCAGAGCGAAAGCGGAAAACGGAGTTTGCGAAGCAGGCTTGAGCACCATGGTGCAACCGGCGGCCAGGGCCGGCCCGGCTTTACGGGTGATCATCGCAGCCGGGAAGTTCCACGGAGTAATTGCAGCGGTCACGCCGATTGGCTGCTTGATCACGATCAGGCGCTTGTCTGGCTGGTGGCCCGGAATCACGTCACCGTAGACGCGCTTGGCTTCTTCGGCGAACCACTCGATAAAGGAAGCGGCGTAAACGATTTCGCCCTTGGCTTCGGCCAATGGCTTGCCCTGCTCCAGGGTCATCAGACGAGCCAGGTCGTCCTGGTTCTCGATGATCAGCTCGAACCAGCGACGCAGCTTGTTGGCGCGGTCCTTGGCGGTCAGTGCACGCCAGGCCGGCAGCGCCTTGTCAGCAGCCTCGATCGCACGGCGGGTTTCGGCAGCGCCCATTTTCGGCACGGTGCCCAGAATTTCGCCCGTTGCCGGGTTGTTGACCTTGATCGTCTGACCATTGTCCGCATCAACCCAAGCGCCATCGATGAAGGCTTGCTGGCGGAACAACTGGGTGTCTTTAAGCTGCATGTCGGCTTTCCTTAACAGCACCGCGGCACGCGCGGAGCAAATTATGATTGTAGAAAGGCGCCTCAAAGGCTGCCGTCAGGGAAATCATTCACCGGGCTGAAGCACATAAATAGCGCACGGAATGAACTCGTGCGGTTCAGCACCCAGACAAGAGCGTTTGAAATCTCAAACGAATCCTAGGATCAAAGGGGGTAAAGGACAATAGGCTGTTCGAAAAAAAGAACGAAAACGCCGCATTTGCTCAATTTTTCTGATCAACGTAGCAAACGCAGGTTACGCTTTGAAAAAGCGCAGTCGATTCAGCAGCATGGACGCCCGCAGTGCATATGAGTATCATGGCGCCCGCTTGCACCAGTAGCTCAGCTGGATAGAGTACTGCCCTCCGAAGGCAGGGGTCGTGGGTTCGAATCCCGCCTGGTGCACCATATATAGAAACGAGAAAGCCTCAGGCCGTAGGGTCTGGGGCTTTTTTGTGGGCCATGAAAAACCACCCAAGCGGTTTTTTCATTCAGTCGTCCAGTCAAACTCGTCGTAATCATCGTCTTCGTCGTCCTCAAACTCTTCTTCATCAAGGACGTCCTCCTCCAGAGCTTCTTCTGCCTGCTTCGCCAGAAGAAACTCCTTACGACTCTCGGTCACTGCTCGCCGCAGTTCCTCGCCCTTGACCGGGCAGTTGAGCATTTGGGCGATGCGGTCGATTTTTTTTGCCACGGCATCCTCCAACGCATCGGCTATAGGCCGATAGTGCGCGCTTTCGGGGGTGGATGCCAAATCGCAGAGCTCCTGATTCCTCAGTTTTTCTTCAATTCCTTAAGCCGGGCCGCGAGATTTTCCTTGGGAAAGCGTTTGTGTAATGTCGCCAACAATTCATCCGCCTCACGTGCCTGACCGGCGTTCTGCAGGCGAACCACTTCAAGCAACTGCTCATCCAGGGTTTTCACCGGCGCGGCGGCGCGTTTGCTGACTTTTGCCTCATCGGCCATTTCGACACTGATCGATTCGCTCTGCGCGGGGGCGGCAAAATCGGCCATCGGCGCGGCTGGGGCAGCCAGCGAGCGCGCAACTGACGACGGTGCTTGCGCTGCCTCTTTTTTGGCCACCGGGGCGGATGCTTTGGGGGCGAAGTCGTAACTCGGTACTTGCTCCGGCGTGCGTTGCACCAGCGCCAGCATAAGCGCGACACCGACAAGACTGGCAAACGCCACCTGCCAACGAGGTTTCTGGCAAGCCTGTACCCAGCGTTGCCACAGATTCGGTTTCGGTGCGGGGACTTCACGCTGTGCGGCGGCCAGGATGAACGCATCAAGATGGCTCGGCGGCTCGCCGGTCGAATGCTCGCGGAAATGCTGAAGCATTTCATCGTCTGGTGTTTTACGGGCCTCAGTCATGTCAGTACCTCCTCGGCCAGCAGCCGACGCAGTTTTTGCTGGGCGTAGCGCAAGCGGCTCTTGACGGTTTCCAGCGGTGTTTCGGTGAGGGTGGCGATCTGCGGCAGGTCGAGATCGCCGTGGGCGCGCAGCAGGAACACTTCGCGCTGGTCGGTGGGCAAGGTTTGCAGGGCGGATTCAAGGCGCTGGTTGTCGCGGCTCAGGCTCAGCAGTTGTTCGGGATCGGCGGTGTCATCGGCCAGGGCGTGGGTTTGTTCGTCATAGCTGTCGTGCAAGGGGTTGTGGATTCCGTGTTTGCGCCAGTGATCGATCAGGCGATTGCGGGCGATCTGGTAAAGCCAGGTACGAAAATTCGCCCGACCTTGTGGCTGACTGGTGCTGCGGATCAGGCTCAGCCAGGTTTCCTGGTAGACCTCTTCGGCGAGTTCGGATTTGCCGCTGAGGCCTAGCAGGAAACGATAAAGACCTTGCCGGTGACGGGCGTACAGAATCTCGAACGCCGGCCCGTCGCCTTTGCGATAACGGGCCAGCAGTGATTCGTCGCTCGGTTCAAGAGCAGACATGTCAGTTGTAGCCTCCTTTAACCGGTTCGCTGTTGGATGCGGTGGTGGTTCGCAGGCTCTGCGCCAGTTCCACCAATTGCACGAACTCAGAACGCAGACCGAATGGATCATCACCCCGCGCACCGCGAGCCAACGCCTGCGTGTCCTTCAAGCTGAAATCACCCGTATAACGTCCGTCCTTGAGCTGCTGGGAAAACGCTGCCACGGCCGCCGCAAATCTAAGGTCATCACTGGCTTTGCCTTCCGAACCAGCGGCAATCGGCCGTTCGATCAAGCGACTGTTCCCACCTTCCGGCAGCTGATAACGCACACGCAGCATCGCCAATTCTCCAGACTTTACCGAGACGGCTGACTCAGCGCTGCCATACCGCAATGGCTCCAACCAGCCCTTCTCACCCTTTGGCACAATTTCGTACAACGCCGTGACCGTGTGCCCTGCACCGATTTCACCGGCATCGACCTTGTCGTTGCTGAAATCCTCACGCTTCAACGCGCGATTCTCATAGCCCAGCAACCGATACTCGCTGACCTGCGCCGGGTTGAACTCCACTTGCAGTTTCACGTTCTTCGCCACCACCGCGAGGGTCGAACCGAGCTGATCCACCAGCACTTTGCGCGCCTCGCGCAGGTTGTCGATGTACGCATAGTTGCCATCGCCGGCATCGGCCAGTTGTTCCATCAGGTGTTCATTGTAGTTATCCACACCAAAACCCAGGGTGGTTAGGGAAACGCCGGTCTTGCGTTTATCCACAGCCATTTGCTTGAGGCTGTCGAAGTCGCTGATGCCGACGTTGAAGTCGCCGTCGGTGGCCAGCAGGATGCGGTTGATGCCTTTGGGGATAAACGCTTGCTGCGCCATTTGATAGGCCAGCTCGATGCCCGACGCCCCGGCGGTAGAGCCGCCCGCCGTCAATTGATCGATGGCTGTACGAATTTTCGCCTTTTCCCGTCCGGAAGTAGGCTCCAGCACCACGCGCGAATCGCTGGCGTAGACCACCAGCGACACCCGGTCCTGCGCCCGCAATTGATCGACCAGCAATTTCAGCGTGCTTTTGACCAGCGGCAGCCCCTCGCGACGGTCCATCGAGCCGGACACGTCCACCAGAAACACCAGATTCGCCGGGGCCAGTTCAGCCACCGCACGGTCCGATGCCTTGATGCCAATACGCAGCAAGCGGGTGTGCGGGTTCCACGGCGACGGCGCCAGTTCAGTGGTCACGCCAAACGGCGAGCCATCGGTGGGCAACGCGTAGTCGTAGGGGAAGTAATTGACCATCTCCTCCAGGCGCACCGCACCTTCGGGTGGCAGTCGACCTTGATTGAGCAGGCGGCGGACATTGGCATAAGCGCCGGTGTCGACGTCGGCGCTGAAGGTCGAGACCGGCGCTTCGGCGACGCTGTGAATCGGGTTATCCGCCAGCGCCTGATACTGCTCGCGCTGCTCATCCTGATAACCCGGCGGCGCAGATTCAGGCGCAAAACTCGCCATCGGTGCCGGACTCACGCTGCGTTTGGCCAAGGTCGCATCGGCCATGATCGCCTCACTGCGCACCAGCTCATGTTGTGCAGGAGACGCAACTGAAGGGGATTCAGGCTTGGACGAAACACCACAACCGGCAACGGCCAGCAGCAACCCGACGGTGAAACCCTGGGCGGCCGGGCGGAGGAAATGCAGAGGGAGGGACATGGGGGCTGACCTCAGGAGGAAATTGATCCATTCATCCTCTGAGACGGGCAGCCTCACCGGTTCGGGTTAAACCCGCTGAAAAAAACTTCAGCGGTGATAACGCCGCACCACGCTGCTGTTTTTCAGCACATGGCCTTTGATTTTTTCCAGCAGTTGCGCGCGGGTCAGACCGGCCGGCAAGGCGTCCGGGGCGAGGTCCAGGGCGTAGAGCTGGATGATGTAGTGGTGGGAACTGTCACCGACCGGCGGGCAAGGACCGATGTAGCCGATGGTGCCTTTGCTGTTGCTGCCGCCCACGCCTTCAAACGCAGACTTGGCGCCAACACCGGCCGGAATCTGGCGGGTCGCGGATTTGATGCCGTAATGAATCCAGTGGTCGGAACCCAAGCCTTTCTGACCGTCCGGGTCGTGCATGACGATGGCGTAACTCTGGGTGCCCGCAGGGCCAGCGGTCCAGCTCAGGGCCGGGGACTGGTTCTTGCCGCCACAACCGGCCGCATCGCTGGCCGCCGCCGAAGTGAACAGGCGGTTGTCGGTGACACCGGGAATGCTGACGGTGAAGCGTTCTGCGGCCTGAGCCGGAAACTGCACGCAAAGGGCGACGGCAACGGCCACCAGCCAAGGGTTCAGAGAGGTCAATCGGGTCATACCGGAGCACCTTGTGCGGGTGGGGCCGTGGTCGGCGTGCAAACTATAGCCGGACCGTTCACGCGGTGGCAGCAGGAATTGGCTGAACCTCGGGATAAGCGCCAAACTCTTAAGTGAAACGCTTGCCTGGAGAACGATCATGGCACTGCACCGCGTCGCCCGTTTTGCCGATGTGTCCGAAAACCGAGGCCTGGAAGTCCGGATTGGCGACACCAAGATCGTCTTGCTGCGGGTCGGCGCCCAATTGCGCGCCTATCAGGGCGAATGCCCGCATGCCGGGGCGCCTCTGGCCGAAGGTGCGCTGTGTCACGGGCGTCTGATTTGCCCGTGGCACAAGGCCGCTTACCGGATCGAGGACGGCGCGCTGTGTGAACCGCCGTCGCTGGACAGCCTCAAGCGCTATCCCCTGGAGGTGCGCGACGACGAAGTCTGGGTCGACGATCAGCCGCTGGACGATGCTCACACCCCGCCGGCCGATGACGAACGTACGTTTGTGATCATCGGTGCCGGCGCCGCTGGCACGGCGGGTGCGGCGGCGCTGCGCGAAAAGGGTTTCGGCGGCCGTGTGCTGCTGATCGACCGCGAGCCTGGCGCCGGTTACGACCGTACGGTGTTGAGCAAATTCGTGATCGCCGGGGAAATGCCGCCGGAAGAAGTCCCGCCCCTGCGCGATGAAAACTTCTATCGCGAGCAACGCATCGATCGCATAAACGGTGAAGTGGCGAGGCTGGATGCACAAAACCGGACGGTGCAGCTCAAGGACGGCCAGACATTGATCTATGACGCCGCGCTGATCGCCACGGGCGGCACACCGAACGCTCTCGACATTCCCGGCGCCGACCTGCCTCAGGTGTTCTTGCTGCGCTCGAAAGACCAGGCCCAACGGATTCTGAGCACCGCCAAACCCGGCCAGCGGGCAGTGATCATCGGCGACAGTTTTATCGCGATGGAGTCCGCTGCGGCGCTACGCGAATACGGTCTGGACGTCACCGTCCTGGCCCGCCACCCGGTGCCCTTCGCAAAACAGTTCGGCGAAACGGTCGGCAAGGCGATTCTTGCCCACCATGTGGCCCACGGCGTGGTGTTTCATACGGAGGGCGAAGCCGCGCAGATCGAAGGCACGAACAAGGTCGAAGCGGTGCGCCTGGATAACGGTCAGCGCTTTCCGGCGGATTTGGTATTGGTCGGCATTGGCGTCAGCCCGGCCACCGGGCCGTTCAAGGATTTGCCCACGGAAAAGGATCAGTCACTGAAGGTCGACGGCGGGATGCGCGTGACCGAAGGGCTTTGGGCGGCTGGCGATATCGCGACCTTCCCGCTCAATGGCCAACCGCAACGAATCGAGCATTGGCGCCTGGCGCAACAACAGGCGCGGATCGCAGCGATGAACATGCTGGGCGGTGATGAGCATTACCTGGATGTGCCGTATTTCTGGACCTGGCACTTCGGCAAGAACTACGACTACCTCGGTCACGCCGAAGCCTGGGACGAAGTCGAGTTCAAGGGTGATCCGTACCATCCACCCTTTATCGGCCTGTTCGGCAAGAATGGTGTGGTAACCGCCGCCATCGCCTGCGATGAAGAGCGGGCGATGGCAATGCTGGCCGAGCAGATGAAGCAGCCGCTGCCAGTTGACGAGGCATGGCGGCTGATTCGGGACGTCTAGGCGTTACTGGACAACGCCCGCACCACCGAGTTTGCTCATCACAAAGCCGATAAACTCTTCGAGGGTCATTTTCTGGCCGTTGAACTCCACCTGGTTGTTGGCGTAGTGCAGTTTGCTGACGATGTTATTGCCGTCCAGCCTGGCGAACTGCGTACCGACCGCCATGGCGCCGAACATGTCGGCGGTGGCCGTGGCTTGATCGGCAACGACCTTGACGTCAGCCTGGCCGTCGATCTGGCTCTGGACGCTGAGCAAATCAACCAGCATCGGTTTGGACACCTGGATATTGACGTCCAGCAGGGCAATCAACTGTTTGATCAGTTGATCCGGCGTCAGGTCCAAAGATTGTGGCTTGGTCAGGTCGAGTACCAGGTTGGCGCGACTTTCACCGTTGGCGGTGGTGAACGACAGGTTTTCCAGAGCTACTTGCGGGCCGGCTGCCAGCAGTTTCTCCAGACCGGTTTTCACCTGAGCCTCTTCTTCCGGGGTCAAGACCAGTTCGGGGGCAGGTTCGCCAGCTGCAACTGCTTCGGCGGCGGCCTTCTCGTACGGTTGCAGTTTGGTCTGGTAGATCTGCATCAACGACATCGTGGATGGAATGTCGAGGTTCTTCAGGCTCATGGCCATCTGTGCGGAGCCGACCGTCTTGCCGTTCAGGGACACTTCGCCGATCTTGTAATCGGCACGCCCGGAAGCGCTGGTGCCCGACTCTTCGGTCTGGTTCTTCATTTCAAATTTCTTGATGCCCAACACCGACTGTTGCGCGCCAAAGGTGGTCTTGCTGTCGGTCAGCTCGACGGTGTTCTCGCCGGTGTAAAAGCCGTAGGTACTTTTGACGAGATTGCTGGCGAGGGTCAGGCCGTTCAATTCGACTTTCACCGGTGTCTGGTCTTCAGCCACGGTGGTCAGTGTGAAGTTGTCCATGTAGCCGTTGGCTTTGACTTTCTGCGCCTGGGCGTTGGCGGCGACTTCGAGGTTCAGGCCGGAAAATTTCAGGTGGGACTTGTCGTCCAGCGCAACATCCAGCGGCAGCAGTTCGAGGGTGCCGTTGGTGGCGTTGTCATAGCCGATGTTGACCACGCCGGTGAGCGGCGATTTGTCCTTGGCAGCGGCGAACCACTTCTCGGTGACCGGGGTTTTTTCCAGTTCGTAGTGACTGGTGGCCATGACCGGCAGCAATTTCAGCGACATCAGGCGCGAGAGCGGCAGCGGACCGTGTTCGATGCGGTCGGTGAAAAGCAGTTCGACCGGTGCTTCGCCGAACATCTCGCCCTGGCCCTTGAGGCGGTAGTGCGCGGTGCTGCTGAATACGTGGCGTTCAAGCGATACCAGTTCCAGCGACGCGGTGCCGTTGGAACCGACCAGCGCGGCTTGCAGCTCTTTGTTGGCGTCGGCGATCGAGGTGTTCAGCACCCCTTCGAGTTTGGTGCCGGTGAACCAGGCACCGCCGGCGCTGATTGCACCGATGGCCACGACGATTCCAAGAAGCACGCCTGCTGATTTATTCATGAATGACCCGTTCAATGTCCGTTGTTTGAGTGTGGTCGTCTTCCCTGAACCCATTTCGGGTTGCGGTCACGACTGCGCGAAAAGTGCGAAGGAGATTAGCATCAGGCGCACCGGGCGGCCCAATGTTTAAAGGTTAAAGAGTGTCTATGGACCGCGCGGAGGGTTTGAGGGTTTCGGCGGAAATGAAAACGCCTTCGCGGGCAAGCCTCGCTCCTACAGGTTTGCGTCGAACACGATATGTGTGAACGACGCAAAACCTGTAGGAGCGAGGCTTGCCCGCGAAGGCGTCAGAACTGACGAAACTGATTCAGGAATACTGCACTTCCATCTCATCCAGCTGATGATCAAAGCTTTTCAGCCGCGCCGTCCACGTATAAACCAGCACTTCAAAATCCCGATTGATCACCGCCCCGCCCGTCACGTCCGCGCGCGGGTCGCAGAAATCCAGCTGATAGCGTTCGCGTGCCATGGCGGCGGCGACATCGGAGAGTTCACGGGCGTTATTCAGCCAGTGCCAGTCATCCTCGGACACTTGTTTGTCGAGGGCCAGGCATTGCTTCTTCAAGGTTTCGAGGCTTTTTTCCAGCGGTGTGCCGGTGAGTTCGCCCATGACTTCCTGGAACGTGCGCCCCGGTTGCCAGTAACTGCCCCAGAAGTAACGATCGAACACCGTTTCGACCCGGCGCAAAGCGACCTTGGTGTCCCAGATCAGCACCAGGGTCTTGCCTTGTTCGAGTTGTCTTTTTTTGATGCGCTGACCCTGGAACGAAGCCCAGGCCACCACCACGATCGCCATCACCGCGATCAGCGCCGCAGCACTATCGAGAAACACCAGCGCCTTGTCGATCTGGTGGGCCAGCATGATGCCGTAGAAATAGGTGGCCGACAGCAATACCAACGCCGCAATAGCGCACCAGAAGCCGGGAGCATAAGGGTTTTTCATTGTTGGAATCCCCATGACCAACGCGAGCCTTGATTGATGAGTTCGACGCGCGACCTCATCAAGTCAAAGCATAGCAACGGCCTCAGGGTTTGCCGGTATTCGAGCCTTGCGTTCGTCCGCTTTCCCAGCCGCCGCCCAGCGCCAGGAACAGATCGATCTGGCTCAACGCAACCTGAGTGTTGGCGGCGGCCAGTTGTGCCGTGACGTCGGTGTAGGTGCGGGTCGCCTGCAGGTCGGCCAGGAACGACTCGCGGCCGGCCTGGAAGAAACGGTGCGTCTGGTCGGCAGCCAGCTTCGCCGATTGTTCGGCGTCCGCCAGGGCTTCTCGACGCTGCAACAACGCCGAGTACTGCGCCAGGCTGGTCTGGGTTTCACGTATGGCGTTGAGCACCACGCCATCGAAATGCGCCAGTGTTGCCTGGGTCACGGCTTCAGCTTCGCGGATTCGCGCCCGGGCCCCGTTGGTCGGCACGCTCCAGCTCAGCGACGGGCCGAAGCCCCAACGATTGGTCGAAGGCTCGCCGAGGTTTTCCAGAATGCCGACGGTGCCGATGGTCGCGCCGATGCGGATGTCCGGGTACAGCTCACCGGTGGCGACGCCGATACCGGCCGTCGCAGCGGCCAGCCGACGTTCAGCCTGGCGGATATCGGGGCGACGCTTGAGCAGTGAGGCGCCATCGCCCACCGGCACCAATTGCGCGATTTTCGGCAGCTGCGCGCAACTGGAGGTGCCGGCCGGCAATTGATCGACCGGTTTGGCCAGCAGCATCGACAGACGGAACAGCCCGGCCTGGTGCGCAGCCTCGTAGCGCGGCATCTCGGCGCGCAGGGACTTGAATTGGGTTTGCGAACGGGTGACCTGGGTTTCATCACCTCGACCGGCGTCGCGCAGACGCTGGATCAGTGTGGTGCTCTGCGATTGCAGGTCGAGGGAGTGCTGGGCAATTTCCCGCTCTTCATTAGCCGCACACACTTGGGTGTAGGCGCGCACCACATCGGCCACCAAGGTGATACGTGCGGTATCGGCGGCGGCCTGGGTCGCATCGGCATTGGCCTTGGCCGCTTCGATGCCGCGCTTGAGCGTGCCGAACAGATCGAACTGGTATGAAGCGCTGATGCCGATATCACCGATGTTGGCCACCGGCACTTTCTCGGGCAACAGGAACGCTTCGCCGGACTCCTGCAAACGCTCGGCGCCCATTTTTATGCCACCGCTCCAGCCACCGGCGGCCTCGGCTTCATCGACCTGCGCGCGAGCTCGCAGCAGGCTGGCTGCCGCCACACGCAGATCGGTGTTGGACGCCAACGCTTGCTGGACCAGTTGATTGAGCCGAGGGTCCTGATACAGCCGCCACCAATCGGCGGGCACCGGCGCCGAGACCACCGGTTTGCCGTCCACGGCCAGTTCGCCCTGAAAATCTTCGCGGTGAACAGCGGCCTCTTCCGGCAGTTGATAATCCGGCCCGACCGTCTGGCACGCCGACAGCAACAAACTCAATCCGGCAATCGCCAAACCCGAGGCCCTGCTCATTTGGCCGGCTCCTGCTGCTGGCCGTCGATGATCGAAACCGTCGCGGTGCGCCCGGCAATCATGCGGAAATCCGCCGGTACGTCATCGAAGGCGATCCGCACCGGAATCCGTTGCGCCAGCCGCACCCAGCTGAACGCCGGGTTGACGTTGGGCAGCAGGTTGCTGCCGCTGCTGCGGTCACGGTCTTCGATGCCGGCGACGATGCTTTCCACATGGCCGCGCAGGCGAGCGCGGTCGCCGATCACGCGAATGTCGACGCTCTGGCCAACGTGGATGCCGTCCAGTTTGGTTTCTTCGAAATAGCCGTCGATGTGAAAGGAATTGCTGTCCACCACCGACAACACCGGGCGCCCGGCGGTGACGAATTCCTGCGCACGCGGCGCACGGTCGTTGACGTAGCCATCCACCGGGCTGCGGATGGTCGAGCGGTCGAGGTTGAGCTGGGCGCTGTCCACTGCCACTTGCGCTTCCATCAGCGCCACTTCGGCGCGGGCGACTCGTGATTGGCTTTCTTCCAGTTGCTCGCCCGGCACCAGATTGCCGAGGCCACGGTTACGCTTGGCTTCGCGTTGCGCTTGCGCCAGGGTTTCCTGACGGTCGGCGACCGCTGCTTTGGCTTGGCGCAGGGCGAGTTTGAAACGGTCCTGATCGATGCTGAACAGCACCTGGCCGCGTTTGACCAACTGGTTGTCGCGCACGTCCACTTGCTGAATCAGCCCGGACACGTCCGGGGCGATCTGCACGATGTCGGCGCGAATGTGCCCGTCGCGGGTCCACGGCGCGAACATGTAATACATCACCATGCGCCAGACCACGACAACGGCGAAGGTCACGATCAGCAGGGTCAGGACCACGCGACCAAGGGTCAGAAAAGGTTTTTTCATGTCATCAGGTATCGACTGAGTGAGTCCACGGCGCCGAGCAGCAAGGCGTAGAGAGCCACGTTGAACAATGCCCGGTGCCAGACCAGACGGTAAAAGTGCAGGCGCGTCAGCAACCCGTGCACCAGCAGGTAAATCACATAGGTAATGCCCATCAGCACCAGCAGCGTGGGCAGGAACACCCCGCTGATATCCAGATCACCGATCATAAAGGCGCTCCATCGATGCCATGGGGAAGCGGTTCTTCGAGGTCACCGGTGCCGAGGAATTCCACACCGGGCAGCAAGGCCAGACGCAAGCCGCTTAGGGCGTGCAGCAGGTGCAGACGGGCGCCGTCATCGCATTCGCGGTTCAGGGCACGGCGCGCGCGGTCCATGGTCATCAACAACGCACTGGGCGCCGACAAACGTTCGCCAGCCTTGAGGCAGGCTTTGAAATACTCGCCGACCTCGGCCACCACTTGGTGCAGCAATGTCTGCGGTACGCCGAACACTCGCGGCGTGTAGGCCAGCAAGTCGAGCAAGTTCAAGGCCACGCGCACTTCGCGCAACGCGATGCCGGTGTCCTGGCCAGTCATGGCCAGGCGCGGCAAATGCTGCATCAAACGGTCGAGCACCTGCACACCCAAGCGGCGATGCTCGGCCAGGGAGGCCGGCTCGGTGAGGCTGACAATGTCGCGCCAACTGAAACGGGTCAGGCGCTTGGCCGCCAGTTCTGCTCCGAACGGCCGGGCGATCAGGGTCCAGACAAACGCAAACAGCAAACCGACCGGGCCGGCCAGGTTGGAATTGGCGAAGCTGAGGAAGTCCGCGTCGTAAGCGCCCTGGATGCTGATGAAGGACGAGGTGTTGACCAGCGTCAGCAGCATGCCCAGGTAAAACTGCGGCTTGACCGTCAGGGTGCCGATGCAAATGAACGGCACGGCGAACGCCAGCACCAGCATCGGAAAATCATGCAGGTTAGGCAGCACCAGGAACAGATAAAGACTGGCGAACAGCACCGACATCGCCGTCCAGAAGAAGAACCGGTAAATCTGCGGCGCCGGGTCGTCCATCGACGCGAAGAAGCTGCACGCCACCGCCGCCAGAATCACCGCGCTGCCGCCGTCGGTCCAGCCGAGCAGAATCCACAACACCGAGGCGACAATGATCGCGGTGACCGTGGACGCCGCCGAATAAAACATCAGCCCACGGTCGAGAAACGGTGACAGGCGACCGAGGCGCCAATGCCGGTACACCGCGCGCCAACTGTCCTGGCTTTCGCACTGTATGGCGTATTGCAGGCTGCGGCAGTCTTGCCACAAATCGACCCATTCGCCGAGACGGTACAGCGCGTTGGAGAACAGCAATTGCTTGCGATCATCCAGCGCTTCGGCAGTGGGTTGCAGCGCTTCGAGTTGATCTTTCAGCGCTTGCCAGCGAGCGAGGTCGGCATCTTTGTGGTTGAGCCATTCGGTGGTGGCGGCCAGTAATGGCGCGAACTTATCCACAAGCTCCGGCGTGCGCCGCTCAAGGGCGTAAAGCGCGTCATCGAGCGCGTCGATCACCGGCAGCAGATGAATCATTCGGCCGCGCAGTTCCTTGGTATTGCGCACGGTTTGCGGGCGCGCGCCTTCGTGCGGCAATTGGCCGATCATCAATTCCAGCGTGTTGAAGGTCGCGACCATCGACGAGCGCAGCGCGCTGACTTCGTCCGGCTGCACGTTGCGGCTGAGGAATCGCAGGCTGTAGGTCGAGGCATCGGCAAACCATTTGTTCACCGAATCGTTGAACACCGGCGCCAGCCGCCGCGGCCAGAACATCGCGCCGACCACCGCCGCGACGGCGATGCCGAGGAAGATCTCTTCAGTCCGCGCTTCAGCGACATCCCACACCGCCAACGGGTTATCCACCACCGGCAAGGCGATCAGCGGCAGGGTGTAACCGGCAAGCATCAACGCGTAGCTGTTGGCGGTACGCAGGTGCAACGACAGGAACAGCAGAATCCCGGTCCACAGCGCGATAACGACCACCAGCACATAGGGGCTCTGAACAAACATCGGCACGAAAAAAACTGCCGCCGCCGCACCCAGAAACGTACCGACCGCGCGGTACAACGCCTTGGAACTGGTGGGGCCGACAAACGGACTGGAAACGATGTAGACCGTGGCCATCGCCCAATACGGACGCGGCATCTGCATGAGCATGGCGATGTACAGCGCGATCATCGACGCCGCGAAAGTGCGCACGCCGTAGAACCAGTCCCGCGCCGGGGGAACGCCGGTAAAAAATCCGCTCAAGGGTTCACCACCGACGGAGCGTTGGCCGCCTCAAACGCTTTCAATACCCGCAACGCGGCCTCCAGATCACTCGGGGCGATGCCTTCCAGCACTTCATTACGCAAGCGCACCAACTCGATTTCGACGGCCTGCACCAATTCCCGACCGGTGTCGGTCAGGCTCAGGCATTTGGCGCGGCGGTCATGGGCATCTTCGGTGCGACGAACGTAGCCGGCATGACACAACTGATCGAGCAGCCGCACCAGCGAAGGGCTCTCCATCCCGGCCGCCTGCGCCACCGTCACCTGCCGCACGCCCTCACCCAACCGCCCGATCATCAACAACGGAACGGCACAGGCTTCGGAAATTCCATAGTTGACCAGCGTGGTCTGGCAGATCTTCCGCCAATGCCGGGCGGCCACCACCATGGAGCTGCTGATGTTCATCTGGAGAGCGTCGAGTTTTTTTGGCACGAGCGGAAAGACACACTGTTAGTTTGCTAACTATCAATATGTCATTTGAGGGGAAAGTTGGTCAAGTTTTGAAACAATTTTTAGGAAGATGATCGGTTTTTAACCGCCTCGCCCTTTCCTCAGCAACACATCCAGTTGATCCACCACCTCCGCCCAATCCGCGTCATCCAGAATGTCGTCGCGCAAAAACTGCGCCTGGCTCGGGCTCCAGAAAAAGGCGTCGGCCAAATGCAGTTCAGGCTTGAGCGGTGAATGGGTGGCGATGAATTTATCGATGCTTTCGGCGTCATCGGGCAGGCCGAGTTGTTTGAACAGGGAAGGGAGGCTGTGGGTTGGGGATTCCATGTCTAGCTCCTTTTTTATGGCAAATGATGGGTGACTGCTGCGCAGTCAATCGCGGGTAAGCCTCGCTCCTACAAAGGACTGCGTAATCCTGTAGGAGCGAGGCTTGCCCGCGAAGGCGGTGTCACTGTCGCCGCAAAACTCAACTACTCAACTCCCGCACCTCGGCATGCGGCACCATTTTCAGGAACTCCGGCACGCTCATGTGCAGCAGGTTGTTGTGGTTGCCGGCCTCCAGATAGATGTCGTTCTGCCGGGTCAGCAAGGGGTCGATGACCATGTCCAGGCCATAGGACTCACCCAACGCCGGCACCGCGCCGCGTTCGCAGTCTTCGAACAGATGCGCCAGGGTGCTTTCCCGGGTGATCTGCCACTCGCCGCTGCTGCGCACTTTGCTCAGGTCCAGGTGACGACTCGCCGGCAGCACGGCCATCAGGAAATGACCGTGGTGGTCGTCGAGGATCACCGACTTGGCCACCCGTTCGGCAGGAATGCCCGCGACCCGCGCCGTTTCAAGGCTGCTGGCCGAGTGTGGGTGGGTAACGATGTCAAATTCGCAGTGCGCCTTTTCCAGGCTGCGCTGCATGGTTCTTGCCATACGCATGATGCACCTCGGTGTCCGCAACAACGTTCACGGACAATGAATAAACCTGTTCTCACCATTGAAAAGTCTAGGCCCGCGGGCGTCTTCGCGTGGGAAATCTGCCCGCCGGAACACCGTCGACATCTGTACAAAATTCGTACAACCCTCAGCTCGACTAGACTGTATTTAGCGATGGGCACCAGCGGGAACGCGGACTGAACGGATGGGTGAGGCGCTCTCAGGTTCATCGTCGGAACGCCGCCCGGAACAGACTCGCTCCTATAAGGAGGGTCAAGTGAACATTCGTTGCTGTGCAGTCGCATTACTGTTGGCCCTGAGCGGGTCGGCGTTCGCGGCGGACACAATCGTGCTGATTCCCAACCCCATCGGAATCTGGCTGATCACATTCGGCATCGCGTTCCTGATCGCCGAAGCCGCCTTGCCCAACTACGGCGTGATCGGGTTGGGCGGGATTGTGATGTTCGTCATCGGCGCGGTGATCCTGAGCAACACCGAAGTGCCTGTGCCATTGATGATCGGCCTGGGGCTGATCAGCGCGTTGTTGTTGATCTTCCTGGTGATCCACGCCCTGAAAACCCGACCGCGCCAAATCGTCAGTGGCGATGCCGGACTGGTGGGCAGCGTGGCCCCGGTGATGTCGTTGCAGCCCGGCAATGCCTGCAACGGCTGGGTGCATCTGCAAGGCGAAAAGTGGCAAGTACTCAGCGCCACGCCACTGCAACCCGGGCAACAGGTCCGGGTGGTGGCACGCAAGGGATTAGTGCTGAAAGTGGCCGCGGCTGACGCGGCGCCGGATGGAGAATAACCATGGGCCTGCAACTGGGTTTTGCCGCGCTGCTGCTGTTGGTGATTGCACTGGCGGGATCGACTTTTCGCATCCTGCGCGAATACGAGCGCGGGGTGGTGTTCCAGCTCGGTCGTTTCTGGCAAGTCAAAGGCCCCGGCCTGATCCTGTTGATTCCGGTGGTCCAGCAAATGGTCCGCGTCGACTTGCGTACCGTGGTGCTCGACGTGCCACCTCAAGACGTGATCACCCGCGACAACGTTTCGGTCAAGGTCAATGCAGTGCTGTACTTCCGCGTGCTCGACCCGCAGAAGGCGATCATCCAGGTCGAAGATTTCCTGATGGCCACCAGTCAACTGGCCCAGACCACCTTGCGCGCGGTGCTCGGTAAACACGAACTCGATGAACTGCTGGCCGAGCGCGAACGGCTGAACATCGATATCCAGCAAGTGCTCGATGCGCAGACCGACGCCTGGGGCATCAAGGTCGCCAACGTCGAAATCAAGCACGTAGACCTCAACGAATCGATGGTCCGCGCCATCGCCAAGCAGGCCGAAGCCGAGCGGGAACGTCGGGCCAAGGTCATCCACGCCGAAGGCGAATTGCAAGCCTCGGAAAAACTCATGCAGGCCGCCGAAATGCTTGGCCGTCAGCCGGGCGCCATGCAATTGCGGTACATGCAGACCCTGAGTTCGATTGCCGGGGACAAGAGTTCGACCATCGTTTTTCCACTGCCCATCGAGCTGCTCAAGGGCATGGCGGATTTGTCGAAACCTTGAACAATCAGCCTTTGGGCAACACGGCGCACTCGCCGAGCCAGGTCAGTAAACGGTCGAGACAGGCCTCGACCGACTGCGCCCCGGTGTCGAGTACCAGCGCAGCGGACGGGGGCGGTTCATAAGGCGCGGAAACCCCGGTAAACCCGGCCAAATCACCGCGACGTGCGCGGGCGTAATGACCTTTGGGGTCACGCCGCTCGCACACCGCCAGTGATGCGCTGCACCAGACTTCGCGGTAATCCTCGCCCAGACGCGTGGCAAATAACTCACGTAACTCCAGCAACGGCGCGATCATCGCCAGAATCACGATGTGCCCGTTCTCCACCAGCAATGCCGCCACTTCGCTGGCACGGCGAATATTTTCCTGGCGATCGCTGTCAGCAAAACCCAGATCACGATTGAGCCCGACCCGCAGCCCATCGCCGTCGAGCACGACGCTCTGCACGCCGCGTTCGAACAATTCGGCGTGCAGCGCCTGGGCCAGGGTCGACTTCCCCGCTGCCGGCAAACCGGTCAGCAAAATCACCGTGCCGCGATGGCCGTTGCGGGCTTCACGTTGTGCCCGGCTGATGCTCGCCGTCGGCGCCTGCAGGTTATTGAGTCTGGACATGCGTCACCGGCACCGTGATGTCGCCCGCCGCCCACGCTGATTCGCGATTGGCCAACGCGGTGGCGATGGACTGGACTTCGGTGGACTGCACCTGGTCCGGCAGCGGATCGAGCCCCGCGCTGGCAAAAATCTGCCCGTACGCGTTGCGCAGATCGGCGTACGACAGGTCGCGGCGCAGATCGGCCTGCAAGGTATTCAACTCGCCCTGAATCAAGTCCAGTTCGCCCAGCCCCGCCGCCTGATAGCGATTGCGCAGTTGGCCGACAATCTGCCCGTCAATGTCCGACAGTTGCTGATTGGTCTTGAATTGCCGCAGCGCCTCGCGGTAGTTGGCGTTGGCCACATAGAGCTGCGCCAGCACCGCAATCGACATGGCCTGACGGCGCGCCGTAGCCACTTCTTCACCGGCCTTGGCGACGTTGATCGCCGCCGGTGCCGAGATCACGTTGAACAGGTTCCAGGTCACCTTCACGCCGTAGTCGGCCCAACCCTGCTCCACCAGGAAGGAGTTGCTGTCGTAATGCCCGCCAGCGGAGAACTCCAGCCCCGGCAGCAGACGCAGCATGGCTTTGCGGGTTTCGGCGGCGCTGATGCGGCTCTGGTAATCCTGCTCACGCAGTTCCGGGCGGCTGGTCAGGGCTTCCTGCTCCAGGCTGGCGAGGTCAACCTTGAGTTCCGGGATGACGTAGTCGTCCTGGGTCGCCAGGGTCAGTTCGGTGCCCAGCGGCAGATTGATCAGGGTCGCCAGTTCGGTTTTCGCCAGCGACAGGGCGCGGCGCTGTTCTTCGAGTTGGCGCGTGGCTTCGATCAGCGAGCGTTGATATCCCAATGCCTGGATCGGATCGCCGATGCGCTGCTGGCTCATGCTCTGGCTGTTTCCGCGCGCGGTCTCGACCCGGGACATGAGGCTGTCGATCTGCTTGAGCAAGCGCTCGGCGGCCATGGCTCGCCAATAGGCCGAGCGCACGTCCTGAACGATGGTGTTGATCACTTTGCGCCGGCGTTCCTGAACGATCAGCCGCTGGTCGCCCTGTTGCTTGGCGCTGATGTAACTGACGCCGAAATCGAGCACGTTCCAGACCATGGTCAGGTCTGCCACTTCACGATCGCGGTCCTGTGAAGTCGACGGTTCCAACGACTGGGTGCCGGTCCGCACGCTCTGGCTGCTGGAGGCGCTGACGTTGTTGCGGCCGACATAACCGGCGTCCAGCGCCATGCGCGGCAGCATGTCGAAACTGGCGAGGTCGAGTTGGCGCTTGGCCAATGCCTCTTCCATGATCTTGAGCCGGCCTTCGAGGTTGTACTTCACCGCGCGGGCCATGGCCTGATGCAGGGTCAGCGGACCGCTGAGCGGTTCCTGACCCTTGTACATGCTTTGCAGATCGCTTCGGGCGCGCTGTTCGCTGACGCTGCGTTCGATCGGTTCACTTTTGACGGCACATCCACTGATCGCCAACGCGAGCAGACTGGCGACAAACAACTGCTGACTTCTCTTCATCCTTGACTGCCCCTGGGTGACGCACTGCTTTAAGTATTTCAGGCCTGCATTTCGCTGATGCCGGCCTGTTTCAAAGCAGCGGCCAGGTCGTTGACCTGCCGTTGCTCGGTGTCTTTGAGCTGTTGCAATTGCTGGACGAGGCTCGGCGCGCCAAACACGCCGCGCAGCCCCTGTGAAACATCACCGGCCTTGATCGAATGGTTGCCAAAGGAACTCAGCGAGTCTCGCTCGTTACCGGACTCCTGATTAAACAGACTCGACAACGTGCTGGTGCTGAAAACCCCGCCATCGCCACCACCGAAACCAAGGAAGCCGTGGCCTGCACCTTCACCGCCGCTGTCGCTGCTGCTGAACACCTGCGCGATGAAACTCTGCGCCAGCGCGCCGTTGTTCATGAAGATGTCGCCCAACGGCCGGATGCCATTGCCGATCACCCGGCTCTCGAACAACGGAGCAAACGTCAGCGGCGAGCCCAGATCACCGGTAGGTGGAGTGAAGATGATCGGTTGCAGTGGCACGTTCGGTTGATCGGTCACGGTCACCGGGTCGCTGCTGAGGAACTCCGGATCCGGGGTCACCTGCACCGTAGCCGGCACCGGCGTCGGTGCCACGACGCCTATCGCGTAGTTGTTGGAGACCGACACGGTGGCCCCCGCGTTACCCGCCAGGTCGGTGACATTGCTCGTGTCGAGGGCGATGAAGTTGCTCGGGTCACTGACATTGGCAGTTGGCGTGAAGGTCGCGGTCCAGGTCTTGCCGCCGTCGCTGCTGCTCAGGTTGGACAAGTCGCCGTTGGTCACGCTCAGGTCCGACAAGTCGAAATCACTCACGGCCTCGCTGAAGGTAAACGTCACCACCGTGCTCTGGCCGGCAGCCATGCTCGGGTTGGCGACCACGATGCTCACCGTTGGCCGGGTTACGTCCAGGGCGTAGTTGTTGGAAATAGCGATGCTCGCGCCGGCATTCCCCGCGAGGTCCTGCAAGGTGCCGGTGTCGAGCACGATCAGGTTGGTCGCATCGTTGATGCCGGCGGTCGGCGTCAGGGTCGCGGTCCAGGTGATACCGCCGTCGCTGCTGGTCAGGTTCGACAGCACAGCGTTGGCCACGCTGATGTCCGACAGATCGAATCCACTCACCGCTTCACTGAAGGTGATGGTCACCGTGGTGGTTTCGCCAATGCCCAGGCGGTTGTCGGCAACCACGATGGTGGCGGTCGGCAGCGCGGTGTCGATGGCGAAATTGTTGGAGTCGGTGGTGCCCACGCCGCTGTTGCCCGAGGCGTTGGCCACGCCGGTGTTGTCGAGGGTGATCAGGTTGCTGGTGTCGGTGATGCTCGACGTCGGGGTGAACGTTGCCGTCCAGGTGACACCGCCATCGCCCGAAGACACGTTGCTGAGCGTGCCATTTGCAATCGTCAGGTCGGCGTTGGAGAAACCGCTCACCGCCTCGCTGAAGGTGATGGTCACCGTAGCGGTTTCACCCGCCTTCAGCGCCGTGTCGGAGACCACAATGGTGGCTGTCGGCAGCACAGTGTCGATCGTGAAGTTCGCCGAGTTGGTGGTTCCGCTGCCCGTGTTACCGGCGATGTCGGTGACCCCGGTGTTGTTCAGGGTGATGAGGTTGCTGGTGTCCTTGATGCCAACCGTCGGTGTGAACGTGGCGGTCCAGGTGATGCCGCCATCGCTGCTGCTCACCGCGCTCAACGTACCGTTGGGGATGCTCAGGTCACTGTTGTCGAAACCGTTCACGGCTTCGCTGAAGGTGATGGTAACCAGCGTGGTTTCGCCTGCGCTGAGGGTGCTGTCGGCGACCACAATGGTCGCGGTGGGCCGGGCTGTGTCGATGGTGTAGTTGTTGGAATCGGTGGTGCCTGAGCCCGAGTTACCGGCCAGATCCGCGATCCCCGTGTTGTTCAGCGTAATGAGGTTGGTCGCATCGTTGATGCTCGCGCTCGGCGTGAAAGTGGCCGTCCAGGTGATGCCGCCGTCGCTGCTGCTGACCGCGCTCAAGGTGCCGTTGGCAATCGTCAGGTCGGCGTTGGTGAAGCCAGTGACCGCCTCGCTGAAGGTGATCGTCACCAGCGAGGTTTGACCCACCGCCAGCGAGGGGTCAGTCACAATGATCGTCGCCGTCGGGCGCACGGTGTCGATGGCGTAGTTGTTGGAGTCGGTGCTGCCGATGCCGGTGTTGCCCGAGCCGTTTTGTACACCGCTGTTGTCCAGCGTGATCAGGTTGGTGCTGTCGGTGATGGCGCTGGTCGGGGTGAAGGTCGCCGTCCAGGTGATGCCGCCATCGCTGCTGCTCACCGCCGTCAAGGTGCCGTTGGCGATGGTCAGGTCGGCGTTGCTGAAACCGGTCACGGCCTCGGAGAACGTGATGGTCACCAGGGACGTTTCGCCGATTTTCAGCGCGTTGTCGGCAATGATAATGGTGGCCGTCGGAATCACGGTATCAATCGTGTAGTTACCGGAGTTGGTGGTGCCGCTGCCTGTGTTGCCGGAGAGGTCGGCCACACCGGTATTGTTCAGGGTGATGACGTTGGTCGCATCGTTCACACCCACTGTTGGCGTGAAGGTCGCGGTCCAGGTGATGCCGCCGTCGCTGCTGCTCACCGCGCTCAAGGTGCCGTTGGCGATGCTCAGGTCGGCGTTGGTGAAACCGCTGACCGCCTCGCTGAAGGTGATGGTCACCAGCGAGGTTTCGCCGGCGGTCAGGGTTGGGTCGGCCACGACGATGGTCGCGGTAGGCCGGACTGTGTCGATGGCGTAATTATTGGAATCGGTGGTGCCGCTGCCGGCGTTGCCCGACAGGTCGCTGATGCCGGTGTTGTCCAGGGTGATCAGGTTGGTCGTGTCGTTGATGCTGGCGCTCGGCGTGAAGGTCGCGGTCCAGGTGATGCCGCCATCGCTGCTGCTGACCGCGCTCAAGGTGCCGTTGGCAATCGTCAGGTCCGCGTTGGTGAAACCAGTGACCGCCTCGCTGAAGGTGATCGTCACCAGTGAGGTTTCACCGATCCTCAGCGCAGTATCCGCCACGACGACGGTTGCTGTCGGACGCACGGTGTCGATGGCGTAGTTGTTCGAATTGCTGGTGCCGATGCCCACGTTGCCGCTGCTGCCCCCCTGCACGCCGCTATTGTCCAGGATGATCAGGTTGGTCGCATCGGTGATGCTGACGGTTGGCGTGAAGGTGGCGGTCCAGGTAATGCCGCCGTCGCTGCTGCTCACCGCGCTCAAGGTACCGTTGGCAATCGTCAGGTCGGCGTTGCTGAAACCGGTCACGGCCTCGGAGAACGTGATGGTCACCAGCGAGGTTTCGCCGATTCTCAGTGCGGTGTCGGCGACGACAATGGTGGCTGTCGGTGCCACGGTATCAATCGTGTAGTTACCGGAGTTGGTAGTCCCGCTGCCTGTGTTGCCGGAGAGGTCGGCCACACCGGTATTGTTCAGGGTGATGACGTTGGTCGCATCGTTCACACCTACCGTTGGCGTGAAGGTCGCGGTCCAGGTGATGCCGCCGTCGCTGCTGCTCACCGCGCTCAAGGTGCCGTTGGCGATGCTCAGGTCCGCATTGGTGAAACCGCTGACCGCCTCGCTGAATGTGATGGTCACCAGCGAGGTTTCGCCGGCGGTCAGTGAAGTATCGGCCAGCACAATCGTGGCGGTCGGACGCACGGTGTCGATGGCGTAATTATTGGAATCGGTCGTGCCGCTGCCGGCGTTGCCCGACAGGTCGCTGATGCCGGTGTTGTCCAGGGTGATCAGGTTGGTCGTGTCGTTGATGCTGGCGCTCGGCGTGAAGGTCGCGGTCCAGGTGATGCCGCCATCGCTGCTGCTGACGGCGCTCAAGGTGCCGTTGGCAATCGTCAGGTCCGCGTTGGTCAAACCACTGACAGCTTCACTGAAGGTGATGGTCACCAGCGAGGTTTCACCTATCCTCAGCGAAGTGTCCGCCACGACGATGGTTGCCGTTGGCCGCACGGTGTCGATGGCGTAGTTGTTGGAGTCGGTGGTGCCGCTGCCCGCGTTGCCCGACAGGTCGCTGACACCCGTGTTGTCCAGGGTGATCAGGTTGGTGCTGTCGGTGATAGCGCTGGTCGGGGTGAAGGTCGCCGTCCAGGTGATGCCGCCGTCGCTGCTGCTCACTGCCGTCAGCGTACCGTTGGCGATGGTCAGGTCGGCGTTGCTGAAACCGCTCACCGCCTCGGCGAAGGTGATGGTCACCAGCGAGGTTTCGCCGATTTTCAGTGCATTGTCGGCCACCACGATGGTCGCGGTAGGACGCACGGTATCAATGGCGTAATTGTTGGAATCGGTGGTGCCGCTGCCGGCGTTGCCCGACAGGTCGCTGATGCCGGTGTTGTTCAGGACGATCAGGTTGGTCGTGTCATTGATGCTGGTGTTCGGGGTGAAGGTTGCAGTCCAGGTGATGCCGCCGTCGCTGCTGCTCACCGCCGTCAATGTGCCGTTGGCGATGGTCAGGTCGGCGTTGGTGAAACCGCTGACTGCTTCGCTGAAGGTGAACGTCACCAACGAGGTTTCGCCGATGCTCAGCGCTGTGTCGGCCACGACGATGGTCGCGGTCGGACGCACGGTATCAATGGCGTAGTTGTTCGAGTCGGTGGTGCCGCTGCCGGCGTTGCCCGCCAGGTCGCTGACACCTGTGTTGTCCAGGGTGATCAGGTTGGTCGAGTCAGTAATGCTGGCCGTCGGAGTGAACGTGGCCGTCCAGGTGATGCCGCCATCGCTGCTGCTCACCGCCGTCAAGGTGCCGTTGGCAATCGTCAGGTCGGCGTTGGTTAAACCGGTCACCGCCTCGTTGAAGGTGATGGTCACCAGCGAGGTTTCGCCGGCTTTGAGCGCCGTGTCGGTAAATACGACGGTGGCGGTCGGGCGAGCGGTATCGACGACGTAGTTATTGGAATTGGTGGTGCCGACGCCAGCAGTACCCAGGCCGTTGATCACCCCGGTATTGTCGAGGGTGATGACGTTGGTCGTGTCGGAAATACTGGCGGTTGGCGTGAACGTTGCCGTCCAGGTGATACCGCCGTCGCTGCTGCTCACTGCGCTCAAGGTGCCGTTGGCGATGGTCAGGTCCGCGTTGGTGAAACCGGTCACCGCTTCGGAGAAGGTGATGGTCACCAGGCTCGTTTCGCCGATGCTCAACGTGGTATCTGCGACCACAATGGTTGCGGTCGGCGGCGGTGCGTAGGCGGTGTTGAGTATCCCGCCGTCGTTGTAGATTGCCGCCACGGCGGTCGGCGAGGTGCCAATTGTCCCCCCGCCCTGCGCAGTACCACCGGCACCGCTGCCCGCGGCATTACCGGCCAGGGCCGCGAAGTTGGCGGCGGTGATCAGCAATGTGCCCTTGTTCCAGATCGCACCGACGCCCCGGCCGCCGATGCCGCCGTTGGAGGCGTTGCTGCCTTGGCCACCACCACCGCCGCCGCCACCACCGGCACCGATGTTGTTGGTAATGTTCGACGTGCCGATGATGGTGATAACGCCGGAGCTCGCGTTGTAGATCCCGCCCGCCGCGTTGCCGCCGGCGCCACCGACCTTGTCCCAACCGGCGCCGCCGCCACCGCCGCCAATGGAAATCGTGCCATTGGTGGCCGTCGCACCGTTACCGCCGTTGCTGTAGTAGGAAACGCCCACGCCGCCAGCCCCGCCAGTACTGCTGCCGCCGCGACCGCCCATGTGGGTCGCGTCGTAACCGCCGCCGTAACCACCAACGCCACCGCTGCCCGCCTGGCCGCCCAACGTGCCGGTGCCGGGCCCGGCCGAACCGCCGTGCCCGCCACCCTGGCCGCCCAGACCACCACCGCCGCCACCGCCACCACCGTAAAACGCCCCCGTGACACCGCCGCCGCCACCGCCGCCAGAAGCGGCGTTTGAGGTCACGGTCACGTTGTTCAGCGTCAGGACCCCTGCGTTGAAAATCCCCCCGGCCATCGCGCCCGTGGCGCCGTAGCCACCGTTGCCGCCCGTGCCCGACACCAGCCCACGGGTGATCACCAGACCATCGAGCGTCACGGTTTTGCCCGCCGCAATTTCAATCACCCGGGTCCTGTACTGACCGTCGAGAGTCACATCCGCCACACCGTCGTTGTTCAAGTCGCCATCAACGATGATGTTCTTGTTGATCAGCAGTTCGGAGGTCAACTGCACCGTCATGCCGGTGCTGAAAGTGACGGTATCGCCGTTCTGCGCCGAAGCGATGGCGGCACGCAACGAGCCCACGCCGGTGTTGGCGTTGTTGGTGGCCGTCCAGCTCGCCAGGCCCCACTGATAGTCGCTCATGGCCATTTTCGACAGCACGTTGGCGCTTTCGATATTGCCGGTGGCGATCTCCAGATCCCAGTCGCCACCCACGCCGGTACGGTTGCTGGACGCCGCTACATCACGGCCGGTCAATTGCGCCAGGGAATCGACGAAGTTCAAACCCCGTTCACCCTCGGCGGTGTAGCAGCCGTAGATCAGGATGTCGCCGCCGACGTTCATGTCCTTGCCGATTTCCGCCAGCACCGCGCTGCGGGCCGCGACGTTGTCGGCAGACAGGTAACTGTTCCCCAGCCACAGATCGCCCGCATTACCGTGGGCGATGATCTGCACCGAGCTGATGCCCTGATGGGTGTCCAGGTAATCGGCAATCTGCTGCAAGCCGTCCTTGGTGGCATCGAGTTGAACCACCTGAGTACCGGGCGCCACACCTTTGAGCAGGCTGTCGGCATCCTTGACCCGGGAATCGACGAACACCACGCTCTGTCCCGGCACAGCAACGGGCGCCACGGCGGGCGTGGCATCGGCCTGGCCGTGGGTGTCCTGGCTGGCGACCGGTTTTTCCGCAACGGGCGGCTTGGCCGCGTCGGCCGTGGTGTGGCTGTCAGCCTGGGCGCTATCGGCCACCGTGGCCGCGACCGCGCCGTCGAACAGCATTCGCGGTTCCAGGGACATGATCATTGGAGAGGCCAGCGCTCGTGCGCCTTTGGTAATCCGTGACTTGCCGTTGCTCCACCACATGTTACTCACCCGGACTCGAACGTTTTTTCTGCGTAAACGAAAACGCCGCGATCAACTGATCGCGGCATCGGCTTTCATACGAATGACATTGGCGGCGCTGGCAGAGCCATCGAGCCAGAAGGACAATTCTGCGTACTGCTTGAACAAATCCGGCGGCAAAATCGTGCGCCGCGATTGCAACTCGACTTTGGGTTTGACCTTGTGCAGGCCGGACACGCCGAGGGCTTGATCGAACTCCGGCGCGTCGTAGGCCAGGTGGTCGAAATCGTGCTCGAACCAGGGCTCGCCAATGAAGTCGTAGACCAGCCGCATCACCCGGTCAGGCGCCTGGGTCAGCAGGTCGTAATCGACGATCAGCAGCGAGTCGGCGTGTTCACCGTAATAGGCTTCCTTGAGCGCCGCCCAGGCAAAACCGACCAGGCGATTGCGTTGGGCGAGGGTTTCGCAGCGGCTGTAGACCGTGTTGCGTTCGACCGCATCGCCAAACAGCTTGGTGTTTTCAAAAGGGTTGGCGCGATAAAGACGCTCGATGCTGTCCATGACCCAGGCAACGTTGCGCACACAGGCAATGATCTTGGCTTGCGGGAACAGATCGCTGATGGCCGGCAGGCGCGAACTCCACAAGCGGTTGGTGTCGAACACCACCGGTTTGTCGGCCTTGTCGGCGTAGAAGGAGTCAAACAGGCCGCGAAGCAAACGGCGGCGCAGGTCGGTATCGATCACCGCGCCGAACTCGCTGCCGGCGCTGCATTGTTCGAGGACACCGGAAAAGAGTGAGCCGACAGGGCTGGTCATGCCGGCATGGAAACGCGGGTTCTGCAAAAGGATTGCAGAAAGCAGGGTCGAGCCCGAGCGCGGCAAGCCGGAAATAAAATGGAACTGCTGCAATCCCTTCACCCTAGTCATAAGTCCTTTATGTATGACGGAGCGTAGACCATGAATGGCCTTAGAAGTAGTGGTGTTTTGATATCAAATCGAAGTTACGGCGCTGACTAAAACGCGTTTTTTATTACTACTTGTGAGGTGAATCGTTTAAGCACTCCACCGGCTCAATGCAGTACGAACAATCGCGCAGTGGCGCCTCCCGCCTGTGTTTCGCCCGAGCGCTGCCAGCCTGAGGGCAACGGCGCGAACTCGTCCGGAACATCGACGGTGCCAATCAGCCAAACCCGGCCACTGCCCTTGGGCAAGCGGTCGAGACTGTCGAGGTACGTGTCCTGAGTCACCAATGTGCCGAAGCCATAGGCGTTCGGCCGGCTCGAAGCGCCATTGGCCAGCGGCGGAGTGAACAGCAGGGGCTTGGCCTCGGTGCGGTTGTAATAGACGTAACTGAGGTACCAGAGCATGTCGCTGGTGACGATCCGGTCACCGGTCACGAAGTGCTGGTTCACATAGTCGACCATGACGTTGATTTGATCATTGGTGTCCACCGTGGCGTTGTTCTTCAGACCCACCAGTTCAACACCGACAAACAGCACCAGCACCGTCACGGCCAGCACCCGAAAGCCTGAATACAGACGATCAACCGCCAGCGCGACAATCATCGGCAGCCCCAGGGCATACGCCGTCAGGTAACGCTCGATAAACACCGGCGTGATAAACGAAACCCCGAACACCAGCAGCAACGGCAACGCCGTGTAGATCACCAGCAGAGCGCTGCCACGAAAGACACTGCGGTCCCGCGCCAGCGCCACCCCCACAATGGCCAGTAACGCCAGCGGCATCGCGATGAACATCAGCGTCGGCAGGTTCTCGCCATCGTCCTGGATCAGGAACGACCAGAACATCGAAGGCAACGAGCCGAACGTGACAGGCGTTTCCCAGCCCACGTCGCCGTTGGCCTTGAGCTGATCCAGGTGCTGGAGCAGATCGATCAGGCTTGGCGCCCACGGCAAGTACAACAACACGATCGCGACATTCGCCAGCCACCAGCCGGGGCGTTGAACATGGCGCAAGCGATGCCCCGGCTGGACGCGGATCAGCCCCAGATACAGCCAGTGGCAGAGCACGCACAGGGCCGTGAAGTAGTGGGTGTAGAACGCAGCAGTCATCAACAGCGCATACGCCACCAGATATCGCCTGCGATGCGGGCGCCTGATCCAGTAGGCCAGGGCAATCGTCGCGCCGATCAGCCACAACCCCAGCAGCGAATACATGCGCACTTCCTGGCTGTAGCGCACCGCCGTGGGCAACAGTGCCAACAGGAAACCGGCCAGCAGCGCTGCACGGCGAGTGGCGAGCAAATCCATCAGCCAGACGCCGAGCCACACCGTGACGATGCCGGGCAAGGCGCTGAGGCAGCGGATCGAAAAAATGCCGTCGCCGAACAACCCGACCCAGCCATGCAACAGCAGGAAATACAGCGGAGGGTGCACGTCATGGGCCGCATGGACCCAGATGTCGGACAGTGAATACTGACTCAGCAGCAGGCTGGACCCTTCATCGCCCCAAATGGCGGCTGCCGTCAGGTCGTAGAAACGCACCAGCGCCGCCAACGCCAGGATCGGCAACAGCCAGTGCTCCTGCGCCCAGCGCAACCAGCGCTGAACGATCGCCCAGATGCCGGGTGCTGCGTGCGGCTCATGGGTGCCGCCAAACGGTGTTTCTCTGCGCGCCTCCATTACCCCCCCTGAAACAGCCCTCGACCACCCTGCCTCTTGATCACTTTAGGACGGCGCCGGTTCGTCGTCGATGCCGGTTTTGCGACCAGCGACATTCGGCCGTGAGGCGCATCAACTACGCTCTGGTTTGGCGTGACTCAGCCAGGGAAATGAATGGAGTCGGCTGATCGCAACGATGGTTCCGGACGTCCGGGCCACGCTTGTGGCGCGCCAGACAACTAACCTGAGGGATGAGGAACTATGGAAGTATTCATCGGCACTATCCAGCCTTTCGCCTTTAACTACGCGCCCAGCGGCTGGGCCTTGTGTAATGGCCAGACGCTCTCTGTCCAGCAATACAACGCACTGTTCGCGCTGCTGGGCGTCAACTTCGGAGGC
Organism: Pseudomonas sp. PDM01; assembly: GCF_014852325.1. Taxonomy (NCBI): domain Bacteria; kingdom Pseudomonadati; phylum Pseudomonadota; class Gammaproteobacteria; order Pseudomonadales; family Pseudomonadaceae; genus Pseudomonas; species Pseudomonas sp. PDM01. Next base: position 606,427 of record NZ_JACVBK010000003.1, read on the forward strand.
AATGGCGTCTCCAACTTCATGCTGCCCAACCTGCAAGGCCGAATGCCGGTGTGCATGGGTAACGGGCTGAACCTGACTCCACGCGTCATCGGCGAGTTCTCCGGGACCGAGAACGTCACCGCGACCATCACCAACCTGCCCAATCACACCCACGCCCTGTCCGGGCTGACGGCCACCACCACCCTGCAACTGGCCAGCCCGGCGAGCAACCCGGTCACCACCCCCACCGCGACCAACTCGTACATCGGCGCTTCCGGCGGCGGACCGGGCTCGGCGAGCATCTACTCCGATCAGCAAGGTGCGGCGGCCGTGCCGCTCAAGGGTGTGGCCACGACGGTCACCGGGGAAATCTCGTCCGCCGGCAACGGCCTGCCCATGGCAACGATGAACCCGTTCCTGGTGCTGAACTTCAGTATTGCCCTGGAAGGGCTGTTCCCTTCGCGCGGTTGAAATCCGGCCGGGGGATTCAACCCCCCCGGTCACTTTCATTTTGGGAGTGACGCCATGCTGCAACAGGTTCAACACCAACACTTTCAGGCGCTTCTGGGAAAGACGGGGACGCTGCGGTTGCCGGATGGCAGTGAGCTGCCGATCCATATCGACAGCCTTGAAGAATCACCCCGGTCGCGGATGCCGAAAAGCGAGCGCATGCCGTTCCGGGTCGAGTTCAACAGCCTGCAATCCACAGAGTTTGTAGATGGGTTGTGTGCGCTGGAGTTACCGGAACTTGGCTACGTGGAGGATATTTTTGTCTCGCGGGTGCCCGCCATGGGCAGGGATCCGGGCGTGGGTTACTTCTACATCGCATTCAACTGATTCACAGGGATCAAAATGTAGGAGCGAGACCGGCTTGCCGGCGAAAGGGCCTTCACACTCAACATCACTGCTGAATGATCCACCGCTATCGCGAGCAGGCTCGCTCCCACAGGGTCATGATTGTATTCAGCCATTCGGATACCACACCAACCGCTCCGCCGCCGGATTACGCTCTTCAACCTGAAACCCCAGCGCCAGGTAATGCTGGCGCGCGTGGGCATTGTTGGCCCAGACCACCGTGGCCACCGGGCAGCGAATCTGCTGCGCAGCTTTCTGCACCCCTTGCAGCACCGCCCGACCATAACCCTGGCCACGAGCCTGGGGGACGAACGCCAGGTACAGCACGCGGATTTCATTGGGACCAAAATCAGTGGTCAACGCACCGATGGCCGTGTCGAGTTTTTCGATCACGTAGTGCATCGCGTTGGGGAAGTGCTCTCCCAGCCCTTGTTCCTGTACCTGGAATTGCTGGGCGACGACCTGCTCAACCACCTCTCGCTCGCCGTCGATCCATTGCAGATCCGGTCGTGCCGATTGATAAAGCCTGTGCAGAAAAGGACCATCGTTAACGCGCGACGGCCGCACCACCAAACCGTCGGCCACCACAGCATCCGTGTTCGCCATCGCTGCTCTCCCTAGAAACCGCTTTCCCTGACACCCAGCGCGGCCATCCGCCGCCAGGCAACGCCCAGCAAAGACTCGCCGCTCCCCTGCAACACCACCACGCCACGCAAAGGTTGAAGCGGCGTCGGGGTGGCCTCGAGGGTGTTCAGCCGCGCGCCGTATTGTCCCTGTACCGGCTCGGCCCGTTGCGAGGCATCCCGGCGCACGGCAATCGGCCCGTGGTGATCGGAGGTCAATGCCTCCTGATCGACATAGGTCGCACCGTTGGTGTCGATTTCGGTCAATTGCACCGCGATCGCCGGGTGCATCGGATCATCGGCGATAAACCGCCCACTGGCGCCCGGGGCAACACGCCACAACTCAGCTTCGGCCAGATAACCCCGCAGCCGTGCGCCGTCTTCCACCACCCGCGCCAACGGATCTTTGGGCGACAACCAGCGGCCGGCGGACAACTGCGGCAACAGATCTCGCACCTTGCCCGCCTGCGGCGCCCGAATCAGCAGCCGCTCCCGCTGCGCAGCCAACCCACGGTACTCGGCCACGGCCTCCGCCAGACGCTGCTCGACAATGCCCGCATCGGCGGCGGTTTCGCTACGACTTGCCTGGCGGCGCATCTGCAATTGCTGGATCTGGATTTCGCGACGGACGATGGCCTGGCGCGAATCCAGATCCGGCGACACCAATTCGATCAGCACATCGCCCTGAGCCACCACCTGACCGTCACTGACATTCACCTGCCTGACCCGCGCCGCCACCGGCGCATGCAAGGTACTGACGCGCCCGGCCTCGAGCATCGACGGCAGTTCCACGGCACTGCGCCAGGGCAGCGCCAGAAACAGTACAAGCGCGGCCAGCCCCAACGCACTCAACAACACCCGCGACACATGGGCGTGCTCACGCTGGCTCCACCACTCGCGCCACTCGCGCACGATAGGCAGAAAGATGAACCACACCAGCTCCACCAGCATCAGGAAAATCCCCAGGAGCTTGAAGAACAAGTGGTACACCGCCAGCGCAATCCCGAAAAACAGCACCGCGCGCCACAACCACGTTCCATAACCCCAGACCAGCAAACGCCGCCGCATCGTCGGCGACCAGGGTTCCGGAGCCGGTGCGCCGTAGCCGAACAAGGTCTCACGCAGATGCCAGCGGCACAGGGCAAAGGCTCGCCCTTGCAGGTTCTCCACGTCCCAGAAATCACTGAGCAGAAAGTAGCCGTCGAACCGCATGAACGGGTTGAGGTTGATCACCAGCGTAGTAATCCAGGTGGCACTGGCGAGCATGAACGCCGCCGTGCGCGCCGGTCCGTCGGGCAACAGCGACCAGGCGAGCAGCGCGATGCTCGCCAGCAGCAGTTCGGCCAACACGCCACCGGCCCCGATCAGCAATCGGGCACGTCGATCATTGACCCGCCAGGCATCGCTGACGTCGGTGTAGAACATCGGCAGCAGCACCATGAACGCCACGCCCATGCTTTGCACCCGACAGCCCGCGCGCTTGGCCATGAACGCGTGACCGAATTCGTGGCACAGCTTGGCAAAGAACAACGCCACACCGAAGGCCAGCGCGCCACCCAGGCTGAACAAATGGGGGAAAGTCGCGATGAATCGCTGCCAATCCCGGGACACCAGAAATACCCCCAGGATCAGTGTTGCCGGCAATCCGAAGCGCAGCGTTTGCGGACCGAATCGTGACAGCCAGGGCCAGGCGCGATTGAGAAAAGCATCCGGCCGCCAAAGAGGAATCCGGAAAAACAGGTACTGATGCAACAAGACCTGCCACCACGACTGATGCTGGGCGGCGGCTTTCAAGTTGTAACTTTCACGCTGCTGCGGGTCGAGGGCACTGATCAAATCGTGGCTGCGCAGAAAGCTCAGCAGTTGCTCCAGATCGCTGCCGGCCAACGGCAAACCCGGTTCGCGATTGGCGGCGTGCAGTATTTTTTCGGGATCGCCCAGGGACCAATGTCGCAGCAAGCGCATCGCCGCCACCCCGAGCTTGAAATAGCGACCGCGCACCGGGTCGGCCAACGTCCAGCGCGGCGAGCCATCCAGCGCCGGTGAAGCGGGCGTCAATTGCAAATCCGCACGCAGGCTCGGCAGGCTCATCTACAGCCCCACACTCTGGCGCAAACCGGCCAGTGGTTTACGTAACAGGTACAGCGCCAGAGGCGCGCGATCACCGAAGATTTTCGCCGTCCCTCGCAAGCCGATGCGCGGCGGCGCCTGATCGAAACTGGCATCGAGCCGATAGGCCAACTGCCCGCCGGCGGTGGGTTGTGCTTCGTATGCGGCGCGCTCGAGCCGGGCCGAATGCCGTTGCAACGGATCACTGTCGAGGAACAGCGCGACTTGCGCACCCGGCTCCAGGGAAATCGCATCGCTCACCGCCAGCTCGATACGCAGTTCGGCCTGGCTCGGGTCGGCGATTTCCATCAGCCGTTCGCCGGTCTGCACCGGTTTGCCGGTCCAGCGCTCGGCGTCGGCGAACACCGCGATGCCGTCGCGCTCGGCCCGCACCTCGCTGCGCTTGAGCAGTTCACGGGCGTAGTCCCGTTCGGCGCGTTTTTGTTCGACGCGCGCCGCCAGCAAGTCAATCTTCGAACTGGACTCGGCATCGGCAAACGAGCGCTGGGAATTGGCTTTCAATTCAGCTTCGGCAACGCCCAACGCACGTTCGGCCACGTCAGCCTGAGCCTTGAGGGTGGTGCCTTCGAAGCGCAGCAACGGGTCGCCGGTTTTCACGGTCTGGTTGGGTTTGACCAGGAATTCGGCGATCACGCCGTCCAGCGGCGCAGCCACGACGCGCCCACCCAATGGCACCACTTCGGCCGGCGCCAGCACCGATTGGCGCACCGGGATCAACATTCCGAGCACCAGCAGCGAGATCAATGCGACCTGACGTTTTCGGGTCCAGCGCAGTCGCCACGGCTTGTGCGGTTGCAGCGCCAGCCAGGCGTGACTGTAAGTGTCGCCGAGTTGCGACAGCAGCACTTGTTCGGCCGGGTTCCACGGCAAATCCCGGGCCAGCCACAGACCGCCGAACACTTCGCTTTGGTGATCGATCAGCGGCAGCCAGAACACCTGGGCGGCGGACAGACTTTGCCAGTCCGCCTGAATCGATTGGCTGAGCAGATCGGGCGCAATCACCCGCGCCTGCTTCAGCACATCACGCTTGAACAACTGCGCCACGGCCTGCTCGACGAACGCCACAAACGGCGCGTTCGGGTCGACGGTACTCACGCCCGTCACCGCGTGCACCTTGCCGGCAATCAACAACGCGGCATGACGAAAACCGAACAACCCCTGAGCGTCATTGACCAGGCTGTAGGCCAGTTGCGACGGAGTGCGTGCGGCGCGGGTCTGGCGCTCAAGATCGAGAAAGCGGGCGAAGACCTGTTCCGCGCCGCCGCTGACCGGAGCGTTCACTTGAGCTCCGCGAAACGCGCCGTGCCGCTCATGCCGGCCAACAAACCAGAGGCGTTGGGCAACGTCGCGACCAACAGCAAGGTCTGGCTGCCCTCGTCAATTCGCGCCCCCAGTCGTTTGACCGTGGCATCGAGTGGCCGACCGGTTTCATCGGGGACAAAACTGAACGTCTGGCCGGGCTTGAGTTTGCCCATCCAGCGCGACGGCACCAACAAATGGATTTCCAGGGTGCGGTTGTCGACCACATCGAGCAACGGCGCGCCGGCGGCAACGCTTTCAAAACGCTGAACCTTGCGCTCCACCACCTGGCCATCAAACGGCGCAACCACGCTGCAGCGTTTGACCTGAACCTGATACACCTGAGATTGCGCCTGCGTCTCGCTGAGCCTGGCCTCGGCCCGCGCCACTTCGAAACGCCCGACCGAATTCAACGCCGCCAGTTGTTTGTTGTGAGCCAACTCCTCACCGGCCCCACGGCTCGCAGCCTGCGCCGCATTGAGCTGCGCCTGATAAGCCGAACAATCGAAACGCGCCAGCGTATCGCCCTTCTTGAACGACTCGCCCTCACTGAACGGCAACTCGACAATCCGCCCGGACAACTCACTGGCAAGCATCGCCTGATCCCTGGCCCGCAACACACCACGGGCCTCGGTGCTGGCTGCCGAACCGCTGCTGCCGACGGTGCTGCTGTCCAGCAGCGGATCGTCTGGCACGGGCGTTTGCGCCTGAGCGGTACACGTTAAAATGGTCAATCCGATAACCCACACACGAACTCGTCGCATAACCGTAACTCCCTGACGGATGAGCGGAGTCTATGACAGCGTGGGTGAGCGTCAAGTGGGTGGGAGTTTTTACCTGATAGAGCGTGTGTTATTGCTAGCAACCATTTCCTTACGGGCAATCGAGACGTGTCCTACGTCATCCGCTGCCAATCAACTATTGCAACCCTCAACACTCAGCTTTTAATCTCTCCCTACCACTGAACCCTGTACGCAGCGATTAAATTCGCTGGCAGTCAGGGGTGAAAAAACCGGCTCCGGCCGGTTTTTTCGTTTTTCCAAATGCACATTAGCGTTGCGCCATCTCCCCCACCGGATACACCGACTCCCATCCCCCACCCAACGCCTTGTACAACCCGACCATCGCCAGCGACACCCCGGTCGAACTTTCGACCCATTGCTGCTGAGTCGCCAGCAGTTCGCCTTGCACGGTGAGTACGTTGACGAAATCCACCACGCCTTCCACGTACTGCTGTTGCGCGGTGCGCAGGGCGATCTGGTTTTGGCGTACGGCTTCGGCGAGGCTGTCGCGACGCAGTTGGCTGGCGTTGTAGGCGGTCAGTTGATCGTCGATTTCGTGCCAGGCGCGCAGAACGGTTTGCTGGTACGCGATGGCGGCTTCCTGTTGTTGCGCTTCACGCAAATTCAGCACACCGCGCAGGCGACCGCCGTCGAACAGCGGCAGACTGAATTGCGGGCCGATGCCGAAAGCACGTGAGCCCCATGAGCCGAAGTCGCTCAGTTGCATGGCCTGCGAACCGAGGTTGCCCGACAGGGTGATGCGCGGATAAAAATCGCCCTTGGCCACGCCAATGTTTGCGGTGGCGGCATGCAAGCGGGCTTCGGCCTGGCGGATGTCCGGGCGACGCTCTGCAAGTTGCGACGGCAGGCCGATGGCGACCTGACGCGGGGTTTGTGGCACCGGCGCGTCTGTGGATAACTCAGCGTGCAGCGCTTGCGGCGGCTCACCCATCAACAGGCTCAGCGCGTTGATCAGTTGCGACTGGCGCTGCTCCAGTGCTGGCAAGCGCGATTCGATGGCCGCGACTTGCGCGGCGGCTTCGGCGACATCCAGGTCGGTGGCGACACCGTCGGCCAGGCGCAGTTGCGACAGCTTCAGGCTGTGGCGGGCGACGTCGAGGTTCTGCTCGGTGACGGCTCGTGTGCTTTGCACGCCGCGCAGTTGAATGTAGTCCTGGGCAGTTTCGGCGAGCATCGACAGCAGCACACCGCGCTGGTCGTTTTCCGCGACTTCAAGGGTGGCATCAGCCGCTTCGGTTTCGCGTCGCACACGCCCCCAGAAATCCAGTTCCCAGGAGGCCGAGAAACCTGCGTCCCACAGGTTGAACGCCGAGTCACCGTGGTGCCCCGACGGATCGCTCAGGCCTTCACCGCTGTTGCGTTTGCGCCCGTAGCTGCCGGTGGCGGCGGTGTTGGGATAGCGTTCGGCGGTGATCACCTGGCGCGCGGCGCGGCTTTGCTGCAAACGGCTGCTGGCGAGTTTCAGGTCGAGGTTGTCGGTCAGAGCGCGTTGGGTCAGGGCCGAGAGTTTCGGGTCCTGGAAAACTTCCCACCAGCGTTCGTCCATATGAGCGGTTATCACTTCACTGGCGGCGGCTTTCGACGGTTTCGACCATTCGGCAACTTGCCGGGCTTGAGGCTTCTGGAAATCAGGGCCGACTGTGCAGGCGGTGAGGCTCATGACGAGCAAGGCGCAAATACTGTGTCGAAGCAGATGGCCTCTTCGCGAGCAGGCTCGCTCCCACATTGAGGTTGAGTCATGCACACAATCACTGCTCAAAAGGAGATCCCCTGTGGGAGCGAGCCTGCTCGCGATGAGGCCAGCTCGGTTAACAAACCTCTTCATCGTTGAGCAACCTCATGCTTCCCGGTTTCAGCCGTATCAATACTCGCCTCCACCGACATCCCCACCCGCAACCGCTCAGCCAATGGCTGCCCCGGATCGAGGACGATTTTCACTGGTATCCGCTGCACAACCTTGGTGAAATTGCCGGTCGCGTTGTCCGGTTTGATCGACGCGAAAGTCACCCCGGTGGCCGGCGCAATGCTCTCGACACGACCACGCAACGCTTCGCCGCCAAGGCTGTCGACGTGCACCTGCACACCCTGCCCCGGCTGCACCTCGGTCAGTTGGGTTTCCTGGAAATTGGCGACCACATACGCTTGCGCCAGTGGTACCACGGCCAGCAGCTTGCTGCCCGGCGTGACATACGCACCGACACGCACTGCACGCTCGCCCACCATGCCGTCCTGCGGCGCGACGATGCGCGTATAGGACAACTCGTAGCTGGCCATTTCCAGTGCCGCTTGCGCCCGTTTCAATCCACCGTCAGCGGCGTCACGCTGGGCGGTGAGGATCTCCACTTGCTTGCGCTCCGCCGACAGTACCGCTGTGGCATTGGCTAACCGGGCGCTGGCTTGATCAATGCGCGTACGCGCTTGCTGAGCATTCTGAACCGTACCCGCGCCAACGCCGGCAAGGTGGTTGTAGCGGTTCAATTCATGCTCGGCGAACGCCATTTCAGCCTTCGCCGACACCACCGTGGCTTGCGCCTGCGCAATCACTGATGTCTGGCGCTCAAGGGTCGCCCGAGCGTTTTGCAGTTGCGCCCGCGCCACCAGCGTTTCGGCGTCGGCGGCTTGAGCGGCAGCCCGCAGGTCGCGGTCATCGATCAGCGCCAGCAACTGCCCGGCCTTGACCTGCTGATTGTCGTCCACCAGCACTTCCTTGATGAACCCGGCGACGCGGGGCACGACCAACGTGAAGTCGGCAGAGACAAAGGCGTCATTGGTGTTCTGTTGCGTGCGCTTGCCAAAAACTCCCGGCGCCAGCAGATACACCAGCACACCGACCGCCACCACGGAGGCCATTGCGACGGCGATTTTTTGCTTGGATTGAGTCGTCATAAAAACCTTCTGTTTCAGTGAAGCATTCATGTCGGCGCACGCGGCGGATAGATCCGCGTCGGCAGCCAGAAAATCAACAGGATCAGCGCCAAGGCGACGCCGCTCATGCACAGATAAAGGTCCGAGGCGGTCAGCACCACGGCTTGCTCATGCAGCCGGTGGGCAAGGCCCGCGCTGTCGCTGTCGGCCAACGGCGAGTTGCCGAGACGGTCCACCAGCATGGTCGAATGAAAATGCAGCCGCGATGTGGTCAGCGCGTCGATTACGCCAGTCGCGATCACCGCCGACAGGCCTTTGACGGTGTTGAACCAGGCGGAAGCGAACGGCCCTTCCATCGGGCTTATGCTGCCGGTCGAGAGCATCAACAGCGGCAACACCGCCATCGGCTGACCGAAGATTTGCAGCAGTTGCAGCACGTAGAAATCGTCGCGAATCCACGCCGATGTCAGTTGCGAGCCACCGACGCACGACAGCGCCAGCATGCTCAGGCCGATCCCCAACACCCAGCGGCAATCCACCCGGCGCAGGTTGCACAGCGCCGCCACCAACGGCAGCGCAAGCAACTGTGGCAGCGCCGCCAGCAACATGACCGGTGCGGTCTGCACCGGGCGATAACCCTGGACCTGCGCGAGGTAACTGGACGGAATGATGATCACCGCCAGCAAAATCACCAGCACACCGGCCAGGGTCAGCAAGGCGAACGACAGGTTGCGGATGCCGAGCATCTGCATCTTGAAAAAAGGCGTCGGCTGCGACCATTCGTTGATCAGGAACAGCACCAGCAACACCAGCCCGCCGCCGAGCAATCCGCAGATCAGGGTCGATTCGAACCAGTCCAGCCGATTGCCCTGCAGGATGCCGATCACCAGCATGCAGATCGCCGGAAAACCCAGCAGCAATCCGCGCCAGTTGAACTGCTTGAAACGCTCAAGGCGCAGCGGATCCTGGGGCAAGCCGTAGGCCACCGCCGCCATGGCGAGCAGGCACGGCGCGATGATTTGCCAGAACGTCCACTGCCAGCCGACATGCTCGGTCCACAACCCGGCCAGTGGCGTGCCGAGCCCCGGACCGAAGGTGGCCGTGAGGGCATACCCGGCAAGACCGTAGAGCTTCACGTTGGCCGGTAAAAAACGCAGGGCGACGGTCATCAACATCGGCGGCAAGGCACCACCCGCCAGGCCTTGCAAGGTGCGCATGAGCAGCAGGCTTTCGTAGTTCGGGGCGAACGGACACAGCACGCCCAACAACGTGAACACGCTGATCGCGCAGAGGGTGAAGCGCCGCAACGAGAACGTCACCGAGCACCAAGGCGCGAACGCCATCGCAGCCACCGAGGTCGAGGTGTAACTGGCGACCAGCCAGGTACCTTCGTCATAGCCGATGGCCAATGCGCCGCGAATGTCGGCGAGGGCGACCTTGGTCACCATCTCGTTGAGGCCCGACACCAGCACCGCCAGCAACACACCCACCAGACCAATGATGATTCGCGGACCGAAGACCGGTGGCGTCACGGCGACCGTTGGACTGGCCACGGCGAGAGGTGCCGGGGCCGTGAGGGAAGTCATTACTGCAAGCTCCGGGATGTGAATGTCGGAGCATTTTAAGAAGCGTGGGACCTGACGAAAATCAACTTATCGGCAGGTTATAAGTGCGTTCCACGCAGCAATACAAAACCCCTGTAGGAGCCGGCTTGCTGGCGATAGCGGTGTATCAGTCGATGAAAATGTTGAATGAAAAATCGCTATCGCCGGCAAGCCGGCTCCTACAGGGGTCCGTGTTCAGTCTGGCGTGGGTTGCGCGGCCAGCCATGTCGCATCGCAACACGCCTTGAGGGTTTCACGCATCCAGCGATGCGCCGGGTCTTTGTCAAAACGCGGGTGCCAGGCCTGGGTCAGCATGAGGGTCGGCAACGGGATCGGCAGGGTGAACGAGCGCAATTTCAAGCCCAGCCGCCGCACGCTCAGCAGCGCTTCCTTGGGCACCGGCAGAATCAGATCGGAATCAGGCAAGGCAAACATCGCCGCATGGAAACTCGGCGCAATCACCGCCACTCGCCGCTCCAGACCCAAGGCATTGAGCGCGGTATCGATCGGGCCGCGAGCAATCCCGCGCCGGGACATGCTGATGTGAGAAAACCCGGCAAAACGCTCTGCGGTGATTTCTTCGTCGAACAGCGGATGGTCTTCGCGCACCAGGCCGACAAAATGGGTGGAGAACAGGTTCTGGACCTTCACTTCCGGCATGAGCGGCCGATTGTTGCTGACGCTCAGATCGATGCGCCCTTCACGCAACGCTTCGTCATCCCCATCGCCCTCCGGAACGAAGCGCAATTCGCAGTGCGGCGCCTGGCGCTCCATGGTGTCGAACAGCTTGCCGCCGTAGACACCGACAAAGAAATCGTTGGCGCGAATGCTGAAGCGTCGGCGCAAACTGCCCAGCTCCACGTCATCGGCGGAACGGAACAGCAACGCGGCCTGTTCGACCACCTCCCGCACCTGCTCGCGCAACGCCAATGCCTTAGGCGTAGGCACCAGACCGCGGCCGGCACGCACCAGAATCGGATCGCCGATGGCTTCGCGGATTCGTGTGAGCGTGCGGCTCATGGCCGCGGGGCTGAGGTTCATGCGGCGCGCGGCGCCCACCACACTGCCTTCGTCGAGCAAGGCGTCGAGGGCGACCAGAAGATTCATGTCCGGGAGTTGCATGCTGAGCACTCTTGGTCGGGCTGGATTGACCTGGACGCAATGCTAGCAAACATCTTCCAATTTATGTTTTGGCAGGTCTGGCCCCATCGCGAGCAGGCTCGCTCCTACATGGGGTTTCCGTAGTACACAAAATCTTCTTCCACTGGAGATCCCCTGTGGGAGCGAGCCTGCTCGCGATGGGGCCCGATCAGGCAACAAAAATCTAGCGCTGCATCCCCCAACGCTTCACCGTCACCCGCTCCAACGAATCAAACACCAGGTTCTCCACCAGCAACCCGATCAGAATCACCACCGCCAAACCGGCAAACACCTTGTCGGTGTAAAGCTCATTACGATTCTGAAAAATGTACCAGCCCAAACCGCCCTTGCCACTGGTCGCACCAAACACCAATTCAGCGGCGATCAGCGTGCGCCAGGCGAAGGCCCAGCCGATTTTCAGCCCGGCGAGAATCGACGGCAGCGCCGCCGGAATCAGGATGAACAACACGAAACGCATGCCCTTCAAACCGTAATTTCGCCCGGCCATGCGCAAGGTTTCCGAGACACCCAGGAACCCCGCGTAGGTGTTCAACGCCAACGCCCAGAGCACCGAGTGCACCAGCACGAAAATCAGGCTGTTCTGCCCCAACCCAAACCACAGCAGCGCCAGCGGCAGCAGTGCAATCGCCGGCAGCGGGTTGAACATCGATGTCAGCGTACTCAGCAGATCACGCCCGAACTGCGTCGACACCGCCAAGGTGGTCAGGGCAAACGCCAGGACGATGCCGATCAAATACCCCTTCAGCAACACCACCAGCGAAATCCACACTTTGCCCAGCAACTCGCCGCTGAGCAGCCCGCCATACAACGCACTGGCGGTTTGCAGAAAACTCGGCAGCAGCAGGTCGTTGTTCTGAATGCGGGCAACCACCTCCCACAGCACGGCGAGCAAAATCAGGATCAGGCTTTTGCGAATCCAGCCCTGTTGCCACAGGCGTTGACCCAGGGGCAACTCACGCTCCAGCGGGATGCTGGTCAGCGGCTGCAAAACGGTTTCGAACTCTTCACGCGCAGATGATAACTGGCTCATCGGGCACTCCTCTCAATGGCTCAGTAAGCGATGCGAATGTCGGAAAAATCCAGCTCGCGCTCGGTTTCCGGTGACTGGCCTTCATCGAACAACAACCGATGAATCCGCCGCGCCGACTCCTGAAACGCCACGCCGCCGAGACTGTGCAAATCATATTGATGGCTGTGGACTTCCGCCCGTACCCGACCGGGATGCGGCGACAGCAGCAGGATGCGATTGCCCACCACCAGCGCTTCTTCGATGGAGTGCGTGACGAACAGCAACGTGAACCGCACCTCTTCCCACAGCAGCAACAATTCTTCCTGCATCTTGCGGCGTGTAAGGGCGTCGAGGGCGGCGAAGGGTTCGTCCATCAGGAGGATTTTCGGCTGCATCGCCAATGCCCGCGCGATGGCAACGCGTGCCTTCATGCCGCCAGACAAAGTGTGCGGATAGGCATCGGCAAATGCCGCCAGTCCGACCTTGTCCAGATAGTGCAGCGCCCGTTCTTCGGCTTCTTGGCGCTTGAGGGTTTTCGACGCCAGCAGCGGAAACATCACGTTCTGTTTGACGGTTTTCCATGGCGGCAGCTGATCGAATTCCTGGAACACCACGATCCGGTCGGGCCCCGGTGCATGGACGGTTTGCCCTTGCAGACGAATCTCGCCTTCAACGGGCTGGATGAACCCGGCAACTGCCTTGAGCAATGTGGATTTGCCGCAACCGGAAGGACCGAGCAGCACAAAGCGGTCCTCCGGGTCGATTTCAAAACTGACTTGGTGGGTCGCTCGAACCACACGCTGCGGCGTGCGGTATTCGAGGCTGACGTTGTCGACCGACAGCAGCGCCTGGGCTGCGACGTTCGGTTTGCTGACCGTGTGGCCTTGCAAAGGGGCGTTCATGTCGGTCAGCTCCCTTGCAGCGGTTTGGTGTCCTGGAAGAAGTAATCCTTCCATGAGTCCGGTTTGTTTTTAATCGCGCCGACGCGGTAGAGGAACTCGGCCAGTGGGTAGGTATTTTTCGGCGTGACACTGAATTCGAACTGCGGGTTATCGATGATTTTCAGCAGCGCGGCGCGATCGATTTTCGCCTTGGTCACGCGAATGTAGGTATCGGCGGCGGCGCCTTTATCGTTCTGGGCAAATTGCGCCGCTTCGGTCAGCGCCTCGACGAACGCCTTATAGGTTTTCGGGTTCTCGTTGCGGAATTTCTCGGTGGCGAACAGCACCGTCGGCGAGTTCGGGCCGAGCAGGTCATAGGTGTTCAACACCACATGGACGTTGGGGTTGGCCAGCGCCTGATCCTGGAATGGCGGGTTGGAGAAATGCCCGGTCAACTCGGTGCCGCCGGCAATCAGCGCGGCCGTGGCGTCCGGGTGCGGAACGGCGATGGTGTACTTGTCGAGGCGATTGAATTCCTTGTCGCCCCATTGCTTGGCGGCGGCGTATTGCAGGAAGCGCGACTGCACCGACACGCCCACGGCCGGCACCGCGATGCGGTCCTGCTCGGTGAAGTCGGCGATGGTTTTGACCTTCGGATTGTTGCTCACCAGGTAGTACGGGAAGTTGCCGAGAGAAGCCACGGCTTTGACGTTCTGCTTGCCGTGGGTGCGGTCCCAGATGGTCAGCAGCGGACCGACGCCGGCACCGGCGATATCAATCGAACCGGAAAGCAACGCATCGTTGACCGCCGCGCCGCCGGACAGTTGAGTCCAGTCGACCTTGATGTCGATGCCTTCCTGCTTGCCGTACTTTTCGATCAGGTTCTGATCGCGCACCACGTTGAGCAACAGGTAAACGATGCCGAACTGTTCGGCGATGCGGATTTCACCTTCGGCGTGAGCCACAGTCGGCGCCACCAGGCTGCCGGCGATCAGGCTGAAACCCAGGCCGATGGCCGCAGCCAACGGTGCAAAGGGAAGACGTTTGGACATGATTCAATCTCCGACAAATCAGAAAGGCGCGTCGCCCTGAATGGTGGTGCGATACAACTTGCGGCGCAGATGGCTGGGGCATCCGGCGGCGAGGTGGATCAGCGAACGGTTGTCCCAGAACACCAGGTCATGGGGCTGCCATTGATGGCGGTAGATGTTGTGCGGCAGCACGCTGTGGGCGTAGAGCTCGTCGAGCAGTTGCTTGCTCTCGTCGTCCGGCAAACCAACGATGCGAGTGGTGAAACCCTCGCTGACGAACAACGCCTTGCGACCGTTTTCCGGGTGCGTGCGCACGATGGGGTGGACGACTTCGGCAACCTGGGCCAGTTGCTCCGGCGTCAGGGTCGGACGCCAGTTGCCTTCGAATTTGGTCTCGCTGTAGCGCGCCGTGTACGAGTGCGCCGCCGAGCGACCTTCGACCGCTTTGCGCAACGCTTCAGGCAGGTTGTCCCAGGCTTTGTGCATGTCGGCGAACAAGGTGTCGCCGCCCTCGGACGGCAATTCCTGGGCGTGCAGCATCGAGCCCAGGCTCGGCAATTCTTTATAGGACAGGTCGGAGTGCCAGAACTTGCCGGCGTCACCGAGGCCGATGGATTGGCCGTTTTCGATGATGTTGGAAACGATGAGGATTTCCGGGTGCCCGGTCAGCAAGAACTGCTTGAGCACGTGGATCTGCAACACGCCAAAACGGCGGCTGAAGTCGATGTGCTGTTCGGGGGTAATGCGTTGGTCGCGGAACACCACGACGTGATGATCCAGGTGCGCGCGATGGATGCGGGCGAAGTCCTGATCATTGATCGGGCGGGACAGGTCCAGGCCGATGATTTCGGCTCCGACGGCACCGCTGAACGGGCGAATCTCGAAGGTTTGCGGTGCGATTGCAGGTGATGCAGAGACGGCTGGCATAAAAAATCACTCCCACGCACGGCACGCTCAAAGGCGCGCGCGTCGATCAGAAACTCACGGAGGTCCCGTGTTGGTTCGTTTCGTGCGGCGCGCCGATTGGTCGGCAGGTACGCAGGGGAGTGACTTTATAGATATAAGAATTGAAATTTAAATACCGTTAGCGAATAACGATATGGCTTTTGAATTGTGTTGTCTGTCAGGCAGCCTTCGCGAGCAAGCCCGCTCCCACCTTGACCGTGTCCGTCAGGACTACTCGGTTAACTGTGGGAGCGGGCTTGCTCGCGAAGAGGCCATCAGCCCCACCTCACTTTGCCCAATCAATCACTTCACTGTAGGGCGTCTGCAAATCCCGCTCGGGGATTTCCCAGATGATCAGCTTGGGCGGCGTCTGTTTGAACGCCGGGTTGTTGAAGTAGCCGTTGGCGCCACCGGAAAACTCGCCGCCGTCCTTGGCGAAATTGCCGATCGGCGCACCCAGCGCCTGCTGCAGGAATCCCGCGAAGTTGGAGTTGCGCGAGAACGAGGTTCCGATCAGCGCCACGTTCGGCAGGTTGTCATCGCCAAACAGGTCGTCGAGGTTATCGCCGCCACTTTGCGCTGCGGCCGCTTTCTCGCTGATCCGGGTGGCCGCCACGGTTTCCGGTGCTGGTTGCAGGGTCACCGGCAGCCATTCCAGACCGGCAAGCCTGACCAGGTCGCCCGGACGGCGTGCCGGTTCTTGCAGCTGCGCCTCGAAATCTTTGTGCGGCGTGGCGCTGATGCCCATGCGCTGCACCTGCGCGGCCACGGCTTTGGCCGCGGCGGCGGCGCCTGTTTCGCTCCAGTGGGTGTCCGTGCGCAGATACGCGTCAGCGCCCAACGGTTGCAGGCTCGGCGCCAGGTCCACAGCAGCGACACCGGCCTTGTTCAGCCCCTCGACCCACGTTGCAGCGCGGTCCTGCAACATCGCCGGGCGACGCAGGTCGCACAATTGCGTCTGGGCGATACGGCTCTTGTCCGGCACCACCGCCACCAGCAACGTGACGCCGCGTTTGGCCAGGCGTTGCTGAAGTTCACGCACCACGCCGGCCTTGGTGTCGGCATTGGCGTGGGCGTGACGGTTGATGCGCATCTCATCGGTCAGGAACAACCAGCCAGCACATCCCGAGCGCACCCGCGGACCGGTATCGTGCAGCGCCAGCCAGCTTGCGCCGCGCTCCAGATTCGCCGCCTGCTCAGGCACCGACGCCTGCGACAACTGCTTGGCGATCTTGTGAGTGATGTCGCCTTCCAGTGCGGCCTGACGCGTGAGCTTGGGCGGCACGAACTCGACTTTGCCGCTCGCCAGCAGCCAGGCGCAAGAGGCGAAACCCAGCGCCAGAAAAGCCACGAACACGACGCCCGACAGCTTGCTGATGCGGGCGGTACGTTCGCAGGGTTGAGCCGGTGCGGGAGACGAAGAAGTCATGGGCGCGGTCATCAGAACTGAAAGTACAGAAAGGGTACGGCTTCACGGCTCGCGATCAACGCAAACGAAAGCAGGAACCCCGCCACCGGCCACAGAGCCGTGACCGGAACGAATAAGGCGTGACGGGCGAACCGCTGCTCGACACGGCGTTGCAAAAGCGGCGCGAGGATGCACACCACGCCGAGCAACGCTGCCAGCCCATGCACCGGGCGCAGGGTCACCGCCAGCGCATCGCCCAACGCAAAGCCATGCAGGCCAAACTGCCCGGCATACATTGTCATCGCCGAATGGAAATCCGGCGCGCGGAACAGCGTCCACGCGAGGAACACGAACAACAGCGTCAGGCTGTGCGAGAGCAATGGTGGAATGTTTGGCAAACGGGAACGGGACCAGAGGCGATCAACGCACAATGCGACCCCGTGCGCCGAACCCCACAACAGGTAATTCCAGCTGTCGCCGCCGTGCCACAAACCGGCGATGGCCATGGTCAGGAACAGGTTGCGATAAGTCTTCCACGCAACGTTGCGGTTGCCGCCAAGTGCGATGTACAGGTAATCGCGCAGCCAACTCGACAGCGACAAATGCCAGCGCCGCCAGAAGTCCTGGATGCTGCTGGCCAGGTACGGCCGGTTGAAGTTTTCCGGAAAGTGAAAGCCCAGCATCAGGCCCAGGCCGATGGCCATGGCACTGTAGCCGGCGAAGTCGAAAAACAGTTGCAGGGAGTAGGCCAGGCAGCCAATCCAGGCGTCGACAAAGGAAGGGTTTTCCAGGTGGAACGCGACATCCACCAGCGGCGACAACGTGTCGGCCACCAGCACTTTCATGCACATGCCGATCATGAATCGACGCGCACCGAGGGAGAAATTCTGCCAGCTGAAATACCGCTGCGTCAGCTCTCGGCGCACCCAGTCATAACGAATGATCGGGCCGGCAATGGAGTGGCCGAACATGGAAATGTACGTGGCGTAATTGATGAAACTGCGCTCCACCGGCACGGTATGCCGATGCACATCCACCAGATAGGAAATCGCCTGCAGCACGATGAACGACAGGCCCGCCGGCAGCGCCACCCGCTGCCATTCCAGCGGCATCGCCCCGTAATACGTGATCAGTTCACTCCAGGTCCCGGCGAGGATGTTGGCGTATTTGTACCAGCACAACACCGCCGTGTTGAACACGATCAACGCGATCAACAGCCGCACTCGCCCACGGGAGCCGTCCGGTGCGCGGGCCACCAGCAGGCCGCCCACCCACGCCACAATCGTCAGCACGATGTGCAGCGTCAGGAACAACGGGCTCAGCCAGCCGTAGAACAGCCAACTGCCGAGCAACAGGATGACATTGCGCCAGGCCGGTCGGCCCAATGCGTAGACCAGCAGAAACGCTGGCAAAAACAATGTCAGGAACTCTAATGAGGCGAAGACCATGGCGGCGCAGAGATCCGATCAGTGGGACAACGAGTCCGTGGCGTTCAACAGACGCGGTCCTGCGGCCGACGGCACCAGCAGCACGCTGTAGCGCTCACCCGCTTTGAGTTCCCCCAGATCCAGCGGCCCGCCGACGTTGGCGTTGGCGCACACCAGTTGCACCGACAGGCTCACCGGGTTGATCGAGCGACGTTGCAAGCTGTCGACCGGCACCGCTTTGAACAGGTCGGCGGTACGCCCGGCAGGACGCAGACTGGCGTCGGCGCACGAAGCGTCGACGTTGAAGAACGCCAGCGATGCTTTCAGGCCGTTGAAGTCATCCGGCTGCTCGCGCACGGCCACTTGCTTGATGCCAGTGCCGTCCGGCAACACCAGTACGGTCGCGAATTCACCGGGTTCGACTTTCAAATCCATGGCCAGTTTTTGCGCACCGCTGACCAGGCTGCCCTTGATCGGACTGCTGGCCTGCACCGGGAAAAACAACGATACCGGTGCGGCCACTTCAAGACGCAGCGGCGGTTGGCCGGCCTGAGCGATCACGTCCAGCGGCGCGATGCCGGTGTTGACGAAGCGGATGAACGCCGAATCTTCGGCCGGGCCGGTGGGGTACAACGCCACTTCGGCGTGGGCCAGCGTAGTGATCGACAACACCGGGACGGCCGCGAGCGCCGCGAACAGCTTGATCATTTCTTGGCTTCCTTGACGGCCGGGGCTTCCAGCAGAGCCTTGCTGATGTCAGCACTCCAGGTTTTGTAGCCCGGCGCGGTCAAATGCTGACCGTCCACCGTGGCCCATTGGCCCGGCTTGGAGAACTGCAGCGAGTCGATGTAGCTGCACGGCGCCACGTTGGCGGCGAGGAACTTGGAGGTCATCTCGACCCGGGCAAACGTCTTGCCGTACTTGCCGCCTTCGGTGCCCCAGTTCGGGCCGACCCACGCGCAACGGGTGCCGTTGGCCGAGATTTCCTTGGTCAGTGCAGTGGTCTGCTGCCACAGCCAGGCTTTGGGGAATGCCGGTTTGGTGTAGCTGGCCATGGTATCGCCCATGACAATCAGCACCAGGTCCGGTTTGTCGGTGGCCAGCAATTGGCTGATCGGCAAGGTCGCTGCTTTGCCGCCCAGCACCACGGTTTTTTCCGTGCCACGGCGCTCGGCACCACCGCAGGTGCCCGGCGTGGCTTTGAGCCAGTCACCGGCGTTGGCGCCGCAAATACCCAAGGTATGCACGGTCGCACCCTGGGCAACCAGGCTGTCGTGCAGGGAGGAAATCAGATAGTCAGGCGTTGCCAGGTGGCTGTCGCCAATCATCAAAATGGTCATGCCTGCCAGAATCGATACTGCCACGGTGCAAACTCCTGCTGCTTAATTCGAATAAGGGGAACGGTAAGGGCTGACCGGCATCGCCATGCGACCGGTGAAGTCTTCAAACATGTACCGCAGGTACAAACCACCGGTGAATTGCTTGTAGTCCCGGGCGTTGTCCAGGCCGAAGCTGCCGCCCAGGAAGACGTTGTCGCCAAAACGGTACTCGGCGGCCGCATTCAGGTTGTAACCGACGCCTGTCTTGTTCTGTCCCGAGTACTGGGTCGGCACAATGATCCCGGCCGCGGCGTACTGCTGCGAGACCTGACTCAGCACGCTCTGCATGTCGTTGTCGTTCGGGAAGTACGGCGTCGCATCCTGCTCGATGTGCTGTACGCCGACCGAGCCCTTGATCGAGTAACTCAAGCGATCGGTGCGTTGCGACCAGCCAATCGGCACGCCGATGGAAAAGAAGTTTTGCGGGCTGAAGTAACCGCCGTTGCCATAGGTGAAGTTGCCCTGGTTCTTGTCGTAGCTGATGCCGGTGAGGCTCAGGCCGGCGGTCAGCTGACGGCTGTCGTCATTGAGCAAGTACCAATAGACACCGGTGCCAGCCTCGGCACGGCTGTTGGATTCGACGTGGTTGCCCACCAGTTTGTGCAGGCCACCGTAGCCATAGACGCCGTAATCGCCATTGTCATAGCTGAGCTGCAAACGCCCGCCATTGGCGGTGACGCCGCCCCATTCCAGGCCACTGCGGGCGTCTCGCGCACCGGCGAAAGACACCAGGCTGTCGGTCACCGGGCGCCGCGACAGGCTCAGGCCGTAGCGGAAATCGCTGCCTTCGGTGAACGAGCGATCAATGCTGATACCACCGACCACGGTGCTGTAGAGGAAACCCATGGGGCTTGCGCCCAGATCGGTTTTCAGCCCCAGCGACGGGTTCTCGTAAGCCACGGCCAGGCCGACACCCGTGTCCTTCTGACGTCCGATCGGGCCGCTGATCTGATTACGCAGAAAATCGGTCTGGACCGGGTCCGTGTTGTTCGCCAACTGGGCTTGCAACGCGGCCATCTGCTGCTCATTGAAACCACCGAAGCGCGACTTGGCAGGAT
Organism: Pseudomonas sp. PDM01; assembly: GCF_014852325.1. NCBI lineage: Bacteria > Pseudomonadati > Pseudomonadota > Gammaproteobacteria > Pseudomonadales > Pseudomonadaceae > Pseudomonas > Pseudomonas sp. PDM01. The sequence goes on from NZ_JACVBK010000003.1 coordinate 626,884, forward strand.
CACTGATGCCACCGGCGTTCAGCGACACCGGCGTAACGCGCAGCGCCAGACGGTCATCACCCAGCGGCACACTGATTTCCAGCGGCGTTTCGACGTCGGTGATTTTGCTCAGGCCCGACTCGCTGTCATTGCTGCGGATGGTCACGCCTTGAGTGACACGCGGGCTGCGTTCCTGATCAATCTGGTCCAGCGCACTTTGCATCGCCTGGCGGGCTTCTGCCTGCGGGTCTGCCGGCTTGGCCGGGGCCCGCGCGGGTTGCACAGCGTAAGCGCCAGCGCTGCCATTGCTTGCCAGGGCATTGGATAGGGCCGGCTCGGCCTCATCCGCCGCCTGCGCAACTTGCACCTGCGCGGGCGCCGGAATTTGCGACAGCGTAGCCTCGGCCAGCCGCGATTGACTGCGTTGGCCGGCCTTGCCCACAAACGGGTTGGCAGCCACGGTCCCGGCAAACGGATTGGCGTCTTCCTTGCTCGGCGCTTGCAGCGCCAGGGCGCGCGCATACAGCTGCGCGGCCTTGGCGTTCTTGCCTTGGGCACGATACAGACTGGCGGCGGTGGCGAGGATCGGCGCATCGTTCGGCGCCAGTTCCAGCGCCTTGTCCATGGCTTTCTCGGCGCCGCGATAATCGCCGGACTGATTCAAGGCCTGGGCCATGCCGATCTGCAGCTGCGGATCGTTCGGCGCCTGGTCGAGCAGCGGTTGATACAGCTCGATGGCTTTTTTGGCGTTGTTGTTGGCCAGGTACATGCGCGCCAGCGCGCCAACCGCCAAGGGGTCATTTGGACGCTGAGCCAGGGCCGGCGCGAGCGTGTCGTAGGCCGCCACGAGGTCGCCCTTCTCACGCAACAGATCGGCCTGACGCACGGTGTAGAGGTACAACAGTTGGTCGTAGCTGCGCTGATCCGCCGCCGCCAATGGCTGGCTCTGCAACTCGTGCAGGATCTGATTGACCTGCACGTCGTCACCGGTCTTCAGCAGCACGCCGGCGTACGCCAGGCGCAGCGACGCCGACGGTGTGCTGCTTTGTGCCATGGCGCTGCGCAGCATCGACAACGCGTGTTCGGTATCACCGGCATCGACGTACGCCGAGGCCAGCATGCCCAATGATTCGGGTTTGCCGTTGGCGGCCAGTTCGGCACGACGCAGCAACGTGATGGCCTGGCTGCGGTCACCTTGTTTGGCCAGGGTAGAGGCCTGGCTGGCCAAGGATTGCACTTGAACCTCGTTGGCCAGTTGTTGCATCGCCGTGCTGCGCTGGCTCACCGGGATACGCTCGAGCGTGCTTTGCGCGTTCGACCATTCACCCAACTGGCTCGACAGCAATGCGCTGACGTACAGCGCATCAACGCGCTGCGGATCGGCCTTAAGAAGCTCCGCCATGGTCTGCCGGGCTTTGTCCGGGACCTTCGCTTGCACATACAGACGCGCCAGGTCATAGCGCGTCCAGACATTTTGCGGGTCGTTGCGCACGGCTTCCTGTTGCGCGGCAATCGCGCCGTTGAGGTCGCCGCTGCGCTCGGCATTTTTCGCCTGGCCGACCGCGACGGCGGCACGCAATGGCCGCAAATCGCCAAGGCGTTTTTGCTGGGCCGGGTTCAGCCCTTCGATCATTCGCAACCCTTGGCTGGCCTGACCGTTTTGCGCCAGCACGGTGATCAGCCCCAGCAGGGCCGCAGGGTTGTCATTGTCCAGGGTCAGTGCCTGACGATAGCTCGCCTCGGCATTGTCCAACTGGTTCTGCTCCGCTTGCACACCACCCAAAGCGACATAGCCTTCGACTTGTCGCGGCTTACTGGCGATGGCCTGTTGCAACAGGCTGCGCGCCCGCACCAGGTCATGGTCGGATTTGGCCTTGTCAGCCTGGCCCAGCAGATCCCAGTAGCGATTGCTCTCCAGCGCCGCTTGCCAGCGCGGGTTACCGCCACGGCCGGCGGCACGCTTGAGCAATTCATTGGCGTCGCTCAAGCGGCCCTGACGCTGACGAACGATCCCCAGGCCGCCCAACGCGTCGGCGTCCTGCGCTTGTTCTTTGAGTCGTGCCAGAAAGGCTTGCTCGGCGACATTCAGCTGGTTGTCCTGAAGCGCCTTGAAACCGCGTGCCAGGTTCGGATTCTGCTGGGCAGCCACGGCAGCCGTGCCACGGCTGTTCATTTGCGTGCGAATCTCGGCGTCATCCGGATTGGCCTTGAGATAGTCCTCGAACAGCGGGATCTCCGCCGCTCGTGGCGAACCCAGCCACACCAGCCCCTCGCGCCAACTCTCGGTAGCCTCACCGCCCAGTTCGGGCAAGGTCGACAGCTGACCCAAGCGACGAATACCGTCGGTACGGGTCGCCTCGTTGCGCAGCAGCAGCTTGGCCAACACCAGTTTGATCTTGGCGTTGTCCGGGCTCTGTTGCAGCAAACGCTCCAGGCCCTGGCGCGACTCGGTCCAGCCACCGGTCGAGTAACCGAGGTAGTTGTAGAACTCCAGGCCCAGCTCCCCTTGAGGTGCCTTGTCCGCGAAGATCTGCCGATAAATCGGCATGGCCTTGTCCAGTTCGCCCGCCGTCGCCAGCAGGCGCGCCTGCTCCAACTGATCGAGATTGTTGCCGCTCTGCAAGGCGATGGCCTGTTCCAGCAGCAACGTTTGCGATTCACCGGGATGGGATTGCTTGAGCTGATCCAGGTAGCGATTGGCGCCAGCAGGACGGTTGGCCTTGAGCTCCAGCAAGCCCAGACCGTAAATCGCATCGGCTTGCTGCGGATCGATCAGCAGCAGTTTTTTCCAGGCTTCGGTGGCCCGGACCTGGTCACCTTGTGCCTGCCAGTATTGCCCCTGTTGCAGCAGCGCCTTGCCGGCGCCATTGAGCTCGGCAAAGCTGCTGCTGTGGATCAGGGCGGCGAAAACCCCGAAGGCTATGGCGTGACGGCGCGCTGGCATTGCTTCTCCCACATCGGTTGCAACTTCCCGTGATCGAGGAAGTGGTAGCGGTTGTCCATGTAGCCCAGCGAAAACAGGCTCAGTACAAAAAAGTAATAGGGTGGCTGCTTTGCCTGGACCGCTTCGGGGGTCAGGGTCTGGGCCATCAATTGCTGCACGCGCAAGGCCTGTTGCTGTTGCAGCGACGCATTGCCCAGCGCTTTGAAATACGGCAGCAGCGCGGCGGAAAAACCGAACGGGCCGGCACCGCTGCGCTGACCGCTGAGCACCTGGACTTTCTCCGGCGGCACACCGTCGGCGAGCGTGGCGGCGAGCATGCCGCCCAGGCTGCCGAGCAGCGGTTTGCGCAGCGGGTCCTTGACGGGCATTACGCCCGCCCACAGGTACGTGCGGATCGCATCGTAACTGCCCAATTCACCCTTGACCGGGTCGACGATGAACTCGCCCTTGCCCGGCCCGGTGCGGCGATAACTGACCCAATCGGCAACGAAGCCTTTGTAGCTGACGGCCTTGATCAGGGTCGCGGTGTTCGTGGCGATTTCCGCCCACGGTCCGTTGCGATCGATGTCGGCGAATCGGCGCAGCACCGGAATCGGCAGATAGCTGGGGTTGAGCTGCCACAGCTCGGGTTTGTCGAGGTCGGGTTTGATAAATCCGAATTTTCCCGGCATCAGCATTTTGCCCAGCCCTGGCAGGTCCTCGACCTCCTGGGTGACAACGTTGTGCAGGATCTGGCGCGCTGCCTGGGTGTAGGCGTCGCTCTGCCAAAGTCTTCCGGCTTCGAGCAACGCGTAGGCGAACCAGAGATCGGCGTCAGACGCCGAATTGCTGTCCAGCAGGCGCCATTGGCCCTGCTCGTCCAGGCCCCAGAACCAACCCGGCAGATTGTTCTTGATATCGCCTTGGGCGAGGTTGTCCTGACTCCAGCGCCACAGCTTGTCGAAGGTGACCCGATCATTCGCCACCAGGGCGAAGAACATGGCGTACGACTGACCTTCAGACGAGCTGTGACGTTGCGGCGTGCTGGCGTCCAGCACACGCCCGTCGGGTTGCACAAAGTGCTCGACGAACGTCTGCCACAACGGCCAGGTCGATGCCTCGCAACGTTGCGCCTGGGCGGTGGCGGGCAGCAGCCATGCCAGCAGCAGCGTCGACAGCGCGATCACGGCGGCACGGCACGGGCGTTTATGGGCGAAGGCGGGCACGCTCATCACACGTCAAGACGTCGTTTGGCGCGGGCACGCAACGACACGTACGCCAGACCACTGAGCAGCACGATGGCCAGCCCGGTCAGCGCAAACATCCAGCCCACATGCCGCGACAACATCCATTGCACGTACTTGAAGGGGCCGAGTTCGCCGACGTAGTACTGCTCGTCCGCCACCAGCGCTTCGATGGATTTGCCGCGAACCACCACCAGGCTGCCCTGGATCGACTGGGTGTACTCTTCGCCACCGACCAAGGCTTTGGTCGCTTCGGTGAGGCCTTCCGGCCGGTCGCTGGCAATCACCACGACGCTGCGACCGCTCTTCAGCGGCGACTCGAAACCGGTCAGGTACGTGCTGCGCTGACCACCGGAAAACGCCATGGCCAGCCGCGCCTTGCGCTGGTTGGCATCCGGGTCGGGGCTGAACCAATCCCGTACGCGCATGGGCAAGTCGGACAGTTCGAAACGTTGCTGGCCGTCATTTCCCGCCGCCGGCAGACGGTCGGCCCACTGGGTCAGCAACGGCTGGTTGGCACCGGACGCCAACACCAGCAGATCCTTGTCGGCAGCCGCAGCGACCTGCGCCGCTTGCGTCACCTGTACACCGGTGGCCGGGTAACCGGTGGACTGACCAAACCGTCCGAGCACCGTGAGGTAGGCATCCAGGTCAGTAGCCCCGGCGTTGTCCGGCAGCACCACGGCGGTTTGCGACAGGTCGGCAAGGCGGGTGAACGGGAAGCCTGCATCCTTGAACACGCCGAGGTTGGGCATGGCCATGAAGTGGTCGTAGCCGCGCAGGTCCAGGGTCGATTCCGGGTCCACGCTGCCGCGCATGTTGTCGATGATGATGTCGCCGCACTCGCCCTGTTTGATGTAATCGAACATGTAGCGCAGTTGCAGACGCGATTGCAGGGCGACCGAGTTCAACGGCAGGCGCACACGAACTTCGCGGGCCAGGCTGTCGTTGGTCTTCAGCGCGCTGAGCACACCGCTGTCGAGTTTGTCCTGGGACGGCAGGTTGCGAGACTGAATCAGCCCGTCGTTGAAGCTGACAATGAACGACGAGTTGGAGGATTTCTCTTGCGGGGTGTAGCGGTATTTGAGGTCCAGCGGTGCGCCTTCGTCGCGCCAGGTGAACAGGTCTGGCGGGAAATTCAGCGGCACGGTGATCTCGCCGGGGTTGTAGCCGGCGACATTCAATTGCTTGGCCGCAATCAACTCACCCAGCTTGACCGGACGATCGGTGGGCAACCAGTTCGGTGCATCGTACGGCTTGCGTGGCTGCACGTTGTCGAGATGGTCGATCACCACGCGGCTGCCCGACAACGCCTGACTGCCCAGCACCAACGCCGTCGCGGCGCGCTTGAGTTCCGCCCCGTCGCGACCGGTGATCACCAGCAATTTGCCGTTCGCATCGTTGGGATTGCTCATCAGCGTCAGGGTCGGCCCTGTCGCCGCCGGCAGCGTCAAACCTCCGAGTTGCAGTGCATCAGGACCACTGAGCAGCACCACGGCATTGCCGCTGGCCGGCAGTTGGTTGAAGCGCGAGGAAAACACCGCGCCGCGATAGCTGGCCTGGGCGCCGAACCACGACGACAGTGCGCCGGCGGCTTCCAGGGTGTTGTTGTCGGGTGCAGCGGCAAACACAAACGGCAAGCTCAGCTGACGCGCATCCCGACGGTCGAAAAACGGCAGTGGCAGGATCGCCAGATCGTCCGGCAAGGTCAGTGGCGACACTTGGATGTCGAGCTGACTGTTGTTGCTGATCCTGGCCCACAGGCTGGAGTGCTGCGGGTCTTCGCAACTCATCGAATAGTGGCCGACGAACTGCAGGCTCAAACGGTTGAACTCGGTGATCAGGTGAGCGGGAATCTCCACCACCTGTTTTTGCATCGCCCCGGCGTTTTCCTTGGGCAACGGCAGGCTGGCGGCCACCTCATCGTTGACCATCACGTTGATCTGCGAAAGGTCGGCCAACAGCGCAGGGGAGTAGGTGTATTGCAACGTCAGGTGCGCGCCGGTCACGATCGCATCGGCGCGCACGTCGAAGTTGACGCTGTCGGCGGACTCGACGCCGCGCAGGGTCATCGGATAATTCCGGCCCAGCTGCTTGAGCGTCAGGCTGTAGTTGCCGGCACCTGCCGTGGCACTGGTCACCGGCGCCGTTTCGGCGAACGCCGCGACACCACTCCCCAACGCCAGCAAGGTGCAGGTCGCACGAGCCAGAACACGGCGAACGCCGCGCAGGTTACCGACAGCGAAAGACTTCGAGTTCATCACTTGTCCAGAACGTTTTCTAAGAGGGGTGGGGGTGGACGACGGTTGCGCAGCCAGGCCCGCGCTTCCAGGACCGTGGCCTTGAAGAGTTCGTAGATACCGCGCAGGCCAATGGCACTGACGTCACGCAACGCCACCAACGGCGTGTCGACCTGACCGCTGCCCCAGGTCGACGCCCAGGTGTCGGCGCGCGAGAAGGTCAGGCGCACCAGTTCGCTTTGCTGGCGCAGTGTCAACTGATCGAACTGCGCGCCCAAAACGGTACCGCGACTGAACACAATCACTGCCGGGAACACGCTCAGGTGTTGATTGCGAAACAGCGAGATCTGCACCCGCTCGCCCTGGGGAACCGTCACCCCGTCAGGCAAACGGAAGCCCAGGCCTTTTTGCGAGAAATCGAGAGTGGTGCCTTCGATGACACTGCCGTCGGCACGGGTCAGGCGCATCGGCAACGCCGCCGCAACCCGCGGCTCGGAACGCATCTGCCGGGTTTCACTGGCCACCGCCACCGAGGCGCTGGTGATGATGATGTTGTAAACGGTCCAGGCCAGGTTGATCAGGATCGTGGTCGCCGCATCGTCCGCGCCCTCCATCAGCTTCACCACACCGATGATCATGCCGACGACGTTCAAACTCAGCAGGATGATGTAGGGGCGCGCCAGCTTCCATTCGAAGTACTTCTTGTCGATGATCCCGCCCTTGTCGGTCACGTTGAAGCCGCCGAACTTGGGATTGACCAGCGCCATCAGCACCGGGCCCATGATGTACCAGGCCAGTACCGTCTCGTAGACCTCGTTCCAGAACGAATGGCGGAACCGCCCCTGAATACTGGAGTTGGTCAGGCTGGCGTGAAGGATGTGCGGCAGCACATAAGCGGTAATCATCAAGGCCGAGGCGTGGTAGATCCGCGCGTCGAAAATCAGAAAGGCCAGCGGCGCGGTGAGGAACGCCAGACGCGGCAAACCATAGAAAAAGTGCAGCATCGCGTTCACGTAGCACAGACGCTGGCCCAGGCTGAGGCCTTTGCCGAACAGCGGGTTATCGGTGCGAAAAATCTGCGCCATGCCCCGTGCCCAGCGAATCCGCTGGCTGATGTGGCGCGACAGGCTTTCCGTCGCCAGGCCCGCCGCCTGAGGAATGGCCAGGTACGCGGTGTTGTAGCCGGCACGGTTGAGTTTGAGCGCCGTGTGGGCGTCTTCGGTCACGGTCTCGACGGCCACGCCACCAACTTCCAGCAACGGTTCACGGCGGATGACGGCACAGGAACCGCAGAAGAACGTCGCGTTCCACAGGTCGTTGCCGTCCTGTACGAGGCCGTAGAAAAGCTCACCTTCGTTCGGAACGGAACGGAAGGTGTCGAGGTTTTTTTCGAACGGGTCAGGGGAGAAAAAGAAGTGCGGCGTTTGCAGCATCGCCAGCTTCGGATCCTTGAGGAACCAGCCGATACTCACCTGCAGGAAAGAGCGCGTGGGCACGTGGTCGGCGTCGAAAATCGCCACGAACTCGCCACTGGTGACCTTCAACGCTTCATTGAGGTTGCCTGCCTTGGCGTGGCGGTTGTTGTCACGAACGATGTAGTTGACGCCGATCTGCCCGCAGAACTCGCGGAAGTCTTCGCGGCGCCCGTCATCGAGGACGTGCACGCGCAGCTTGTCGCGAGGCCAGTCGATGGCCTGAGCGGCGAAGATCGTGACTTTGACGATATCCAGTGTTTCGTTGTACGACGGGATGAACACATCGACCGTCGGCCATTCACTGGGCGGGCCACTCATCAATATCGGTTTGCGGCGCAGCGGCCAGGCGGTCTGGATGTAACCGAACACCAGCACGATCATCGCGTACAGCTCGGCCATGACCAGGCCGTAGCCAAACAGCATGTCCAGCCAGCCTTCGAAACCGAGGGTGGACGTCAGCCGCCAGTACAGGTAGCGCAGGGATGCCGTCAGTGACAAACCGATCAGCACCATCACCGTCAGGCGCCCCGGAATCTTGCGCAGTACCAACGCGGTGGCGAAGCAACCCGCCGCAAAGAGGCACTGCGAATACAGATCGAACGGCACTGTGATGATAAAAACAGCCATCAGCGCGCACATCAGCGTGACGCCGAGGATCAACGCTCGACGCAATGCCTTGGGCAAACTGTCTACGCGTTCGGACAGCGCCTGCGCCCAACGCTGCGATCGCGTCAGGGCTTCGGTATCGGGAGCTGAGGCTGTAATCACGAAGCGTACGACTCCGCGATATCCATCGATTTCAATTGCACCTTGAGCGTGTCACTCAGGACTCGCATGTCTCGGCAGGCTGGGGAAAAGCCCGGTTCCAGCAACGGGTTTTGACCGTACGCCAACGCCTCGCCGATGCTGTGATCCAGCGCCACGGCCCCCAGCAGATCGTTACCGAGACGGCGCTTGAGCACCTCTTGCATATCCCGGCAAAACGCTCGGGAGCCGTCGAACTGATTGATCACGTAATTGCACTGCGGGGCCTGCCCCCGGGCCTTACGTTCGTCGAGTAAGCGCTGCATCGGGTCCAGCGTCAGGAAGCACGCGGCGTCGGCGGTCACCACCACCAGCACCTGATCAGCCACCATCAAGGCCTGGTCCAGGTAAGCCGTACGACCCGGTGGTGTGTCGAGAATCACCACGTCGTTTTCGCCCAACGCCATGTTCTCCAGCTGACGGGCCAACCAGAATCGATCGTTTTCCAGATAGCGTTCCAGCGTCCGGCGCTCATCTTCAGTGACCGCACCATAAGGCAGCAACAATGAGCCTGCCGGCCCGGCCAACAGCAGTGAATTCCAGTTTTCACCCTGCAGGCTGGCGTTTGCCATGCCCGCCACATCCGGCTCGGCACCCAGGTGATGCTGCAAGGCGTTTTGCGGATCGAGGTCGATGGCCAGCGTCTGACCGTGCTCAACCCGCAACAGGGTGGCCAGCGCCGAGGCCAGGGTGCTTTTGCCAACACCGCCCTTGCCCGATATCAGCGCGATGACATGCGCCTTGGTTTTGCTCGGACGGCCATGAGGCAGCACCTGGCGCAGCGCCTCTTCGTTGCGTGCCTGCGCTTCTGCCTGACGCGCCAGCGCGACCTCGGCCAGTAAATGGCGAAGCGGCGCAGCAACCTGGGGGATTTTGACGGGCGGCAGTTCAGCCTCGTCATGGAGCGCGCGCTCGACCGGTGCGGCTTCAACCACCTCGGCAGCGGCCTCAGGGGCTTCAATCACCACGGACACAGGCGTAGTCGGCACCAGCGCCAACGGCTTTTCTTTGTAGTCAAAATGGCTATCGAATTCGAGATAGCTGTCCGCACTTGCCCCGAACCTGTTGAACAGGTTCGATATATCGTCTGTACGATTCATAGACTGCCCGAGGCGCTTACTGAGATAGAACACGAAGCTCGTGACGGTCCGTCGAGGTGAGCCACTAAAATGATATCGTCAATATTTTGAACTACACTAGCGTAATACTTAATCGCGATCAAAATTATTTTTTAATCGCCATTTTTTTGACTTGGCGCTGTTTTTTTGGCTGCTTATCTATGCATGCATTCACCGAAAAAACGGCTCGACCGGACGGCGCGCGATTATCCACTCAAGCCTGAACGACCGCTCATTTTGGCGCCGAATGGCAGGCTCATTCAGTCGCTGACAACATCACGAACACGAGTAACAACGGAGCAATAAGCGGACCATTTACCCAGGCAATTAACGAACAGCCGTTTAGTTGTTTCGCATATATCTTTTAAATCAATTAGTTACTTAGTTCATAAGCATGTTTTGCCACGGCCTGACATCAAGGCACCGCTCCGTTGGCTATGCTGCTGACAGACCTATGCCGGTCATTCATGGGGGATGCTCAATGTTCTACGTGCAACGCAATGCAGACGGCCAACTGATGCGCGTGGAAGCCGAGGCCTATGCCGGGTCGACCGAAATACTCCCGGCCGACCACCCCGATCTTCAAGCCTGGTTTGCCAGCGAAGTCATGGCGACCAGCCACAAGCAACTTCAGCAAATCAAACAACTCAAGCAATTGAGGCAAAGTGACCTGGACATGATCCGGGTACTCGACGACTTGATTCAGGTGCTGACCGATAAGGGCGTGATCCGCGTCACCGACCTGCCGGCCGCCGCACAGGCCAAACTGATGGACCGGTCACAGGCCCGGGAAGCGTTGGGTGGGTTGAGTAATCTGGTGGATGAGGATGATTCGGGGTTGATCTGATCCAACCTTTGTCGTTGTCTGTACTGGCGCCATCGCCGGCAAGCCGGCTCCTACAGTGTTTACCGGGTTGTTCGCGATGGCGATCTTCAGATCTGATCACTCCCAGGGCTTCGGCTCACCAAACAACTGCCCCTGCACACCGTAAATCCCCATCTCGCGGATCACCGCCAGCTCCCCGTCCGTCTCGACCCGTTCGGCAATCAACGGCAAGTCGATGCTGTGCGCCGCCCGCTGAATCGCCTCGATGAACAAACGCTTGTCGCTCTCCTGATCAATCGCGCGGATGTAAACGCCGTCGATCTTCAAATACGCCAACCCGAGCCGTGCCAGGTTGCCGATCATGCTGAAGCGCCCGCCAAAGTGTTGCAGGCTCAACGAGAAGCCGAGTTCACGTAGCCGTCGTGTCAGCTCTTCCAGCTCAGCTTGCTCTGGCAGTTGTTCCTCACCGATTTCCAGCGTCAGCCGCGACCCCAAACCGGAATGCGCCCGCAAAATATCGAAGAGTTGACTCAGCGCCTGCGGATTGGCCAGCGTCGCCGAGGACAGGTTCAGCGCCAACGACGCTTCATGGTCGGCCATCTGCTCAAGCACCCGCTCCAACATCAGGCGGTCCAGGCGCGCGGCCCAGCCGAAACGCTCAAGCCACGGCAAGAACCGGCCGGCGGGGATCGCCTGGCCCTGCTCGTCGATCAGGCGCGAAAGCACTTTGTAATGCAGCACCAGCGTCGTGTCCTGGCTGGCCACCACCGGCTGGAAATACAGCTCGAAGCGCTGCTGACTCAGCGCCAGATCGAGCAAGCTGTGCCAGGCATGATGATCATCGCCGACAGGGGCCGACGTTGCGCGGTCCAGGCACACCCACCGGGAATCGCCCTGGCCTTCAGCCTGCGCCAGTGCCTGATCCGCCAGCCCGAGCACCGCTTGCGGGGCGTCGCCATACACAAACGGCGCCAGCCCGATGAAAGCCACGGCGGCCACGTCGGTGGCGCCGGTCGCATGCAGGGTGACCAAGGCGCTGTCGAGGTTTTGCGCCAGTTGCAGCGCTTCTGCGCGCAGCAATCCCGGCGCCAGCACGGCAAATTCACCACCACGGATCCGCGTGACAAGGTTCAGCGTTTCGGGGTATTTGGCGCACTCGCGGGACAGTTGCTCGCCGACCGCTATCAACAAATCATCGGTGTGTTGACCACCTAGGCGCTGATTCAGCCCGGCGAGGTCCTTGACCCGTAGCAGCAGCAAATAACCCGAACTCGCCTGCTCCGGATTGCTCACCCGCGCGTTCAATTGCATCTCGAAATAGCGCCGGTTGGCCAACCCGGTCAGGTTGTCCTGATAGGACTCGGCGCGCAGTTTTTCACTGCGTTCGGCCTGCTCCTGGAACAACGCCTTGAGCTTCTCGACCATCTGGTTCATGGCCTGTACCACCCGGCGCAATTCAGGTGTGCGCGGCAGGTCCGGCAGGCTGAGGAATTCGCGGCGGGCAATGGCGTGGGATTGCTGGACCATGTAGTCCAGCGGTTTCAATTGCCGACGCAACAGCAACGCCCCCAGCGCCGCACTCACCGCGCCGCAAAGCAGCAACCAGCCGAGACTGCCCAGTGCGCTCTGCCAAAGCTTGGCCAGCGCGAACATCGGATGGCTGACCACTTCGACCCGCGCAGCCTGCTCCCAGCCACGGCTGACAATCGCATCGCCACCCGCCGGTTCCAGGCCGATCAGTTTGATGAACCAGTCCGGCACATTGGTGACCGCCGGGATGCCATTGCGTTCGACCAGCGTCTTGTCGTTCGACAGATCGACCACGCGGATGCTCGCGTAATAACCACTGTCGAAGATCGAGCTGACCAGCAGCTCGACCATCGCCGGGTCATCGATGTTCGGCGTCAATGACAGTGCCAACGCCGTCGCGGCGTCCTGGGCGTGGGAGCGCAACTGGTTGACGTACTGGGTGCGCGAGCTCTCGAGGCTGACCATGAAGCTGCCGGTGAAGGCGACCACCAGGAACAGACAAATAGCGATCAATAGCTGTTTGAACAAAGACATCTGAGCGCGTGCTCCTAGTTAATCGTTTCGACCGGGAATCCTTCCGCCTGCATTTTCTTCAACACATCCTGCCAACGGGACAACCGCTTGGTATCGCCCACTTTCTTGTTGCCCTTGGCACCCGGCAACCACAAGCCTTCGGCATTGAAAGCGTAGACCGGCAACAGATCGGTACGTTGGCTGGCGGGCTTGATCGCGTCGATCAGGCTATCGAGCACCAGCGGCATGGCGTCGGGGCTGGCGTAGTAGGTCAGCACCATGTGCGCGCGATTGAGGCTCAGGGCCTTAACGTAAGTAATGCGCAACTTGTCACTGGAAACGCCGAGGCGGCGCAGGCTGAAATACTTGGCGATGGCGAAGTCTTCGCAATCACCGGCGCCTCTCCACAAGGCTTCGATCGGGGTTTCCCAATAATCGACCTCGTGCCACAGGTCGATGTCCTCTTCATAGCGCATCTGTTTGTTGAAGAATTGGTTGACCACATTGAGCTGGTCCAGCTCACTGAGTTGCTTCTGCGTCGCCAACAATTGCTGCCAGGCATCGATGCGCTGCTGACCCTCGCCCAATGGCCCGTACAACGCCTGCGCCCGACGGCTGATCAGGGAAAAATCCCAGTCGGCGTGCAGGCCGCCCGAAATGACACCGGCCAGCAGCAACGCGCAGCACAACCAGCGCAAGGTCCGAGGGATCGCGAAACGTGCCGCCAATGCGAGGCATCCAGGGTGGGCAGGTGGAATCGATTGATGTTGAAGGTTAGCCTGTTAAATAACAATGGCACGGTGAGATCACTGCGGGCCGACTAAACTTGAAGTGTGACCCTGTGTGCGTTTGACAACCTGTCAGGCAGTCACTAGTGTCCTCTTGGATCCAAATTATCTCAGTCATTCAGGGTGCGTTGTAGTGACACAGAAGCCCAACCCTCTCAGCAGTATCAAGGTCAACGGGCCGATTCCCGCGCATTTGGCCCGCTCGGTCATCGAAGAGACCCTGCGTGCCGCCATTCTCGATGGTCGCATTCCTTGCGGCACGGCCCTTCGCCAACAAGACCTGGCCGACCTGTTCGGTGTCAGCCGCATGCCGGTCCGTGAAGCCTTGCGCCAGCTCGAAGCCCATGCACTGCTTAACGTGGTCGCCCACAAAGGTGCGGTGGTCGCGCCACTGGTTCAGGGCGACGCCGTCGAGACTTACGCATTGCGCATCCTTCTGGAGTCCGAAGCCCTGCGCCTGTCGATCCCCTTGCTCACCAACGAAGACTTCGAGCAGGCGGCCCGCTACATCGACGAACTGGAAACGGAACACGACTACACCGAAATCGGCCGGCTGAACCGCCTGTTCCACATGTCGATGTATTGCAAGGCGCCTAACCGTCGGCTCTTGAGGCTGGTCGAAGACGGCCTGAACGAAGAGGAACGTTTCCTGCGCTTCAACCTGGAAGCCATGGGCCTGGGCAAACTGTCCCAGGAAGATCACCGTGCGCTGCTGCGGGCGGTGGAAGACCGCGACATCGAGCGCTCGGTGAAGCTGCTCGAACATCACCTCAACCGAGGCGTCGAGGTCATCACCCGCTATCTCGAAAGCCCCGAAGCACAAAGCAGAAAAACCTCGAAATAAATCACCCCGGCAACGGCGCGAGCAGGTCGACCTGCTCGCCCGCGCTTGCCGCGCCTGCACATCCTTTCTGCCAAACCCGCCCCTTGCACTGACCCTAGACGCGTCGGTGATAGCGGCTGCCTTGATTTACGCTCACTCTTGGGCTGCCAACGAATAACAAACGGGCGACGCACCGCATGAGCGGCGCAGTCCCCGCATCAAGAACCTAAGGAAGGAGTCTTGCCACGGGAAAGGAAGCATCGGCGTCCCGGCCAACTTCCCCCCCTCAAATCACACTAACGATCACCCTTAGAAAGTTGCTTCGAGTGAGGCATTCACTCTTTATTTCGATTTCGACTTATATAAGCCGAAAGGAGCAACTACGCCCAAATAAAACTTATTCAAAAAGTCTTATTGGAACTTGTCACGCCCGAAAAAGTTAAACTTTAAAATAGTATAAAAATAACTTGCCCAGCACTTTATTCGTGTATTAGTTTTTCTCCGCCACTACTGGCTACTGGCTGCAACCCTTTAGCCATAAGACTTATATGCAACTAATACCGATCAATTCATTTGAGGCACCCGCTCGCCATCAGACTTTTTAAAGCACTCATTACTTATTGATCACACCTCACTTCGGACCACTTATAGGCTCGCCATGAAATCGACTAAAGACCGTCTTAATCAGAAGAAAGCAGAACTTAGCGCGCACCCGATTTTCTCTGAAATACATTCGCTTTCGGTACTTCAACGCTTTATGGAATCCCATGTGTTTGCGGTATGGGATTTCATGTCGCTGACCAAGCGCCTGCAACAGGAGCTGACCTGCGTTCAGTTGCCCTGGCTGCCGCCGAGCGATCCGCAGGCGGCGCGCCTGATCAACGAGATAGTGCTTGGTGAAGAGTCCGATGATCGTCCGGCCCACGGCCATTACAGCCATTTCGAGTTGTACCTCGATGCGATGCGCGAAGTGGGAGCCAGCACGGCCGTCATCGAACGCTTCGTGGCGCTGCAGCAAGAAGGCGTGAGTTATGACGTGGCATTGCAGAGCGTGGACGTTGACCCGGCCGCTGCGCAGTTCGTGCGCCACACCTTGCACACCGCGCTGCATGCACCCGGCCACAGTGTTGCAGCGGCATTTTTGCACGGTCGCGAGAGCGTGATTCCGCAGATGTTCCAGCGGATTCTCGACGATTGGGGCATCGGTATCGAGCAGGCGCCGACCTTCCGTTACTACCTGGAACGGCACATCGAAGTCGATTCCGAAGACCACGGCCCGGCAGCGGAAAAACTCCTCGCGCGATTGGTCAATGGCGATCCGCAACGCGAAGAAGACGTCTACGCCAGCGCCCTCGCCGCCGTGGAAAGCCGCATTGCCCTGTGGGACGGCCTGCGCCTGAGCATGAGTGAGCCGTTGGCGGAGGTGAACGCATGAACGCCGCCGACTACCAATCCTTCGCCGACGCCTGGGAAAGCCGCGCGACCATCCGCACCCGACCGCGCCGCGTTCTGGAGAACGACGAAAAGCTGATCTACCCGCTCAGTCGCCAACCGCTGGTATTGAGTGAAACCTTTCTGCGCGAATGCCCGGAGCAACGGGATTTCGCCCTGGTGCAGACGCTCTACAAATTCATCAACGACGTGGTGATTTTCGAAACCGAGATCGTCGACAAAACCGCGCGCAGCATCGCCAAGAACCGCTTTGCCGTGGCCTTCCCGTTCGCCTGCCGGTACGACGCCATGACCGTGGTGGTGGACGAGGATTACCACGCGCTGGTGGCGATGGATTTCATGCAGCAAACCGTCGCCATGACGGGCATCACACCCATCGGCCTGCCGGATGAAATCGAACTGAGCCGGGCGATTCCGGCCGCCGTGGCACTCGCACCGGAACACCTGCGCAGTGCCGTGGAGTTGATCTGCGTGGCCATCGCCGAAAACACCGTCACCGGGGATGTGGCGGCGTTTGCCAAGGACGACACGGTCAAGCAATCGATCAAGGGTTTGATGGCTGACCACCTGCTCGATGAGGGTCGTCACTCCGGCTTCTGGGCGCGGCTGGTGCGCATCTACTGGCACACCGCAAGCGAAGAAGATCGCCAATGCATCGCGCAGATTTTGCCGGTGTTCATCGGCCATTACCTGACCAACGACATTCAGAAGTCGTTCGACTTCCGCCTGATCGAGTCTTTGCAAATCAGCGAAGCCGCGCGCGCCGCACTCAAGCGCGAAGTGTCGGGACTGGCCTTCCCGATCAACCGCCATCACCCGTTGGTCGCCAACATCGTGCGGTTTTTCCGCAGCAGTTCGCTGCTCGATTCGCCGTGCGTTCAAGAAGCCCTGAGCGACTACCTGGTTTAACGAGGAGCACATCATGAGACGTCTCGACATTCTGCTCATCGGGCAGAGCCAGGCCCTGACCGACCTGGCGCTGGAGCTCGAACAACACGGTCATTCACTGATGCGGCTTGAAGCAGTTGGTCAGCCTGCGGCGGGACCGTTCGATTTGCTGATCGACGACACAAGCCTGCCGTTTGAGGACTTCGGCGCGACATCTCGACTGACGCTGCAACTGGGCATCGGCGAGCCGCAGACTTCAGGTCTTGTGACGTTGGACTTGCTATGCCTGCACAGTTCGACGCTGCTCACGCGCGTGCCGATTGCCGACGAACCTTCGGGCAACGGCCAGGCATTGCGTGTGCGGGCGGTAGCGGAACTGGTAGATCATGTAGCGCTGCTGGTCAGTCGTTTCTCGCGGGACGCCGACTATTTTCTACTGGCCGAGCCAGCGACCCCGGTGCATTTCGAGCGGCTGGAAAGCCTGCGGTTCCTGGAGCACCTGGCCTTCGTCCATCGGCTCAATTCCACCGCTGATCCTCGGTTGCTGCAACTCGCGCAAGTGCCGATGATCGAGCGGCTTGAGCAGCGCTTCATGCTGTCCGCCGAAAGACCGGCGCTGAACCTTGCCGGTACGTCCCTCAGCTATCGCCAACTGCATGCCCACAGCCGCGCCATCCAGCAGCGTTTGCAGCCAATGCTCGAACAACTCGACGGGCCGTGGGTGATCGGCATTTGCCTGCCGAAATGCAGTGCGTTGTATGCGGGGATTCTGGCGATTCTCGGCAGCGGCGCGGTGTATCTGCCGCTGGAGCCGAGCCATCCGCTGCAACGTCAGCACTACATTCTGTCGAATGCCGGTGCCGTGTTGCTGCTGCACGACGGGCAGCATCCTCTTGCATCCGAGATGCTCAGCCTGGACATCAGCGCGATCGACATCGACAGCGTGGATCTCGACCAACCTTTGATGCGCCAGCGCCCGGACCTCGACGCGCCGTGCATGGCGCTCTACACCTCCGGCACCACCGGCCATCCCAAAGGTGTGTTGCTCAGCCAGGCCAACCTCGCGCACTTCACCGCGTGGTACGCCGACTATGTGCAACTGACGGAGCAGAGCCGGGCGCTGCAGTTTTCGTCGTTGAGTTTCGACTCGTCGCTGATCGATATTTTCCCGACCCTGTTGCAGGGCGCCGAGCTGATCGTGCCCAGCGATGATCAACGCCGTGATCCGCTGCAACTGGTGGAACTGATCCGCCACCAACGCTTGAGCCACGCGTTTCTGCCACCAGCCTTGTTGAGCATTCTGCCGCTGGAGCAGTTGCAGGTGCTGGATCATGTGATGACCGGTGGCGATGTGTGCGAACCCTATGTCATCGAGCAGCTCACCCGCCAGGGCAACCTCTACAACCTCTATGGCCCGACCGAAGCGACGGTGCTGATCACCGCGCGGCAACTGCGCGCCGGCGACAGCAATCGCACCCTCGGTGCGCCTATTGCCAACAGTCAGGTGCTGATCCTCGACGAGGATTTTCAGCCGGTGGGCGAACAGACCGTCGGCGAGTTGTACATCGTCGGGCCCGGTGTCTGCCTGGGCTATCTGAACAATCCACAACAGACCGCCGAGCGCTATTTGAACGTGAGCCTGCCGAGCGGTGAGCACCTGCGGGCCTACCGCACCGGCGACATGGCGAAGTGGACCGACGCTGGCATCGAGCTGTGCGGCCGCCGGGACAATCAGGTAAAGATTCGCGGCTTTCGGGTCGAGCCGGAGGAGATCGAACGTTGCCTGCGCGACAGTCAGCTGTACCGCCAGGTGGCCGTGGTCATCGACAACCAACGGCGGATTCTGGCGTTCCTCGCCCAGCCTCAGGAAGCGCTACCCGGCGCGGCGCGTGAAGCGCTGAAGGCGCACGCCACCCAGTTTCTGCCGGACTACATGCAGCCCACCGCCTGGACCGAACTGGCGAGCATGCCGTTTGCCAGCAACGGCAAGGTCGATCGTAAGGCCCTGCTGGAGCTGCCCGTCAGCATCGCCGAAAACACCGAGCGACGCTTGCCGGCCAGTGCCGATGAAGCGCTGCTGCTGGAGATCTGGGCCGAGCTGCTGGAGTTGCCGGCCAGCGACATTTCCACCGACGAAAGTTTCTTCAATTTGGGCGGCCATTCGATCCTGCTGTCGCGCATGCTGTTGCGCCTGCGTGAAGAGTTCGGTCGCAGCATCTCGATCAACCGCTTCATCGAACTGCCGACCATCGCGAAACTGGCGACACTGGTGCGCGGCTCCGGCACAGAGGAAGTGCTCAGCGAACAGGCCATGGCGGATGCCTTCCGCGAGCTGGATATCGAGCCGCTGCCCGTCAGTCGCATGGGCGATGTACACAAAGTGATCGTCACCGGCGCCAACAGTTTTGTCGGTGTGCATATTGTCGAGGCGTTGTTGGCGTGGGGCGCCAGCGAAGTAGCGTGTCTGGTGCGCGATGGCAGCGGGCAATCGGCGGCGGAACGCTTCGCCCACGCGTTGCGGGAAAACCGTCTGGAGCATCTGGATTTGAGCCGGGTGCGGGTTTACGCGGCGGACATCACACAGCCCTCGCTGGGGCTTGCGGTGGATGTTTATGAGCGCCTGGATCGCGAGTACGGCGCGCTGGTGCACAACGCCGCCAACGTCAATCACGTGCTGGATTACGAGTCGCTGGCGCGGGACAACGTAGAACCGATCTTCGAGTGCCTGCGCCTGTGCGAAGGACGCAGTAAAAAAATCTTCAATTTCGTCTCGACGCTGTCGGCTTCGAGCACGATTTCCGCTGATGGCCGGGTGCTCGAACTGCCCGCCGCGCAGACCCCGCCGATCTACATCAAGAATGGCTACAACCTGTCCAAGTGGGTCGGCGAACGGATCCTGGAAAGGGCTCGGGAGCGCGGGGTTCGGGTCAATCTGTACCGCCCCGGCAACATCAGTTTCAACAGCTTGAGCGGCGTCTGCCAACCGCACAAAAACCGTTTGATGCTGATGCTCAAAGGCTCGATCCAGCTCGGTCAGGTGCCGGAGTTCGCGTTGAATTTCGACCTGATGCCGGTGGACTTTCTCGCCCGTTTCATCGCCTTCCACGCCAGCCGATATTCAGCGGAAAAAGCGGTATTCAACCTGCACAACCCCGAGCCGCTGAGTTGGGACGATTACGTCGCGTCCTTTCGTGAGGCGGGTCGGGAATTCTCCATGGTCAGCGTCTCCGACTGGCAGCAGCAATTGGGCCGGGTCGACAGCGACAACGCGCTGTTCGGCGTACTCGGTTTTTACCTCAACGGCTTCGAAGAAGACATCGGCGACATCTCGATGATCGGCCATGACAACGCTCAGGCCGGCGTGCGGCAGATGGGCGCGCACTACCCGGAAAAATCCCCGGCGCTGCTGCGTCGCGGCTGCGACTACCTCAAAGAAATCAACTTCATCTGAATCACTCAAGCGGAGCAAAACCATGAAAAACCTGCAACCCGATACCCTGATCAAAAACCCACAAGGCTGCCTCGTCGTGTCTTCGGTGGACGTGCCGGCGCAGGCCGAAAAAGTCTGGGCGGTGGTCGGCAACTTTGCCGGCTTCGATCAATTCATCCCGGCGTTGTCGCACATCGAGACGACCGGCGAAGGCGTGTCATCGCTGCGCAAGAAATTCTTCAAGGACGGCAACCTGGTGGTCGAGCAACTCAATTCGCGGGATGACCAGGCGCGGAGCATGACCTGGACCACGATCTACAACACCTTGGGCGTGGCCAATTTGTGGGCGGCGATGACGGTTGAGGTGCTGGGTGAAGGTAAGTCCCGAGCAACATGGACCATCATCGCCGAGCCGGCTCAGGGTGGCGCCGAGGCACTGCCGGGGTTCAAGGATTTTGTGCAGGGGTTTGCCGATGATGCGATGAATAATGTGTTGAAGTTGTTTGCGTAGGACACACTTTTTTCGGTGATGCGCCAGTCCTCTTCGCGGGCAAGCCTCGCTCCTACAAGGTATCGAGTAACCTGTAGGAGCGAAGCTTGCTCGCGAAGAACGATAACGCGGTGATCTGACCTGAATCAGATCTTGAAGCTATCAACCAACTGCTTCAACCGATTCGCCTGCAACGACAATGCATCGCAATCCTTCAACGTTTCATTGAGGTTGGCCACGCTCTGCTGATTCAGCAGATTGATCTGGTTAACGTCGACGTTGAGGGTTTCCACCACCGCCGTCTGCTCCTCGGTCGCTGCCGCCACCGACTGGTTCATCCCGTCGATTTCGCCAATGCGCTTCGTCACGCTGACCAGACGCAGACCCGCCTGGTTCGCCACTTCAACGCTCTCTTCGCTGGAGACCTGACTGGCGTTCATGGTGGTCACCGCTTCACGCGAGCCGACCTGCAGCGACGTGATCATCTTGTGAATCTCCTCGGCCGATTCCTGCGTGCGATGCGCCAGGTTGCGTACCTCGTCCGCCACCACCGCAAAACCACGACCGGCTTCACCGGCGCGTGCCGCTTCAATGGCGGCGTTGAGCGCCAACAAGTTGGTCTGCTGGGAGATGCCTTTGATCACATCGAGAATGTGCCCGATGTTGTCGGTGCTCGCGTTCAGGGTTTCGATCTGCGTGCACGACAGGCTGATTTTCTGCGACAGCTCGGTCATGGCCAGAATGGTTTTTTCCACCACCTGACGACCATCATCGGCCTGCTCGCTCGCGCCGCTTGCATGCTGCGAAGCGTCGGCGGCGTTGCGGGCGATTTCCTGGGTGGCGGCGCCCAACTGGTTAATTGCCGCCGCCACGCTGTTGGTGCGCGCACTTTGTTCGTCGGAACCGACGATCGACGCGTTGGACGAAGCCATCACCCGTTGCGACAGGTCATGGACCTGCCGGGTTGCCGAGGACACTTCGGAAATCGACGCGTGAATTCGCTCCACAAACTGGTTGAAGGAGCCGCCCAGTTCGCCGAATTCGTCTTTGCTTTCCACGGACAGACGTCGGGTCAGGTCGCCTTCGCCCTGGGCGATGTCCTGCATCGCACGACCCATGGTGGTCAACGGGCGCATCAGCACGTTGATCAGCAGGGTCAGCAGCACCGCAATGACGGTGACAGCGATAAACATCGCGATCAACGCTGAGGTGCGGAATTGGCTCAATGGTGCGTAGGCCTTGTCCTTATCGATCGACAGACCGATGTACCACGCAGCATTCGGCAAACCGTTGACCGGGGTGAACGAGAGGATGCGTTCCTGGTTGTTCAGGGTGACTTGCTGATTGCCCTTCTCGATGCGCAGGCCGGCGTTGGGGTAGATGTCCTTCAGGTTCTTCATGACCTGGTCTTTGTCCGGGCTGACGATCACCTGGCCGTCGGCACTGACCAGAAACGCATGGCCAATGCCGCCGAAGTCCACCGAGTTGATGATCTTCACCAGGGTTTCCAGGCTCAGGTCACCGCCGACCACGCCAAGCAACTCGCCATTCTTTTTCACCGGCATGGCGATGGTCACGACCAACCCACCGACGGCCGCCATGTAAGGCGGGGTCAGCATGGTTTTGTCAGCGACAACCGCTTGCTTGTACCAGGGACGCTGACGCGGATCGTAGCCATCCGGCATCTTCGCGTCAGGGCGCTGAGTGAACACGCCATTAGTCTGGCCGACGTACGTGAACTGGAAGTTGGAGGTGAAGGCCGGCTGATCAACCAGCCCCGGCAGATCGGCATTGGCGCCTTGATGAGCGACGTTTTGCGCGAGGTTTTCCAGCACCAGCACGCGGCCGCTCATCCAGTTCTGCACGCTGCTGGCGGTCAGGTCGCCGGCTTGTTGAACGGAGGATTCGAGGTTTTGCCGAATGGTATTTCGCTGCAGATAGTCGTTGTACAAAGTGAACAACGCAAAAGCCAGCACCACGACGCCGGAGGCGGCCAACAGGATTTTATGGCTGAACTTGAGATTCATTTCATAGGGCTTCTATGCAGAAAGTGGGGATGCGTTCCGGGTTGCAACATTCCATGTACAGCTCAAGCGGCTCTAAGGCCGCTCTACTTTGGTGCACGCATGTCTCACCAGTCTGTCGGCACAGGCGGGATAAATCTTAGGGGCATGTACGAAATGACCGGTATTTCCGTCAGATACCCGCCGAACGGCATGCTAGAGCGCTTGAGTAGCATTGTTGTGATGACGGTTGTTCGAGCGGCAGTTGCAAATTCCCCGTCCCTTGACAACAATGCGAGTAATTATCATTTGTGACGTTCGGGCTAATGCAGCCGAAGGGCTCACTCTCAACGTTCGGTGGAGCGCTATGTCGCTGATTCGCTCTATCACTGCTACCTGCTGCGGAACCCAACATGATGCCTGTGGATAATTCGGCACTGGGTCGGCGTGGCGAACCTCATCAACAGGTGGTCAAACAAGCCATCCACTGGCTGCTGCGCTTGCGAAACAACGCGAGCAATTCCAGGCTGCGCCAGCAATGCGATGTCTGGCGGGCAGAACATCTGGAACACGAACTGGCCTGGCAACGGGTGCAGTCGCTGCACGCCGAACTCAGCAACAATCTGCATGCGGTACCCGGTGCCCACGTCGCCTTCAACACGCTGGAAAACAGTGCTCAAGGACTGGGTAGACGCCAAGCCTTGAAACTGTTGTCGGGTGCGTTGTTGATGGGATCGGTAGCATGGCTGGGCAGGGATCTGACAGGCTGGCAACAGTGGACCGCGGATTTTGCCACCGCTACGGGCGAGCGCCGTGGTTTCCAGCTGCCGGATGGCACGCGACTCGAACTGAACACCGCCAGCTCAGTGGATCTGGACTACACCGCGCACCAGCGTCGGATCAAACTGACCCGTGGCGAAATCATCGTGACGTGCGGCGGGGCCGATGAAGGATCTTCACTGGATCGACCGCTACGCGTGCACAGTCACCACGGTGTGTATGAGGGCGTCGCCGCACGTTTCATCCTTCGCCAGGACGCGGACTGCACGCGGCTCAGCGTGACCAGCGGCATGGTCGCGATCCATTCACCACTGCCTGCTGATGGCATGCCGATTCAGGTGCAGGCCGGTCAGAACTATGTGATTGATCATCAGCGGGCACGTTTGGCACCACCGCAGGCCATGGATGTCGGCACCTGGGTCGACGGTCTGATCGTCACCCGCAACATGCGTCTTGGCGATTTCCTGCAGGAGGTCGGACGCTACCGCCATGGTTATCTGACGTGCACAACAGATATTGCCGACTTGCGGCTGTCCGGTGTCTTCCGGTTGGAGGACACCGACAAACTGCTGGCCATCCTTCCGCAGACCTTGCCCGTGCAACTGCGCTACCGCACCCGATGGTGGGTGACGTTGGAGCGGCAGTCAGCAGCCAGCGCTACAACGTTGCCGCCGGACCTTTGAGCGATGTGCTCGATCAATTTGTGCGCCAGGTGGGCAACTGATCGAAAACCGCCACAGTGAGCTACCAGTTCCAAATACTCGGCATACAAAAAAGCCAGCCCTTGATTTTCAGGGGCTGGCTTTTTTGTTTTTCCTAAGCAGGCAATCGAGATATTAGCGAGCCCGAAACGACAAAACCCCTGTCTGCGTTAGCAGACAGGGGTTTCGGAATTCAATCTTGACGATGACCTACTCTCACATGGGGAAACCCCACACTACCATCGGCGATGCATCGTTTCACTGCTGAGTTCGGGATGGGATCAGGTGGTTCCAATGCTCTATGGTCGTCAAGAAATTCTGTGTCCAGCCCGTTACGCCGTAACGTGCCAGCAAAATTGGTGACTTCTACTAAAACAAAACCCCAACTGCTTTCGCAATTGGGGTTTCGGAATTTAATCTTGACGATGACCTACTCTCACATGGGGAAACCCCACACTACCATCGGCGATGCATCGTTTCACTGCTGAGTTCGGGATGGGATCAGGTGGTTCCAATGCTCTATGGTCGTCAAGAAATTCTTGAGCTGACGCGTCTTGCGACGTTCCAGCGAATTGGGTATGCGATAGTTTGTGTGTTGCTCTCGAACTTTCGGTTCATTGCGTCTTCACACACCGCAATCTGATGCTCTTTCGAGTAGTCAAATTGCTTGGGTGTTATATGGTCAAGCCTCACGGGCAATTAGTATTGGTTAGCTCAACGCCTCAC